>CAMCWV010000004.1 GCA_945882915.1 Waddlia chondrophila WSU 86-1044 | reverse complement strand
CCTTTTGATATTTTTTCACTAAGCGGGTTTGAGCTGTGCCGAACAGTTTTTTTAAGAAACCAAACATGAGAACAACTTGGTAAAGGTTAGGAACTTACTGGATGGGCTAGGAACCAAGGAGATACACACCATAAATCCAATAAGATCTATAAAGGCTACGGCATAGGAAGCATTTCTTGCAAGGGAGAGGGGCCGGGGCAGTGCAAGCGCATAAAGAAATTTTTAAGCAGTCACGGTATAGTGTCCATATCGCAGCACGAACCTGCTCCAACTCCAGACGAATTTAATCGGACATATACTCCTCTTAGCAGAAAATGGGAATTTGGACGGCGCCATAGCCCAGGGGCTTTAGCCTTGTCATTACCCACATTTTTAGGCCTTTTTCTTTCTCTCACGTTCTCTCACGTTCTCTCACGCCTCTGTGTTTCAAAAATCTTAATATCTGTTTTTTGAAACACAGAGGCGTGAGAGAACGTGAGAGAAAAGAGAAGGGGGCGCGGAGTTGGTGGTTGTTTTTTAGAAAACCGCGCAAGCGGTAGTTAAGCGGCAAGGCCGTGGCAGATGTTAGCCGTAGGTGACTGAAAGGAACCTACGGAAATGCAGACATATACTCCTCGTAGTTGAAAACGGGAATTTGGGCTAGCGCGAAAGCTCCCGCGACTGAACGATCGCAAGTGCCTTAGTATTAGAAATACAAAGGGCACTTGCGATCGTTCAGCCCCGGGTCTTTGGCGCCGTCCAAAGTCCTATTTTCAGCTAAGAGGAGTATATTTTCTGTTTGAAACCTGCGTCTTAGGCGACGAGTTGACGGGAGAGGTGGTGTTCGTTGAGGGGGAGCTTTTTGCGCAGAGCGCGCATTGCACGGTAACGGCGGACTCTTGTGGGCTTATCATGACTACGAGCCGATAAACTCTCTTGTATGGCGTGAGCCTGCGAAAAATTCCCAGCGCGCGCTTCGCAGGCACTAAGAATTTCCCAAGAAACAGGATCTGCCGACAGTTCTATTGTTGCAGAAGCCATCGCAAGCCCCTTCTCTGGAGTCAGGGTGGTGCTGAGCCCTACTCCGTAGAGCCAAGCGAGCACCCGATACCCCGTTGAAACATCTGGATACTCTTCAACAAGCTGCAAGTAGATCTTCTCGGCCACGTCCCACTTATTTTGACATTCCAGGCAATAACCTAAATATGTAAGTAGCTGAGCTGAAGTCCCCAAGCGCTGAAGAGCCTCCTGAAGATAGAGCTCTCCATAACGGTACTGCTGCATATGAACAGCACAAATACCTGCCTGCCGAAGAATCTGACCATCTCCTAGAGCCCATATTTCCTTTTGCTGATAGACACTCATCGCCTTTTCATAAAAGCCATTAATCTCTAAGGAAACACCCAAACTTAATGCCGTGGAAATGTCAGCTGGATCGCAAGCTAGAATTTCACGGAAGACCTGCTCTGCCTCGTGAATCCGCCCTAAGCAACCAAGGCAATGCCCAAGCCTTGTGAGAAGCTGGTGACTCGACCCTCCACTTTTGAGAGCCCTCTGATAAAAAACAACTGCCTGAGAATAAGTTTTAGCCTGCCAATAACAATCACCTGCCAAAGAAAGAAGCGCGACGTTACACGAATCTTCAATCCATTCAGCAAGTAAATCCCAAGTATATTTAATTTGCCCCAATTGAAAATAAGCAGTTGCAAGATCAAGAACATCTTCCTCCCCACGAAGAAGAAGTTCGCTTTTTTGGAAAGAGCGAAGCGCTTCTAGGAAATAGCCGAGCTCAAGCTGAACTTTCCCTTGTTCGCGGTATAAAGCTAATGTTTCGGGATATTGAATAAGTTCTTTTTGGATAAATGTAAGGGCTTCATCAAGATCGCCCTGCCCTCTTAAAACCCTGGCATAAAGAAGGCTGATATCAGATTTAATACTAGCGTCAATAGTAGAACCTTGAGAGCTCTCTTCTTTGAGGGATTCTATTTCTTGAGCTGCCACTTTCCAGTTATTAAGAGCAACAAGCTGAGAGGCTTTTTTGATTCGACTTTGAATATCTAAAATAGAGGGTTGAGTTCCTGATAGCCAGGCCCGGCGGGTACAAATTGCTAGAAGGAAGATGACAGTGGCTAGAATAAGATAATACACTATTTAACTTTAGTTAAAGCTGTTGAGAGCGGTACATTACTACCATCGATTGAATCTGCCGTAAGTAGAAAAGGTCTTGTCAAACTCCAATACTTCGATAGATTCATATTTGCTAATAGCCATTAACAGCTTCAAGAATTATTATCTACAATATTTTTATTTTCTCCTTCCCAATGATTGCCCCATTAAGCACTTTACCTCTATATGTCCCTTTGACAATTGAAGGAGATCTTCATCAAAAACAATTCGATTTTGTTTAAATAAAATAATAACCGAAGAGCCTCCAAAAGAAAAAAAACCTTTTTCTGCACCCTTTTTGCAAAGTGTCTGAGGCTCATAGGTCTGGCCAATTGTCCCCACTGCCATTGCTCCAACTTCAATTAACAAAACCTTTCCAAACAGTTCTGTAGAGAGCTCGCAAATAGAACGTTTGTTCTCAGAAAATGTTTCTATGTTTCTTTTTATCGCTAATGGATTAACTGAAAGCAAACACCCATTAATAATAGAAGAGGCTCCTGGAGTACCTGTGCAAGGAAAATGAAAGCGATGATAATCTGTCGGGCACAGCCGGGCCATAATCATGCTTCCATTAAGATAAGACGCTGCAAGTGAAGAGCTTCCCACAAGAGTTGCAATGTCAAATTTCTTACCCTTAACCACAAACCCATCTGCCTTAGCTATATTGGGATAGAAAAGATAACGCCCATCCGCTGGCATGACAGCGCTATTTACATCTTCATCAATAGGTCTTGCTTCGGGTTTTAAATGACGACAGAAGAAATCGTTAAATGAACGGAAACTATCAACAGAATCAGCAAACTCTGTTGCATCTACATTAAAATATTGAATAAAAGGCTTAATCTTCCGCGCGCTACAAGAGCTTTTCTGATATAGCCCATAAAGGTGAGAACAAAGAGCAAACTTTGAACCGATCCAGCCAAGAGGCCTTCCAATAAAACGACTAATCCAATTGTCTCCATAGACAAACCTTAGAGCGCCACCGCCATACACCTTTTCAATTTCTTGTTTTTGGGTAAGACGATCAACGTAGGTAATCTGATGGGACATTAGACCTCTTCACGTAATTTGGTGAATGCTGCAAAATATACTCTTCTTAGCTGAAAACTGGAATTTGGATGGAACGAAAGCTCCCGGGGCTTTTGCACCATCCAAATTCCAGTTTTCAGCTAAGAAGAGTATATACTACGGTCTTGCAAGACCATCTTTCTTTGTAATTTTATCTACAGAACGGAGCTCGCTGAGAAATTGTGGCTGGAGGAGATGCTCCAAATGCTCAGAATCAACAAGATTTAAAACTTGATGCGTTGTCCGCATCAATGCTATGGCAAGAGCGTTATTGTCTTGATCTTTAAGATGAGCATCTTGCGCAGTTTGCAGCTCTAAAACAAGCCCTCTAAGCTTTTCCTGATGGCCTAAAGAAAGCTTAGTTGCCTTAATTGCTTGATCGAGAGCCTTAAGATCATCCCGAACCCAAACACTCGAAATAAATTCTGAGCGTGGAACTACGGGATCTGCGCTCCATAAAAATGGCGTTATTAAAGTGGAAATCGCCAAAAATCCAAGAAATTTTCTGCTCATAAATATCGCCTAATATTGTCTCTCAACTCAGAGGTCAAATTATTATTTCTTGACAGCCTCTACACTGGGAGTATAGTCAAATAGTCATAGTAATTAATAAATTATACACAAATAATTCTAGAGATTGTAATGAGCAATACAATTATCGTCAAAGGGTATAAGCTAGAAGGAAAGATCGACGAAATCGGCCTTAAAACTATCTACAGAGCCTTGCATCTCAAGAGCAGTAAACACGTTTTTATGACAGTGATCCCCGTGCGTCAAGGAAGATCTCTGACAACTTTAACAACACGCGCCTGTCAATCTCAAAAACTTCCCCTTCCCACACTTGTCTCTGCAATTGATTATGGCCTTGTCAATGGCTCTGAGGGTCAAGAATATTTTTACTACACACATAAAGCGCAAACAACGCTTCCGATCACGCGCGTCCTTGCAGAAATCCAAAATGAAGAGCAGCGACAGTTCACAACCATTCGGTTTATCATTCAAGCGCTAGGAATCCTCGACTACATCCACGAAGCGCAAACAACACACCGCGACCTCACCGTCTCTCATTTAAGAGTCGCCGGCCGTGGGCAACTTATTTTAGAAGGATTCGTAAACGCCAGAGCCCCAACAGAATCACGCTCCGTTGCAAACATTGTACATCTCCCCTATTTAGCCCCCGAGCAAATCAATGGAGCTCGCGCAGACCGCAAAACAGATATCTATTCGATGGGCGTCATCCTATACGAACTCCTCACAGGAGCCCTTCCTTACGCCTCTAACTATGCTAAACTCGAAGATGCCCGCTTAGGCGCTGTTCCCG
Source organism: Waddlia chondrophila WSU 86-1044 (assembly GCA_945882915.1). GTDB lineage: Bacteria > Chlamydiota > Chlamydiia > Chlamydiales > CAMCWV01 > CAMCWV01. The sequence goes on along the minus strand of CAMCWV010000004.1, from coordinate 101,819 downwards.
ACCCTTCCAAACATAAAATAGACCTTCCGCATGAGCTCGAAATGATCCTGATGAAGGCCCTATCAGGACGCCCCAGTAGATATTCCCACGTCCGTCAACTTATCTCCGACCTTGAATGTGTTTACAATAGAAGGTCGTTGTGGATAAAATTCAAAGGCATCTCATCGACTATCAAGCAGATGTTCTCTCACGCCATTTGATTTTATCAGGACAAACTCATGCATTTCAGCCACTACTTCTACCAACCTGGTGAAACTATTGCGGCAATCGCTACTCCACCAGGAGAAGGAGGCGTTGCAGTAATTCGCATCTCTGGCAAAGAGGCGATCGCCACCGCAGACAAAATCTTCTCGGGCAAAGTAAGCTCTTATAAAACCCACACCGTTCACTACGGCTGGGTGCAAGATGCAGCAGGAGACAACGTCGACTCTGCCCTTGCAATTGTCATGCACGGGCCCCGCTCATTTACAGGAGAGGACACTGTAGAGATCCAAAGCCACGGCGGGAGCCTTGTTTCTAGACGAGTTCTCGAGGTGATTTTGGCTGCAGGAGCCCGCCCTGCACTTCCAGGAGAGTTCTCTTTTAAAGCTTTCATGAACGGGAAACTGGACCTAGCCCAGGCAGAAGCCATTCAAGATCTCATCTGCGCAAAAAATGAACTCTCTTTAAAAGCTGCTGAAGACCGATTAAAAGGGGTCTTGTCAAAAAAAATCGCAGACTTTCAAAGTCAACTTATTACCATTGCAGCAATCCTTGAAGCATGTGTCGACTTTCCTGAAGAGGACATCGAATTCGCCTCGATGGAAGAAATCTGTGAGCGGCTAGCAGCCACAGCAACCTCCATGCAAGAGCTTGCAGAGACCTTTCATGATGGAAAAATCATTCATGACGGCCTCTCCTTATGCCTAGCAGGATGTCCGAACGTCGGAAAATCCTCTTTAATGAACGCTCTTCTTGATAAAGACAGGGCCATTGTCACCCCCATTCCAGGAACAACACGTGATACCCTCGAAGAAGGACTCCGCCTTAATGGATTAAACTTACGGCTTATTGATACCGCAGGAATCCGGGAAGCCTCTGAAATCGTCGAAATAGAAGGAATACGCCGCTCAAAACAGGCGATGAAAGAGGCTGACCTCATCTTGCTCGTACTTGATGCAGAGCGCGGTCTTAACGAAGAAGACCGGGAGCTCATCCGCACGCTTCCAGAAGAAAAAACTATCGCCATTTGGAATAAGATCGATCTGCCACACCCGAACCTTCCAGAGCTCCCCTTAAAAACCGTTGTGAGCCTTTCTGCAAAGACAAAGCAAGGGATTGCAACCCTCCACGAGTCGATTGACAAAGTCATTTGGAAAAACGGCCCCCCTTCGAAAGAAGAGGTGATCATCACAAATTTGAGACACAAAGAAGCTCTTATTAAGGCAATTGAGAGCTGCCAAAAAGTAATTGAAGGGCTGCAAACTAAAATCTCTCCTGAATTCCTCTCTTTTGAAATGAGGCAGTGCTTGAGAGAACTCGGACATATCATTGGCATTCATGTGACGGAGGATATTTTGTCCTCTATCTTCTCCCAATTCTGTATCGGGAAATAAGAGCAGGCTGAGATTTAATCGACTATAAGGTCGAACGCAGTAAGACTTTGGAGTTCTGTGACAGGTTCCAGCACTCCAAATTTCCATTTTCAACTAAGCGGAGTATATACTCCTCTTAGCTGAAAATTTTTATAAAAAATGTTGGTAAAATGAACCGCGCCGCAAAAGCAAAGAAAATCACCTCCATCCTAGAAGAGCTCTATCCAGTCACTCCGATCCCTCTTAAACACACCAGCCATTACACCCTGCTTGTTGCCGTCCTGCTCTCTGCACAGTGCACAGATATGCGTGTAAACACCATCACTCCAGAGCTATTTGCAAAGGCAAATACACCCGAAAAGATGGTCGAGTTAGAAATTAAAGAAATTGAAAACATCATCCGCCCTTGCGGACTTGCACCAAGAAAATCAAAAGACATCTGGCGCCTTTCAGAAATCATCCTCAATAAGCATCAAGGCAAAGTTCCGCGTTCATTCGAAGAGCTGGAGGCCCTTCCTGGAGTAGGACACAAAACAGCTGCTGTAGTGATGTCTCAGGCGTTTAAAGAATCTGCATTTCCTGTAGACACCCACATCCACAGATGCGCTCATAGATGGGGGCTCAGCAGCGGAAAAAACGTAGTTCAAACAGAAGCTGACCTTAAAAAACTCTTCCCAAAACACCTTTGGAATAAGCTTCATCTACAGATCATCTACTTTGCTCGGGAATACTGCCAAGCACGTGGACACGACTCTTCAAAGTGCCCTATTTGTTCTATTCTTTAGCTGTTCTGTTTTTGAGTTACTTTTGCCTAAGAGCAAAGGTAATAAGGGCGCTGAGCTCAGGCTCTCCTGAGAGATGATCTAGCGCTTTTTTGATGGCCATTTGGGCAGTACTTTGATTGTAACCCAAGTTTATTAAGGCATTAGTGGCATCGCGAACAAGGTGCCCAGAAGTCCCTGAAAAGCCTCCTTGAACAGACTCAACATCTAGAGGGCCTTCCCAAGCAGCTAATTTATCACGCAGCTCCATTACAAGGCGCTCTGCAGTTTTCTTCCCTATTCCAGGAACCTTACAAAGAACAAGCGTATTGCCCTGCTGAATAGCTGAGCGGAGCTCATGACTACTCATAGATCCAATAATTGCAATAGCCATTTTAGGCCCTACGCCTGAAATGGTAAGAAGTAGTTCAAAAAGGTCTCTTTCTGAGCGAGTAGAAAACCCGTAAAGAGTGTGCGCGAATTCCCGAATGACAAAAGAAACGTAAAAAAGAGCTTCTGCGCCTGGAAGCGGAAGCTGCGAGGCTTGATTGGAGGGAGAAAATAACTTGTAGCCAATGCCATTCACTTCGAGAATAACCTCTTTTGCAGCAGCCTCAACAATTTTTCCTCTCATAAACTCAAACATAACAACTCCCAAGCCCTACGCTTCCTATTTTCTTTGCACCCTTGCGTCTTTGCGTTGAATTGTTTTATTCCCTATTTCCCGTTTCTTCTCATCACACTTCAAGGCCGCCAAGTAGCCGATAGTGTATCGAATGCAAATGACAAACCGCAAGAGCAAGCGCATCAGCCGCATCTTCTGGCTCAGGGAGCTCTCTTAAATTAAGAAGCTTCTGCATCATTCCCTGAACTTGCTGCTTACTTGCCCTACCATTACCAACTACCGCAAGCTTTGCCTTTGATGGGCTATATTCAAAAACCGGTATCCCTCGCCTCGTAGAGGCCAAAATCGCCATTCCACGAGCGATCCCAAGTTTCATGGCGCTCTGGACATTCTTATAGACATACTGGGTCTCAACAGAGAGCGCATGTGGCTTATACTTCTCTAAGAGGTGGTCTATGCTTTCAAAAAGAATAAGGGAGCGTTGAGAGAGCTTGTGATCTGGAGGCAGGCGTATACAGCCATAATCGATGAGTTCATGAATGCCAGCACGCTGTCTGACAATCCCATACCCTGTGATTCGCGTTCCAGGATCGATCCCCAGGACGATAACATCCTTACTATCCCTTTCCTGTTTCTCACACATAGGTGTCTTTTTCGTAGACCTTTTGGACTAGAGGAAGAATCGATTCAGGGATATCTCTAAGGAACTGATCATCAATCTTAACCTTCTTACCCCCTTGTAAGAGCTTGTTTTGAGCCATGTACTCAATTAGCTCTTTGATAAGAGGATTCTTGAACTGACAATGGACTGCCATGATCATCACAAACACCTTTCTGTACCCATCCTGAGAAAAGTGGAGCTGTTCGGCAGCATCTGACTGCAGCTCTTTTCTATGGCGAGAGACCTCGTGCGTCTTAATGGTTGTCCCTTTAAGCCGATTGGCTAAGTTCTTACAAATTTTGAGTCCTAATGCAGGCTGATTCTCGATCATCTGGGTGAGCATCTCTCCTGGAAGCTTTAGAACCTTTACGCTATCATCGGCAATAATGCTTGCAGAGCGAACTTCCCGAAGCAGATATCCCATTTCCCCAAAGTAAGTCCCTTTTTCCGCTAACTCTCCGATCTTTACACGGTGGTCAGAATCTGAAGGATCCCCTTTCCAAATCGACACACTCCCCTGAACAAGACAAAAGAAGTCCCTATCAACGTCACCTTCTTTTATGATGACGTCTCCTGACTGGTACATCTTTAGATACCTTGCAAGGTCTTTTGTTTCCATTTTATCCCAGATTGAGCAGTTTGCAGAAATAAAATTCTGATTTATAGTGACCCTCCATGAATTTTGCAAGAGGGAGAGGTCGGAATGCAGCAGCTCCCACTAAAAGTTTATCTTTTTTAACTCCTGAGAGATAGGGCGACTTTATCAAGAAAGATTTGACGCTTATAGGGGGGTGTTTTGGCAGCCTTACGATTGAAGTGGCATTGCCCGCTTTCCTCCCTCTCTTGTGTTTCAAAAATATTAATACCAGTTTTTTTTAACCACAGAGGCGTGAGAGAACGTGAGAGAAAATACAAAAAAAGAACAGTCAAGTGATGAAAAAACCTAGTGCCTAGATCTTGAACCTGCTCCAACCTGTTGACAGCATAGTCTCAACGCGAATTGCTCAATCTGGTTTTATCTCTTATTTTTGATTATAATCAATTAAATCTCAAATGACAGGCTGAGACAACGCGAAAGCCTGTCATTTGAGATTTAATCAACTATACGTTGTCTCAAAAAGGTTTTGCCCGAAACTTAACTTTGGACTCTTAGCCCCTTTTTCAGAAGAGCCCATTGTCGAAAATAAATCGACCTCTTCTTCCCTTTTTACTCCATCGCCTTCTTTTCCACTCTCTCTTCCAAATACCAGAGGAGAAGAGGGCTTTATTTCAGGCATGGAAGAAGTTGGCTGGGCAGCTGCCGGCCATGACATCGACGGGGGCAGCGTGAAGTTGCTCCCCATCATCATCTTGATGTTAGAGAAAATCACGATCATTTGATCGTACTCTGCCTTAACATTCTTGAGCTCTGCCAATCGCGCTTTGTCTTGCTGCCACCTTTCTTGAGCCGCAACCAGTTGTTGCTGCCCCTCTAAAATCTGATTTTCTGCAGTTTGAGCGCGTGCCTCTACACTCTTTATCTTTTCTGCAGCCATTGCTGTTTGGAGCTCAATACTATTTTGCAGCTGACCAATTTTTGCTTTGTAACCACTTACTTGGTTTTGAAGCTCGAGCATTTGCGTCTTTTGTTGCTCTAATAAATCACGTAGAGAAGTTGCCTCTTTTACTTTTTTAGCAAGATACTGCTGTGAAATTTGAATGCGCGAATCTCTGTCGTCAACTTGACGTTGAGTTTGGAAGACACTCTCTTGCAACTGCTGAATTTCCTGGGTTGAAGATTGCTGCCGCGTGAGTAACTGCTCAATTTCTTTTTGTCTTACGCTCGCTAGCTCCCCTTGCTCTAAAGCTTTTCTCTCAGTATCCCTTTGGTCTTCCGTAAGTTGCTTAAATCCCTGTTTTGATGCGGAGAGATCCTCCTGTAGAGACTGCAATTGCTCTTCAAGTTGCAGCTTTTCTGCCTCAACTGCCCTAAGCTGTACCATCTGATCTTCCACTTCGCGGATGCGGCTATGAAGCTCTTCTGTAAATTGCTTCTGCAGCTCTTCACGCTCGGTCATAAGTGATTCGTACTCTTCTCTGAGCTGCGCAAGCTCTTGATCTTTCTCTGCAATAGATGCTTTTAGCTCACTTTCTTTTTTACTTAACTCTTCCGCATGCTGCCGCATTAATTGCCCCATCTCTTCTTCTTTCAAAGCAACCGTCGAACGAATCTCGGTGTTTTTCGACTCCAACAAGGCTTCCTGCTCTTTTTGAGCTTGAACAAGAGCAAGTCTTTGCTGTTCAATGAATTCAGACTTCTCTTGAGCTCCCTTAGCCTGTTGTAACGCCTCATTAAGGCTCCCCTGAAGCTCTTCAATCCTGCTTTGACTTCCTTTCTCACGTCCCTGAGACTCAGAAATTTTCATCTGAAGAATCTTCATCTCTTTATCCCGACTATCCCACTGTCGCATCAGTTCGTGATACTGATTTACAGCAGAAACCCTCTCGTTGACAGCTTCTAAATAACGAACTTCTAACTCTTTAACTTCGCGCATTCCCCGAACAATCGTCTGGCGAATTAAGCGGAGCTCTTTTTCCATTTCCTGAGTCTTCTGCGTGCGCTCATTCAATTGGGTCGTTAGCTTTTCTTTCTCTTCAGTAGCAAGGCGAAGCTCTTCTTTAGTTTCTACATTCGTTAAGTACGCCACTTCCAAGCCAGCTGCTGTCGCTGCTAACGCCTGGCGAGACTCTTCAAGAGAAACCTCTATCTTTTCAATTTTATCAAGGATCTCTTGTTGCTGTCTTTCTTTTGCATCGAGCTCTTGCCTGAGAAGTTCAGACCTTGCCTGAGCCTTTTCAAGACTATCCGTAGCGGCGCCCAGCTTAGACTCTGCCGATTCCTTATCGCTTTGCAACTGGACAATCGTTTGCTCCATTTCCTGAAGCTTCTGAAGATGGAAAACCGCAGCTTCTCCTGAAGCATGCGCGTCATGATCTTTTTTCTTGAGTTGCAAGGCAAAACGCTCTTTTTCTTCAGTCAAACGAAGAGTAAGCATCTTTTCCTGCTTAAGCGCCTCTTCAAGGACAAGTTTTTGATCGATAAGCCTCTGATAACTATATTCAAACTCTTCCAACTGAGAAATACGCGCTTCTTTTTCTGACAGATTCTTTCGCACTTGTTCGAGCTGAGATTCGTGCTGATGTCCTTGATTTCTAGAGATTTCTAGCAGCTGCTTAATATCGACCAGCTTTGCTTTAGCTGCCCGCGCAATCTCTTGGTATTTCTTGACCTCCTCATCGGAGCCCGCAGATTGAAGCTCTTCATTTTCTTTTTTGGCTTCTGCAATTTCCTTCTGCAGTGCTTCTGTAAGAGATCTGTGCTGCGCAATTTCTTCTTGCCAGAGGCGCAGTTGAGCTTCCCTTTCTGTGCGGTGCTGAAGGACCTCCTCTTGCCACTCATGAAGCTCAGCCTCTCGATTACCGCGCGCTTCAACGACTTCTTTAGTCGCTTTATTTTGAGCATTTAGCGCTAGTTGAAGCTCTTCTTTGAGCTCGTCAAGTTGCTGCTCCTTTTGAACAACCCCCTCTTCTGCCTGGCTCCATCTGGCCTCTAATTCGCGGATCTTATTTGCAAGAACTGCGTTCTTTGCCTCTAGGGGCCATTGCAAGGCCTTCCCTTCCTTATTCTCTACTTGAAGGGTATGTAGAGTATTTCTGGCTTCTTCAAAAGAATAAGAAACTGCCTGATAGCGCTTTTCGAGCTCTGTCTGCTGCTCTAAAAGCTGATAATTCTGAGCTTCCATCCCCGCCTTTGCGGCATCTGCCATCTCCAACTCTTCAGATCTCTCCACCAAGCGCATCTGCAAATGGCTAAGCGACTCTTGCATTTTCTTATGGCTGTCTTCTAATTCCTTCTGACGCTCATTCAACGAGTCGTTTTCTCCTTCTAGCACGCTATTGAGCGAGGAGAGCACCTGGAGCCGTTTATCTGAATCGGTAACTTTAGTCTTGAGTCCCTGCATCTTTTCAATAATGCCCTTAAGAGCTTCATTGAGACGAGAGTTCTCTTCTTTAAGATGGGTGTTTTCTTCATTTAATAAAGCTTGGCCAAGACCTGCAGCATCTCCGGCAGCGTCGAGATTTCGGACCCTTTGGCAAGCTTCTTGCCATTTTGATTGAAGATCATTACAGCGGGCCTGGAGGGAGTCTGCTTCCTCTTCTTTCTTTTTCAATAAAGCAGTTATTTGGGTCTTTTCGCTCTCTTGAGGAGTTGCCTTTATCGAGTTAGCAGAAGCACTAATAAACGCTTCATTTTTTGTCTGCTCTTTTTTTAGAGATCGGACAGTCTCTTCATAGCGTTGCTTTAATAATACAACAGCACGGTTAAGTTTGTGATTCCTCTCCCACAGCTGGGCATGCTCTTCTGTTTGCTCTGAGCTACCTTGCGCGCTATTGGAGGCTTTGCTTTTTAACGAGGCTACTTCCTGCTGACTTTCGGTTAAACTTGTTTGAGCCTGGTGAAAACGGCGCTGAGCCTCTTCTAGGGCAAGCTTAAGGCGAGTGGTTTCTTTTTCAATCTCTTGCCCGGCAACTCTTGCCTGAACGCGGTCAATCGCATCCGCAACCCGGGAGTCTTTTTTTAACTCCATGGGCGCAGAGCCTTCCTTGGGAAGGGATTCTTTTGGGGAAGATGCTTCTGAGGAAGCCTTGCCCAGGCCCTGCTGCCGCACCTTATCCAAGAGAACCCTTAGATCATTTCTTTCGCCGCCGATCTGTTGAACCTTGCGCTGCAATTCCTTGACCCGTTTTTTTTCGGTAAACAAGGATTGGAGAACCTCTTTCCATTCTTCTTCCGTCTCATCCGCCTTTTTCAAAGCACCCACCCTCGTTCATTTTAAACTTCAGCGACTATATACTCCGCTTAGCCGAAAACGGGAATTTGGGCTAGCGCCAAAGCCCCGTTTTCAGCTAAGCGGAGAATCCCTTCTTCTTTTTTCCAGCTGACTTACCTTTAGCGGTCAAAGCGGCTGGGTGAGCCTCTTCGGCAATAACGCCAAGCTGCTCTTTTACCTTATCCTGGAAGCCGTTAATATCACCTTTAATCTGCTGGATAATCTCCCACTCTTCTGGTTTAAAATTAGCATGATTCTCAACAAACTTCGCAATATCTTCTTTAGACATCTGGAGCTGAGCATAGACCTCATCGGCCTGTTGGTGTAACTTATCCAGGTCCCTCTCCATTTTCTCTAACAGCTCCTCGGAAGTCCCTTTAGAAGCGAACGGATCTGGCTTTTGCTTAGGGGTTTGAACTATATTAAACGCCATCTGAAAAGCCTCTTGAACGTGCTTTAACGAAGCAATAACACCTCCCTCTTCAGCATTGCCTCCTGATGGGCTATCTTCTCCCATTTCCTTCTCTTTTTGCGGATTATTAGACATCTCGTCTCCTTAAAAATTTACCAATTCCGGCTAAGTTCTAACTTGCAATCCACTGATTTTTTGCTTTTTTATTCACCTTTTTGTTCTTTTGCAGCTCTTGAGAGGGGTCGGCCCCCTCGGCAGTTTTGATCTTTTCTTTAGCTCGCTCCAGTGCAGCACATTCTTCTAGCGTGAAGTTATTAGGATTATCGATATATCTCTCGAGTTCTTGTTCAGACATCCCTAACTCCGCAGTGATCTCCGCGCTTCTTTCATTAAGACGATCCAGATCGTTCGCTATCTGATCAAGCATCTCTTCAGAAGCCTGCCTATCAGCCCCGCCTGCCCCCTGCATTCCCTTTACAGTGTCACACGCCTTCTTAACTCCCTGCTCCATTTTCCTAAGTGCCTCGGGATTTGATAGCGGAGAGCCGTTAGAAGAATGAGTTCCTTTATTCATCTTTCGATCCATAATTCGTTTTCCCATTCAACCAAAGCGCTGCAGATTCAAGTTGCTAGCACGCGTATAATGCCCTTGTTTTTCAACTTTTTTTGATTAAAACACAACGGCATTTCTCTTACTGGCTTAAACCCTGGGTTTTAATTGATCAATATCGAGAGCGCTTGCTATACTCCGCTTAGCTGAAAATGGGAATTTGGACGGCGCCAAAGCTCCGTTTTCAGCTAAGCGGAGTATATAATGATTAAACTTAATACGTCATGGGATTTAAGTCGCAGATCAGAGGCAGTGGGCGTGGGCAATGTCTCATGGAGTTAGGTCGCAAATCAAAGGTTAGATATGATAACTAGTGGTGTAGGAGCGTCGATGAGCTATCTGGATGATTTTAAAGCAAAAATCAATAGTCGTGATCGCGATCTTTTGGGTTTTATGAGCTTATGGGAAGAGTACTGCACAAGCGACCCTGTTGATAGCATAGAATTGTGCCAAATACTATATGCCATTAAAAAATCAGACCTAGCCAAAATATTCGGCCGGTACGCAGAAACCGCCCTAACACTCTTCGAGAGAGTTGCCGAAAAAGAAGAAGCCTACGAGGTCCTTAAACATATCATAGACCTGCAAACGACGAACACGCCTCAGCTTGGTGACATGATTTACGACACGCTAAAGAAAAGATATAGCCAGGATGAACACTTCAATGAAAAAATCCGCTTGATCGGGCTAAATCCTCGTGAAGACTTCCAAGGCGCTCTTTCAAACTATGAACTCCTCTCCCACTTTGGAAAGAAAAAATTTTTATTTCATACCGCAGGATGGGGCGTAGGCGAAATTGTCTATGTCTCCCTACTAAGAGAGCAAGTATCTATTGAATTTGAAGGGCTCACAGGACACAAAGACCTCTCTTTTGAAAATGCCTTCAAGAATCTTATCCCCCTCAAAGATGACCACTTTTTAGCTCGCAGGTTTAGCTTCTTTGAAGTCCTTGAAGCTGAAGCCAAAGAAGATCCCGTTAAAGTCATCCATATACTTCTTCGCGATCTTGGCCCCAAAACAGCTTCTGAGATCAAATATGAATTATGTGACTTAGTCATTCCCGAAGACGAATGGACAAAATGGTGGCAGTCAGCTAGAACAAAGCTTAAGAAAGACACTCTGATTGAAACACCTACTAATATCCGCCTCCCTTTCCGCTTAAGAAATGCTGAACTAACTCATAACGACCAACTAAGACGCGCTCTAAAAGCCACCGCTCATATTGACGCTCAGCTAGAAGTGATTCACAAATATGCAAAACAATTCCCTGAAATTTTCAAACACGAAGACTCAGAACTCTTTATAAAAAAGCACCTTCTCGAAATGAGCAAACAGTCAAATCTCAACGCTTCTCAGGCTTTCGAGATCCATATCCTTTTTAACGACCTCTTTGGAAAAGAACCTGATTTCTTGATGCCCGAGTTTATGCAACAGTCAAAGCCGTGGCAAGAAATTATAAAAGCGATGTCAATAGCCGCTCTTCAAAAGAGAGCCTTAAGGCTTATTCAAGAACACAGACTCGACTGGGTTGAACTTTTCGCAGCGATTTTCTTCTGCTCTGAAACGAAGTCTCTTTACGATACTATCTTAAAAGAGCTCAGCTACAAAAAAACTGAAGTCTTGCTTCACGACCGTCTCCAGCAACTCAGAGACTCTCCTACACTTTATCCCGAAGCTTTTGTTTGGTACTTCCAAAAGATCCTCAGCAGAGATGATCTCCCCTTTGCAACCAAAGCAGGACGCCATCTATTCTTCGAATCATTCTTGGTTCTTTTCCACTACCTTGAGCAGTGCCCCGAATATCGCGATCTCCTCAAAAAAATGTACACCATCCTCTCTAGTGACAGGCTAACAGCCAAGAAAAACTACGCCGTTGTTCAGGCAATTCTTGCGGACACTAGCCTTGAATACGCCCGAGAGCTCCTGCTCTTGTCAACAAAATGCAGATCCCTTAGCGATCATGACCTTAAAATAATCCATGGGCTAGCCGGAGCCATTCATCCTTCTCTTACAAAAGAAAGTGAAGAGAAAAAAAAGGCCAAAGAGCGCGAAGAGATCATTTGGACAACTCAAACTGGCTATCACCAATTGCAAGAGCGCATACGTCACATTGCAACAGTTGAAGTTATCGACAACTCGAAAGAGCTCGAAGCCGCAAGAGCGCTTGGTGACTTAAGAGAAAATAGCGAATACAAAGCTGCGCAAGAAAGACGTGCTGGACTGCAAGGTGAACTAAAAAGTCTAACAGACCAATTGAACCACTCTCGCATCATCACCAAAGAAGACATTTCAAAATCAGCAGTCGGTATTGGAAACATTGTAGAGATCATGAATTCGAAAGGGGAAAAAACGACCTATACAATTCTTGGCCGTTGGGATACTAACCCAGAAAAGAAGATCCTCTCTTCTGAATCCCGCCTTGCAAAAGCCATGGTCGGAGCAAATGTTGGTGACACCTTTGAGCATCAGAATGAAAAGTACACTGCCATGAGCATTAAGAGTTTCTTAGATTAGGAGTTTTTTAGAATGGAGTGATCCTCCATTCTAAAAAATAAAACCTCAAAAGGCCTGTTATGCAACTTGTTTTAGCTACTAGCAATCCTCATAAAGTTCGAGAGTTCCTCCCACTTTTAAAGACGCTTCCCGGCCTTGAAATCCTCTCGCTAAAAGACTTCCCTAAGTATATTCCCCCTCAAGAAACAGGCGTAACCTTTAAAGAGAATGCAATCCTTAAAGCTGAGCACGCGGCACGCGCCCTAAAAATGTGGGTGCTATCCGATGACTCAGGCCTTGTCGTCTCAGCCTTGCAAGGAGAGCCTGGCGTCTACTCTGCACGCTACAGTGGCTTGCCAGCCTCTGATGCCAACAACCGCCTGAAGCTATTGCAAAAAATGGAAGGGCTCCATGCTGAGCAGCGCGCTGCTTACTTCGAATGTTGCCTTGTTCTAGCAAATGGAGAGGGTATGTACAAATGCGTTACAGGCCTTTGTGAAGGGACGATTATCGCTGAGCAACGTGGAAATAAAGGCTTTGGTTACGACTCTCTTTTTGTTAGGCACGATTTGGCTAAGACCTTTGCAGAGCTCGATGAAGATGTCAAAAACCGCATCTCCCACAGACGTAAGGCCTTCGACAAGATGCTGCAAACCCTAGAAAGGCTTGTAAACAAAGAGACCCAAAAAATCATAAGCAACTAAAAAACCGCGGCAGCGGTAATTAAATAACCAAGAAAATTTCTTCATGCGATTGCCCTGCATGCAATCCCTGGTCAATATACTCCTCTTATAGAAGAGCAGGTTTTGAAACACAAAGGCGTGAGAGAACGTGAGAGAAAACATAAGAACAGGATGGGCAGGATAAAAAACAGGATAGATACAAGGATAAGTAAGTATTTGCTTCTCCAGAAGCAAATACTTACTTACTCTATCTATACTCCGCTTAGATGCCGATTGTAGAGCGGAGGGCTGCTAAAATCTTGCCTCCGGCTTCTTTGCCGAGCTCAAGCGCTGTATCTTTTAACGCATCGGTATCAACCCTCCCAGACATTTCCCTGACCGACTGGCTAATGGCTTCCATGGCACTATTCTTCACATGGTCGTAACCCGCAGCCTTCAAGACAATACGGTAGGCAAGCGCTTGCTGAAGATCTCTCTTCTGCCCATCAGGATAGACAATAATAAGATCATCAATCCCATTGGTAACTGCCTTACGCGCATTTTGTAATGCAATGAGAAGGTCTGGGCTAAGCTGGCTACATTCGCTTACATCAAGAAACACAAAAGAGCTTAAAATTTCAGGCTCTATCAGTTGTAAAAGCCCCGTATCAGTAATATTATGACAACCCCTGAGGTATAGCCGCTGAACGCCCTGAAGGTATTTAAAAGCTTTTTCGCCAGTGATCTTGTCACAAGCTCTAAGCTTTATAGAGGTCAAATCGGGGCAATACTGTTGAGCTGTCTGGAGGATACACTCCAAAGACGCTTCAACAAGGTGCTCGTCCTTAGAAAGATCGATAACAGACCTTAAACAAAGCGTTGCGGCATGTTTCTTATGAAGGGCTGGAATGACCTCTTTAACCTTGCGAGAGCGCGCCTCCCCTACAAGATCTTTTAAGGAGAGCTGAAATTTTCTTAAATCACTTCCAAGGCTAAGCTCCCTAGACTCTATGTTACTACTTTCGTTAGGGCGTATGGTGACGCACTTACCCTCTAAAAAGCTTGTCGCATGCACAGTGACATTTTCACACCCCGCTAAATTGACAATCAGCAAATGGGGGAGCTTGTGAAGCTCCTCAACCGTTTTGTCTGTGATCAATCGACAGCCAGAGAGGATGACACTCTTTAATCCCCAAAAAACAGAAAGATGTCTAATTGCCCCATCGGTAATCTTCTCACACCCATTGAGCTCTAAACACGTAAGATCAAGATGAAGGTCATCGCAAACCTGCCTAACCTTTCTTAAAACAAATTCAAGATGCTCCGGTGCAAGAGTGCGTGATGAGAGGCGCAACCTAATCCCCCGATACCACTTGTCCAAAGTGATATCGGGAATATCTCCATCACCGATCACAATAGCCAAGTTGTCGGCCAAGTTGTGCATGATGGCTCTTAAGACTCTCCCAGTAGGCTTGCCTGTGTTTTTAATGGATTGCAAGGCATCTAAAAGACGGGTATTAAATGCCTCTCTCTTCTTAGTTTCTCCTACACACCACTTGAGAACCTGCTGCCATCGAACTCTAGCGAGGTTCTGCTGACAGGCTTTATGAGACAGTTGGATTGAGTCCTTATAAAGCCCATAATAGGTCGTCATAAGCCCAAATATAGCGGTAAAAAGACTTGTTATCGCTAGCCCTTTTTTGTAATCGATTGGAGCCATTAGATACCACGCAATCCCAGTTCCAATACCGGCAACAACTGCGACAGCAAAAAACGCCACTGCCCATCGATAAATCTTATGCGCTAACAAGCCACGAAGCACCTGACCAAGCGAATGTTTATCGTCATCTTTTATTATAACTACCGCTACAGGAGCGCGTTGATTTAATGGAGCTTGTAAAAAGGGAGTTATTACTCTTGCTGCTTCCATAAATATACCTAAATATACGCCTAATTAGAAGGCTATGTTGTAGAATCTGAATGAGTCTCTGTTATTCCATACACAGACAGACTAGACCATCTGAAGGGATCAGGTTTCCCTTCATCACCACCCACTACATCAGCAAATGCTGTACTCGAGGCCATTCCATTATCATCTGGCCCCCTTGCAACTCCCCCTCCATGAGAGGCTAAAACGCCCGCTGCCAGCTTAGTCCTTATGACAACCTCTAGCAGGCCGCCATACTCAGCGACTGTAAGCGCCTTTTTCGGGTCTGCCTGTAGCGCTCGTCCAAAAATCTGTATCATCTGATCTCCGGGATAAATCTGCATAAGCTCTCGCCGCTCTCCAAGAAAAAACAGTTCTTCTATTCTCCCTTGCACAGCACCTTGAAGGTGATCGTAATCGTTTAATGATCTTAAAGCGCCCCGCTTAAGCAAAGAGGCCGCCTCAATTGCCTTTTTAAAGAGGTTTGACACTGCTGCGTGGCAATCGAAATAGAGCTTGAATTCGCGATCCATTCCCATTTCCTGCAGTTCTGAAAGTTGCGTCGGCAAGACATCTAAATCAAGATTTGTTCGAAACGACACTATAGAATAAGAATGCTCGTCATTCTTCTTAATTAATGTCTCTTTACGACGTAGGTTATATCCTCGAATATCTTCAAATAATCTACTAGCAACCTCTTTTGCTGGCGCTTCTGCATCCAAGCAGCAACTAGAAAAACAGCAAAAGGTCCTTCTAAACCAAGCCCCGCAAGCTCCAGAAGAGCGAGCTGCTCGCTGTGGAGAAGGTTGTGCAGAAGCTGCCTTATCTACAGCGACGTCATCCCCACAACAGGCACAGTTGGGAAAGCATGTCAGTTCGGTAATATTTATATTGAAGCTTCCACAGCAACTAGCACTTACTAATGACGCCATTGGAACACCCCTTGCCGGTTGAAGCGTTAAGAAAATTCAAATGAAAATGGGAGTTTTAGGAGGGCTTTGCAAAAAAAGTATTCTCCTGTACGATCACCATTTATTCACATAATCTTTACATGGGTATAATTATTCAAGAAAATTTTTTACATTATTTGCAAAGATAGGAACAAGAAAAGGAGGGAGCGTTACAGACTGCCCGCATCCCCTTAATAAGGAGTCACCTTGGCTGTATAGTCGATTAAATCTGTTTTTTCAGTGGGGTATTGTCTATGATAATAACTGGCTTCTTTCCAGGGGTATTAGTCGTCTGAGCCGCCTGTTGCAACTGCTGCCAATAGCCTCGATCGAGCCAACCTCGACTGCCATCGATAAAATAAAACCAAGTAATCACTCCCCAAATAGGCAAAATGACATAGGTCCACTTCAAAAAGGTCGGGATTTTTGTTTTAGAAGGAGGGAGCTCTTTAATCTCTCCTCCAGAGTACTCGTGAAGCTCATCTTCATTTCTTAAATTCGCCATTCGTCATCCTTCATCATTATTTTTCATCATTTGATGTTTAGGCCCCTCATCCATATCTAAGCGCCCTTTTCTCCAGAAATAAATAAAAACAAGCAGCGCACTTCCCGTAAGAAACAGAATAAATGCGTAGTGAAGGATGTGGCCAATAACCCCTCCGCCATCTTTTAACGTATCCATTATTCAACCTTTGGAGCTGCCTCTTTATTCTTTCGCTTCCCCTCAATAATCCCGAGAGTATCAATCGGGTCCTTTCCGAGCCACCACGCTTGAGTGGGAGGGGTGATGCGGGTCCCTTTAGTCATTAAATACTGGAATATCGCCTCGAAGCGGTAGTTAGGAATACCATAGGGGCTTTTAGGACTTCCTCTGGGGTCATTATCAAAAAAATGACGAAAGGCCGGCATGATTGTTCCTGGACTTTCTGTCTTGGGAGACCAAAAATGCCCCTTGTGCCAATCGCGGCTCCGCTTCTTAACACCCACACGTGAAAGATCAGGGCCTATGCGGCGGGTGCCAGGGAAGGTGATCTTATCAAATGTGTATTCATTGGCAGAAGAAGGAGGCGCCGGATAAAGCTCAGCGCCATTAAGGACAAGATCTTGAATAAGGGTACGCGTCTGGTCGGTATGACAATACCAACACCCTTCAATAGCAAAGATATGTTCTCCCATCCTAATTAGCTCTTGCCTTGAAAGAAATCCCAGCCGATTCCCTTTTAGCTCTGCAAGATCCCGCACCCTGCGCCCTTGAGTATTATATGTCCACTGAGGGGTGTCGTTGAAATTATATTCTAAAAATCGATACTCTTTTGGATTTTTAACATAAACGACCCCTTCGTCTCCGTGGTAGGGTTGTTTGGCCGGAGAATCGACAACAACAAAATTTTGATCAACCCAATTTTCAATAAGCCCATCTGTTTCTAAAACTGCAAAGGCCTCTTTCTCTTCAGGGACGTACAACTCAAGAATCATGTAGTGAGGCTTTACTTCACCGCGCGATTCCCACTGGGGATGGTCCCTCTCCCACTGCCCTTGTAAGCGAAGCTGCAGTGCTTCAGCACTTGCTGACCCATCAAATGCTGCTGAAGACTTTGGACCTTTGAGCTTTTCGGGCGCGCGGAGTAAGAGCAACCTAGAAGTTAACTTAAGTTGCGGTTCTCCTAAACGGGTAATGTAGGGTTCTAATTCTGGAGGAGCGACAATGCGAGCTGTCTTACTCTCTGTAAATGAGAGAAGTGTGTAGTCTTCTTTAATATGATAGACGAACTGCATATCAGCACCGCCCGAATGGGACGTGCTGATATAAACGTTAGGATCGGCCACCTCCCACATCTGCACCTGATAAATGCTTGAAGGACTTGTCCAGCTGGAGTCAATATAACGAGGAGCAATGAGCGTCACCCCAACTGCTGTAGAAAAAAGAAGGATAATCCCAATGATCGTCATGACGGCAGACTTGTCGATCTTGTGAAGAAAACCTTCGTCTTTGTTATTCAGATTTTTATCGCTCATACGCCCGCCTTAATATCAGTAGCTCCACCTGACAGGTCCTGCGACTTTAAAAGAATGGTGTTTAAGATATTAACGACAAACAAGAGATTTCCCGCTAAAATCACCATCCCGCCAAGCCCTCTAATGACCCACCATGTATGCATCCCCTCGATGGTTTTTATGAAGGAGACCTCGCTGATATTGCGATGAAAATCCGCATACGAGGAGCCTGTCGCCCAATCTGCCCATTGCAATCCTTGAAGAAATCCCCCAATAAAAAGAGAGGAGAACATCAGCAAAGAACCGAGAAGATTTAAGTTAAAGTGCCACTCAGCAAAAGACTCAGACCAAAGCCTTTTCTTGGTCATAAAAGGGATAGCGTAGTAGATCCCCGCTATCGAGAAGAACGTAAAGGTCCCATAGAGGGCGATATGAGCGTGACCAATTACCCAGTCGGTTTTAGAAGTGACTTCATTTACATTTCGCAAGGCCATTAAGGGCCCCTGAATACAAGTCATCAAATAGAAAAGAGTCCCCATCATCAAAAAGCGGACAGCAGGACTTTGAGTATAGGCTTGCCAGTGACCTTTTAATGTGAGAAAGAAGTTAGCTACAACGGTCCATACAGGAACAAATAGCCAGATAGAAAAAACAATACTCGTCGTTTGCAACCATTGGGACATCGGACCGTGAATGATGTGGTGAGCGCCAATCCATGCGTAGACAAATGCAATCGACCAAAAACCTACCATTGAAAGGCGATGGCTATAAATCGGGGCATTAGCAGACTTTGGAATGAAGTAATAAGCAATTGCAAGCCCTTGAGGGGTAAAGATAAGTCCTACGAGGTTGTGAACATAAAAAAAGTTCATATTGACTCGGGAAATCCCCCCGGGAACAAGTCCCATGGCAAAGTTCCCAACGATTACAGCAAAACCGGTCCAAATCAATGTCCCCATCACATACCAAAGAGAGACGTACATCTGCTTATATCTACGATTAGCAATGGTCATAAAAATATTGATCATGAATAGGATCCATGCACCTGCAAACAGCCCCTTGATCGGGATAACGCCCATAAGCCAGGTTGGAAGCTCTGCATATTCCCAACCAAAATTTGTCCCCCATGGAAACGAGAAAACCCCCAGAATAAGGGGTATCCACCACACAAAACTCGTCCATGTGGCAAGCTTAGGACTCCAAAGAGATGTGCCACATAGCCGGGGCACAAAATAGTAAAAGAGCCCCATATTAGCGGAGAGAAGCCATAATAACGTGACTGCAGTCACGTGCATGGGGCGAATGCGTCCAAACTGAATATACTCCCCTGATAAGGCATCCGGGAAAACAAAGACGTTAAACGACATGAATACGCCAACCGACATCCCCACAACCATGAAGATCACAGCTGGCACGATCATCTGAAACGCCGCCCTGTCGTTGTACTGCACCTTTATAGAGGGCTGCGCTGGTGAATGCGGTTGAGATTCTATATTCATACATTTTCCTTAAAACAATTAATGAATCCCTCACAGGAAGGTGACTTTGGCTGGGCAGGCTTTCTATACTCCGCTTAGCTGAAAACGGCTGAACTATAGAGCTCTAGAGAAAATTTGGATTGCGGCGACTTGACACCGCAATCCAAATTTTCTCTTGAGCTTTTTATTCAACGTTGTTAAGGCAGCTTGATGCGAGCTGATTGTAGAGCTCCTGCTGCCTCTGGCGAGATTTTTTAGTTTCGTCAAGTTGGAAGACAAATTTATCACGGAGGGCTCCGAGCTTTTCGATCTGCCGCTTAAGAAGAGGAGCGCTACCGCCCGTCTCCTCGAGCTGCTGCGTCTCACTATCTATTTGCTGCTGTAGCATGGCAAGAATAGCCACCTGCCTTGCCGCGGCCTGCTCTTCCATACCCGCTGTAACATTTAGGGCTAAAGCTCCATTCACAAACGTATATTTGCCAGCGTAACTTGTGATCAACTTGCTGTATGCCTCGATCAGCTCATCTTTAGTCCCAACAATAGATCCATCCGAAAGAAAGCTAATGCCAACTCCCTCAAACAAAAGCCGTTCACCGTCCACTTCTTTTAACAAAGACTCAACAAGCCCATCAACTTTTTGCTTAGCCTCAAGATCCACTAACAACCGAAGCTCTTCGGCATAAGCTTCTGCAACCTGACTTGGAGATGCCACGCCGCCTTGCAACTGCTGGTAAAGAAACGCTCGGTAAGAGGCAGCTGCATCGTAACGTTTTTTTACCTCAGCAACCTTACTGTATTCATTAATCCGCATATCCTCAATGAGCTGCCCAGAGAGATCAAAAACAGAATACAAGCTCTCTTCAAGATGAGAGCGCATCTTTTTTTGCATCGTCAAACTACGGATATAGAGAACAGCCTGCATCCGTTGAAGCATGGTGGTCTTTTCTGCCCATGCCGGCATAGAAGTCCCCTGAATTCCAAAAGTAATTGAGCGGAGGAGGGCAAGGTCATCTCTACTACTAATCCACTTTTCATTCGTGAGTGCGCGCGGCTTGGCATCAGTCATTATTGCAGCCCTATTACCACTTCCTGTAGCATCTTTACCATGACACTCCGCACAGTTTGCAATAAATAGATCCCTCCCTTTGGCTAGATTCTCAGGGGTATAATATTCCCTTTTGAGCATATAAATATTAGACTTTCCCTTAGGAGTTGGCCTTACAGCAAAATAGGTCGTCACATCTTCTTGCAATGTATCCAAAGAAGGCTCAGAAATTTCCGCATGTGTCAGGAACTGCCCATCTTTTTTCATGACCCCGACAATATCTGCAGGAGAGTAGCTCCACTTCCCGACCCCCTTCTCTTCTTTGATCCCTTCGCTACCAGGCAAGGTGTGATACAAATAATCGACAATTTGGTTAATCTCTGCAGCAGTCAAGATAGGGATAGCATCGCCTACTTCGCTCTCTGCAGCGACCTCGCCCCAAGGAGGCATCGGCGTCCCTTTAACTCCATGAGCAATTGAATACTGGGCACTTTCTTCTGTTAAGTTCCTTAAAAACAGAGCGTTACGAAGGTTCTTAGGCACTGGATAAATCGCTTCAGCAACAGGTCCGTTGCCATGTAAAAGATCGCCATGACACGGAGCGCACAGATGCTGGACAGCAAGCTCCGGGTGGAACCCTTCCCTACGCCATACTTCTCTTAGCTGGTCCCGATTCAGCTTGGCGAGCTGATGAAGCATATGAGTGAGCGCTACAAATTTACTCTCGTCAAAAGGCATGACAGGCATGATTGATCTTGCTGAATAATCAGAAGGATTACGGAAGTGCCCCATCAACCACTCGTTGCTGCGGAAGATCCCAGAATAGGTAAGTGGAGGGGCTATGTCGCGGCCCAAACCATACTCTTGGATGTACATTGTTCTAACAAGAGTCACCTGCTTTTTCCATTTATTGAGCGCATCAAGAGCTGCCACCTTCTCCTCTGGATTAGTCGCTGCATTGAGCGCATCGCGATACTGGGCATCTTTAGCGCGCATCGCGTACTTGAACGAAAGGAAGTAGGACTCAATTGTATGTGGATGTTTTTTCTCGATCTCTTCGAGCATCCCCTCTTCATGGACATTTGGCGCAATGCGCTGAGCAAGCCCCTCTGTATGAGCATCAATAACAGATACGAGCTCAGAACCACGAATTTGCTGGGGGAACAGCCCTGTAAACCACTCGCTTTCCTTGTCCTTAATTCTCTCTTTGCCATCGCCTGCAGAAGAATTCTCTGCGCTATAGCCAACGCTAGAAGTAAAGCCCTTTAGCCTATGACAGGCGGCGCACCCTTCCGTAGCAAAGATCATCATCCCTTCGCGGATGTTGTGCATCTCTGAAGGGGGGATCGGCTTTTCCCAAGGCATAAGACGCCCATTTTCCCACGCTTTGAGAGAGGCCTTTTTTTCCATCGGAGACGATGACTTTGCCTGGCGTGTTTGTGCCACGAGGAACGTCATGAGATCTTGAGCCTCTTCATGATCAATCTTAAATGTCGGCATGGCAGAAGAGGGCATTTTCCCTTGCGGCCAGAGAATCGAAAGCTTTATGTACCACGGATAGTTGAACCCTTCTGCAGAGAGATCCGGCCCTATAACACCGCGAGAAAGAAGGTCAATACGGTGACAGGCATAGCAAGCCTGCGTAAAATAAAGCTCTTTTCCACGCTTTAAATTGTGCATGAGGGGATCGGCAGAAGACTTCATTTGAGTCGCTGCCTCTTTAGGCTCATCCCCGCCAGGCTGATGACACTGCGCACATTTTGCCTGCATTAAAGCGCCAATAAGCAAAGGAGTTGTCTGGAAGCGGAGCTCATGATTAGGGCGCGAATTAAACATCCGAGCAAACTTCGGATCATTTGCGTTGTCATGTTCAATGAAAGGGGGCAGATGGATCTCTCCATCCCCTTCGTATTGATCATCAAACGTGGGGCCATGGGCGCGCCTAGAAGTAACCGTAAGGCCGTTACCACTATGGCATACGGTGCATCCGTATGTGTCAATTGGATGGTGTTCAAAAGGAAGGACCTCTCTGCCAATAAGAGGGTGCTGCACGAGAACCTTACTCATGTCTACATCAAAGCCATCCACCTTCTTAAAGCGCAAAGCCTTTAGCTCTTCTTTCTTTTGAGGATCCTCTGTCGAGGCAATTTGCTCATTCAACTTACTCCATACATACTCTTCATTGGGGACAAGAAGAACCTTCCCATCTGCATCAAAGATAGTATTTCCCTTATCATCGATGGCAGGTTTTGTTGGAGAAAAATGGGCAAACTGCAAGGTTACGTGACAAGAAATGCATCGATCAACAGTTTCTGGTCCCTTATCCTCTCTTGTAATAACAACTTGCTTAATGCCTGAACTGAAATGTGGCGGTGCCTCGCCTGTATATGTAGAGCGAAACTCTTCTACTTTTTCGTAGCCGTTTTGGTAGACCTTGTATTCAGGAAAAAGTTCATCATAGAGAAACAGCCCAGTAGTACCTGCCACGAGGATCATGCAAATAACCAAAGCTATTTGATAGCGTTCAGCGCGCATTAGAAGACCCCTCTATTGCCTTTTCAATCGGGGGAAGTGGGAATGTATTAATTTTTTTACCGCAAAAACTCAAAGATGGAAAGGTACAAAGACTATAAGAGGCCCTATGGCGGAGGCACCCAACAACTAAACATATCTCTCTAAACACTTTGTGCATTTGACTATGCTCTTAAAAATAATGAGACCGCGCTATACCTCTTTATCTACTTCCCTCTTCCTCTCGGCATTGCCCGCATAATTGTAATTGCAGCCTTACAGGCTGCATGGGATATGCTCGCCTATACCCAGGGCGCTGCCCTTACGCTGTTTGCAATTACAACCTTTCAGGCTGAGATTTTATGCAAAACGCTTTAACTACTATAAAACCACCTCAGCTTCTCAGGTTCAGCCTGAAGGATTGAACCTGCAAACAACCCAGGGCAGCCCCCTGGGTATAAGTGAATATGTCCTACACAGCCTGTAAG
The DNA here is from genome assembly GCA_945882915.1 of Waddlia chondrophila WSU 86-1044. Taxonomy (GTDB): domain Bacteria; phylum Chlamydiota; class Chlamydiia; order Chlamydiales; family CAMCWV01; genus CAMCWV01. The sequence goes on along the minus strand of CAMCWV010000004.1, from coordinate 78,756 downwards.
GTTGCTACTGTTAAAGGGCTGTAATTAGGCAACAACGCCCATTCTTCTAATCAGTGACGGGCAAAGTTTTCGGTCCACGGCCATATCCATCCCCAGTTCGCCCCGCGAAAATAAACACCAACCACAACTAACAACCCCTGCGAACTCATAAAGGCTGTGTAGAGGAAAATCGCCAAATAACGAGATCTATGGAACCAATACCCTTCTCCATGGGGGTTGCGATCCAAATAGGGAAGTGCTATCAATCCTGCCACAATAAGCGTAGGCACGCCAACCCCTCCCCAGAAAGCAGAATAAGCAACCATCTCTTGCAAGCCCAAAAAGTACCAAGGGGCTTTTGAAGGATTTGTAGGCTTAGTCGGATCTGCCATCTCTTCTAGAGGAGCGTTAATAAAATAAGAAAGGAGCAGAATGACAACTGTCGTCCCCATAAAGACAAGTATCTCCGCGCGCAGTAGATGTGGCCAGGTAAATACATAATTAAACGGTCCTCTATCTACTGTTGGACACGTCCCCCTCACAAGCTCCATGAGACCATACGTCCTCCTAACACCGGGAGCAAACACCTCTTTAGTGTCAGATCTTTGGATAACACGTAATGGATCAGGGCGATAGTCATCAGGAGGGCGCGATAGCCCACCATCTTTGCGAATACGCCAGAAGTGTACGCCGATAAGCATCCCTGCAAAAATAGGGAGCACCATGATGTGAAGCACATAAAAACGAATTAACGCATCCTGCCCAACGGTTGTATTGGCAAGCAGCATAATTTTGTTAATGTTGTACTGCATGCCTGGAATCCCAGGGGCATACCCCGCAATGGATGAGCCCACGGTAATTGCCCAAAAAGCGAGCTGATCCCACGGAAGAAGGTAGCCAGTAAAGGACAAAAAAAGAGTGAGGACCATAAGAATGACCCCGATTACCCAATTAAAGCGCCTGGTCCCTTTGTATGAGCCGGTATAAAAAACACGCGACATGTGGAGGAAGACGAAGAGCACCATCATTTGCGCCCCCCATCTGTGGATGTTTCGGTACATCATTCCGAAAGGGGTCGTGTCGTGAAACTCTTTCATGATGTCGTAGGCCCTATCAACAGTTGGCACATACCAAAACATCAAAATCACGCCAGAAAGAACGAGCAAAAAGAAAAGGCTCGCTGTAATGACTCCAAGTCCGAGCGTGTAAAAAGGCTCTAGGACATGTTTATGACACTTCACAGGGTGGATGTGAAGAAAGAAGTTTTTAAAGACAACTTCTGATCTGTCAACGTCATTATTAGGGTAGTTGTGACGGAAGATAGAGCGGATAATGGTAGAAGGGAGCTTCTCCATGTACTCTAGCCAACTTTCTTTCCGTTTTCCGCGAAATACCGCCATGGGCGAAACTTCCTCTTTACCGTTATCTAATTAAATTAAGCATTAGAAGGATACCAAGCCTTATTGGGGTCATCAATGGGGCGAGACTTATCCACCAGAAGCTCTCCAGAAGCCCCTTTTGAAACCTCGAAATAAACAAGAGGCTTTGGAGCAGGCCCCCCTGTATTTTTTCCTTCAAGATCATACGTAGAGCCATGGCACGGGCAGGAATATCCTGTTTCTACAGGATTAACCGTGCAACCAAGATGGGTGCACACAGCTGTTTGACAGCGCACTTTCCCGTTATCAACCTCGATATAAACCTTCTGCTGAGAATTAAATCTCTTTCCATCAGCCTTTAAAACGTGGGCCGGACGTCCTAATGCAAAAACTGCTGGCGGCATTTTCATTGCATTTGGATACAAGAAGCCGAATATGCTGGTCCCTATCATGTTCACAACCCCAGCAAGAGCCCCTACTCCCAAAAGGACAAGAAACTTCCTTCGGGTGATGCGCGGGTCACCCTTTTCAAGATTGTCAACATTCAAACTATTGCGATACTTAGGCATAATTCCTTACTCTTCTACCCTTATCCTTTCCTCAGCACAAAATCCTCAGAGGCGTGAAAGAGCTCAGAGAAAATGCAAAAAAAGGCTTTACTGTTTTTCTTTAGTGGATTATGCGGGCAGTGCTTTGCACAACTCATAAACCCTGAAAATCATCCTCAATCAAGCCTGCAATAAACGTTGATTTAGCGCCCACAAAGCCCACACTAATCCTCATCACGAAACATCTGGTATTTGACATCTTCTGCATCGTCAAATTGCCCCTTCTTCATGAAATAAATGTAAGCAACAAGCCCTGAAAGCCCTGCCACAACAGAACTAATGATAAGCCAGTACATCCCAAATCACCCCACCCAATGAAACGTGTAATTCATCATATCCATCGTCACGGCCTGTGTGGGGCACTTTTCTGCACATAATCCGCACCGGATGCATAGGTCTTCATCCTTCAACATAGCAGTGCCAATAACACCCAATTCTTCACTATCGGTAGAAGCTGAATCAATACCGTAAAAATTGTCAACAGCCTTACGCATCTGCCCATCTCCCAAATCCATATTGAGCATGTTAAGAGGGATCTGTTTGAGACAGTTAGTTGGGCACACATCGACACATCCGTTACACTTAATACAAAGAGTACCATCAAATACTGGCGAGACGTGACACTGGAGACAACGGTTAGACTGGTTAATCACTTCTTCTGTTGTGTAGGTATTTTCGACGATATCGGTTGTCTTCACCCGCTCTTCCGGAGACAAATAAGAAGGAAGGGACCATTTAGTCCGAAGGTAGGTTTTGTCCCTCATCGCAGGAATCGTTGTAAACTCCGCTACATACTCTTTGTAAGGCTTGGTTTTAAGCAGGTCTTCGTCAATAGCTATAGCTGCCTCTTGGCCATGCCGAATAGCTGTAATGAAAAGTGCAGGGCCAAAAGCAGCGTCGCCGCCAGCATAGATCCCTTGAACCGGAGTCCGCCCTGTTCCCCTTTCTACTTTAAGGAGCCCTCTATCGAAGACTTCACTTTTCTTATCCCACCCATCAAAAAGAGTGGTGTCCATTGCCTGTCCAATAGCAAGGGCTACCGTGTCACAAGGAATCACAAAGTTAGTGCCTGGAATAAATTTAGGCGCAAACCGCTTGTCGTGATCAAAAAGAGAGGTAATTCTTTGGAACTCTACACCTGATACCTTCCCAGAGGCATCACGGACGACTCGTATGGGACCTACGCGATTAATAAGTGCGATTCCTTCTTCGATTCCATCTTCGATTTCAAACTCATCAGCTGTTTGTTCATCGCGCGATTCTAAGCAGGCCATTGTGACCTTCTCTGCACCGTTTCGAACAGAAGATCTAGCCACGTCAAAAGAGACGTTTCCTCCGCCGATAACAACGATGTTCTTCCCAATTGCCCACCTCCGATCAGAGCAAAGAACTTTAAGATACTCAACGCCCTTAATGATGTCGGGGCCGTCAGCTCCCGGGATAGGGAGGTCTCGAGAGCGCCACAAGCCATTGCCTATAAAAACGGCATTATATTTAGCCTGGAGCTCTGCGAGAGTGACATCTCTTCCTATTTTGGTGTTGTAGATCATCTTGGCGCCTAAATGCTCAATAGCGGCGCACTCAGCAAGAGCGATCTCGTTTTTTAAGCGGTAGTTCGGGACCCCATAGACAAGCATGCCCCCAGGGTGTGGCATCTGCTCATAAACATGCACTTCATAGCCCAAACGGAGGAGGTCGTGAGCGGTGGTTAGAGAGGCTACCCCAGATCCCACACAGGCGACCTTAAGGCCGTTTGGCTCTGGATGGGTAGACCCTCTGGCAAAGCTCATCTCAAGTGACTTAATATGAGCTTCGCCATCAACGCCAAACCACTCGTCGAGGTAGCGTTTTTGGGCCCGAATAGTCAAGGTCTTGTCTACCCGGTCGCGCCGACAGGCCATCTCGCAAGGAGCGCCGCAGATCCACCCGCAAATCGAAGCAAAAGGGTTAGGCCCCCGAGCGATCTTGTACCCTTCGAGCAAGTTGCCGGCATGGATAGCGAGCATATACCCGCGCCCATCCGTATTGACAGGACACCCATCACGGCAGTCGATTTGCTTGAGATAGTAGTCTATATCTGGGATGACAACATCGTAGAGAGTTTTATACGCCGCGTGGGGATCTTCCATTAAAAAACAACCTGGGTGACGTCCTCTAAAACGGCACACTGTAGTCAAACCATTCTTTTTTTTTAACATTTTTATGACTAAAGCTGCCCCTCTCTACCCCCCCCCTATTTTTCCATACTTGACCGATTAAACATTTTAGTATGTTGGAGCCCAAAAACTGGACAGCATTTCGCAAGTCACTTTAAGCGTATTTGACCGGCCCATTCAACAGTGAAGTGCGACAAAAAGATTAAATTTAAAGCGGTCAGAGATGGCTGATGGAAGGCTTCTTTGCTTCTTTGAGTTTAATTTTTTATTGGAATTTGATCGCTAGGATGCCGACAATTGCAAATAAAAGACCCACAATCCAAAAGCGAATCACCACCTTTGTCTCTGCCCACCCTTTAAACTCAAAATGATGGTGGATAGGCGTGCACAAGAAAATCCGCTTCTTATTGCGAAGGCGGTAGCTGGCCACCTGAAGAATCACAGATAACGTCTCGATGACAAAGATCCCCCCGACAATAACCAAAAGCAATTCTTTTTTAATGAGCACTGCCGACACTCCAATAATCCCGCCAAGCGCCAAAGAGCCCGTATCTCCCATAAATACCTGAGCGGGGGCCCCGTTAAACCACAAGAACCCCAAACAAGCCCCAGCCATAGCGCTGAGGTAAATGGCAATCTCCCCGCTCTGTTCAATGTAGAGAATATGCAGGTAATTAGCCCAATCGATGTTGTTTGAAATAAAAGCGTAAAAAGCAAAGACCCCAGCAACGATGACCAAACACCCCGCAGCAAGCCCGTCAAGTCCATCAGTCAGGTTCACAGCATTCGAAGAGCCTGTAACCACTGCTATAATAAACAAAAATAAAACGGCTAAAAGAGGCCCTGCAAAAACATAAACGGGCTCCTTAAAAAAAGGGACATAGAGGCGTGCCACGTAAGAAGGCGCCTGCAAAACAGTTCCTTTAGCATGCTCTGGACGATCTGGGATCGTATCGCTTACAGCCATCACCTGCTCCTTGGCAATAGGCGGAGCAAACCATTTCCCTACGTGAATTGACTCTGCAACTGTAGGACAGAGCAAATAAATAGCAAGCACTGCCCCAAAAAGCACCTGAAGAGCCATTTTCTTTCTACCGGCCAGCCCTTTGCTATTCTTGTAACGAAGCTTAAGATAGTCGTCACGGGCGCCAATGCCCCCAAGCCAAATGGTTGTAACAAGTAAAATAAGGGTAAAGGAGCTTGTAAGATCCATCCACAGCAGCAGCGAGATCACCATGGAGATGAGAATAAGAATCCCCCCCATTGTAGGAGTGTCTTTTTTATTGCTGTGTAAATGCCCAAGCGTTGGGCACTCTTCCATCCGGATGGGCTGCCCAATTTTTAGCTCATACAATTTCTTAATGAACCGCGGCCCCAAGAAAATGCACAGACAAAGCGTTGTCAGGGCTGCCAGCATCATCCGCGTGGAGTAGTACTCAAAAACTTGAGGGATTTTGACATCAAACACGCTGCGCAGAAATTCGATAATAAAAAAAACCATGATCTAGCAATTCCAGTTAAAACATTTCATCGAACTAATCAGAGCTCTTCAAGGACCTTTTCAAGGGCAAGAGTACGCCCCCCTTTTAAAAGAACGACATCTCCGGGAGTAAGCGCCTTGCTTAAAGAAGCCGAAGCTTCCGCGCGCGAAGCAAACCAGTGAACAGGGCGCTTTTCAGCAAGCCACAGCTCTTCATAAACACGGGCGCCCGCCCCCACACAAAAAAGCTCGTCCAAATTCTTTAACGCGCACTCAGCAACCTGCTCATGACACTGCCTCGAGAATTTTCCAAGCTCAACCATCTCTCCGAGCACTGCAAGGCGCCTCCCCCCGCGCTTAGGAGCTGGCAAGCTTTGAAGGGCCGCTTTCATAGAGTCAACGTTAGCATTGTAAGCATCGTTAACAAATGTTACGCCGCGCCTTTCTACAAACTGAAAGCGCCTTTCGGGCAGTTGTAAATTAGGAACCGCAGCCGCAATCTCCTCCCAGCTCATTCCAACAGCGCGCGCAAGGATAATAGCCGCCAGAGCGTTTTGATGATTGTGGATGCCGGGCACTGGGATGTTAAATGAAACTCTTTTTCCAGAAGGGTCTCGAACGGTAAGAAGCGCTCCAGAAGAGCTCCCGTAGTAATCCACCTTCATTGAAGTTGTAGAAAACGAGTTCTTGGCACAGGTGCCAATCCGGCAAACCTCGTCATAGGCAGGGATTGCTTGGTTCACAAAACCAAGCTGTGTGCGGGGGTGAGAGAAGATCTCTCCCTTAGCACGCGAGATGTCAGAGACATCGTTAAAGTTCATCGCATGCGCAAGTGTGACTGCGGTGATGATTGCAATATCGGGAGGGGCGATTTTTAGCAGCTGAGAGATCTCTCCGGGACTACTCATCCCCATTTCAAGAACCCAAATATCAGGCGTTTTCTTGCTCTCTAGCCAGCCGTTAAGAATCGTCAAGGGAAGGCCAATCTGGCCGTTGTAAGAGCCGACGTTAGCCACAACACAGAACTGAGCTTCGAGCAGAGTTTTCAGAAACTCTTTAGTCGTCGTCTTCCCCATAGACCCGGTGATTCCAATCACTTTTGTCTCTTTTCCACGTAGAGCGGCTAAGGCGTCATGCGCCCCCTTCTGAAGAGCTGCTAAAACATCATCAACGGGAATAAGTGGAATGCCACATGCAGGGCCGGCATACTCTTTTAAGACCACAGCCGCCACGGCGCCGCTCTTTGCGACTTGAGAGAGATACTGATGCCCATCGGCACGGGCCCCTGGCAAAGCAAAAAACACATAGCCCGGCTTAACAAGGCGACTATCAACAGCCACGCCTGTTACTTGGATATCTGAAGCCAGTTCCCGCCCCAACAACTTTGCAAAAGAGCGAAGAGTAGCTTGAAGAAGAATATGAGGCATGAAGCAACTCCGATGAACAACTTTCGCGTTGTTGTATCACTGAGGCTGCCTTTTGTTCATGCTTTTAATTTATTATCCCACGTCTCCTATATCCGTATCTCCAGCAGGTGAAGACGCGGCACTAGAAGCGGCCTTAGAAAACGCTGTGACCATATCACTCCCAACACTCGACCACTCACTGGCGCTAAACGCTTCTTTGAAGCAAGAAGATACGCTATCAATAAGGCCTTGTTGCATAATTATAATTGCAGCCTTACAGGCTGAGATTTTATGCAAAAGGCTTTAACTACTATAAAACCACCTCAGCTTCTCAGGTTCAGCCTGAAGGGCTGAAAATGCGAACAGCCCAGGGCACCGCCCTGGGTATAAGCGAATATATCCTACGCAGCCTGTAAGGCTGCTACTCTTAAGGGGCTGCAATTATGCGGGCAATGCCCTTGTTTAATGAATTTTGCCTGCTTTACTCACTGCAAGCGGGGGTGTCATCTAAAAAATAGAATAACATATTTTTTTATAATTCATGCCACAAAAAAATCTGATCCCAAAATAAATTGGTTGACCTCATGGAGCCTTTTGCCTAAACTAATCGCTTTCGTATACGGTGGCATAGCCAAGTGGTAAGGCAGTGGCCTGCAAAGCCTCTATCCCCAGTTCGAATCTGGGTGCCACCTTTCCCCTCCCCTGTTCTTATTCACGTTCTTATCCTCACTTTTGTGACTTTTTATGCTAATTCTGGTCGCAACGCCCATTGGCAACCTCGCAGACATCTCCAGCAGAGCCCTAGAAACGCTCAAAACATGTGACTACATCCTCTGCGAAGACACCCGTCACAGCCTAAAGTTACTCTTCCACTACAACATCCAAAAGCCACTCAAAAGCTACCATCAGTTTAATGAAGCAGCGCGCGAAGAAGAGGTCTTAAGAGACCTTTTCGATGGCAAAACGATTGCTCTAATTTCAGATGCAGGCACCCCTGGAATTTCAGACCCCGGCGAGCGGCTCGTGCAGTGCTGCAGAGAAAAAGGGATTGCCGTCACATCAACACCTGGCCCTTGCGCGGCTATTCACGCAATCTCCTGCTCAGGCTTTAGCACTTCACGCTTTCAGTTCTATGGCTTTTTACCGCGGAAATCAAAAGAGCTCTCCACAGCTCTGCAAGAGATTCTTCACTATCCTGGAACAACGATCTGCTACGAAACACCTAACAGGCTTAAAGAAACCTTGCAAGCCATAGACAGGCTTGCCCCGCAAAGGCGTGTTGCCATTTCCCGTGAGCTAACCAAAGCCTTTGAAGAGCACCTTATGGGCACCGCAAGCGAGCTTATTTCCCAGTGGGAAGAGAAACGGTTGCTAGGCGAAGCTGTCCTTCTAATCGAGGGTCAAAAACAAGTGGAGCCTGACTGGAACGCGCTCACCCCTGAAGAGCACGTAGCTCTCATGGAAAAAGACTATGGCATGGAGCGGCGCGATGCCATCAAAGCTGTCGCAAAGCTCCGCGGCGTCCCCAAGCGCGCCATCTACAACGGACTGCTATAAGGGCCCCGCCCCGTGTTGGCACTCGCGCGTTTTGGTTGCTAAAAATAAGCGTAAGTCCCTATACTCCTCCTCTTATTCGAAGGATTACTCATGACAGACGAAGACGCCATTAACTGCCTTATTGCTACAGCCCTTGCTGAAGATATTCGAAGCGGCGACATCACGTCAGAAGCTTGCATTTGCAAAGAAGCCCTCACCGGAGGAAGGCTCCTCCTTAAACAAAATGGTAGAGTCGCCGGCCTCCCCTTCCTCTCAAAAATCTTTAAGAGCATCTCTCCAAAAATTGAGGTCCACTGTCTCATAGAAGAAGGATCCAAACACCCAGCCGGAACAGTCATTGCAACCATCGAAGGCCCCGCTCAAGGAATCCTCTCTGCTGAGCGCGTAGCCCTCAACCTCCTCCAGCACATGTCAGGCATCGCTACCGTAACTGCCACCTACGTAGAAAAGGTAAAAGGGACAAACTGCGACATCCTAGATACACGCAAAACCCTTCCCGGCCTTCGCTACATCGAAAAATACGCTGTTCGAATGGGCGGCGGAGTCAATCACCGCTACGCGTTAGACGATCGCTATATCATTAAAAACAACCACCTTGCCTTCCTCGCCCACAAAACCGATAAGCCAATCCTCGAGGCTGTTAAACGGGCACGCGCCTACAAACCGCAAATACTTGTCGAAGTGGAAGTAGAAACACTCAAAATGGTCGAAGAGGCCATTGAATCTAAAGCCGATATCATCATGCTCGATAACATGACTGTCCCGATGATGACTCAAGCTGTTAAGATGATCAAAAACAGAGCCTACGTAGAAGCCTCAGGAGGGGTCACCCTAGAGACCGTGCGCGCTTATGCAGAGACCGGCGTTAACGGAGTCTCTATCGGAGCTCTTACTCATTCAGTTAAAGCACTCGATATCAGTTTGCAGCTCAACCTTCCTAAAACACCTGCTGGAAGCAGCTCCAAATACAATACAACCACTACCCATTCTCTAATCAACTCTCTAACCAATTCTCTAAAAGGGGAAAAAAACCATGTCTGCTAATCCTAAGGAAATCATCTTCGAAGAAGAAGCTCGCAAAAAACTTTTGTCCGGCATCAAGCAACTTGCAAAAGCTGTCCGCCACACGCTAGGACCTTCAGGCAGAAACGTCAGCCTTGAAAAAGGATGGGGCTCACCTACAATTACAAACGATGGCAACTCGATTCTTAAAGAGATCGACCTCAAAGACCAGTTTGAGAACATGGGCGCTGCAATGGCAAAAGAAGTTGCTGCAAAGATCAAAGAAAAATGTGGCGACGGAACGACAACAGGGACGTTGCTTCTTGCAGCTCTCGTTGAAAACGGCTTTAAGAACATCACTTCTGGTGCAAGTCCTATCGGCATCAAGCGCGGGATCGACAAAGCCGTAGAAGCTGTTCTAAAAGCAATTGATAACGCAGCAACACCTGTTTTTAACAACGCAGACATCCAAAAGATTGCGACAGTATCAGCCTCAGGCAACAAGGATATTGGCGATTTGATTGGCCAAGCCATCGAGAAAGTTGGCCAAACAGGCGTAATCACAATTGAAGAGGCAAAAGGGACCGAGACAACGATCGAAACTGTAGAAGGAATGCAATTCGACCGAGGCTACTTGAGCCCTTACTTCTGCACAAACCCAGAGAAGATGACCGTAGAAATGGAAGATGCGGCCATCTTGATCATCGACAAAAAGGTTTCTGCTATTCAAGAGCTGCTCCCTATCTTGCAATCAGTTGCAGCAACTGGCAAAGCGCTCCTCATCATCGCCGAAGACATGGATGGTGACGCCTTAGCAACGCTTGTTGTAAATAAACTCCGCGGGACGCTCCGCGTAGCTGCTGTACGCGCGCCTGGCTTTGGCGACCGTCGCAAAGCGATGCTCCAAGACCTTGCTATCTTGACAAATGCAACTGTCGTCTCTGACGAAACAGGAACGCACCTAAAAGACGCCACTCAGGATGTACTTGGCGGCGCAGAGAAAATCACCATCAATAAAGACACGACAACAGTTGTAAATGGAAAAGGTGAGCCTGCAAGAATTGCCTCACGCGTGAAGCAAATCGAAGCAGAGATCGTGCTGGCATCAAACTCTTATGAAGCAGAAAAACTTCAAGAGCGCAAAGCAAAACTCAGCGGCGGCATTGCAGTTATTCGCGTAGGTGCAGCTACTGAGCCTGAAATGAAGCAGAAAAAGCAAATGTTCGAAGACAGCCTCAACTCCACTAAAGCAGCTGTTGCCGAAGGGATTGTCGCCGGCGGCGGCGTGGCTCTGCTGCGCGCTAGCTTGAGCATCCAGAAGCTTAAGCTTGAAGGAGACGAAGCTGTTGGAGCAAAGATTGTAGCACTAGCCTGCGAGTCACCTCTAAGGCAGATCGTTGCCAACTCTGGGCTAGACAGCGCGGTCATCCTCGCAGAGATCGAAAGCACTGAAAAAGCTAAGATTGGCTTCAATGCCCTCACAGGCAAAGTTGAAGATATGTTTGTTGCTGGCATTGTTGACCCTGCAAAGGTGATTAAGACGAGCCTAGCTCACGCAGCTTCCGCAGCAGGAATTGTTCTGCTTTCAGAAGCGCTCATCGGCGATGCCAAAGAAGACGAAAAAGAGAAGAGTGCTTAAGCACTTTTCTCTAGCAGCTCATTAAATGCAAAAGCCCCGTCAGCAACCTGCCGGGGCTTTTTGTTTGTATTTAGAGCCTCTGCTCAGGCAAGACTTTGAAGCTTCCTCAAAAATTAAGCAGGGGCCTGAAAGGCCTTAATATTACAGCCCAGGCCGAAGCGCTAGCGTAAGGCCTGGGTAAAATGCAATAAACCCCTGAGTCCTGTAAGGACGGCATAGTTAATAACTTCAATTTCTACCGTCCTTACAGGACTCAGATTGAATACTTCGTCTTACCCAGGCCTTACGCTAACGCTTCGACCTGGGCTGTAATATTAAGGCCTTTCAGGCCCCTATTTGAATTTTGCGGGTTAGAGGTTGGCTAAGTCGGCAGTTAGTCCGGCCATGTCAAACCCGTTTCCTAGTGGCGATAGCCCCGAGACTGTCTTAATCCAATCCTGGCTGAGCAGGGCGTAGGCCTCGTCGCAGTAGGTATTAAAGAAACTCCAGGTCATCCGCTGAGTCGCTCCCCAAGTGATGCATGTAAGCCCTGTTGTATCATAAGCAGCAATCACCACTGCATGCCCTCCCCATGAACCAGCAGCGGAGCTTCCCTGAAGAGCTGTAAAACCGGTATCGCCAGGCCCCGTCCAAGGACCGTTGGAATACTGATTATAAGCAGTCATTGGCAAATCAATCCCAACATATACGCCGCCGAACCAGTAGATCGCCGTCTTAATATAAGCCGTATTTGTGGGCGTGATCGCCAGATAAGAATTAATTTGATCGCCATCAATTCCTATATTTTTCCAATGACTCAACACACTCAATTCAACTAAAGGAGGCCCTTTGGGAGTGTTTGTCCATGGCACATTGGTTGTTACAGGCCCCGCAAAAGCTGTGTAAGCATTACTGATATCGGCATCGGCAATAGTACGTTCTGTATTGGCATTAGCACTCCACACCTGCATACAGTGGCCAGCTGCTGCAAAGGCGCAGTTGTTATAAGTATCATTTCCCATCATCCCGAAGTAGTTATTGCAAGCAGATATCCAGTCCTGAGATGCGGGCGGCTGGGGTAATGGCGCGGCTGCACCAACATCAACTGGAGCTCCCGGACTTCTAACATACTTAGCAAACTGGAGTGTGCGCTTGTCGATTTTGGGAGGCAGCTTACCCCCTGCCATTTTACGGACATCTATCTTGGGCTTATTAGCAGGCGCCAGCTTAGGCAGGGCCTGCTTCTTATCGTCAGGCTTCTTATCATCATGTTTGCGCTTGCTAGAATTTTTGTGATGATGGTGGGACATGATCTATTCCTTCTATTGTCGATTTTGAGGAGTTATTCGATTTAATAGTTCAATTTACAGATTGTTTAGATCTGCAGTTAAAGTAGCCAGTTCAAAATTGCTTGGACTAGGCGTAGCTGCACTCAACCCAATCAGGGCTGAGAACGGCATAGGCTTCGTCACAGTACCCACTAAAAAAGGCGCAGGTCATTTGCATTACCTGCCCCCAAGAGCTAAATGTAAATTGCTGCTTTACATCATCATAGCCAATAATTGGCACGCCATGCCTACACAACTCATCTTGCCGTCAATTATTTTAATTTCAACTATTTTTTCTGCTCAACAGCTTAAAAACCGCGGAAGCGGTAACTAAGCGGAGCGTTGTTGCATAATTATAGATCCTTAAGAGTAGCAGCCTGTAAGGCTGCAATTACAATTATGCGGGCAACGCCACTAAGCGGCCCACGTTACCCACTAAAGACAAATTACTTGGCTGGGCTGCGACATTGTCATATATAATATTTATCATTTAATGGCGTTGGGTTATGGATAAGGAGGTTTGTTCTACAGGTGAATGTCCATTATGGCTCCTAACCCAACACAACGCTTTCTCTCCTCCTTAGGACTCCGTCAAAAGGTTGACCCAAAAGCGCAAAAATATACCCCTCTTACAAATGAAGAGAGGCAGTGGCTCGGGCTGCTCAATGTCATTTTAGAAGAAACTCCCCCCACCAAAGAAGAAGGGGAAAAACTAGAAAGCCTCTATTACCTCGAAAAACTCAGCGGCTTTATCAATTACGTAAAAACTGACATCCCCTTTCAGATCAAAAGCGACTTCCTTTACGAAAACAAAGAGACGCTTCTTGAAGCAAGCTACGTCACTGCCGCTGACAAAAAACTCCTCAAGCATGGCACGGCACTCAAGTGGAGCTGTCAATACGCGCAGCTATGCATTCTCTCGCCTATATTCATCAGCGGCTTTAATAAGCTCATGCACACAGAAGCCTTTGGCGGCTGCATCACGGGAAAAGAGTTGTACGCACTGCAACTCTTCTCTTCTGAAACGGAAAAAGGATTGCACCGGCAGCTAGAGCTCATTCAAAAAGCGCATATCGAAGTCCCTTTTATTGACCACGTCCTCAAATTATGCAAAGAGCTGGACGCTCTCAAAGAAAGTCACCTCAATAAAAGCTATGCCGGGACCCCCAGCGGAGCGCTCCTTTTTGTCGATGGAGACGCCTATGAGGCCTACGCCCCTCAAAGCCACAAGAAACCAGACTCTTTTCTAAATAAGCTGTTAATCAAGTGGGAAGGGCCTCCTGTACTTGCCGTCACAGTCTTCTTCAGAGACCAATCAAACAAATCAAGGGCCTATCCCGCTTGGGGAAGGCGAAAGGGGTTAAGCTATGCAGATCATTGGTATTTCCGGTCGTTCGATCTAAAAGTCGAAAACCTCGTCCACAGCGACGCCAAAGAAGCTCTTATAAAAAAACTCGGCGCGCAAAAATGGAAAAAGCAGCTTAGGCAATGGCGAGGAGCCATTAGTGACGCTCTTTGTCAAAGAGCTGACCTTGAATTTGCTATTGATATTGTGTTGGAATCGGTTAAACAGCTCGAAAAGAAACTTCGAGTAGATCTAAGACTGCCCCCTGAAAAGAAGGTCTTTACTTCGCTTTTAAAAGAAGAAAAGGGGCTCCGTTTATTAAGCCCAAAAAAAGTACTCCAATTTCTGGAGCTTCATAATCTTCTAGCCCCTGTAGAGGTAAGCTATTACATTCGGCGGCTTATGGGGATTCAAGAAAGGGCGCAAGGGATCCTTTTCAATCCTGTGTTTAGGATTAAGAAGGCGTTGCAGGCCTTCTTGCGCGTCCTCTGGAGCGGCAAGCAAGATTAAGTCAGCAAACTCAAAGCAAAAGAAAGAATTAAACGCAAAGGCGCAGAGAATACAGGGCAGAGAGAAAAATCCATTATCCTGTTTTTTATCCTGCCCGCCGTGAGGCGGCTCCTGCCCATCCTGTTCTTGTATTTCTTCTTTCTCTTGTATTTCTTTGCGTCTTTGCTACTTTACGTCTTTGCGTTTAATTCCCTCTCTCACGCTTTGGTGTTTTTTAGGCAGCCTCTATCCAACTTGTGGTGAGAGGATGCCCATTTTGTAGTTCTGTTCCGTGATCTGGCCGTTGCGGAACGACTTCTTTACCCCATTGAGCCTATCTTCATAGAACGTCTGCAGAAGAACAGGCTTTCCATTATCGTCGTACTTATTAAACTTCCCATGGCGGATCCCTTCCTGGAATTCCCCTTCAAAGACGAGTATTCCACGTTCATTCCACTCCAAAGAAAGCCCGTGTTGCTTGTCGTTTTTATAAGAAACAACCGAAGCGGGCTCCCCATTTTCATGGTAAGATTTCTCGTCCCCTTCCTTCAATCCATTCACAAACATCACCTGTCTGGCGATTTTGCTATTGGGATAGTACTGAACAGCAATACCGTCGCGAATATCTTTCTTGAACCGGACCGTCATGACAAGCTTTCCATCTGGAGCGTAGAGAGAAGAGACCCCCTCCTTAAGCCCATGCTGATAAAAGGTGCTCGCCACTTTCGAGCCATCCTCGCTAAATTCCGAGAGCTCCCCTTCGGGCAGGTCATCTACATAATTTGCTTCTAGAGCCTTGACCCTTTCGCCTTCCTCTTCATGAGGATAAAACACCTGATGGAGCCCTTCTCTGCGGTTGTTGTGGTAGTGATATACAACTTCTTGCCCCTGAGGAGTGCGCTGGAAGAACTGCCCTTCCAAAACCCCCTTGCTATAGCGTGCCTCTTCAAGAAGAACGCCCATGTCATTCCAGAGCGACTTCACACCATTCAGAACCCCATTTTCGTAAGTAATGAGCACTTCTATGCGCCCATTTTCAAAGAAGGTCTTTTGAGGCCCCTCGAGCTTGCCATTGGCATTGTAGGTCAGCTGGCGACAAATTTGCTGCAGCTCTGAAGGACTCGCACTTGGATAGTACTCAAAATGCTCACCCCTAGGAGATCCATTTGCAAAGTGCTGTACAATGCGTACCTGGCCGTTTTCGTGCCACGCAGTAAGGTCCCCATCGAGACTATCATTTTTGTAGATCGCTTCGCTTTGCTTCTGTCCATCGCTATAGAGAGAAAACTCTAGGCCGTTCCGCTTTCCTTGGTTGTAGGCGCATTGCTGCTTAAGCTGTCCATTGTCATACCACGTCTTCACAAGGCCATCTGGAAGGTCATTAACGTTCTGCACTTCAGAGACAAGGACGCCCGCCTCATTCCACTCTCTCTCCCATCCTTCTTTTTTGCCATTCAGACATTCGATGTAAGAGCGCATATTTCCATTTTCGTACCATTCTGTCTGAGGCCCTTCAAAGCCCTGTGGACTAAACGCCCCTTCTTGCTTCTTTTGGCCGCTTGAATACCAAAGGGTCGAAACGCCCTCTTTCTTTCCATTTGCCATGTTCATGTGCGCTGCGGGCTTCCCATCTAAAAACCACTCTTCATGCAATCCATGGCGAATTCCTTGAACAAAATGGCAACGGAGTTGAAGAGCAGGTGACTCTACACCTTTGCTCTCACTCTCATAATATTCACGCTGCTCACCGTTTAAGACACCGTTTTTGTATTCATACTCACACTTAGAGGCGCCATTTGAATACCACTCGCGATAAGCCCCCTCATAATGATCGTCAATGCGAAAATATTCCGCTCTTTTATTTCCATTCTCGTAGTACTCAACGACAGGCTCTTTCAGAGCCCCTTTTGCATCATACTTAGCCACGCGCTCTAAAGCACCATTAGCATACTTCATTGTGTGTTCACCAACAGGCACTCCATCCCAATATTCCCCTTGCCCAACAACAGCTCCATCTTCTCCAAAAAACTGTTCTGTCCCTTGCTGCTTTCCATTTTCATAAAGAACGCGATAACTTTCTTTGCCGCTTGGATGATATTTATAATGCATGCCTGCAGGCTGGCCAAAACGGAAATCCTGAAGCTCCTGCACAGTGTGATCTTCGTAGTAAGCGATCATAGCAGGGTTGTGTAGATCCCCTTGCAACACCCCTTTAGCAAACCGTTTTGTTGACTTAAGAGCGCCGCTTTCGTACCATTCGTAAGCTGCGCCATCGACAACCCCTTGCTCATAAGGCATAAGGAATGTGCGGGTTCCTTTGGCAGAGTAGCGGATGAGATCGCCCTGAAGCTGTCCATTTTTATAAAAAGACTCTTCTTCTTTGGCACCCGACTCAAAATAGGTGATCATCTTCCCTTGCTGCTTGCCCTGATTGACAACAACAACAGTCTCTTCTTGTCCGTTCGGGAAGAATGTTTTGATTGGGCCATGAAGGCGGCCTCTGTCGTAGTAGGCAAGTTTCTTCAGCACGCCTGATGGGTAATAGGCAACGCTAACGCCATGAGGAACAACGGTCTTGCCTAGTTCTTTGGCAATAGGATCATCTTCTGATAGCGCAGTAAGATCGGTATCGCCAATGATTTGGCTATTATTAAGGAAGTCAACTTGCTTGGCAGGGAGCTCTTTACCTTCTGAACTTGGTTGGTAAAAGAGGATTGTCTCTGGAAGGCCGTCGGAGAAAGAGCGTACAATATCGGGACGCCAGTTTGGCTGGCGCGCTTTAAGCTCTCTTGCTACTGGTGCAACAGTATCCTCTTGTACAGTAGTATTATCGGCATCGGCATCAGCCGCCCAAAGCGGCATTGAATTTGGCATCCAAATTGCTGTGCAACAAGCGGCCGTAATAAATAGTTTTGTTCCCAAAGACATCTTTCCCCCAATGTAGCGGCGACAATGATAACAGAGAACTTTTTCAAAAACAAGAAAAGCGTTCAGAACCCGAAAAGGCTCTGCCAAATAATTCAACACAAAACTTTGCAATTGTGTTAGTTAAGGATGATTTCGAGCCAGGTGCGGTGCGCACGGTCGATCGATTCCCATTCGGTTTTAAGGCCGACCTTCAACCCCCCTTCTCGACATTCCCCATCTTCTTCGGGACTTCTGTCAAAAAGAATTTTTGTGAGCTGAAAAGCCCGTTTTTGAATAAGAGTGCCATAAGGAACTTCGGCCTCTTCACCCTCGCACTCCTCCTTTGACCACTGGGCCGAAGGGGCGATGAAACAGCACGGAAGATAGCAAAGTCCCGCTTCTCTTGCCAAAGCGTACTCAGGAAAGGCGGTCATCCCTACAATATCTGCACCTAACCGATGATAGAGCTTAGACTCGGCCATTGTAGGCAAGCATGGCCCTTCTGCGCAGAGGTAGGTTCTGTCAAAGTGAACGGCAAAGCCTAGCTGCTCGTGATGTGAGCGGACACACTGCGCGCCAGCTTCCCAGATAGGATTAGCCAAAGAAACATGCCCCACAACGCCATTGCCACAAAAAGAGACCGGCTGGCGAGAGTGGGTAAGATTGATGTACTGCGAAGGGATTACAACATCGCCAACTAAACAGTCGGGATGGAGGCTCTCGACGGTGCCAAGTGAGATGCACTTCGTCGCCCCAAACTTTTTGAGCACAAAAATATTAGCTCGGTGATTGACTTCGGAAGGAAGAAGCTCGTGGCTTTCCCCATGGCAAGGAAGAAAAAGACACTCATGCGAATGAATGCGTATTCTTTTGAGTCCTGAGGAAGCCATACCAAACGGAGTATCTGAAGGCAATGTCTCAAGGATATCAACACCAGGCAACCGGTCAAAGCCTGAACTTCCTATAATAGCCCACATCATGGCTTACTTTCCTAATTCTTAAGAGATGAAATGGTACTACCATGAGTCAACTGCTCTTTTTTTTCCAAGATTGTTTTCCAGCACTGTTTTTCAAATATAAAAATAGGTATCTAATAAGCATCTGGTAGCGAAGAGCAAAGTTGAGAATAAATTAAGAGGTCTAATGCCACAAGATTCAGCAACAGGAAAAGAAACACACTCCCTCTATCGCGCTCATCCATGGCACGGTGTCTCCATCGGAGAAAAGTCCCCAAACACCGTTAACTGCTATATCGAAATCGTCCCCACAGACACAGTAAAATACGAACTCGATAAAGCCTCAGGGATTCTATGCATTGACAGGCCGCAGCGTTACTCAAGCTGCTGCCCTGCCCTCTACGGCCTTATTCCACAAACCTACTGCAACAGCCGTGTGGCAGAATTTTGTGCAGAAAAACTAGGGACGCCTAAAACGAAAATTAAAGGAGATGGCGACCCTCTTGACATCTGCGTATTCAGCGACAGAACGATCGTCCACGGAGACTTGCTCATTAAAGCAGTGCCTATTGGGGGCTTTAGAACATTAGATGGGGATGAAGTGGACGACAAGATCATCGCCGTTCTTCAGAGCGACTTAGTGTACGGAGAGATAAAAGATGTTTCTCAGTGCCCACGACACTTGATTGAAAGGCTACGCCACTACTTTTTGACCTACAAAGATTGCCCAGGGGATTCTGCGCCCAAGAAGATTAGAATTACTGATACCTACGGCGCTGATGAGGCCCACGAGGTCATCAGGCGCGCCTACCTCGACTACAAAGAAAGCTACAAAGCCTACTACGACGGCCTTGCCAAAACACAGGTTCGCCTCCAAAAGTGAACAAGGAGCGAGCGGTTGCGAAGCTCTTTGGAGTGCTGGGACCTGTCCAACGCTTTGTTAGGACTCGACATGTCGAGTCCATTTAATCGTAGCAAGTTACCGCGCCTACGACCCCTCGACATGTCGAGGGGCGATGAAAGCGTTGGACTTGTCCCAGCACTCCAAAGAGCTTCGCTACCGCTCGCTCCTTAAGCTTCGCTGGGTTAAACATTGTCAAGCACGAGTATGCGTAAATAGGAAGCCTTAGGCGACCCACGTTACATTCCGGCGACGGCATGAGCTGCTGGGGCAAGCACCTTCTCTTTCATATACTTGAGCTCTGCTGATCTTAGTAACCTATCTTCAACGAAGGTGTTAGCAACTCTCCAGAGATCCTTCCCTTCCTTACGGTCAGCCCAGAAGATAGGGTTTGTCATCTGCTGGCGAAGAAGCGCTCTTTTTTCTACATCAATCTTGTAAACAAGAGCTTTTAACTCATCCTCAAGAACCATTCCCTTCCTATGATCACTTACAAAAAGCTCGGGGAAGAAACGCTCCATCTGATCAAAGAGCTCCTCTTGCGTGTATTTAATATCGCTAGCAGGGAGATCTCCAAGGCCTATGAATGCCGCCACGTGGCCAAGAACGCTAGGTCGCTTTGCTGCTACAGCATCGGTCCCATACAAACGATGGTACTCAACTCTGTACACTTCAAGCTCATATGCCTCAATTTTACGCATTGCGGCTAATCTTGGAAAAAACTCACCACTTGCGCTTAACTTACTCTTCTCTCTATTAACCTTTATCTTAAGAGCCTCAATAGCCTTATCAACTACCTCTACACGCTCTTCTAACTTGCCAATATAGCTCTCACGAAGAGTCGGGTTGCCGATACATTTAAACTCAGCAATCTTCTTATTTCCCTTTTGAACAACCCCTCCCAAAGCCCTTTGCATCTCAGGAACTGTCTTGTTGAGTTCAGTAAATGAACCCTTTACCGCAGCAACATCCCCTTCCTTAATGACGTTCATAAAGCCTGTTAACTGATTCTGGAACTTACCCTGAAGAGCCTTCATTGCCTCAAGCTCTGTTCTAAGTGCAGCATCCTGTCTTTCACGCTCTTCACTTCGGGCAGTCCAACGTCCCCGCTGCTTTATCGCCACCCCAACTATAGGAGAGAGCGCCGCATCAACTGCACCAGCACATTTAATTAACTCCTCAGCTGATGGATGTGTTGCTGCAAGGCAGAACTCTCGCACGCTCTTTTCCATTTTTTGTCGGATCTCTTTCTGAGCTCTAAGAGGCTCTAAAATGCTCTTATTTCGAACACGGTTCTCTTCAAGCTGCTTAACATACCGTGTATTTAATCGAAAATCTTCATCATTGATGAGTCTAGACACCCTAACGGCTGCTGTTTCTAAAGCTCCCCTGCATATTACATCTATAGGATCCCCTTTAGCATTCTCCCAAGCCGTTCTTAAGTCTTCGACTGCGATAAACATGTCCTGACTATAGGCCGCTTCATCTTCCGCAAAAAAGATCGGATCTAATAAGTGACCGCCTATAGCACCTTCAGCTCTACCTATTTCTACAGTCAGAAGCCTCGCTGCTTCATTAGCGAGCACTAAAAAATTATTAGCAGTAGCTTGAAGGTTCTTTCTGTGCTTTGGATAGGCGACAACATCTTTCTGCGCTGCTGCTTGAAGATCTTGCACGCTCGATGTAAGCTGCTGAATACTCTTTTGAACACCCTCGACTCTTTCTGTTTCTTGATCAGCTGCGCTCTCGCTAGCATCCTGATTAGGAGCTTTAGGCCCCGCTTTCGAAAGAGCCACCTTACCAATAAGAAGAAGCCCTTCATGAAAGAACGCAGCAAAATTCCGCCCCCCTTTCTCTTCAAAACGCTTCGTGTCGAACTCTTTATCGAGCAGCGGTTTATTTTGTCCCGCAAGCTCTGCTACGAATTTGTCTGTTTTAGCGACATCTAACGACTCGCACACTACCTGATGAAGCGTAGCTCCAAAGCCCCTATTGAGTCCTATAGAAAAGGCGCGCACTGTCCTTGTCAAAACATCATGGCCTAGATCGACGTAAAGATTGACCTTTTCAACTTTTCCCCCACCTTCCTTAAGGTCTTTACCAGAAAGCCCTACAAGCCCTGCAAGCAGATTAGAGACTTTTTTTGCTGCGCGGTAAGGCAGGTAACGCTTTCCAGCTGGCAACGCAGGATCTTCAACCCCTTGACTTACTACACTTGCGATGACTTGCTTAACGACACTGAAGCCAATATTAATAATTTTTTTGCCAAGCCAAGTGTTCCAGAACTTCAACTGAAGAACAATGCTTGTGCGCACAAACCAGACGCTAAATCTGACAAGACGGGATTTACCCACGTTTTCAAATGAAGGGAATAATTGCGGAACTACAGCTTTAAGAATAGCCATGACAAGATTTCCTGCAAAAGCCTCTGGAACCTCTTGTGGAGGAAGAACTATAGGAGTAGGCGGCGCCGTAGCTCCTTGAGGGGCCTGTGTACCAAGAGCCTTAGTAAGGCGATCCACGCCTGACTTGCTAACCTCCTCAAGGGCGCCAACTGCCGCCTGGACAGGTTTAAACAAGTGGCCCACATAACCAGCTGGCTGTACTTTTGAGAGCAACACTCCTAAAAAGGCATCAAGCATACGAGGAATAAGCACCTTATGGGCAGGTGTGTTCAACAGAGTAATGATATTATTCGCAAAAGCCTTACTGAAATCCTCAATCCCCTTGATCCCAAAAATGTGCTTAATCACAAATTTTCCTACAACACGCGTTGGCCATGTTGAAAGGAGGATGCCGCGGAATAAAAGATAACCCCCAATACGGATAGGCCGGCTTTTTTCACTGAGGAACTTCTTAACAATTTGATCCACTCGCTCTAATACTTGAGTAAAGGGAGCGGCAATAAGGCGGGCAATCTTATCTTCGTCACTTAAGTTCCCTTCAAATAAAAGAGGGTCCGAACCTGTTGGGTCCCCTTTTTTAAGGAAACAAGAATCAGGCTCACCCGCAGCTTTTAAATCGTTATAAATCTTTTCGGCTTCAACCTTAGACATCCCCACTCTAATCGACTTAAAGAACGCAAGGGGAAGTAAAGATGAAAGAGTTTGCTTAGCATAAATCTTTTCGACTTCTTTCCTGCTCATTCCAAGCTTGATGCCCATTGCAATCGCTTTTTCTGAACACTCAATGATCTCTCCCTTATCTCCAAGCCTGAACTCGTGAGGCATAAGGGCTCTACGGGCAAAATCTGATTTTGGACACTCGGCAATTACCTCGCCTCCGAACCAAGAGCTCTTCACTCTAAATTGATGATGGAAGAGATTCCTGTGATGGAAAATAGAGTCTGGCGCATCAGGAGTCTTTAAATTAGCATACAAAGCTTCTGCATCTGCTTTAAGCATTCCCTTCTCAATAGACTTATAGAAAACAGGGCTTCTCAACGCTGCCCCTCCGGCAGCGGCAGCAGCGTCCGCTGCCGTTTTATAAACCGCTATAACCTCGCTTTTGCTCATCCCAACTCTAATGCCCATAGCTGCAGCATCTGCTGAACATTCAGCAATTTTATCCCCTTCACTTCCCGTCCCCATTAAAAATTCATAAGACAACAGGTCTCTACGAGCAAAGTCTTCTTTTGGACATTCAATGATCACTTCCCGTCCACGGACGGTATCGACCATAAATTCACCTACCACAAGATCCCTATGAGAGATCGGCCTAACTTTTATTGAATTATTCGGATAAGCCTTTTCAAAGAGCGCTCGTGCATCATTGAGTTTCATCCCTACATAGATCCCTGCATGTCTGGATTTCTGAGAGCATGCACGTACACTATCTGCGCTATCAATAAGCAATACATCTTTATCAGAGGGGTCTGGAAGGAGTTGTATGCCAAAATTTCTTTCAAGAGTTTCGCCTATCTTTTCTGCCTGCCCAACAACTGCGCGCTGGAGCCGTCTAGAATCGCCTAAAACATCAAGGCTTGGACCCAAATTCTCCATGACCTTTGGCATCACTTTTGTCTTAAAAGCAACATCAGCTCCAAGTGTAGCCGCGCCTTGCAATGCCTCTCCAAAAACGACCGCTGAAATCCCTGGCAGCATCCCCGTCATCATCGTGATAAGGACTCCTTGGTTCTGCGAGGTATTCCCCAGTGGAATGCCGTGAGGAAATAGAATGTTTTTAACATCGCCGTAGAGTTTTTCGATGTATTTTGAAACTGCTTCTTTCAAAGCTTTTGGATCATTGCTGTCTTTAGGGAGAAATGGATGCCACTTATCACCAAAAGCCCTTACCCAAGCCTGATACTCTTCTTCATTAGTCCTAAAGGTCTGCTGCCCCACTGCATGTTGCGCTTGGCTCAAGACCTGAAAGAAATCGGTTGCTTCACCAAAGGTCTTTTCTAAAAGCTCTTGCGGAGAAGTCCCTTCAATGCAATGTTGTATTGTGGCGATTGCATCAATGGCAATTTTTTCTGATTTAATGGCGAAGTTAGCGGCTTCTGCAACGCCTAACGCAGCTACAGAACCTGCCCCAGCAAGCGTACTGCCCACACCTGTGGCTAAAACACCGATAGCGGTTATTGGGTTAAACACAGCGGCAGCTCCCAAACCAGCAGCCACAGCCTGGCTTGGACTAGCGCCCGCAGCCCAAGCCACAACCCCAGTTCCCCCTGATACGACTGCAGTTGCCACACTTGTTGCGGCAAGACTTGCTACACCAACCGTTGCTGCTGCGCCGCTTACAAGGGCTGTCACAGCTAACCCCCCACCTAATGCGCTAAATCCTGTAGGAGCCGCCCATGCAAGCCCATGTGCAGCTCTTTCCGCAGCAACTGAATGCCCTGGCAGCTTGGCTCTTAGTTGTTCTTGTGCCGCCTGCTCGATTTCCGAAACTTTCCAATGAAGATACTCGGCAATAGGCCCGACTCTTTCTATCTGCCACTCACTCACCCTTCCAATAAGTGTTCGTTCATTACCAACCCTTTGAAATTCCGAATGTCCAGCAGGCAGCGCTTCAACACCTTCGGCCTTATAATAACACTGCTTGCCTACCTCAAATGCTGTTGCAGCAACTGCTTTTGTTGCATAGACCGCTCCACGAACCGTCCCCTTTAAAAGGAAGTGAGCTCCAGTCAGAACGGACCAAGTTCCTTTAGCCAGCCCGCTCACTCCACCACTTGTCGCTAATTGTACCTGGCTAAGAACTCTGGAAACGCTGTCCATAAAACACCTATACTATTGAGGATAAATTCCAATAAAATTGGGGTTAAAAATAACACTATTTGCTTCTTATATTATAATCCGTATATTGTGATTTTGTCAAAACAAGCTTTTAATTAATAAAAACCCACTAAACGTCATGCTATAACAACAAGCACTCACCGCCAAAACGATCAAAGCAACCCTTGTCATTACCCATATTTTGGGGCTGCCGGTTTGTTTAAAAATTTACTCCGCTTAGCTGAAAACGGAAATTTGGGCTAGCGCCAAAGCCCCCGTTTTCAACTAAGCGGAGTATATTATAATTATCGGATTTTTATAAAAAAACTTGATATTTATCCTGTTATTCGACTATTTATCTCTTTTAAAAAGAGTTTTTTATGGAGAATCCCTTGCTTAACCACCTAATTATTAGATGCATTTCATTCATAACAAAAATTGCCCTTCGCCTTCGCTACCGAATCACCTTTAAAGGACTCGAACACCTCAAACGCTCTCACCTCCAAAAAAAAGGAGGGGTCCTCTTCCTTCCAAACCACCCAGCCCAGATCGATCCCATTATTTTAGGAGCCTACCTCTGGAAAAGATTCTCCGTGCGCCCCCTCATTATCGAGTATTTTTACCGCAAAACGGGGATCCACTCGATCATGAAGATGATGTCCGCTCTACCCACCCCTAACTTGGCAACAGGAGCAAGCCCCTACAAGAAAAAACGGGCCGAGCGGGTATTAGGAGAAATCATCAAATCGCTAAAACACAAAGAAAATTGGATGCTCTATCCTGCAGGCAAGCTTCGCCTCTCTGCACTAGAGATTCTCCCCAGAAACTCCTATCTCAATGAAATCCTCAAACAAGCTCCCGAAACAAATATCGTCCTCGTTAGGACAACTGGCCTCTGGGGAAGTAGTTTTTCAAGGGCGCTAACAGGAAAGATATCTCCATTTGGAGCCACCCTTATCCAGGGAATAAAACACCTCTTTAAAAATCTGATTTTTTTCTCCCCACGAAGGAATCTCACCATCGAATTTCTTGCCAACCCTCCCGATTTTCCCTATCACGGAGATTCCTCAGAGATTAACCTCTACTTAGAAACTTGGTATAACACCCATAGCCTCACAAGAAAAGGGCACGGCGAAGATCTCCTACGCATCTCTCATAGTCTCTGGAAAAAATCAGCCCCAACAACCTCTCACTCCAAAACACTTATAGATGAGCAAAAAGTCCCTCTAAGTAAGATTCCTGAAGAGGTCCAAACAGCGGTTATTGCCCATATCGCAAAGCTCTCTAAACGGCCTGAATCAAAAATTACTCCAGAAATGAGATTAAATACCGATCTGGGAATGGACTCTCTTGACCTCGCCGAACTTTCTGTATTCCTTGACTCCCATTATGGAATACTCGGGATTCAACCCATCGAACTCACAACTGTTCACCAAGTGATGGAGCTTGCTTCCGGGCAGTATGTTATGTCCGACGAAGAAGATGAAGAAGAAGCGACGACTAACCTCACCCGCTGGGCAGAAAACCCTTTCAGGGTCCCTCCCCATATTCCAAGAGGGTCCTCTATTCAAGAGGTGTTCCTACGCACGTGTGATCATCTAGGGTGCGCTGCAGCATGCGGCGACAAAACCTCTGGCATTCTTAGCTACGACGAGCTTAAAGTAAGGGTTATCCTTCTAGCTCGCTACTTTCAGGGCATTCCTGAAAAGCGCTTAGGGATTCTTCTTCCTGCAAGTGTGGGCGCCTACATCCTCGTCCTTGCCTGCCTCCTCGCCAAGAAAACGCCTGTAATGCTCAACTGGACGGTCGGAGTTAAACATTTAGAAACTGTCAAGGAGCTTACCGGAATAAAAACGGTACTTACTTCCTGGACATTCCTAGATAAAGCGCAAAACTTAGATATTGGAAGTGTTGAAGAGATCCTCCTTGATCTTTCTGAAGTGCGTCAGAAACTCTCCTTCGTAGACAAAATAAGAGCAGCCTCGCTTGCTAAACGCTCGCCAGAAGAGATCCTCAAGGCCTTTGACTGTCTCCACACCGATAGGCACTCCCCGGCAGTCTTGCTCTTCACCAGTGGAACAGAAGGGGTGCCAAAGGGAGTCCCCTTAAGTCACCATAACATCTTAAGCAATCAGAGGGCCTGCGTTCAGGTCGCTGGACTTGCAGCAACAGATGTGATGCTCGGCATGCTCCCCCCTTTCCACTCCTTTGGTTTTTCTATCACAGGACTACTCCCTCTCCTTACAGGCCTAAAGGTCGTCTATGCAGCAAATCCCCTTAATGCATCCGCGCTTGTAAATACAATTCACAAATGGAACGTTACAGTCCTTTGCCTTGCCCCTACATTCCTCCAGGGGATCCTCCGAGCTGGGACCCCCAAACAGCTTGAGAGCGTCCGGTTAATTGTCTGCGGCGCAGAAAGACTCCCCGCAGCGCTTGTCGAAAAAGCAGCACTTCTCTGCCCAAAGGCAACTATCATTGAAGGGTATGGCATCACAGAGTGCGGCCCCAGTCTCACTCTCAACCATCCCGGGAAGCCATTAAAAGGGGTTGGCAGACCTCTACCTGGCGTGAGCATCCAAATTGTTGATCCAGAAACCCACGTTAAGCTCCACACCGGAGAGATGGGAATGATCATCGCCCACGGCCCAAACATCTTTCACGATTACTTTCAAGGTCACTGTCATGATGACAAAAAAAACCATGAGCCCAGAGCTCATTTCGTAGAAAAAGAAGGAAAGCATTGGTACATCACAGGAGACTTAGGGACCTTAGACCATGAAGGGCACCTGACGATTACAGGGCGCCTAAAGCGGTTCGTTAAAATTGGCGGCGAGATGGTGAGTCTTGGAGCTATTGAGGAAACACTTGAAAAAGTTGCCATCCGAAAAGGATGGGTGACTAAAGAGCATCATGAAAGGCACAACGGCAATATTCTTGCAGTATGCGCTCATGAAGAAGAGGGCGCCAAGTCCCAAATAGTGCTTTTTGCCTGCTTTAACGCAACGCTTGATGAGCTCAACGCAGTCTTGCGCGAAGAGGGCCTGCCAGCCTTTGCAAAGATCTCCTCCACCACCCATGTGAAGATCATCCCCCTCACAGGCATCGGCAAAACCAACTACAGGCAACTCGAAGGTAAAGACAAGTAGGGGGAAAGGCCGCGTTTTAAGGGCCTCTGCGTGATTAACAACGTTTAGCTCAGGCCCCGCTTAAGGAGCAAGCGGTAGCGTAGCTCTTTGGAGTGCTGGGACTTGTCCTAGCTTTCATTAGGGCTCGACATGTCGAGCCCTCTGAACCTTAGCAAGCATACCTATGTGTCTTAAGCGGGACATGTCCCGCTTAATGAAAGCTAGGACAAGTCCCTGCACTCCAAAGAGTTCGCCCCGCTCACTCCGAACACATTAACCAACAGATATTAAACATATACTCCTCGTAGTTGAAAACGGGAACTTGAACGGCGCCAAAGCCCCGGGGCTTTGGCGCCGTTCAAGTTCCCGTTTTCAGCTACGAGGAGTATATTAAGCATTTTTGCGGAGGGCTACTTCTTGGCGGCGACGGCTGAGGGCTTGCCGATGCTGATGTAGTCGAAGCCCTTTTTAGCCATATCTGCAGGCTTATATTGGTTTCTTCCATCAAAAAAGGCATGCCCTTTCATCTTAGCTAGAACAGGAGCAAAGTCAACAAACCGGAACTGCTTCCACTCGGTCATCAAAACGACAGCGTCAGCTCCAGAAGCAGCGTCAAACTCATCTACACACCAAGTGATACTAGAGTGAGCCCCCAAAATCTTTTTGGTATTCTCCATAGAGACCGGATCGTACAACCGAAGACTGCATTCTTGCCCCAAAAGATACTCTATCAATGTTAACGATGGAGCCTCACGCATGTCATCGGTCTCTGGCTTAAAGGCAAGCCCCCAAAGAGCAATCGTCTTCTGATTAAGCCCCCCTTTTTCAGCAAAGTAGGCGGCCACCTTTTTTCCCATCAGATGCTTCTGCCTGTTATTGACCTCATCAGCAGCAGTAATGATCGCCATCTTATAACCAAGAGATTCTCCCTTGGCTTTCAATGCTCGGATGTCCTTGGGGAAGCAAGAGCCCCCATATCCCACTCCTGGATAGAGGAACTTGTAGCCGATGCGCTGATCTGCACCAATTCCCGAACGAACCTTACAAATATTTGCCCCTGTCAGCTCACAAAGCCCAGCCAGCTCGTTCATTAAAGAAACGCGCGTTGCGAGCATAACGTTAGCGGCATATTTAGTCATTTCTGCAGAGGGAATATCCATCACAATCACCCGCTCATGGCTAAGCGTAAACGGAGAATAAAGCTCCCTCATCAACGCCTCAACACGCGGATTATCAACACCTAAAATCACCCGATCAGGCTTCATAAAATCCTGAACAGCATCCCCTTCTTTTAAGAACTCGGGATTGGAAACAACATCAAACTCCGCAGTAGTCCTCCTGACACACAGAAGCTTTTGCATGAACTGTTTGACATGCGCGCCAGTCCCAATGGGAACAGTAGACTTGACGACAAGAATCTTATAATCGTTCATGTGAGAGGCAATCTGACCTAGTGCAGCTTCGAGATAAGAAAGATCTGCTGAGCCATCCTCTGCTGAGGGTGTAGGGACAGCTAAAAAGCACACAAGCGACTGAGAGAGCCCTTCTACATAGCTTGTCGTAAAGGCAAGTCTTTTGGCCTGTACGTTGCGCTTTACAAGAGCTTCTAGCCCTGGCTCAAAAAAAGGGACACGCCCTTGCTGAAGCCCCCTAATTTTAGGCTTATCTACGTCTAAGCAAACAACATGATGCCCCATTTCTGCAAAACAAGTCCCTGTGACAAGGCCTACATATCCTGTCCCTATAACTAAAAGATTCATTGCACTCCTGGTGGTTTAGCGAGGTAGTGGCTAACTTTGCGAAGCTCCTCAACGCTCTTAAGCGGGTGATAGCTAAGCGATGCCTGAGGAAGCGCTCCTTGCAACAATACCGCAAAACGGCGCTTGTTTTCTCTGCCGAGAACATCTTTTACGCCCGCTATAAACTCTTCGTATGTCATCTCTTTCATCGCCTCTAAACGCTTCTTCATCCAATCGAAATCCCCATCATACTTAAAAGCGAAGCTAAACAACCGATCAGCCATATCCTGCAATGTATTAGGAAGCTGACCAAGCTCAACAACCAATGTTTTTTGGATTTGCTCAAAACGTTCTTTTGGAAAGGCTTTTTTCTCAATATCCTGAAGATAGTTCTCGAAGAAGAACTCATAACGCATCAACAAGCTACGCGCATCTTGACTGTTTGACTGCACGGCAAAGAAATAAAACAGCTGCCGCTCCATCTCCTGCTCCCAGCTCTGAACGATGTATCCGGTCTGCTGCTTTGTTCTGAGCGTGTCGTAAAAGTCAGATTGCAATCCCTGCCCAAGGACCTGCTGCAAGGCTCTATTTTTTAAAGAATAAGGCTCGCTTTGAATAACGAGAATAGCCGCTGTCTGAGGGATCTTAATTTCTTCAACAAACTCAAACGGCCCGCCCTCTTTTGGAAGGACGATTACTTTATCCTTAAACTGCTTGCTTATCGGGTAAGGATGCCCGGGAAGTGCTGTTAGCACTTTCCCTACAACATCACGCGCCTGAGCCTCTTCCATATTCCCATAGAGGATCCCCTCAATATAAGAGGTCACAAAAAGCCTGTGAGCAAATTTCTCTAGGCTATCAAGAGTCACGTCAGCCATCACCCGTGCTTTTGCTTTGGCTGTCACAAACCTCTTGTGAATAACACTCTGGAGCCTCTCGATTGCCTGCTGAACAGGCTCTTCGTTTTTTGCACTCGTATAAGACATTAAAAGAGACTGATGGTAAATCTTAAACTCTTCACGGGTCAGAGAAATACTCTTAAAGCTCTTGAGAACCTCCTCTAATAAAGCAGAGGCCTTCTCGCTGTATCCACGAATAGACAGCCGAACTCCTCCCTCGGAAATTCCAAGAGAATACTCCAGCCCCGCCATCTGAGCCATGTAAGAAAAAGTAGAAAGCTTTTCTGAAAGCGCGCGCAAATAAAGCTCTGTAAGAACCATTGAACGGGGATCTCCTGGACGAATTGCAGGAGTCTTAATGTTAAAGACCCATGCCACCTCAGGAACCAAATAGTTTGTGTCGCGTGCAAAGAAGACTCTAGCCCGCTCTTCATCCGCAATTAAAATAGGCTGAGGATAGAGGTTTGGCTCTAAAGTCTTTTGGAGAAGCGTCAAATTTTCAGGAATCAAGCTGTTAGGAGAAGGATTCCGAACGAAGGTGGAAGGCTTAGCCTCCTGCCATTCTTTAAGCGTCCCTTCTAAAACCGCCTGCACAGCATACTCTCCGCAAAGCCATTGTTCTGTTTCCGACGTTTCCACACCCGTTTCCTTAGGGTCTACCACAACAGTGATCATGCACTTTTCTGGAGCAAGCCCCTGCAAAAACTTGTTAACCTGCATGGCATCAAAAGACTCTGGAGTCGTTAGCCGTTCAGGAAATGTCGTCAGATCTTCACGCACAACCCCTTCCGCATAGCTAGAGACCATTTTAAAGACCTCATCTCGCGACTGGTACTGGTAGTGCAACTTTGCCATATCGTGCATTTCTTTAAACATATAAGGAGGGATCTCGTTGCTGCGATAAAAGGCGATTGCCTCAAAGCAGCGCAAGATCACGGTGTCGATCTTTTTAATTCCCTCTTCAGTAAGCCCAACCTGCAAATCAAAGAGCATAGAATGGGAGCCAAGCTTTGAGCTTCCAGCGCCCAATTTCTCTGCCAACCCTTCTGCTTTTAGCTGATCTAAAAGTGAGCCCTCCCTCTCGTCACCCAATATATAGCCTACAATACGATCTGGCTGTGTTTTGATGTCGATAAGGCCAACAGGAACCTCCCATGTCAAAGTAACT
The DNA here is from genome assembly GCA_945882915.1 of Waddlia chondrophila WSU 86-1044. GTDB lineage: Bacteria > Chlamydiota > Chlamydiia > Chlamydiales > CAMCWV01 > CAMCWV01. Next base: position 47,489 of record CAMCWV010000004.1, on the reverse strand, counting down.
GTACGGAGCTGTTTAAGGGGTTTAACGTAGAGAATGTGCCCCATCTGCTTAGAAGAAAGGATCGGAACATCTACCACGGCAGGCTTTGCCCCATTATTTTTAACTCCCTGGAAATCGGAGACAACAAGAGGGAGCAGCTCGCTCATAGGGAGCTTTGAATAAACAACAAGATGCATCAAGTTGGCGCTGTAATGCGCGGCGTACCACTCCTGAAGCTTCTCCCGCTTGATCTTCTGGAGTGTACTCATCCTTCCAATATCAAAGCGCGCCTGAGGATGCGCGCTGTTTCCAAGACTCCTTTGAACATAATAGGTGCGGTAAGCATCAATTTGACAATCTTTTGCATACTCAGAGTCTACGGCATTCATCTCGCGCTCTACAGCAGACTCGTTAAACAGAGGGCTAATAAAAAACTGAGCGAACCTGTCTAAGGCGCCGTCACTGCCAGCAAAAGCTTCATTTGCAACCGAAAACATAAACGTGGTGTGATCGCTTGCCGTGTAGGCGTTTACCTGCCCGCAATGCCCGTTAATATAGGTTTGATATTCCTCCTCTCCAGGATACTTTTTAGTTCCAAGAAAGAGCATATGCTCACAAAAGTGGGCCATTCCGCCAGAATCCTCAGGGTCATCCCAGCTTCCCGCCATCACAGAAAGACCAGCGCCTGACTGCTTTGCAGTAGGATCCGAGATCAAATAAGCTTCCAGCTCATTATCAAGACGAATTTTTTTTATCTCTCTTCCTGCTAGAGATGGGGTGAGAATCGGCGTTTTCGCCAAGTCATCAACAAGAACATACCCCATTGCAGCTGCCTCCAAAGACACAGGTTGAATAATAAACAAGCACCAAGCTGCAAGGAGCAACAGCCCGCTCAAAATGCGAAGCGGAAGATTTAATACTCGTCTTTGCCTATTAGCCATGTTACCTCTCTCCATATTAACTCAGAATTCTTGCATACTCTTGTTTGACGATGTCCCAGATATTATCTGCAACAGCCTGCCGTCTTTGATATTTATCTGCATCTGGAAACAGTTCTGCAAGCTGCTTGAGATCCACCTCATCGCAAAAAGCGATGTGGGCCCCAGATCTTTTGACCTTTCTCTGCTCACCCAAATCCTTCTGCACTTTATCTGGGGGGGGGAATACAGCGTACGAATCAATAGCCATTGGGTAAAAATGAGTAGGGCGCTTTGACTGGATCCCTATTAAACGGAACATCTCGATACTCTGAGGATCAAAAGGAGCTACCTCAACTTTGCCTTTATCATTTGGCCGGTCTCTCCCGCCACTAGGAGCGACGTAGACGCACTTCCCCCCTTCTGCAAGGAGCTTGACGAGCAGGGTCATCGCACGCGCATTATGCCTTTGCTTTTCAGCCTTCATCTCTGATCGATTATCGAGGTGCTTTCTGGAATAGATGCAAACAAGATTTCTTCCGAGACTGAAAGGAGCCGCTAAAGGATCGGTAGTCACCCGGTGACCTGCAACAAAGACCATTTCTTCTGCAAAACGTTCGTATTCTTTTTCGAGGAGGAGATGGATGATTTGGGGATCAACTTCTATTTGATGGTTAGCAAGGAGAATCACGTTCTCTCCTCTGCTCATCTGTTGGACCATTTTATCAACGTTAGAAAGCCCCTGAACGCTAGAAGCCTTCATGTCCACTAATGGCCGGATGATCTCAACGCCAAAGCGGGTATAATCAACAGGGGCTGTAACGCGCTGATGGATAGGCTCAAAAGCATAAGGCTCTTGCAGCTGCTTTTTCACTAAATCGAAAAAGTCGTCAAAAAGAGGCTTATAAGACTCTACCGAAATGCCCGCCTGGACAAGTGACTCGGTATACGTTTTACAAAAGTCGATAAGAATTTCTCGGTAATTCCCAGGAATTACCGCTTTCAGATCGTCCTGATAAAGTTTACTATCTAAAGGCATAAGCCCTCTTACTTCTGTTATATACTTTCCAATTTTTTATCATTCGTTAATGAATAAATATGGAAGTCATTGAGATGAAGACGGTCATCTCTATCAAAATTCACATGTGCATTGAGCTTTTCTGCAAGCTTGCGAATGTGCTGCTTGTCTCCCCCTTCCATATACTTATCAAGCTCTGGATGGCAGACAAGGCGAAGCGCAAATTGCTGATGAACTAGAATGTTCTTTTTAAGCGCTCTCTCAATCTCGATAGAGACACTCTCGTGCGTTTTAATTAATCCACATCCGCTGCAATACGGACAATCGGTAAACATCGACTGCAGGAGCGATTCTCTATTGCGCTGTCTCGTCATTTCAACAAGACCAAACTCGCTCATTCCAAGAATGGTGCACTTAGCCGAATCATCCTTCATGCACTCCTTTAAGCGCTCAAGGACCCTTTTTTGATTTTTTCGTGAACGCATATCGATGAAGTCACAGACAACAAGACCGCCAATGTTGCGCAGTCTCAACTGACGAGCGATCTCGTCAGCCGCTTCGAGGTTTACACGAACAAGAGCCTCTTCAACACTCGTTGTTGAACCGGAAGCACTTCTGCCAGAATTAACGTCAATTGTGCACATTGCTTCTGTGCTATCAAAAATAAGGTAGCCACCGCTAGAAAGCCAAATCTTTCTTCTAAGCGTCTTGTCGATTTCTCTTTCGACATTAAACCTTTCAAACATCGGTGTTTTATCGCGATACAACTCTAAGATTAAAGGATGCTCATGCTCGTATTTTGCATAAATGCGCTGGCAGATCTGGAAAGTGCGCTGGTCATCTACAAGCAGTCTGTCAAACTTTTTATCAACAGCTGTCATCACAGCTTTGCGGATCAAATCAGACTCTTCAAAAAGGCATTTAGGGCCTGTTGCTTTTTCGAAATTAGCCACAACGCTTTGCCAGTTTGTGCTGAGCTCTTTGGCTTCTTCAGCAAGCATTTCTGCCGTAGCATTCTTACTAGCTGTCCGGCAGATAAGCCCCATATTTAAGGGCATCTCGAAAGAACGGATGACCCTTTTGAGGCGATCGCGAACCGCACGGTTTTCAATTTTACGTGAAACGCCGCGGTGGGGAGAGTTAGGAAGAAGAACGAGGTAACGTCCGGCGATGCTTACGTTAGAGGTAAGGCGCGCTCCCTTAGAGCCAATTGGTTCCTTGATTACCTGAACAAACACCGGCTGATCAATCTTAAGGACTTGCTCAATGTCTAGCTGTTGCTGTGGGTGGGTATCTACTGCTTGGATGTCGTAATCGAGGTTAAAATCCATATCAAACATCTGTTCGAACTTCTTCGTATTCTCGATGATGTCTGAAATGTGGATAAACCCATTTTCCCCTTCGTTGATATCAATGAAGGCAGATTGAATATTGTGGAGAATATTTGTCACCCGTCCGCGGTAGATATTACCGGTAAGCTGACGGGCTTTTTTTCTTTCAACAATGAGGTCGTATAGCTTCCCATTAACTAAATGGGCGTACCGAGTTTCTTTGGATTCTACGTTTAGAAGAATTTCTTGCATTTCGTCAACCTGTGTTTTGACGAAAGGCTATGCGTTGGTGTACTGAGCGTTGCTGATAGTCACAAAAGTCTAGACCCTAATGATATTTCTAGTGGCATTTCCATGGATATCCCCATGATAGATCCAGAGGAGCGCTTAGAATGATGAAGAAAGTTTTCCTTATGTATAATCATGCGTTGCGCGCCGTACCAAAAATCTTTTTATTCAACAGGCCGCGAGTTAAAAATTGAAATACCCTAACTACGCTCTGAAGGAACTGATTACCACTTGCCCGGAAACTCTTACACAGCTCTAAGCTTAAAAGGGGAAATGCCTCTTAAAAGGCTAAAAATACCGAATCCGACTACTATCCAACTCTTTACACGAACGACACCCTTTCGAAGTGTTCGTTTTGATAATTTTTTTACTGGGAGAGGACGCGATAACGCATTAAAATGATGTATCATGGAGCGTCCTTAACATTCCCAGCTGTGACCTATGAAGTCACCCTAGTCTAGAACTATAGGATCAACCCAACCTTTTCCGCAACCATTCAAAAAATTATAGAATTCCAGTTTTCAGCTAAGAGGAGTATAGTTTACGTCTCTGACGTCTGGTTTTCTATTCGTTTTTCTTTTTTTGTATGAACAGTTATCAATTTATCAAAATCATTTTGGTTAAGTGCTTTCTTCGGCAATTCCAAACTACGCCCCTCAGAGCACGCGACTAAGACTCTCCAATGAGCCTGCTCGCTATCTTGAAGTGAGCTCTCAATCAGAAGGCGCATCCCAGGCTCTACCACACCCAAAAGGTGCTTATCGGTCACTTTCTCACCATTAATACTCCGCTCAATTAAGAACACAGCGTTTGTCCAAGCTGCTCTATCTGCGTTAGTTAAATGCCACACAGTCCCTGTAGTGGGCTTTACATCATAAGAGACCACAAGCCGAACCTTACCCAAACGAGACCTTGCTTCTTTAAGCACTTTCTTGAACTCGGAATCTTCCATAGTAACCGCATCGTTGATCACAAGCCCTGGACCCATTAACATAGCCGCACTAAAGAGCAGGATCCCAACAGGAAGACCAACAGCGAAGATGAATATTTGATTAAAGAGGTAGCTTCCGCTGGCAAAGGGCCCGCCAAGAGAGTACGTGCAGGCAAAGGCAATGCCAAAAGCAACCAGAATCATCAGGTAGTCTTTTCGATTTAGAGTAGGTGTTGAACGATCAGGTTGATTCATGGCTTAATTCCTTAATTCAAAGTAGACAGAAATCTCTATTTACTCTTATCGGCGTTTGCCTCAGGAACTTTAAAATCTCCCCCAGGGCGCTAGAGGGAGAAAAACCATCTATTTTTTGACAAAATTTAAGGGAAGGAGAGCTGAGTGGCATTATTGCATAATTACAGCCCCCTAAGAGTAGCAGCCTTACAGGCTGCGTAAAATATATTTGCCTATACCCAGGGCGCCTGCCCTGGGCTGTGTGCATTTTCAGCCTTACAGGCTGAGACTTTATGCAAAAGGCTTTAACTAAAAGCGCCTCAGCTCCCCAGCTTCAGCCTGAAGGGCTGAAAATGCACATAGCCCAGGGCAGCGCCCTGGGTATAAGCGAATATATCCCATGCAGCCTGTAAGGCTGCAATTGCAATTACGCGGGCAATGCCGAGCTGAACACATTAATTGAACAAGGGCCTGAAAGGTCCTAATGTTACAGCCTGAGGTCGAAGCGTTAGCGGAAGGCTTCCCGCTGTAACATTAGGACCTTTCAGGCCCCTGTTTGATTTTTGCGGCAACTCAAAGAGCTTCGCTTCCGCGATTTTTATTTAGAGCGGTTAGAGGGGCTTACGGCCTTTTTAAGAGGCGCTCAGCTTGACGCCTTGAAATTTCGGCCTCTTGAACGCTCTTGATGGAGGCAAACCCTTTACTAAGAACACTCTTCTCGTACTTCTGCGCTTTGTCGCGGAAGACTGCAGCCGAGCTCTTATAGAGCTTAATCATCTTGTCATGCGGGTGCTCGCTTAACCATTTCTGAAGAACAGAGTACTCTGTGTTTTTGCGAGAATCCTTTTCAACTATCCCTTGGTAATGAGTCTCAGCATTAAAGAAGTGACACTGCACCGTTAACCTCAAGAAACCTTCTGATCCAAGCTCCTCATCACTAAAAGCGTTACTCCATCTCTGCATCTTCTTTTCACGCATCGAGTAGTGCCCTATTTTAATATCAGGGTCTTTGTGCTTTTTAAATAGATCTTCTAGCTCCCGGTCTTTGTCTAGGGCATCACAGGCAATAACCGTCCACGCTTTTCCAGAAAGACCATATACCACCAAAAGATCATGTATCGGCTTTTGGTATCCCCACAAAGCTCTTTCACCTTGCGGAATCATATTTGGAGAGAAAAGCACACGCTTATCAAATACCCCTTTAAACTCATCCCCTAGCTTGCTATCAAGCTGCGAAGTTGTCTCAGACATGAATCTATACAGTAGTGGAGATGACCTTCCAGTTGTAAGCCAAGGTTTCCACTTGCTCTTAAAGTTGTTCTGGGCGACCTGCTTCTTGGTTTCGAGGTCAAGCTCCTCCTCTGCCTCTTGCTCGGCCTCTTGCTCTTGCTCAACAGTAACCTCTGTTTGGGCAGAAGACTCGTGCATCGGCACTTTTTCAGGATAAAATTCTGGCGGGAGAATCCCTGGAGTATCTCCCGTAGCACTTGGCTCTTTATAGGCCTCAAGCCGCTGATATGCAGCCTTAAAAAGACCTTCTTGCCCCCCAAGAAGACGCTCTGGAAGAGCGCCCAAAATCCCCGTGATCTTATCCTGCTCAGCTTCGATAAGTGCTTTTAACGCATTCTCTGGCGTATCCATCTTCTCGACCTGAAGCATCGCTATATAATTTTCTGAGCTCGTCTTAAAAAGATGCTCTTTGTAGCACTTAAGAAGATCTCTTCTAGCGTACGCATCAGGAGCGTCAAGAAGTGAACTAATAAGAGCGCTGCGCATGATATTCATGATCTTGTGACGCGAGGCTTTGTAATTTGCCTTTGCCTCTTCATCTGCCTGGTTGGCAAAGAGGTGCCCCACATACTCCCCGACAAGTAAAGGCTCTTTGCTCTCTTTGCCCTTAATAAGCTTTCTGGTCTCATCTGAAACAAGGTGTCTAGGCTTCTGTTTTTTCGTCCAAAGCCCCCTTGCACGGGCCCAACTCTGAGCGGCATCTTCAAAATCGGTCTTAGCGCCCCCAGTTGCCACAAACTCTGCTGAAGCATCTTGAAGCCTATGCGCCCCAATACGGTGTCCATGGTCATAAAGGGTGAATAAGTTCTTGAGAGCCACACCCCCTACATCCTCAACAGGCGTTGGATGATCTTGCCCAACAAACTGAACAACCCAGCTATCTTCCTTATTGAAGAAGACAACCCCTACAATCTTGTGCGCTTGATCTCTGATCTCAATTTTAGACTGCTCCTCAGCGCAGCGAGCAGCAAACTCCTGAGGATCGGTACAGTCAAGCGCCGCCCCTCCATCGACAAAGAAGTTGGCTCCCTTGCACTTTTCTAAAAGCTCCTTAACACGCTCTTCTGCGGTCTCACCCCCATAGGTGTCAACCTCATCCATTCCGTTATTGCTCTTTCGAAGGATCGCCTCAAGAGTCTCCCCGTTTGTCCCAAGCCTTGCCGTCTTGCTCTTTTCAGTGATCTTATCATTCAAGGCATAGATTTTGCCGACAGTTCCAGAGAAGCCCGCAAAGAACCTATTCTGATCACCAAAATTCTGAGAATTACTTTCCAGTGTCTGGCCGTGAATTTCCATTTCAGGAAGAAGCACCTGCTCCAAGTATTTCAGGATTGACTCCTCCTCAAGATCCCCCTCTGTGCTGTTGAGGGTTTCTACAACACCTCTAAGATCTTCATCTGTAACATCAAGAAGCGCGACCTCTCCTGTCCAGCCGTAAGATCTCCACTGCTGCTCAGGAGAGGTCGCGCCCGGCGCGTACTGCTCTGACTGCTTCAAGGTAATTGCCTCAGCCTGAAGAGTGTCACGCCTCTCTTTAATTTGATCGAAAGTAACCCCCAGCTGGAGATAACTCAAGATGTGGAAGATGATCCTTTCAAGCTCATTACCGTGGATGCTTCCTGGCCTTTGCTTTCCATGGGCAATATAAGGAACAACCCAGCGACCTCTCCTGAAGACTTTCTTCCCATTCTGCATCTCCTCAAACATCTCAGGGCCGTAGTTGACGTTCCCTTTCTTGCTCAAAGCTCCTTCAACAATTGTCGTAAGCAGCGTCTTAACAACAGCCACCTCCTTAAAAAACTCTTTGTCTGGAGAGAGCGTCACACACGCAGGGATCTTAACAGTACGCTGGTCCCCTGTTACAAAAAGGATGAACTCTTCACGATTTTCCTCTTTAAGACTTCCTTTCGTGACACACTCATCAAAAAAGCAATTAGCAACAAACAGCCGCAGCTCTTCATGATCTTTTTCAGAGAGGTTCTGCTGGAGGTTGTTTTTGATTTTTAGCCGCTCTTTCCACTCTTGGTTTTTCAAAATCAAACGCATCATATTAAGTGCTGCATTGATCTTAATCGGCTGCTTGCCGAGCTTTTCAGAAGCGCCACACGCAAAAATGTACTGGTGGGTAGGATCGTTTACGCTATCGACTTCGTCGTTGAGGATGTACCCTCGTTTACGCCACATCTTCAAAAGCTCTGTCAAATATTTGTCTTGCGACTCCAGATCCTCGGTTGCCTCCACAGGAGCCTTCTCAAGATCCTCAATGTTCTTTAGCCAGTAGAGCTCGGCGCACTGCATGCTCTCCCGCGTGTTCATGGCAAACCCACGGCCCGCCATCGTCTCCATCTCTCTGTGATAGATCTTCTGTACCGAGGCGGCATCCTTGAGCATGTTCCTTTCGAATTCAAACCGATAAAGCTCTTGCCCAAAGTGTTCAGGACAAATGCTGTCAAGATCTCTACTATTAACATTAAAGAGCGCTTTTGGCCCAATCCAGCGTGGGAGATTGTTCCCCATTGCCAACATCAACATGATGACAACGTTCCCCACCTCTGTTTTCCCCGACCCCATAATGAGCTGCTTCACCTTGGTAGGGTCTCTAGAAAGCTCGTAGAACACCTCCACCTGCTCAGGGCGAAGAACATACCCTTTGACATTCTCGATCATCAGACAAGCGCGTGAATAAAGCTGTGAAGAGTCCACTTTGTAGGTACGGGCCAACGAAAGCTGCTGCGTAATCAAAGAGTGAGCCTCTTTAATCTTCAATGGGAGCTGCTCCCGCTTCTCTTTAGAGAGCCCTTTTGGATTAACTACCTTCTGCACCCCTTCTTCAAGAGACTGGAAAGCACGGCAAAGGCGCTGGGCCTGAACGGCTTCATTACCTGCTTGAAGGTGCTCTGTAACAAACCCTTCTAACTCAGCTAAATTTTCGTGTGTTAGCTGAGGATTCTTTTTGCACAGATCAAAAAGCCTTCCCTGCAGCCACAAACGCTTCACCTCAGGGAAAAACACCTCTTCATGCTTATCTACAAGAACATGAAGATCTTGATAGGCCTGTTTAAGAGGCGTTAGTGGTGGGTCATTAATAAGACGAAGTGCCTTCGTCCGAGAGTCTTCTGCTTTCTTCTGCAGCTCCTGCCCCTTTTCAATCGCCTGATCGCGAAGAATTTTAATTTCACCAAGCTGACTGTGCGCCTCTACTGCTGTTTTAGGAATAGGAAGTTTAAAACCTTCTGTCTGAGCCTTCGCCTTCTTTTCAGTAATCGTATGCTGTGCGTCGGTCCACTCTCTATCGAGCACACGCTTGCGATGTGGAGGGATGGTCCCCCCTGGGCCTGTCCAAGAGGTTTTTAAATTTTCAAAGTATTTATTGACTTGTTCAATTGTGATGCACTCTAATTGCACCTCTTGAGGTATTAAAGATGCCGTTTTAAGAACATCAAATAAGAGTTCTTTTTCTTGAGCAACAATAACAGGACATAAAAAGCCCGGCAAACGCTCCTGCAACTGTTCATGAAGGAAAATGACCGACTCAAAAAGATCTTTCGCCTCTGGATTAAAGAGCCATTTAGGAGGAAGCGTTCTCTTCCCACAAAGGTAATCGCCAAGCTCTGTCCTTACCCTATTACGTATCACCTGAATCTCCACTTTTTCAGGGTTCAACTCACCCCGTGCGACCTCGCCCCGTGCGACCTTGTCAAGCCCAAATCTCCACTCCTTCTTAAAAGCATCTGCAGCAAGTTTAGGAATCCCCGTATCTAGATGGAAGTAATCCTCTCGAGACATCTCTACACCCCGCGTTGTAAAGATCCCCTCCCAACTCGGGATTTTCTGTTTAACGCATTTGTTAAGGGCCTCTTCAACTGCATCAAGCCGCTTAAGGTGCTCTGAATGAAGGTCAATTTCCTTGTCCATTGCAGCTCGCCAGTGCCGCTTAACAGCCGAGGGGGTCCGGGTATCAAGAACAAGAAGAATCCCCTGAATAATCGACTCGGAATAGGCCTCTACAATGAGCCCTGCAACCTCTAAGTCAATCCCAAGCGCCGGCCCTGTGACCGCCCAAATCATCTTTGCTGTCGGATTATCTCCAAGCCCGCTGACTTGCATCTTTAGCCATTGCATGAGGGCATCTCGTTTTTGATCTCGCGTGCTTCCGGGGATCTTAGCAAGAACCTCTTCTGCTTTTTCTAAAATACCGTCAAGGGCCTCTTCGATGCGATGAAGCGTTTCAGTTTTTCCAGAAAGAAGCGGTCTAAAAGGGACAGGGATCATCTGCTGAATAGAGGTAATTCCGTGAGCTCCTTGAGAGATCACCTGTTGAAGGAACCCTCCGAGGCTATCAAGCCCTCCAAGTCCCTGGATAACGCCCCCCAGATTGCTGTTACCCGCGGCCCGCTCTTGGAGCTTGCGGCGTGCTTCTGCCTTCCCTGCAAGAAGCTGAACTTCTGATTGAGCCTCAACTACAGGGCGTGCCCCGCCACGTGGAGGGCGCTTTTTCACACTGCCAATGCCGTTATGCCGGGCAAGGCTATCTAACTCGCCGCACACCTTATCGATATCATCTACAAGCTCTTGGCGATATCTGCTGTCAAGTTCACTTGTAGAAACCAGACTATAAGCCTGCCAAAACGTGTATTTCTTTATCCTATCCCACGCCCATGAAAACGAATCCTTAACTCTGCCCAAAAACATCCCAGAAGGACTAGCCGCCGGTGACTTTTCCCAAAATCCTCCAGGCTGTGCTACAGAAGGCAAAACTCCTGCTCTCTGATCTCTCTGATTTTTAGTTTCATACTCAAACTTAAATTCAGGGAGCTTTATAGAAGAAAGACCCTCCCCTTTCCTTCGCAGCTCCGTTGCAACATGCAAATACCATCTAGCCATTTGCACCTCTTTGATCTTATCTCCCATAAGATCAAGCCGCTTGCAAAGATCATCAAACTCTTTATCTCCAGGATTTTTCGTTGTTGCAATGTTCAAGTAAACATCGAAGTTCCGAATCAATTCCCTTCCCGCTCTAACCTTGAATCCCTCATCGCCAAACTTGATTTTAGTAGTGAGCGTGCTTCTGCTCGATCTTTTGCTCTCCTGGGCATAATAAAGGGTGCTACTAAACTTTTTACGCATATCAAGCAACGGGTTTCCCCCAAAGTCCAGATGTGGAGGGGTAATGGACGAAGGATCAACTGTCTCTTCTGCAAGAGGGATGATTGGCACTGTAGGCTTTGGCTTTTGCCCCGTAATGGTAGCCAGTTGCGATAAAAGCTCCATGTAAACGCGTTTATCACCACTAGTTAAATGAAGATCTCCCGGCAGCTTCTTTTCAATCTCCTGATACTCTTCATAACGGACCTGCAATCCCATAAGCGTAATGTAGGTGCGCATCCCCTTAAAGGAGGTGTCTTTTTTCTTAAGGTCATCTCCGAGCAAGCTCATCTGATTTTCGCAGAACATCAACTCAAGCTGCAGCTTAAATGCCTTGGAAGCAGCAGAGTCATCTGGCCACTGTTGCATTAACCGAATATAGTCTTTGGCTTTATCGCTCCAAGCAAGAGAGGTCTTTGCCTGTTTTAAATAATAGAGCGCCTCCTTGTGCTTTCCGTAAGCCAAGAACATGTAAGACAAATAGAGATACGACTCTTTGTTCTTTGTTTTAAAACGTCTGTCATAAGGGTCTATCTCAAAAGCAAGAAGGTCACTTTGACTCTGGTATTTGAAAGTCACTTCGGGAGTCTCTGCCTTAGAATCGGTGTCTGGGCCAAAGAACGCGCTGAGGCGACTGCCCATATAGGTCTTAAATATAAGCCACAGCCCTTGTTTAATAAGCTCTGTCTTAGCAACATTTGCAAGCTGCTTTTGCATGTTACCAAGGGCCTGCTGAGGGGTCCTCCCTCCTGTCGCAATCCCTGTTACCGCATCAACGCCCATTCCCACAGCCTGCGCGCTCAAAGAATTTACTGTCTGGGCAATCTCACTGGCAGGAATAAGCACCCTTTCAATCTGATCTTCATCGTGCTTAACGACTTGGAAGTGCTGAAAGTGGCTTCCAAGCCCCCTCACATTCAACTTTTGCTTGTCGGTAAGAACAAAGTGGGCATCATTTCCGCTATGAGCAATCCCCTCTTCATCAATAGAGAATGACTGATTGTAATTATGATAAACAATGGTCTTAGGAGCCCCTTCCGCCGTCCCCAACACTTCAATCTGCTCAGGGGGAGCGATGCGTGTTAACGCTTCAAGTGAAGATTTATTACCCCAAACGCGAAGAACGGTGTTTTCTCCTTCTGGGTACTTGAGGTTGTACAAGCTATAAATACTCTTCCCCCTCAAAGTGCCCCTATAAAGCTCCTTTCCTCCCTCATCACAAATAAGGAAGTGTGCGGGCTGATCACAATCGACCCAGCAAATGTTATCTGTCACAGGCTTAGGCAAGGTTCTTCTTCCCGCCCGGTCCTCTGCTGAGGCCACCTTACTTTCTTCTCCTTGCATCTCCTGATGAATCCATTGATGCCAAGACTGAACGCCTGTATGGATATTAAGGATCTCTTTGTAGATGGCAATCGACTCGTCAGCTCTCTGAATAATGGAGTAGTGATCGCCCCCTTTCTCAAAAGTAAACTTTCTCACCTGACTCTTATTATAAGAGTTCTGGCTGCACTGCAGCTTGCAAGGAATGGGCCCTCCGCCAAAAAGACGAAGAACACCCTCATTCTTTAGAACCGAATAGGGGAGCTCTGTTTTTAAGTAACCTTGATGGTAAACACGCCCGTTGGCAATGTCGATTTCCCAATCTTTACAGGTAAAAAAGGTCGATGTCCCTTCCCATTTTTGATCAGTAGCTTCGGGGTGAACGGCTCGTAAAATAGCGTTAAGGAGTGGCTCTTTCGTTGCATCATCACTAAGACGTCCTTTAAAAATAGGCATCAGCTTTAAGACAGCCTCATTGACACTATCATTAAACACAGGATCGCGATGTGCTGCGTCCTCTTCGGCGCCGCGCACAACAAAGAAGCTCTTGATAACGCTAAGGAGCTCTTCTGTACCCAGAGATTGCAACTCTGCTTCAGAATAAGAAGCGTACGCGGCGATGATATGGGCGTGGATGGGGACTAAATGCTTTAAATAAGCAGCGGTCCCATCACGGCACTGCTTGACGCACTGGTCGAGAATCTGTTTTGAAAGAAGGCGGTTTGGAATCCCTTCTCTTACTTTCTTGAGAAGATCCTGTAGCGCGATAACCGCTTCTTGAAGCTTAGAATTTTCGAGATCTTCAAGCATCTCTTTAGAAAGCCCTTCTATATCATCGCCAAACCTATCAAGCCCCTTCACAAACTCTAATTGAGCACTTGCAACTCCAGGTGCTAATCGAGCGCTTGCATCTTCCTGCTTGAGTCGAAGACTTGCAAATTCAGCCTCTAGTGGATCAGGTTTGTTCCTGCTATATATTTGAAAGCCTCCAGCGGTTTGAGCGGCTTGAGCGGCAAGAACTCTTCGAATTTCCCCTTCTAATTCAGCTATTCGAACTGAAAGCGCTGATCGAGCCTCTTTAGCTTCCCTGGCTAATCGACCTGTTTGATCTGCAAGCAGTCGCGCATTTTCCTGAAGCTTCCGAAGAAGCTCTGTATTGAGCGAAGACCGGCTCCTTCCAAGAGTCTGGTCGCGTTCCAATTCGCCTAACACCCGCAAAACAGCAGTACCAATCTCAGCCTCGCCACCTTCTTTTGGCAGGGCGTGAAAAACGATTTTAGCCACATCATTATCTGAAATATAGGTGTTAACACGCTCTGACAAGCGGGCCAGAAAAAGCTGCTCCTGCACCTTTTGCCCCATGCGCGCCCAGTTAAGTTGCTTAGAGAAAAAGCGATTAAAGCGGGCGACAAGCTCTGGCTGCCTACCGAGCGCTTCGGTCATTTTTCCATATCTAGTCAATGCGCGCTCTAAAAGGTGTTGATGGGGACCTTCTTCTAAAAGAAGTGGGTTATCTGAGTAATAATCAAGGACTTCCCCAATCTCAGCAGCGTTAAGCCGCGTTCTTTGCAAATCCCGTGACTGCTCAAGAGTAAGCTCTCCGATTCTCTCTGCATCTGCAATAACTTTCTGCTCTGTCTTTTCTGCAGTCCAAGGATCATAATCATCGGCGCCAATGCGAAATCCAACGACATCTTCCCTTATGACCCTAGTACGGTTGAAAGCATCATCTCCAGACCCTCCGTAGGGCTTACCAATCCCTTCTGCATCCCGGCTGCGAGCAAAGTCATACCTATGATGATCCCAAGACCCCAAACAGAGCCCATAAGGCTCACACATCACATCAGCACGTACAAGTGCATGCCCATACATATTGCGGTAGATCAACCACGAAGACCCAAAAATCCCCCCCAACGCCCAAAACTCCAACGAAAAAATCAGCCGAAGAATTTCCATCAAAAGCGCCTTAATTCCACCGGCCATAAAGGTGTTGCCAAGTGAAAGCCCTGTACTGAGCAAAAAGAAATCCAGACCCCACTTGTAGCTCGCCAGGTAGTCGATAAAAGATTGTGTATTCCCCTCTCTTCTAAACGAAAAGTAAGGCTCCCCTTTTTTAGACATCGCATAAGAGATGAACCGGCGGCGTGTTGCCTCAAAATCTTTGCTAAATTTATCGAGGCGCACCTCTCCACGGGCAATGCCGTAAGCTTGAAAGGCTGCTTCTTTAGAAAGCCCCATCACGCCGCGCTCGTAATAGCAGTTGCGATTAGAAAGCATTGTCTTTAACTGCAAATCACAAAGGCGCAAATGGGTGATATCTGGATGGTTGTACCCCTTCTCTCCTAAATCGGCTAAAATCTCTGCTTTCTGTTGAAGCTCATAAAACTTCTTTGCCTCCCCCCCAGTAACTTGCGAAATCTCTCTAGGGTACATCTTTCCAATGGATGTGAGAGGGATGTCTTTTTTGATCTTAAGCTGCTCACGCAACAAGTTCAGCTCGTCACTGAGCGCCTTTAACTTACCTTCAATAGCAGCATCCTCTCCAGTAAACTCAAATGCCTGTGGTAAACGCTCAAGAAGCGTCTTTAACTTAGCAATCTCCGTGTAGTCTTTTGGGGGAAGCTTCTGTAAAACAGCTTTCAGCGTCGAAAGATGCTTCTTAACTCCAGGAAGCCTAGGGTAGTCCAGAGAGGTTGACACCTCTCTTAAATGTTTAAAACGCTCTGCTGGATTAAGAGCGCAATCAAAATCGAAAACTCCATGGATCTTCTGGTAAATAGCCTCTACATATATCCAGAGCGCTCTCTCCTCCCTCCAATCTTGTATTCCCCCAACACCTAAAGATTTGTTTAACAGGTGAATCCCACTCAGGGGGAACTCTTTTTCAGATAGCTTATTTACCTCTCGCATAAAGTCAAGACAACCCCTCACCGAATCTTCTTGCTCCTTACTTGCAAAATAGAAGGTCTTGTTGTCTGTGATGGCCTCGAAGGGACTCAGGTCCATTCCCGCAACAGGCCCTATCATGTTTACATCTTTATTACGCATTGCCAGCTTTAGACTCACAGCTGCACTTCTAGCAAGCGCCTCGGCATGTACCCCTGTCACCCCATCTGTCTGCCTTATGTGATTTGCCTTCCAGACGTATTCACGCGCTCTGTGCACAAGTTCTTGCCAATGCGAAATTTGCTCAGGCGTCATCTTGCTATCCCAAACAGGATCTATACTTTCACCCACTGTTGGAATTGGCAGCTGCCGCAAAAGATCCACAGCAGCAACGTCAATGGCCTCCCACTTGTGATCATCACCCTTCTTACAAAGAGCGTCCATCTCTTTAAGATACCCCTCAAAAGCAGCCACCGAGACAGAAGGACCTTGAGCCCAGTCAATCACACTTCTTGAAATAATAGGCGCAAGCGATTTAGCAGGGATCGGCGCATAACCATCGACATGAGCAAGCGCAGAAAGACCAACGCTTCCATGATTGGTTGTTACACATCTTTTTGGAATTACAAGCTCTTTAACAGGACGAACAAGCCCCTCTTCCATCTTTTGAATTTGTTGAAGAATCCCCTCCAACCGCTCATTCATTCCGTGGACTTCTTGCAGCTGAATGTCGTCATTAGCAAATAACTTTGGAGCGCTCTTTTCAAATAAATCAGCCCACTCTTGAATACACTCCCGAATGACCGCCCTCTCTCTAGCACCTGCATCTTTAGACAGCAGCGCCTTCTCATTTTCAAAAAGCTGACAGAGAACGGTATATTTAAGCTCCAATTGCAGACGGGCACATTGATCTGGGAAGCGGAGCTTCAAAAGCGCCCAGGCAGTTTTGTAGGCCCCCTTTCCTTGCTTTGCAAGCTTCATAAGCTTCGGATCATCCGGCTCCGGATTCTTAGGATAGTCAAGCTTCTGAAGCTCTGGCAGGATCCTCTCGAGAGTCTCTGATCCAAGATCCGCAAAACCAAAGCAGTTCGAAATGACCTGCGTTACTCCAGAAAGTCCTTTTAGAGCAGGCACAATGGCATAGTTCCCCACGCGGCGTATTGCCCAATGATCTTGCAACGACTCAACTCTATCGGCTGCCTTAAGAAGGCCCGTTTGGAGGAACGCTCTTGCCATTTCAATCGTCTCTGGCGCTTTAAACTCCGCATAAGCTGCCGGGAGCTGAAGCTCCAAGAGTGGCTGCAAGACATCTTCTGCATTAGAGGCTCTAGCAAGATCCATCGTAAACGAAATGTAAGGGATCGCCTTTAGCTTTCCCGTCTCTTCATTTTGGACACTCCCTTGATAAGAAGAAAACGTCCCGTGAACATCAATGATACGGACAAGGCACTTATCTTTTTCCTCCCCCATTCCCCGTTCAAATTCATAGAGAAAAGGGATGAACTGCCCATTTTTATAAACCCCACCCGGAACAAGATGACGCTGCCCCTCATTAAGCTGCGAAATAGCCTTCCCCTGCCTTTCAGCGAGCCTCTTAACGCCGCTTACCTGAAAAGGCACTGTCCAGCCCTTTATCTTCTCAAGCTCAAGGGCTATGCGCCGGCAGGCTTTGTATTCATTGATGACCTGATCGTACTCAGCTGATTGTGACCGCTTCATCTCTAAAAACTGAATAACCCCTTCCATTGCATCTATCAAAGAAAGAGGGACCTTATTTCGCTGGAACATCCACATGGTGAATTCCCGCTTAAGCTGAGGGAACTTGTTTTTAGCGAGATCTCTAATGCTAAAATAGGCGTAGCCCAAGAGGTTGATGGCCGCAAGACCGTAGTGAAAAATCCTCTCTGGCAAAGAGAGCATATTCCAAAGAAGCCCGTTCATCGAGAGCATTTTCCACGTATCCCACAGATAGTCAGTGAAATAGAACATGGCATACCGGTCAAGAACAGCGTCTTTTAGGTAGCGAAGGCGAGCAGACTTGGCAAAAGGGATGTTATGGACAAGGGATTCGGCAAAGGCCTCGACTGTTACCTGAGGCAACGCATCATCTGTATGCTTACTTTTTGGTGAGCCTTTGTCAAAGAGAATCCCCAACTCTTTAAAGGAAAACGACTTAAACTTTTCTTTATTGGAAACGCGGATCTTTTTATAGTACTCGTCAACCTCGATCTTATCGCCGCTTTGCAAGGCCTTGGCTTTGATCAAATGGCGAACAGCAAATGTGCTAATTTCCTGGGTGCGCTTTAGCCGCTCTTTCCCCGCAACCTCGACATTGGGATCCCCTTGCCTATGGATGATATGGGCGGTATAGAGCTGTTTCATGTTGTCTTGAAAAGAACCAACAGCAAAACGATCTTTCATAAGTATACCCGCGATTTTAATCCGTCATGTTTAATTAAAACTAAACCAACTCACACTAATTTTACAATAAAAACCATCCACTTATCGTAAAATAAAAAATTCAAATAAATTAAGGTTTTGCGTAACAGTTCATATACCCCTCCTTCGTCGGTGCATGTGGACTAGTCCGGTTTTGCCGGCATGGCAAGGGCAAACGCTTGTTTAGGACAACCTCCCCTTTTCGATTTTTGTGCATGGTATCTGTACGTCTTGGCAGCTTCTAGGAAAAGCACTGGAGATAAAAGCGGTTTTTAGGTAATCTCGACCAATTCACAAGTCATTTATTAGTCAAAACATGATCGAAGCGCTAACTATCTACACCGACCGTCTCAAAGAAGGGCACGTTGAAGAAATTCACGAAGAGATCCCTTCCGCGCTTTTGGACATCAATGACAAAGACTTGCGCTTTGCCGACCCCATCCACATTGAAGGGGAAGCCTATATAGCCGATGAAGAGCTACTCATCCACCTCAATGTCAACGGAGAAGCAATTCTCCCTTGCTCAATCTGCAATGGCGATGTGCACCTTCCTATCGTCCTAGAAAACCTATACCTTGCTCAGCCACTTGCTGAATGTAAAACTAAGCTATTTGATTTGAAAGAGTTCGTAAGAGAATCACTCCTTCTAGAAGTGCCCCCATTTGCTGAATGTCACGAAGGGAAGTGCCCAGAAAGAGAAACTCTTACCCCCTTTTTAAAATCTGAAGAAAATTCAACATCAGAAGGCGAAGAAGCGGGATATAACCCCTTTACAAACCTATTAAATTAATTTATTTAACCTAGAGAGGTCGTCATGGCAGTTCCTCGTAATCGCAGTTCAAACCGTAGAAAAAACATGCGTCGTTCACACCACGCAAAAGAAGCACGATTCGTTCTTGTTTGTGAGTGTGGCGCACCCCGTCTTCCTCACTGCCTCTGCGGAAAGTGTGGCAAGTACACAAATGGTAAAAATCAAACACTCGTTGTCATTGCAAAAGCAGAATAACTACCTCAAAGGAAGTCTACTTGCATAGTGACGCCCCTCTTGGAATCACCATTGGCATAGATCTCATGGGGAGTGACCGCTCTCCCCAACTCCTTTTTGAGGCTATTCAGCAGGCAGCTTGCGAGCTGCCTGCAACAGCTACCCTCATTGCAATCGCTACGCCCGAACTCATCTCCTCTCTCCAGACTTCTTTTAGTTCTTCTTTCAGCTCCTCCAACCTCGCCGCCTCATCTTCAGCAAAAATTGAGTTTGCCCCCGCTGAAGAGATCGTCACTATGGAAGAATCCCCTTTAGCAGCTATTCGCAGCAAGAAACGCTCTTCTTTGGCCGTTGGCATCTCTCTATTAAAAAAACGCTCTATTAACGCCTTTATTTCTGCAGGAAATACAGGCGCTCTCATCGGCTTTGCCAGGCTCTTATTGCCTATGTTACCCGGCATTCAGCGTCCCGCACTTCTCGCTGTTATCCCCACCATCACAGGCTCTGTTGCAGTTTTAGATGTGGGAGCCAATGTCTCATGCAAAGCCTCTCAGCTTGTGGAGTTTGCACAGCTAGGAATCACCTATCAACGCCACATGCAAAACATTCCAAACCCTTCTGCTGGTCTACTCAACATCGGCGTTGAAGCAGGCAAAGGAACTGTAGAGCTCCGAGAAGCCTATCAAATATTAGAACAGCAAAGGCTCGAAGGGAAAATAAACTTCATTGGCAACGTCGAAGGAAGAGAGGTTTTTCAAGGAAAAGTCGATGTTCTAGTTACAGACGGCTTCACAGGAAATGTCTTCCTGAAAACCTCTGAAGGGGTTTCTGCCTTTGTTTTCGAAGGGCTTAAAGGAGCGCTTACCTCCGACTCTTCAAAAGAAATCAAAAAAGAAACTGAAAAAGAAACTGGCGAGATTTTAAGCACTCTGAAAAAACGATTCGACTACACAGAATACCCCGGAGCCATCCTCTGCGGTGTCGAGGGTATTGTGATTAAATGCCACGGCAATGCCGGAAGCAAAGCCATCATCAATGGCATCAAACGCGCCTTCCGCCTAGCCTCCCACCAACCCTTATAGCAGGCCTTTACACAGCGAGCCTTTGAGTCAACGTTTAACCTGTTTAACGCTTGTTGGTTAGCGTGCCCGGAGCGGGGCGGTAGCGAAGCTCTTGATGGCAAAGGCTTAATTAGTGCGCTCCTGGAGCATTCTGTCAAAGGAGAGGAGCCCCTCTTTCAACAGAGCGCAGGCCTCTGTAACGCCTACACTTTCGATCGCAATAGGCGCGCCGACACCCACAACCACTTTTGAAAAGGGCCTTGGCAACCGGAGCTGATCCCAAGTCCCAAGCTGCCAGAATCTACTTGCTGTCCACGAAAAAGGGACAATCTTTGCTGCAGTTTCAATTGCAAGGAAGGCAACTCCAGGCTTCACTTCATAGCGAGGACCGCGAGGACCATCTGGAGTAATGATTACAACGATTTTTTGCTGAAGAACTCGAAGCATCTCTCTTAAAGCTTGAGACCTGCCTCGATGTGGCACGCGAACAACCTTCCCATTCTGAAATACCCCAATCACTGATGTAAGAAGCTCTCCATCACGGCTATTGCTCACTGCCGGAGCATGTTGAATCTCAGAGACTTTATTTCCAAAGAACTCAGGGGCAAGCGCGAGTCTGTTATGCCAAAGAATAAGAATGCATTTTTCTGTGGAGGCGAGTTTCTTGTACGCAGCAAGCCCTACAATTTCTACTCTACAAGTCCAAAGAACAACCCGAATAAAAAAAACAGCAAGCCTAGGAAACACTAGATAGAAGAACTTTTTTGCTTGCCGCTTCATCCAATTACGGACTTTAGTTAGCATATTCCACCCAACTCTTTCTCAATGGCAATAGCCGCCTTATTGCCAGAATCAAGACCGCTATCAATACCATTAAGAAGCACTTTAAGCTCCTCGCAACCCTCAAGCGCCACCTGACGGCCTGCAGATTCCCCATAAATATTTTCTAGGCAAGCATATATCTGATCCACGTCAAGCTTCTTAGCAATCACCTCAGCAAATACTTCCTTGCCGCAGACGATATTGACAATGCAAAAATGGGTCAGCTTTATGCGAAACACGTGCTTTGCAATTAAATAGTTAAGAAGCGAGGGCTGATAGGTTACAACTGTAGGTACCCCATGAAGAGCGATCTCTAAAGTAACCGTGCCACTTGTTGCAAGGGCCACGTGACACTCTCTCATTAATTCATAATTGTATTGCCGAGGAACAAGCACGACCTCATCTTGAAGGCGCAGGCCACTCTGCTGAATGATCTCTTCAATTAAATGGCGCTGCTGAGGATCAACAACAGAAACGGCAATGCGCGCTTCTGGATGAGCCTCAACCATTCTTTTAGCCACTTGAAGCTGGACGGCAAGGTTTGTGCGCAGCTCAGAAAGGCGACTTCCAGGAAACACGCCTATGACGAGCCCTTCCTTTAAACCGCACAAAGCCTTCCACTCGTCCTTATATTCATAACGCTGAATAGACCCCCACAAAGGGTTCCCCACATAAGTCACAGGAAGTGAGCTCTGAGAAAAACACTTCTCCTCAAACGGAAAGATGGTAAGAAGTCTATCTAAAGTAGCCACAAGCCCCTTTACACGACCACCACGCCATGCCCAAACAGTTGGACAAACATAATGGATAAGCTTTCCCCCGTAGCTTTTCTTCCGAAGAGCTTTTGCCATTTGCATGTTAAACTCGGGATAGTCAATGAAGAGAACAGCTGAAGGCTGAATGGCAAGAATCGTTTTTTTAAGCATTGTGAAGTGCTTCCAGAGCTTGGGAAGGGCACGGATTACATCCGAAAAGCCCATGACCTGAAAGCACTCCATATTAAGGAGACACTCCATCCCCTCTTGACGCATCTTGGGTCCCCCAACACCTCCAATTCGAAGGTGGGGCAACCGCTGCCTCAAAGCACGAATAAGGTGGCTTCCATGAAGGTCTCCACTATGCTCTCCTGCAAAGATGAACAGGTCCAAAACGGGGCGCTGAGTTTTTGCATCCAAGTTTGTGTTAGACTCTTTGTTGATAAGAACAAGGTTACGGACATAAACAATTAGCCCAAAACTATACCCGAGAATGTTTACCCAATCGCCCATGCGGATAAAGTAGGTCAAAGCCAAAATAGAGCCTACCAAGCTCGTCCACCAAAACGCGCTTACAAGACTCTTTCTTGGCTCACTTTTTTTAGCCTCAGAAGATGTGCGATAATGCTCTGCCTGCCACCACTGGATCCAAAACCGTGCAGCAAAGAGTCCCGTTCCAAAAAAACCTAGCAAATGCCATGCAAGAGGCAAAGGCTCTCCTGGAGCCCCCTTCCAAGGAATTGTCGGTGTACGGACCCAATCCATCTCTCCCCAGCAAATATAACTCTGAAGGATAAAAGCCCCTGTCACAAGCGTTGTTGTCGCGACAAATACCATCCAAACGAATGCAAGAGGTGCCTTCTTTCTTTCTGAGTTATCTTCTTGCTTAAGCAATGCCAAGCTGCGCCAAACAAGAACGATATTCAGCGCCTGAATTAGGCAAAGAAAATACTGTACCTGAATAAACGTGTGGATGGTCATTAAGACGTTGCCTACTAAAGACAAGTGCCAAAAAGAAGCCGCCACATGGCTCTTCCCTTTCTTTTCGCTCTTTACCCATTGGACAAGAAAACGAAAAACAAAGAAAAAGGCGGCAACAAAGCCTAAAGGATATAGAAAAGGGCGCCAGTCGGTCATTTTATAATTGCTCTTTTATTTCATAGCGCAGGCGCCGCTTCGACATCCAATGGACAGCTAGCATATCCACGAAAGGAGAGAGGGATCGGTTGAAAAAGTGGTATTTACTTTGCCCCTTTGTCCGTTCACGATGATTCACTACCACTTCTTTGATACGGAACCCCTCGATACAGAAAAGGGAGCCTAGGAAGCGGTGGGTGCCGTGATACAATTTAATCTTCCTAACACACTCGGCACGGTAGATCTTCAAGGAGCAGCCCGTATCGTGCAGTCCATCGTGGCAATAGCGGCTCCTCACAAGATTTGCGAGGCGAGAAGTGATCCTCTTGCTTAACGTGTCTTTGCGATTAAGGCGCCACCCCACAACCATGTCACAATCTTTTATTGCCTCTACAAGCTTGGGGATGTCTGCAGGGTCGTTTTGCCCATCCGCATCAAGCGTGATGATATAAGCGCCACGCGCCGCCTTAAAGCCTGCATCAAATGCGCTGGACTGCCCACAATTCTTACTGAAGACGATCAGTCTAAGATAGGGCCTTGTCTTTGCCAGCTCCTTAAGCACCTTTAAGCTGCCATCTGTTGAGCCATCATCAATACAAATAAGCTCCCACTCCTTCCCAAAAGCCTTCATGACAGGCTCAATCTCTTGAAGAAGAGGCTCAATATTCTCCTCTTCATTCTTTACGGGAATAATAACAGAATAGGTCAGCGGGCTAGTCAGAATAGTAGTAGGTGCCATAGCAAAACAACACAGCGTTATAATTTTATTATACTTCTCTTAGTTGAAAATGGGAACTTGGACGGCGCCAAATTCCCATTTTCAGCTACGAGGAGTATATGTTAATAATCCACTCAGCTCCATCCAAGAATACATGGGGAAGCGTCCCATGCCCCTGATGCCCAACAGAAGGGCCAATAATTAACTCTGCCTTTGGAGAGCGGACCGATGGCTTTGAGTGATAAGCAGCCTCTGCAAGCTTCTGGATAAATCGAAAGGCAGGCTCTGTCCCAACGCACGTATCTCGATTGCCAATATAGAGTCGAACATTCCGATTCACGAGCTTCTCTACCAAATGATCTGCAGAGCTCGCGCAAACAAGCGGAGAGTCTTTAATCTCTTTAAATTCAGAGACGACCCCCAGATCAAGTAGCGGCGCGAAAGCGAGCACAGATCCAATGCGCGGATCTGCTGCTGCTAGATGCAACGCGGCAAATCCCCCTCTAGAAAGCCCCCCTACTGCAATACGTTTATGGTCAACATACCCTTGATCAATCAGATAGCTAATGGACTCTATAGCCTCTTTAACAAAGAGCTGAATAATGTCTTCTTTAGCAAAAGAAGAGGCCCAAAACTTCATGGCCCCTTCAAATGACTTTGGCTCTCCATGCCCGGGAAGATTCAGAGAATAACAACGGACTGGCCGATTTAATAGCTGGCTTTGTTTTAGCAAAAAAGCTACGGGCTGATTGTAGGGGTCTAGGGTCAAGCTTGCCTGTCCAGAGAGCGAAAAATAGAAAAACGCTGGCAAAGGCGGCTGTTCTATAAGACCTGCCATAAGACCTGGACCTGCGTAGTGAATGGAAGATCCCCAAGGAGTCTTCAGCTCAGAGCTTGTTACAACAGGTGTCTTCACAGCACATCCTCAAAAAGTTATAGGACCCTTAATTATTCGCTAAAAGAGCTCTCCTCAGGCTCGCCATTACCCTCGTCATCTTTGGAGCGGCGCAGCTTTTTCTGCTCGCTTGCCAGATCCTTCCATGTGTGATAAAGCGGCCTAAGATGCTCGTCTAATACCGTTCGAATCTCGAAGAACTGTAACGCTAAAGAAAACTCTCTTTGCCGAACAAAGCGAGCGCGTCTTGGCGCGCGCCCTCCGGTAGGAATGAGTCTATATTGGGTCCCAAGGATGTAGGCAATAGCACTTCGCATTCTTCTAGGGAAATGAGAAAAAGCCTCTGTCATGATTTCTTGGACAACATCATAGGCCATCGTAAAAATGTCCCCAACATGAGCCGGCTTAGTCCCTTCCTTTTTCAAGAGCTCTTGTATCTTTTTATCGAGAATGGGATACAGCAAACACGAAGCAAGCACATCTCTAGAAAGCGCAGGCCGATGCCCTTGTTGAATCAAAGAGTCTGCCGCGCGCAAGCACCCGTAGATCTGCTCTCCAATATCTTCTGCTAAACACTCTGCAAGGCGGGGAAACAGCAAACCAAGAAGCCCGCACTCTTGCATGTGACGGAAGAAAGGCTCGGCAGCACCCGACTCTAACATTGTGAATATCTGCTCTAAGATCCTTGCTGAAGAACTTTTAAGGATCTCCTCGCGACACTCGATTAAAGCCTCATTTGTTGCACGTTCGATCTCAAAGCCAAGGCGCGCATGAAATTTAGAGAGGCGGATCATGCGAACAGGATCTTGTTTAAAGCGGACTTTAGGATCGCCGATTGTGTGGAGCCGTCGTTTAATAATGTCGTCGCACCCGCCTACATAATCGATGACTGTCTTCGAGCTAGGGTCGTAGAAAAGGCCATTAACGGTAAAGTCTCGGCGGAGCACGTCTTGCTCGGGAGTTCCCCATATAGCATCATGCAAAATCAACCCGCTATCGTTGTTGTCCCCTGCCCGAAAGGTCGCCACTTCTATGATCTTTTTTCCAAAGCGAACATGAGCTAGCGGAAAGCGCCTTCCGATGAGGATGCAATTGCGAAACAGCTTCTTGATTTGTTCGGGACGCGCAGAGGTCGAAAGATCGAAATCTTTTGGAGTTTTGTCCATCAAAAGGTCCCGCACGCTGCCTCCTACGAGGTAAGCGATAAAGCCTGCCTCTTGAAGCCTCATCACGACGTATAAGGCATCAGGATCGATATGAGTGTGTTGAATGCGATGTTCGTCGGCGTTATAGATTTTTAATTGCAAGCGAAATAACTACTGGTTAGGTGATAAAAAGTAAATAGCATGCATCAAATTTTCTAAAAAGTCAAGGTAGGCAGATAGCTAGCAGCAGCTCCCACTAAAAGTTTACTTTTTATCCTGACAGCCGAAGGCTGATCTTGCCTATCCTGTTCTTGTATTTCCCTGTGCCTCTTGCAAGCAAAGAAGCTTTACTCGTATAAAACGGGAGTTTTTGCTACACTACCGCCCATTCGAATGAACCTTAGGACAGAATAATGGCCCCAAATACAACAAGCGCTCCTCCTGCAAACAACCACGTAAAAAAACTTTTTGGAACTGATGGTGTGCGCGGCCACGCTAACCGCTACCCCATGACCCCAGAAATCGCCCTTGCTTTGGGCAGGGCTGCAGGAAAAGTCTTCCAGCGCCAAAATCATAAAAGCCGCGTTGTTATCGGCAAAGATACTCGCCTCTCCTGCTACGTCTTCGAAAACGCCCTCATCGCCGGCCTTTGCTCTATGGGCGTTGACACCCTAATGGTTGGCCCGCTCCCAACGCCAGGCGTTGCCTTCATCACCAGAGCCTACAGAGCCGATGCCGGTATTGTCATCTCTGCATCCCACAACGCCTACCACGACAACGGCATCAAGTTCTTCTCTTCTGAAGGGTTCAAACTTTCTGACTCTATGGAAAGGGAAATTGAAACACTCATCGCAAACAACGACTTCGAGGGCAGCCTCCCCCCTGACCACGCTCTTGGAAAGAACACCAAGATCGATGATGCCGATGGCCGCTATATCGAATTTTGCAAAGCGACCTTTCCTCGGAGGCTCACCCTCAGAAGCCTCACCGTCGTTCTCGACTGCGCGCATGGCTCAGGCTACCGAGTAGCACCTCACGTCTTCCGAGAGCTAGACGCCACTGTCCATCTGTATGGAAGCTCTCCGGATGGTCTCAATATCAACAAAGAATGCGGATCCCTCCACCCCGAGCTCGTACAAAAAAGTGTTATTGAGCACAGAGCAGATATCGGGATTGCTCTTGATGGCGATGCTGATAGGGTCATCATGGTCGACGAGAACGCTCAAATTGTTGATGGTGACACGATCCTTGCCATTTGCGCCCACGACATGAAGAGACAAGGGCTCTTAAGCAACAATACCGTTGTCACAACCGTCATGAGCAACTTCGGCTTGATTAAGTTCTTAAAATCTCAAGACATCCAAGTCGTTCAATCCCAAGTTGGCGATAGATACGTCATTCAAGACATGATTAAGCACAACGCGAACATTGGCGGCGAGCAAAGCGGCCACCTGATCTTCCTCAATCACAACACAACAGGCGACGGAATTGTCAGCGCGTTGCAAGTCATGCGCATCATGATCGAGACCGAATCGAAACTCTCGGATCTTGCCTCAGTTGTTAAGCGCTATCCACAAACGCTCCTTAACCTCAAAGTGAAGTCTAAACCACCTATCGACGAAATCCCTGGCATTAAAGATGCAATTGCAAGCGTTGAGAACGCACTTGCTGACAACGGCAGAGTACTCGTCCGCTATTCTGGAACAGAAATGATCTGCCGAGTCATGGTTGAAGGGCAAAAACAAAAGCAAGTGATGCAGCTAGCTCAAACACTTGGGCAGGCCATCTCACAGCACATCGGTTCGTAAAGGAGTTTGAAACATGTGTGGCATATTTGGATACATTGGGGCTCAAAATTCAGTTGACGTAGCTCTTGCCGGACTAAAGAAGCTCGAATACCGCGGCTATGACTCCGCAGGTATTGCTGGAGTCTTTCAGGGGAAGATCGCTTATTGCAAAGAAGAAGGAAAGGTTTCTAAGCTAGAAAAACTCATTCAAGGAACCAACCTCTCACTTGATATCGCCATCGCCCATACCAGATGGGCGACACATGGCAAGCCCAATCAAGTGAACGCCCACCCGCACTTTAACATGGATCACTCGCTGGCGATCGTCCACAACGGGATCATCGAAAACCATGACAGCCTTCGGAAGATGCTCCAAAAAAATGGGGTCAACTTCCGCTCAGAGACCGACACCGAAGTGGTTGCCCACCTTATCCAAAGCCTCTATCAAGGGGACCTTCTCAAAGCGATTCAACAAGTAGTGCCGATGCTTAAAGGGGCCTACGCTCTTGCCATCATCCACAAGTCTCACCCTGACCAAATCATTGTTACTGCTAAAGAGTGCCCCATAGCCATTGGCGTTGGCAACGGCGAGACTTTCATCTCTTCTGACAGCAATGCCTTCCTCGTCCACACAAGAGAAGTTTTGTTCTTAGAAGCGGGCGAAGTTGCTATCGTCAAAGCAGACAGCCTGCAAATCTTTGACCAAACGTGCGCGCAGGTCATGAGAAAGACCTCTTCCATCGACACTTCTATCTCTGACATCTCCAAAGGAAGCTACGAGCACTACACGCTAAAAGAGATCTTTGAGCAGCCTCAAACAATTCGCAACGCACTCCTTTCACGCTTTGTTGAAGATTACGGAACGATCTCTCTCGAAGGGTTAAAGTTCGAAGAAGAAGAGCTACTTGGTGTAAAAAAGATCCTTATCGTTGCTTGCGGCACCTCATGGCACGCAGGAAATGTCGCCGCTTACATGCTCGAAGACCTTGCACGGATCCCCACGCAAGTAGAAATCGCCTCAGAGCTGCGCTACAAGAACCCCATCGTCCCTGAGGGGACTTTGGCAATTGCCATTAGCCAGTCGGGGGAAACTGCCGACACTATCGCAGCAATGCGCGAGCTCAAAGCCAAAGGGGCAAAGGTCCTTGGGATTTGCAACGTACAAGGCTCAACACTTGCTAGAGAAGCCAGCAGCTGCCTTTTCCTCCATGCAGGACCTGAGATTGGCGTATGCTCGACCAAAGCCTTCACTAGCCAGCTCATCGTCCTCTCTCTTTTCACCGTCCTCATGGCCAGAATGCGCAGCATGAGCAAATCCAAAGGACAGCAGTTCATTGCCGCCCTTAGAAACCTACCCGAACAAGTGCAAAAGGTTCTTGAGCAGGCCCCTGCAATCGAAAAAATAGCAAAGAAGTACGCGAAGTACGACAATTTCTTCTTCTTGGGACGCCGCTACATGTATCCAGCGAGTCTTGAAGGAGCCTTAAAGCTAAAAGAGATCTCCTACATCAACGCCAACGGCTATCCTGCCGGAGAGTTGAAGCATGGACCTATTGCCCTTATCAATGAAAAATGCCCCACCATTGCCCTTTGCGGGGACATGCTGACCTACGAAAAAACGTTAAGCAATTTGATGGAAGTAAAGGCGCGAAGCGGAATGGTTATTGCGATTGCTCCCGAAGGGGCTGAAGGGCTTGATTCCATTGCAAACGACCTTATCCATGTTCCACGAACAATCGACGAGCTCGCCCCCATCCCTGCGACAGTGGCCACGCAGCTTCTTGCCTACTACATCGCAAAAGAGCGCGGCACCGAAATTGACCAACCCCGCAACCTCGCCAAATCAGTCACCGTTGAATAAATAAACGTTAGCGGCCGGTGCTGTAGGAGCGAGCGAAGCGAGGCTCTTTGGAGTGCTGGGACTCGTCCTAGCTTTGTTAGACCTCGACATGTCGAGGTCGTATAAGTGTCTTTATTACAACAAAGTTTTGTAATCTACTACGTCGTACGGCCTCGACATGTCGAGGCCTAACAAAGCTAGGACAAGTCCCAGCACTCCAAAGAGCCTCGCTTCGCTCGGCTCCTACAGCAGAGCTCTATACCGCGCTATTATCCACGCTGATCCGGGGGAGGGGTCTCGACGTAGATTTTACTGCCCTACTCATCGCACTTACCCACCGTCTTTCACTCTGATCGACATAAGCGTTTAGCACCTCGCCCGCATATTTCAGGGCGCCAGCTGTATATTCAGCATCTATTCGCCTCTGCTCAGAAGAGTACTTTAAAGGCTTGCTTTGTTTTGTTAAATACTCTCTAAGAGAGTCGCTTTCAACCCCATTTAAAAGCTCTTGACGCATCGCGATAATCACATCGCCTAAAGGCATCTTAAGAGTCTCTGGAAATGGATCTTTCCCTTGATAGGCCTCTCCATCGGCTAAAGCCTTTTTCGACTCAGCTTCTTTAAGGAAATTCGCTGCCATTTGAACTTTGACCTTCCCCTTAAGAAACTCAAGAGCCTTTTCTGCAAGCTCCTCAGCAAAAGGCCCATTAGCCGTTGACTCCCTCTTCATAAACTCCGCAGCCAGTGCCTGCATCTCTTTATCACCTATCCCTTCAAATACATCGACCTTGGCGTCATCTGCCAACTTCGTATGAGCAATGACGTTAATCAGCTCTAAAGTAAGCGCTTCAACGGCTGCTGCTTCTTTTTTGGCCTCCGCCACTATTTCTCTACTAGCTGTCGCCAACTTCTCCTCAGCATCCGTTTCAGCCTTACTTTTAGGAATAGCCACATCAAGCAGTTGTGTGCTAGGGGACGCCCCTCTCCAGCTTGGTTCTTCCTTCAGGAAGGCATCCCCCATCTCACGCAGACGAGCAATCTGCAATTCTGCAGTGGCTATCCTTTCACCAAACTGCATTAATAGGCTAGCAGCTGCTGTGGGAAGCCCCCTGTCGCTAACGAGGATCCCGCTCATTTCCGCCACTATGCCCTCCTGCTCTAAGTTTAGGTCGCGCTCATGGCTAGCAAGCATTCCCTGATTCTCCTTAAGCTGCTCCTGAAGAGTGGCTAACTGTTTGCGAGTTTCTTCGCTAAGGTCATACTTACTCCCAATACCGAAAGTCCCTTTCCTCTCAATAACAGCACTAATAACGCCGCCGCGCACAGCTTTAAGTGCTGCTGCCTCCGCCTGTTTAGCAGCCAGCGTCTCATCAACGGCTACTCGCATCTTGCGGGCACTTGCTAAAGAGGGAGCCTGCATAGCCTCATTAAAAGCCTTTTCGACCTCCACAGGTGGCGCGCTCATACTCTGAACAGCCCGCGTCCAACACGTTTGTGCCGCCCCCGACTCAACCTGAATAAGCTCATTTAAAAGAGCTTCCTCTCCAGAGCGAGAGCCTCCCACTAATATTTTAGAAAAAACATCTCTTGCGATCCCGGCGCCTTCTTCACGACTCGTCGTCCACGCCATCTTTTGAGCTGCAAGCTGCGGCGGAAGTCTTAATACTGATTGAGGCGCAGCTGCTGGATCATGAGCCTTGACTGCATTCCCAATCGCTTGGGCATCCATTTGCCAAGTGTGTACAGATGCCTCTAATTTATTAAGAGTAAAGGCCCCTTTAAAACCCTTCTGACAGAATATATCCCTAGCGAGTCCATACGTTCTTTCGTGGTACGCTTCGCACCGGGCAGCAACCGCCCGATCTTTAACAGCCTTAGAGGCCTCTCGAGCTAATTCATGCTTTAAAATTTCACCTACTGTTCCTGCTATAACGGCAACACGACTAGCAACAGCTTGCTGCTGAGCCACAGCCACCTCTTTAATATGCTCTTTAAACCCCGCTTGCATTAGGGCATCTACCCCTTCAAACAAATCGGTGAACACTTTCTCAACTTCCCTAGTGTCCTCAGATTTTCCAGCTGGAGCAATAGCCGCTTGCACCGCAGCAAGCTTTTCGTTCCAATCGTTTCTGAGCTGCAGCTTCTGCGAAGGGGTCATTGCTGGGTCTTTAAGCTGATTAACAGCAATGACTGCAAAAGCATTCAGAGAGGCTTTTACACCTTCCAAGTTCTCCCCCATAGTTGTCAGAGGCTTTGTAAGGCGCACTCCTTCAAAATGAGACACCAAACCTCCTAAACGATCTAAAGCCTCGTTTCCATTTTGTGGGGGCGTCCTCAATGCACCTTCAAGACCTTTCAGGACTTCATCACGCCCCTTCTTACTCTTTCTTGGTAATTCGGAAGGGGAAGCGGAGCTAGAAGGAACCGTTACAGAGCCCTCCCCTGTTGGGGCCTTTACCTTTTCCCTCAATATTCTTAAAAGCACCTTATCTGAGCTCTCAAGGTTATTCCGTGGTTGCGCCCCAGCAACCTGCTCTCTAAACCTGTCATAAGAAGCGTTGCTAGAAGCGTTGCTATACTTTTCTTGCAAGTCTGTCAAAAAATCCCCCCGCTCCAACATAGACAGCTCCTTCATTCCATCTAAAACATGAGCGATGGCGTCAGAAGCACCTGCCTTTAGCTTTGCTTCAAGAGAAGTAAAGAGAGCCTCCTTCGTCTTCCCACCTAAATCAAGCCCTCTGACCTCATCTTTTTCCAAGAAAAGAGCTCTTCCTTTAATGAGAGCATTCTGAAACCCTTTAAGCCGCTCCATCTGATTTTGTTTAGGCTCCTCCTGTTTAGGCTCCTCCTGTTTAGGCTTTCCCCATAAAAAACGCCTAGCCGCAACAAGAACTTTGTCTTCTAGCTTCTTTAAGCTCTCATCACTTTCCTCTATTACCCTACCGAATAGACTCTCTCGATTTTCAGGAGCCACCTCTTTAGAAAGCTCATCAAACTTTTTAGCCACAGCAGCTTGCTGCTCTCGCGTTAAGACATCTTCAGCTTGAAGCGCTTTCACCTTTTTCATCACATCATCTACAGTGCGAAATCCCCCTATTTTCGGGGGGATATGAGTGCCTCCAGGAGGCTGAACAGAGCCGTATATTGGGAATGGAGAATTTGGAGGATTTGGTGAAGAATTAAAAGCTGAGTCATTAGGCATAGTAACACACATATAGAGGCGATAGCGTCTAAATATAACAGTAGTAAATTTTTACATTTTTTGAAATAAAAACCAGTCAGACGGCAACGGAAGGCTCTTCCTCTAAAAGAGAACGATTCCAAGAGATCCTTCCAAATTTTTAATAGAACCTTTGATTCCGCTAGCATTTTATAAAGGGATTGCTTTATAAGGATTTTATCCTCTTTTTTAATAAGCAACTCATTGGGAAATCCCCCCCAAGAGCTCTATAGGCATCACAAACTTTAGGAGACCTCATGAAAAAATTAGACCTCAAAAAAATAGCCCTACTCGGCCTTTCAACTGCCCTTTTACTCGGTGCAGGCACAACAGAAAGCACAGCTGCTGCACAAGCAGCAACAACTGCAACTGCAACAGCCTCTGCTGACAAACAAGCAGCTCCTGCTACCGGCGCAGCGCAACAAAAAATAAAAGCGAAAAAACACCAGCACATAAATGCAAAGCAGACTGCTACTAATGAAGCTGAATCAATCGGAACTGCAGCATTAGGGTGCTCTACTACTGATGAAACAGCCGATGAGACCGATGGAACGACTGCTGACCCAAAGGCGGCGGGAAAATAAGTCAGCTAAAAGTTGAAAAGGCAAGTATCAAAAAAACATAGTCCCAGCTTTTCCTTATCCTCTACAAGCAAGCGCCTTAACCCTTCCCGGTTTAGGCGCTTGCTTTTTTTCCCTTGCCTTTTCAACTTCGAAGTGCGCTAATTGAAAACTTCGATTTACACTCGTTAAAGACCCAGGGCAATCGCATAAAGAAGTTTTTAAGCAGTCTGAACACTTTCGCTCCCTACATTTTAAATTGTGTCCCAGAGGGACACTTGGACTTAGCCAGGCGGTGGAATGCGAGGGCGTTAGCCCGAAGACATGCAACCCCTGGTCAATATAAATAAATTAGAAGCCCCAGAGGGGAGGGGACAAATTAAGTCCTGTTGCTCGGTCCGGATGTCCCTCTGGGACATCCATTTTAAATATCTCACCTCTTTTCTCTTGTTTTTCTCTCACGTTCTCTCACGCCTCGTGGCAAGAACGGTATGAAGCCGTTTTTCTCCATGCCCAAAATCACGATCGATCTGCGCGAAAAATATTTAATGGGAGCTGCTGACCCAAAAAGTTCAGACTAGCCTTTTTAAATGAATTGTTTTATACAAAACCTATTGTCTTTTTTTTACAACAACTGGTTTCGTCGGCAAACGCCTACAAACCTTAACTTTTTCAGGAGCACGTATGAAGAAATTAAACCTCAAAACATTAGCATTACTCGGTCTTTCAGGCGGTCTTTTGCTTGGGGCTGGATCGACGCAAAACACAGCCAACACTAGCGCTCAGGCTAATGCCAAAGCGCCCGCTCAAAGCCTCACTGCGGGAGGCCATACTTCTCGAGGTAATGATTCAAAAACTGATGATAAAAAAGGGGGCGAAGATTCGAGCGATCCCAGCACGGCCAAAATGAAAACGGATGAATCCAAAGATAAAAAAGGCAGCGATGGACAGAAAAAACCTGACCTTAATAGCTGCAAATCAACGCCTGGCTGCTCAGCCTCAAAAAAAGCACAATAGTAATCTTACTTTGCGCTCCTCTATAAGCAAGCGTTTGGCCTCCGGGCTAAACGCTTGCTTTTTTTGTGCCCCAACGCCCACTTTAAGGAGAGAGCGGTAGCGTTGCTCTTTGGAGTGCCGGGACAAGTCCAACGCTTTATTAGGACCCGACATATCGAGTCCTCTAAACTTTAGCAAGCGCACATGCATGTCTGGCCCTCGACATGTCCCAGCACTCCAAAGCCTCGCCTGCGCTAGCCCAAATTCCCGTTTTCAGCTACGAGGAGTATATAAGAAATAGTGGATTTTGAATGTTGCAAGTGTCTCTAAAAGCAACGTTCTGGATGGGCTACTCATTAGCAAAGCCTAAATATACAAAAAGCAGCTGGGTTTTAACTCTCTTTTGCAGGCTTTTTTCTACGATCTACTGTAGGATTTACTAACATGACAAAAAAAGACTTTCCAAATTTAGGCATTGGCATTGGCCTGCGCACTCCCCATTACGAAGAGATATTCTCTCAGAAACCAGACATCGATTGGTTTGAGATTATCAGCGAAAACTTCATGGTTGATGGCGGCATGCCCCTTTATAACCTCGAACGGATCCTCGAGAGGTACCCTGTCGTACAGCATGGCGTTTCTTTAGCCATTGGCAGCCCTGACCCTTTAGACTTCGACTATCTCAAAAGGCTTAAAGCACTCACAAAAAAAACAAAAACCCCCTGGGTCTCTGACCATCTCTGCTGGGGACACCTTGCAGGGGCCCATTACCACGACCTCCTCCCGCTTCCACACACCAAAGAAGTTGTCGAATATGTGGCTGAACGGGCACGCATTGTACAGGACTTCTTAGAGCTCCCTTTTGCCCTAGAAAATCTCTCTTCCTATGTTGCCTATCAAGCTGACGAGATGCCTGAGTCGGAATTTTATGCTGCGGTTGTAGAAAAGGCAGGCATCTACATGATGCTTGATGTCAACAACATCTATGTCTCAAGTCGCAATCATGGGTTTGCCCCGCGCGAGTACTACGCCAATCTCCCTCTCGATAGAGTCTTGCAGATCCACCTTGCGGGACATAGCGACTACGACGCTTATGTCCTTGACACTCACGACAACAGGGTTTGTGATGCTGTGTGGGACATCTATGCCGAGGTTTACCCTAAAACAGGCGGCGTGTCGACACTGCTAGAATGGGATGACAACTTCATCAGCTTCCAGCAAACTTGGGACGAAGCTCTTAAGGCAAAGAAATTCCAAGAAAGTCTTACATACTCCTCGTAGCTGAAAACGGGAATTTGGATGGCGCCAAATTCTCGTTTTCA
Organism: Waddlia chondrophila WSU 86-1044; assembly: GCA_945882915.1. Classification (GTDB taxonomy): domain Bacteria; phylum Chlamydiota; class Chlamydiia; order Chlamydiales; family CAMCWV01; genus CAMCWV01. Next base: position 12,465 of record CAMCWV010000004.1, on the reverse strand, counting down.
GCTACGAGGAGTATATTTAAGGAGCGAGCGTAAGCGAAGCGGAGTATATTTAAGGAGCGAGCATCGCTCCTTAAATATACTCCTCGTAGCTGAAAATGGAGCTTTCGCGCTAGTCCAAATTCCCGTTTTCAACTATCACCATTCACGGATCTAACAAGATATGGCGAAAACCACCTTTGATAGAGCAGTGCCAAAGCACCTTCTAATGACACAGCAGTGGTTTGCCAGCATCATTAGACGCCCTATCGGCACCTGCAACGAAACAGCGCCACTCTCTCCTACGGGAGAGCTCATGGAAACAGAAGCTAAACAGTTCATTGCACCGAGCCCTACGATGGAGTCGCATGAACGGATCGCCCTTTACAACCAGCAGTACTGGTGGAGGCTCCTCACAATCCTTCAAGAAGAGTTCCCTCTTCTCACACGCCTCTTCGGATATAGCGCCTTCAATGAAGAGATTGCCACTCCCTACCTTCTTAAACACACTTCGACACACTGGTCTCTTAATTATTTAGGCGGCAAGCTCCCTCAATGGATTGCCGAGAATTATGATGCTGACAACAAGCAACTTATCCTCGACTGCACAAGAGTTGACTGGGCCTTTAGCGAAAGCTTCATCGCGGGAAACCTGCCCCCCTTAAGCTCCGAAACAGCGACCCCTGACACGCTCGCGGCACTTCTCGACACCCCGCTGGCGCTGCAGCCCCACATTCATCTGTTCGAGCTCCCTTACGATCTTTTTACATGGCGTAAAGAGCTCCTTCAAGAAACAGTCGAGTTCTGGGAAGACAATCCCCTGGCCGATCTACCGCGCAATCAAAAATATTACTTTGCCTTTTTCCGCCGTCCCAACAACACCCTCGCCTACGAAGCCCTTTCTTGCGGCGAATTTCAACTGCTAGATCTGATTCAAAAAGGCTCCACCCTTTCTCAGAGCTGTGATATCCTTGAAGAGCGCGGCGGCCTCCCCTACGAAGAGGCTGGCGAGCACCTCCCCTCCTGGATCCAAACGTGGCTCTACCAAGGATGGCTAAGCAAGGACGGCTAAGTACAAAATAAAATAAGCAGTAAAACAAAAAGCAATCAATGAAAAAACAGCAACAAACTCTATCTTCTCGCGAGGCGGCTTTTCATGCTGTTTTAGGGGCACTACAAGGCAAAGGCTATATCGGAGAATCACTTGACGCGTGGGACAAAACCTCTCACCCCGATTCCAGCGACTTTCGACTAGCCCTGGAAATTGCCTTTGGAAGCACACGAAGAGCCCTCTCACTCGATCACATTCTAGCGCAGTGTACTGACAGGGGCAAGCTCTCCTTCGGCCTCAAAGAAAAGGTACTCCTTCGCATGGGAGCCTACCAACACATCTTCATGGACCGCATTCCAAGCCACGCTGTCGTCAATGAAACAGTTGCTCTGGCAAAAAAACATTGCCACAGCTCCTTTGCAAATTTTGCAAATGCGATCTTGCGCAAGCTCATCACAAACACCCCTCCGCTTCCGCAGGGGCAGACGGCTCAAGACTTAAGCATCCGCCACTCCTACCCTCTCTATTTTGTGGAAAAGCTCATAGCTGACCATGGGGAAGGCGCTGCCATACAAATGATGGAAGTGATGAATGAGCCCACAGCCACCATGGTGCGAATCCGCCAAAAAGGAGCTGAAGAGTTAGTAAAAGGGATAAAAAGACTCCCCGAAACATCCAACATGGCAACCGTCGAAGAGACCTCTCTGCTCCCCTGGCTTGCAGCAAGCGAGCACTATTACATTCAGAACGCAACTCCTGTGGCCTTAATTGACCACCTCTGCAAGCGGGAGACGCCTCCCAAACGGATCCTTGATCTCTGCGCAGCGCCTGGAGGCAAAACTCTCGCGGCATACGACCATTACCCGCAGGCTGCCTTCACAGCAAATGACATCTCTCCAGAAAAAATCTTCCGTCTAGAGGAGAATTTCGCCAAATACCACATCCCAGCAAGGGTCACCTGCTCTATGGGAGAAGACTTTATAGGTACAGAGCTCTACGATGTTGTCATTGTTGACGCCCCTTGCAGCAATAGCGGCGTGCTCCACAAAAGGCCAGAAGCGCGCTGGCGCCTTTCTAAAGAGACCTCTGCCTTGCTAGAAGAAAAGCAGCTAAAGCTTATTGGCCACGCCAAAGCCCTCCTAAATAACGGGGGCGAGATTTGGTATATGACTTGCAGCATCCTCAAAGAAGAAAACGAGAATCTTGTGGAACGGGCGTGCAAACGGTGGGGGCTAAAGATTAGCCATCCGATGCACACCATTCTACCAAACATGGCAGGATGGGACGGGGGCTTTGCAGCAAAACTCTCTCAACAAACGTTCTAACAAAAAAAAAGCCGGGCCCGTTTCCGAGCCCGGCTACTTCCCAAAAACGACTGACTATACTCCTCTTAGCTGAAAACGGGAATTTGGGCTAGCGCGAAAGCTCCCGCGGCTGAACGGTCGTAAGTGCCTTAGTATTAGAGGTGCAAAGGGTGCTTGCGATCGTTCAACCCCGGGGCTTTGGCGCCGTCCAAAGTCCCATTTTCAGCTAAGAGGAGTATAGTTACCATTAACTTGCGAAATAAGAATCTGCTGATTCTTTTTCACAGTGTTATTGAGAGAGATCTCTTTCATGAGTTTGCGACCCTTGTGCTCTACATCAAAGCCAAGCCCTTGCAATACCTCATCCATACGGCTCAAGACCACTTCTGAGGCGCCCCACATCGTTTCGCTCCACTGAGACGCCGGCCCATAAATCTGTTGATGATATTTGCCATAATTGCCTTCCTATTTGAGGTTGGCATGGCCGGTCTTATCTGTGTGTCCACCCGCGGGGTCCATTTCCGCGGCCACATTCTAAGTATCGACACAACAGCAAAACGCAATAACGTTTTATTCACAAACACATAACAAGCAACCATTTACGCAAACACAAACCTCAGAAACACAGAGCTTTAAAAGAGCCATTTAGAGGCGCCCCGCAAAATTCAGGAATTTAGGGTTCGAGCGTAAGCGAAGCTCTTTGGAGTGCTGGGACTTGTCCTAGCTTTTATTGGCCCTCGACATGTCGAGGGCTGTGCAAAACAATTGCTTGCTAGGGTTGAGTGGACTCGACAAGTCGAGTCCTAACAAAGCTAGGACAGGTCCCAGCACTCCAAAGAGCTTCGCTTACGCGTAGCTCCCTAAATTTCCGAATTTTGCAGGGCACCTTTTAAGGTGGGGCTTCCTCATAAATGGAGAAGAAACTAGAATCCATACATGCAAAGAAAACGTAGCGGCGCCATTGAATGGCTAGAGTTTGACATCCTCGCAGACATCCCAAGGCTCAAACATGCTGTTTTCCTCCGAAATGGCGGACACAGCAAGGGGGCCTTTTCGGCATTAAACCTCAGCCATCACATTGGCGATGATGCGGAAAGCGTTGAAGCTAACTTAAACGAAGTAAAAGCAATCTTGGGGATTCAGACGCTCATCTCAGGCAAGCAGTGCCATGGAGCCGCTATTGCAAAAGTCTTCCCCAGCACACATGGCGAAATTCCTGGTCACGACGGCTTTATCACAAACATCCCCGACATAGGGCTGATGATTAAACATGCCGATTGCCAAGCAGCTATTTTGTATGATCCGATCCACCACGCTATCTCTACGGTCCACTCCGGATGGAAAGGAAGCGTGCAAAATATCTATGCAGCAGCAATTGACAGAATGAAGATGGAATATGAAACGCGTCCAGAAGACCTTCTCATTGGCATTTCACCAAGTCTTGGGCCAGAATCTGCTGAATTTAAAAACTACCGGAAAGAGCTCCCAGAAGCCTTTTGGAAGTTTCAGTCAAAACCTAACTACTTCGACTTCTGGGCAATCACCCACAAGCAGCTTCTAGATTGCGGCGTCCTTTCCCACCACATCGAATATGCACGCATGTGCACTCTAAAAGGCAAAGAAGACTTCTTCTCCTACAGGCGCGAGAACATCACTGGCCGTCACGGCACCATCGCAGTGCTTAAGAAGTAGCCGTTTTTTCATAACCACAGAAGGCGGCCGCTGCTGTAAAAATAGCCTCTTTAGGAAAATGGAGCATGCGTGTAGGCGCATGATACATTCGTTGCTTTTGCATGATCTGTAAAATAAGTGGCCCATTAGGACTATCTGCATCTGGAACCTTATACTGCAGCTTAAAGTCTCTGACGTATTCGCCTATTAACTCTTCTGCAAAGCTCTCTAAGCTGCCTATCTTCCCGTGGGAATTTGTAGATGTCAGAGCCTCCACAGCCGATAGGTACTTAGCATCAGAGGCCTTTTCAAGAAGCTTGCACTGCATCACTGTGAAATAGTGCTCTGCATCAGGCTGGCTTTCAACAAGCCCCCCTTTGGCCATGAGATAACAGTAAAGCAGGTTCATAGCGCTACCCGCGCTGCACTCTTCGATGAACTTTACTACTGTATACCAATTAAAAGAAGATTCTTCCATTCCTTGCGTCATCCGCAAGACTCCCTTGTCGTCATAAGCAAACTGAGCGGGGGAAAGGTCGGCATATACATACCCCCCCTTAACCATCTTCTGGATAAGTGTCACAAGTGAAAGGAGCCTTCGCGCAGAAGCCTCATCGGGGAAAGAATAGAGCCATGCATTCACCAGCTGATTAAATTCCACTTTGCAGATCTTTAACTCAAGTGCTGTCATCAGCTGATTGTCATCTATAGGAGCCCACTTAGGCGGATTTTCAGCCGTTGCTGCAAGAGCCCCTAAAGGCATTGGAGGCCACGCAACTGCTTTTGGTGTGAGTTTGAGTCTTCTATAAAGAGCGCACACTCCACTCCTGTCCACTTCAATAAGCTCAGTAAGTGGGGGCCGTGTATTAGCTTGTACATGCTGCTCAGCATGGTAATGATCTACTGTCCCCATCGCTAAGGTGGCAGAATTAAGAAGATTGATCTTAAGAATTAGCTGATCTGCATCCAAGGCGCCATTTCCACTTCCCTCTATCTTCGCTACCTTAAAAACAGCATGGCGGTTTTTATGTGCGGAGCGACCAATGATCTGCTCTCCTAACTGAATCACCCTGCCGTTGCAGGTGACTTTACTTCCATTTGCAAGCGCGAGCATCCCCTTCTTATGCTCTTCATCTGGGGCGAGCATATAATCATGGAAGCCGTTCTGCTCACGCAAAAACACTTCTAAGCACCCTAAACGAAGGCTATCCTCAAAATCACTTGCTGAGCAAGCAAAGGCCTTAAAGAGCGTTGCTAAAACGCGGTGCATGCGAGCAAGTGGCAGTGGCACCTTTGAAGGGTCTGCAATTCCAGGCTGAATCAACCGAGCAAAAAACGTTTTAACGGGTTGCTCTTCAATTTTTACTGAAGCGTCTTTCTTCTGCGTTATCTGAGAAATGATCTTTAATGGCAGGGGCAAGCCTGCTGTTTGTTCAAGCTGAATGATCTCTCGATGACTTACAGCTCTGAGGATACGCGAAATTGTTTCTGGCTGATCGAAGTCCTCGGCACTCTCTGCAGTTATAAAAGAGGTAAATAGCTTAGTAATGGCTTGCAAGCGCTCTTTAACAAACGCTTCACTTGCCTCTTTACCTTCTTCAACAAAGAGTGGCCCACTGTAGCGGGCCCACTCTACCAAGCGAGCAGCTCCAGAAGCATTCATTTTCAAAAGAGGCTTTTTGGGGTTTTCGATCCCTTTTGTTGCCAGTGCGATATAGTCAGCCAGCTTCTTGACATCAGCCTCTATGGCCTCGAGCTGATCGAACATCGCTTCCTGTGTTTTGTGCGTTGCTGCTACAAAGCGATTGCACTTAAGCCAGTGCCCACGATCGACAAGCTGCTCAAGGCAGTAAAACCACTTCCAGATCCTTCCCCAGAACCCCTTCCCTTTCACATAAAGGCGATTGCCCGTGATGTTAGAGACCAAAAATTCCTGACCAACAGTCCCCTGATCAACAACCTCTTGAAGTTTGTTAACGTTTTCTCCGAGACGATGAGCACTTACACAAAATATAGTCGAAAGAATGGGAATGGATGAAAGGCGAGAAGACAAAACTGTACCCCTTGTTTTGCAAAAAATTCAAACAAGGATACCCCTCCCCCCAGGCAAAAGTCAACGGATCATAAAGTTTTCATAAAGACTTCCACGAAAAACCTCAGGCAACGATCCGAAGTAAATAAGAATTTGCAGGCTCTCTTTTCTCTGCGCAATAGTACCCTGCAATAAAAAATAAAAGCGACATTCCCTTATAAGCGAGGTAAATATCGACAAAACACATATTAATAAAAAATATGACAACAATACACTTCATAGCTGCGCCTATCTTAGCTATTGACCGAAACAGCATACAAAAGAGCCCAGCTCCTATAAGTCCATTTTCCACAAAAAGACGAAGCACTCCACCATCTAATGCCGTTCCACATGCCCCAGGACCAATCCCAAATAAATAAGCAAATGGATAGGTAAGCCAGTATTTAGCAACATAAATCCATTTATGAATTCTAATTAAAAAACTTAGATCATAGGGCAAATTTGCCCCCATCTGAACAGAGCCATACACATCAACAAAACTCTGTTTATGAACATCTACAAGATCCCAAGTACTGAAAATAAGCATTAGATTCTCATTTCTAAAAATATTTAAGCTTCTTTCAACAAGAGCTACTGAAGGAAAATAATTCAGCGCTACAATTAGGCTTCCACAAATAGCTAATCCCCCTATTAACACAGAAATAGGGCGTTTTTTTAAAAAACTCAGTAAATTATAGCCTTTTGTCATGCGAATAATAAAAGCAATAACAAGTGCTATTGCTGCTATTCGAGAACCAGTTATCGCTATAAGAGCAAAGAATGCTAGAAAAAGAATGCCATGATTAAAATTAATTTTAAATGAAGACCGATTCCATCTAACAATAAATCGAGCTAAAGGGAAAAAAGAATCTAGCTTTGAGGAAAAAGCAAAAACACAATAAATGATATTAAAAACGAAAGCCACCTCCCACGGACCACTCGTCATTCCAATTGGCCGGTCTGCAATACTCGTTGTGTATGATCCTAAAGCAAAACCACCTACCCAGCCAAACCATTGCGCAATAACTACCAATGCATTCAGAGTAAATAACATTTTGATAACTGAAAGAAGAGAAAACAAGCTGAGAGCCAAGTATCCGATATAAAAAAAGACGAAGTATTCTAAAAATCTCATAACATAAAGGATATTAGGCCTGAATTCAAAAAGACCTCCGTCAAATAAAAGCGTATTTATACATACAGAAAATACACTAAGCGAAAAAAAAAGAAAAAAAAACTTTTCTATTGAAAGCCAGCTACGCTTCGCACGTGCATAACCTAAAAACATGATGCCCGCTGCAAAAAGCAAACATACATCATCTATTCTAAGCCCTGCAGTCTGGCCTGCCATAGTGATCAAATTAATCTTGGGGAGAAATAGGAGGAGAACACAAGTTATAACCAACAAAAAAGTCAGTCTTTTTTCAAAACATTTCATGCTTATAACACACCTAATCAGTAGTCAATGAGCAAAACAGCAAGATATTTGGCAAAGGAGTAAGGCCAAAACTGGGGCCTGTAACGCCAGTGAAGACGCATTTCATTAAATGCAGACATCTTTCGGAATTTGCGAGGAACCTTAGCACGGCTCTGATGCCACCCTCTGCAATGATACGCAATCAAAGAAGGGACCAGCTGAAGTTCCCACTCTTTTTTCTCTAAACGCAAAGAAAGCTCAATATCTTCCTTATACATATAAAACCTTTCATCAAACACCTGCATTCCAGGCAAAAGAACCTCTTCTAAAGCGCTCATACGGCAAAACATCAATGCTCCGCAAATAGCAGGCACAGCGTGCGCCTCATAATACGTATGCGCACTCACATATTCTCTTTGATGGCGGTCGTACCAACGCCCATACCAATTCTGAAAAACCCCTGTTGAATCGTATAAGTCTGTGGGTTTATCAGCATTAATATCATATCCAAGAAGTGGACTTGTTATAACCCCCACTCGCTTATTTTCTCTCTTATCCATAAAGAGAGCCGCCTCCTCTAGAAATGAAGGGTGTAAAAAGGCGTCTGGATTAAGAAAAAGGAGATAATCTGTTTTACCAAGCACCTCTGCAACACCCACATTATTGCCTTTACAAAAGCCGATGTCCTTGCCAGCCAAAATCACCTGTACATTGCCCCACGCCTTATACTGATTCAAATAGTCAGGGCTTGAAGAACCGCTATCGACTAAAAGGATTCTCTGTGCGGGCGCTGTTTGCACCTTTAAGCATTCCATCGCTTTATGGAGCACTTTCTCACTGTTATGTGTGACAATAATTATTGAGCAGGTAGAAGAGATATGGGACATCTAGATTAAACCTCTTTCGAAATTCACTGTGCCAACTCCGTATTATTGCGTAATTAAAAAACATCTAACCTGTGTCCGTTTAGGACACAGGTTAAAAACTTGTTTAAAATATAAATGTTCTAAAAATTTAATTTCGAAAGAAATCTATTACATTTCCATAATAAATTGTAACAGCTGGCCAGCAAGAGCTTTACGCTCAAAACGGCCCAGGACATTAGCTGGCAGGACTATCTTTGTTTTCTTTACATCAGCAAGCTTCTCACAAAGGTACCGAATGATTTTCTCAACCTCACATCCCACAACAAGCCCTGCGCCACTTTCCGTAATAAGTTTAGCCGCTACGTTTTCTTGCGCCATCCCAACAGCTAAAATAGGCGTCCCAGAAAATAAGTATTCGAATACTTTCCCTGTAAACATCCCCTCCCCTTGAGCCGTCGCATCACTCAAAAGCAAAAGCGCATGTGCCTCTTTTTGCATACGCAATACATCTTGACGAGAGTAATATCCCGTCTGCACCCAGGAAGCAACACCATACCGTTGAACTAATTCTGAAAGATTCCCGAGAGCCCGTCCGACAAAAACCATTTCCAGCTTATCTAAAAGATGGCAATTCAATGGATCATCTCTTAACTCAGCAACAGCCTTAAACAAAGGGGATGGATCTCGAGCGCCAGGATAAATAGTTCCTGTATGCACCAACCTCCACTTCCCATCCTGTTCAAAGAAACGATCTTCTGAAAGATTTTCTAAATCACTTGAATCAAACCCATTTTCTATTACCTCTACGGGCACCCAAGGGTAGTGTAGCCTAAGGGTCTTAGCCAAAGGTTCACTAACTGTAGTAACGAGATCAGCAGATTGCAACAACCTCTTCTCGAGTCTCTTCTCAAAGAAGGTGAAAGGAAACATCCCTTTATAAATATGATTTTGAACCCACAAGTCGCGATAGTCAGCAGCCCACTTTTGAGCGATCCCTATCCGTTTCAGTTCATGCGCTATCATATGAACAGGGTAAGGACCTGCTGTACTGACTACTAGGTCCCACTTCTCACCCAGCCCCTTAATAAACTGGCAGGCAGGCTTTACCCAAAGATGTGTAAAATCAGGAAAACGGCAAGAGCTAAAAATGCCAAAGCGATGACGCAAATAATCAAAGGCTTTAAAAAGAACACTTCTTACTCTAAAGCCCCTTTTTGGTTGGGCCCTCTTTGAAAGCTCTTGCGGTTGATGTAAGGTCTGACAATATTGCCCTCGCACAAAAGATATTAACTTAGGCTGCTCTACTTCCAGTATGCGAAATCCCTCTCTGGAAAAGGCAATATCCATGACTTCGCCGGCATTTTTTTTTGTAGTCAAGACAGTCACTTCATGACCTTCAGCAGCCCAATATTTTGCCCAAGAATAGGGCCTTAACGAAGCAATCGAATTTTGAGGAGGAAAAAAAGTAGCAATAATTAATATGCGCATATTGCCTTATTTCTTTTCTAGAAAGTCTTGAGAAGACCAGTAGTAATCCTGACTGCTCAAAGTGCGCTTCCACCAGACAGGGGCCTTGACGCTGCGCCTTCCTAGTTGATAGCCAAGCCACTTTGCAAAAATATGAGCAGCTGCGTAAGGAAAAAGCCTAAATCTCCATTTGACTACTTGTTCAATGAGGCCTCTTACAAACACTCTCCCCCTTTTCATGTCCCCACCAGGACATTGCAATAGTGGAGCGTACTGCTTTCTGACAAGCCCTGTATCAAAATGGCGCTTAAACTCTTGAGCTAGGGTGTATTTATGCGAATGCTTAACCACAGCCTCTGCCACATACGCAATATTGTGCCCGGACCTTAGGAGCTTTGCGACAGCAAAGGTGTCTTCTGCGGTAAGCACAGAGCCAAAGCCCCCGATCTCATCAAGAGACGTATTCAAATACGCAGAAAACGTATCGGAACAAAAGAACGTGTAAATACCGTGCTTATCGATATCTTTCAAAGAGCGCACATGCCCCTTTGATGGGTAATTAAAATAGCGCGGATACGCCTCAAGCACGCCTGCGCTATCATGAGGCACCTGCCTGCCGTAAGCAACAGAGGCCTCCCCATTAATAAGAGGAGCAACCAAAGCCTCTAATGAGTGCTTATTAAGCGCATAGGCATCCGGCGTCAGCATCACAACAATATCGGTGTTTAGATGCTTTCTAGCCCGCTCCCTTGTAGAGCCGTGATTGAACTCCGAGCGAGGGATTACCAACGTCTCCGCCCCTAATCGCTCCGCCTCTTCAACAGTTCCATCCTGGGACGAAGAATTAACAACAACAACGCGCGGCTTTAATGGGGATTGCAAGATAGGCGGCAGCGAATACTGAAGGTGCTGTTTAGCTGTATGAGTAATCACTGCCACGCCAACTGAAGGACGCTTTTGTTTTTGAATCATAATACCTTAACCGCCTCTTGAAATGCGTGCTGATAGTAGTCGGCAAGCTCATCCCAAGCCTGGGATTCATTCCATCCAAATACTTCTGGGATGACAACATCAGTATTTAACCGGACCATTGGCTCAGGGAACTCTTTTTGTTGAAGAAGCTGAAATTCACAAGGGAGTTGAAGGCGCGGCCGCATTGCAGAAGCAAAACGTGTTGTAAAGGCACCCTGACTTTCAGCATATCCACTAGGAGCGCATCGCTCGGATCCCATTTCGCTCGTTAATTGAGAAGCAAATGCGCTGTAGCATTTAGCAAGCAAACTTACGTGAATGTTATCTCGAATATAAGAGGGAGTGGCTACTACGGGGATCTTTTGATGTAACCATGATTGCGCTATATAAGAGGTAAAGCGCATCTCCTCATAGGGGCCAAAAGGATTTGGGATTATAAAATTACCAAGCTTCATTTGAGCCTGATGGGCGTAATAACGGAACACCTGAGCTGTCAGCCCCTTTGAAAGGCCGTAAGGAGAAAATGCGCGTAACCCATCACCCCCGACACCCTCACCTTGCTCAAACACACTATCTGTAAGAAGCACTCGATGACATCCCGAGTTTTTTAATATCTCCAAGAGCTTTGGAAGTCCGCGTGTATTGCTTTGAAGTGCTGCGGCCACATCAAAATCGGGGCTTTTATAATTAGTAACATCAGCAGCATGGTGACAAAGCAGATCCCAACGCTGCCCCTTCTGAACAACCTGCAGAAAAGCCTCTGTTCCAAAAACCACATCAAACACCGTCTCGCATAATGCACAGATGCTTTCCACGCGGTGACGACGAGCGCCTTGATAGCTATCGCGTGAAGCGCGAAACGTGCAAATAACTTCATGCCCGGCCTGGACAAGTTCTTTTACAAACCAATACCCAGTAAAAGAACTAGCCCCAGTGAAGAGAATCCTCATTAGGCCCCCACGCATTCTTTTGCAAGATGGTATGCTGGATTAAAATTTGGATGCTTGCTGTCTCTATCCGAAACAATTGTCGGCTGAATCGGCCATTCAATATTAAAAGTAGGGTCATTCCAACGAACGCCCCTTTCAAGCTCAGGCGCGTAAGAATCAGACACCATATAAAGAACTTCTGAATCATCCTGCAAGGTGATAAAGCCATGAGCAAACCCTTCAGGAACGTACATCATCGTTCGATTTTCAGCGGTTAACTCAGCACCAAAGTGCTTGCCAAATGTGGGAGAGTCTTCTCTAAGATCCAAGATCACATCATACAAAGTCCCTTTTAAACATCTAACGAGCTTTGTTTCTCTTTTAGGCGTGAGTTGATAGTGCATCCCTCTCAATGTGCCTTTATAGGCACTTGAAGAGTTGTTCCCTTGGACAAAGCTCTTTTCTAATCCCATCTTCTCAAATTCTTGGGTGCAAAAAAATCGAGCAAAAAAGCCTCTTTCATCTCCTCTCTTTTCTAAATCGATGAGATAGGCCCCTTTTAAAGGAGTTTCTGTGAATTTCATAAGATCCTTTGTGAATTACCTCGCCCTAAAGGACGAGGCTTCTAACTTCAACGGCAACAGCGAGCACAGAGGACTTTCGTCCTTTGCCCCGACTAACATTGCCTCGGTTAGCAGTACCGGCGATTCCCGCCGCTATCATCCGATGGGCTTCCAGTCG
>CAMCWV010000003.1 GCA_945882915.1 Waddlia chondrophila WSU 86-1044 | reverse complement strand
ATCGCTAGAGTTTGACAAGAGTTTTTTCTGGTGGCTATGGAGAGGGGGTCACACCTGATCCCATCCCGAACTCAGAAGTTAAGCCCCTCATCGCCGATGGTACTGCACGCAAGAGTGTGGAAGAGTAGGTCGCTGCCAGATATTTTTTTCGCCTCGATAGCCTTACGGTTATCGAGGCTTTTTTTTTGTTCATTGGTTTTGCCAATGAACAAAAAGCTTGTCGTTATATACTCCTCTTAGCTGAAAATGGGACTTTGGACGGCGCCAAAGTCCTATTTTCAGCTAAGAGGAGTATAGATGCTAGCCGTAGGCTGGGGTGTAAACTTTGTGCTGTTTTCGTTTAAATTTCTCATATAAGTTTTTTATGGCATCTCCTTTGTAACTTATTGAAGAGTAGCAGCCTTACAGGCTGCATAGGATATATTCGCTTATACCCAGGGCGCTGCCCTTACGCTGTTTGCATTTTCAGCCTTTCAGGCTGAATTCCTCAACCACAACCACCCAAAGCTTTTGCTAAAAAAAACAGACCGTAGGTCTGTAATTGCACACAGCCCAGGGCACCGCCCTGGGTATAAGCGAATATATCCTATGCAGCCTGTAAGGCTGCAATTACTTCTAGTTTTGCAATCCCTTCAATAAAAAAAACTTATGTGAAAAAATTAAACGAAAACAGTACAAAGTTTACACTCCAACCGACGGATAGTATCTGCCGCGGCCTTGCCGCTTAATTACCGCTGCCGTGGTTTAAATAACCAAGAAAATTCGTAACAGTTCACATACCCTCCTTCGTCGGTGCATGTGAACTGTTACGAAAATTCTTTATGCGATTGCCCTGACTGCAAGCAGGCCTCCGCGTTCTAGACAACTAATGTGCTTATTAAGTAGAGTTATTATTTGCTGCATGGACCGCATCAATTATGGAAACGCTTTCTTGTTCGGGATATAACTTTTCCCTTTCACACTATTTTACCTATCACATACTTCAGGCAGCCCCAGCGCCTGGAGTAAAAAATTCATTGGCGAGGGTCGCTGCCATGGTAGCAGCGCCGTGGCTTGCTGCTATGGACACATCTGGGAATCTTGTTGTCGACTTACTTCACTGTACTTTTGATCTTCTGCAAAAAAGAGAGTTTGTTGTTCTTGAAGAGAGCGTTCCTATTTCAGGAGTTAAGCATTTTGTTTGTGCCCATTTTGTTTTTTCTGGAAGATGCGCTTTGGCTGTTTATGGCGGTCTTAGGTTTGAGGCGTTGCGCCACCCGCAGCAGTACAGTTTCAGTCTTCCAAAAAAAATTCTTCCAAAAATTGCTACGCTGATTGGCTCTTCTTTGCCTCCTGTCGCTTCTCTTGCTCTGCTATTACCTGCAGAGGTGCCAGCTGAGCCTGAGAAGAAAGAAGAGACGTGGGGAGATGTTTTTAGGCGTTTTGAAGGATGGCTATCAGAATCTACGATTGATCCTGAGGCTGCTAAAGTAAGTATAGCAAAGTTTGCTAGGGACAGTGTTGCAGAGCCGCGCGAGGCCATGGCAGTGGTTGGCGCTCTTTCAGAACTTAGAAAAACAGGGGCAATACAGCTAGCTATTCGCCTTTTCGGAGCTGTGATGAGCGCCCATCGGGAGAGTTTCCCCAAGGGTTCTTCTGGAAAAGCGGAGCATCTGAAAGCGGTTTTAGATGGCGTAGGTACTTTGTTTATAAAGATTTTTCAGTGCTTTTCTGCACGGCTCTATTCTATTAACGAGGAGCATGCAAGAAGATTCTTGAGCGCTTTTGGAGATGAAGCTTCTGCGTGTGAGTATATCATAAGGGATATGCCGGCTAATTTACTTGAAGTTCGGATGATAAAAATGCTCCCGCGATTTTTACATCGCGAGCCAGTAAAAAGATGGCTCCACCATACGCTTGCTGAGAATATTGACGTTATTTCTGAAGCAATTCCTACAATATGCCGAAATCTCTTTTTTAAGCGCTTAGGTCACATGTTTCCCACGTTCTTTGATTCGAAAGAAATGCTTATAGAAGCTCTTAAAAGCGCTTTGACCGGTAATCCTAGATATGGAGTTTTGCCTTTTGCTGTAACGTTTCCTCGGCTTTGTTGCTCTGAAAATGGAAGGCGAGTTTCTGCGCAGGCTGTGGAATTCGCTGGTGATGTTTGTAAGGGGGTTATTCCTTGCATGTCTCCTAGGCAGATTCGCAAGCTGTTTACTTGCTGTAATGAATGGGCAGATGGGTCTAAGCACAACTATTATATCCCTGAAATTGTGCCACTCCTTAACGAAAGTCAGCTGGATGCGCTTATTGAGGTCTCCTTTTGGAAGCCAAAGACAAATATGTTAGAAGCTGTTCTTGTGGGAATGGGTTCTAAGGCGCCTGAAGAGGTTCAGGTTTTTATAGCGAGACTTTTTAAGCAGGCGCCAAAGCGCAACTTTTTAGTTGGCGCGGGGATTGGCTCATCTCTAATCTTGGCTGGGGTGTCAGAGGAGTCTAAAGAAAAAGCTAGGTATATGTGGAGCTGCATGGCAGCTGAGATAGAAGAGGTCGATCTTACTCCATTTCTAGTGACGAAAAAGGAGCTACCTCGCCTGCACACCTGGTTGTTGTTTGCAGTTTCCGATAAAATATCAGAAGCGGTTGTTATTGAACTTTTCAAGGATGAGACTCTTTATCAATATCAAATAGATATTGGATATCCGTTGCTGCCTCTTTTTGCTACGTGGTGGCGGTTTGGAAAAATTAGCGAGACTGCTGTTATAGAGATGATTCGAGGAGATAAAACCTCCCTGATGATTCCGTTTCTAGTCAGCGTTTCAGCAGAATTAATTAATCTGGAAGAGCATTTAGTTGGGCCGTCAGGAGAAGCGCTCCTCTGGGTTATTTGGAGACAGCTTTTTCCAGAAGAGCTCATCCTTTATTTTTGGCGTTATGCATCAATTGAACAGCTGGAGCTAGTCTTTACTAGGGAGGGTGGAGCTGCTTTAGATAGAGCTGTTGTTTGTGCCACTCAGCATTACAAGAGACCTATTGAAGGGGTTCAGCCTGATATTATGCGAGTCCTTAATGCTGCAGTGAAGACGCCAGGACATTTTTTGCAGAGCAAGCCAATAGAGGCTTTGTGTGCAATGTTACTTGAAGAGGGGAATGTTGTTTGGGTTAACCTTCTCGTGAAAATAACCTATCTACTTATTAAAGCAGACCCTCGAGCAGGATCTGCTTTTCTTAAGCGTTTGGTAGAACTTGACATGCCAGCTCAGCATCTCATGAAGTCAGTTATTCTGTATGACCCACATTTTAAAACGATTTTAATGCATATAGATAGGAGTCAGTATGCTCTGGTGCACAGAGCTCTAGATCCTATATTCGACACATTAAAAGTTGCATTAGAGCGCGATAGTCTTGATACGCATGGGGAGTCATCTGAGAGTTTTGTAGATGTCCTTGTGGGGATGCCAACGGAGATGTTTCAGTATTTCCTGTTGCAGTATACCTGGATACAGGAGCAGTTCACATGGATTCGAGATTTAATAGCTGACCGGATAGACATCTCTTTTGCTGATGTGTACGATAAGATGCTATGTTTATGGAAGACTGATCCAACACTTTCCGATCAGGGCTCTGAAAGTGCTTATAACTTTCTTTGCTGCGTAGCAGAAAACACCCCACAAATACTTGTAAATGCGGCTCAGCGCTATTTAAGTAAGAAAGTAGTTCCTGGCACCCACTCTGCAGAAACCCTTCAGCAGCTGGATTCCCATTTGTTTGCTCTTGTAGTTGTTGGAGATATCTTGGTCGGCAAGCTAGTGCTTGCCGATTTACGTAGGTTTGCGCCGCAGCTTGTGCATGTGTGGCCTCTTTGGAATACGCAACTTACAGCAGAGGAGATTCATTTTATTTTGGAGCAGGGGTTTGCTAAAGGTCTTTTAGAGGCAGCGACGCTTATTTCTAAGGAACAAATTGCCCCTTGTATTGTTCATGTGGCAAAATATTATGAAGTCCTGACTGCGGCGTTTGTTCAGCTCGAAAAGGACATTTTAGAGCCAGGAGCATCTGGAAGGGTTCTTGAGATGCAAGGGCAAGTGTCAGAGCTTATTAAATGGATGGTCAAAATCAACGGAGTGGTGGGTGAGGCTTTGCCAACAAAAGCTGCAGTGGAGATGCTTACTTCTCTTACAAATGATGCAACAGGATTGCTTGGCAAACTCCCGAAGGTTCAGCCGGTAGAGCTGCCTGAAGAAGAGCATCCAATTTTTGGCCACCTGCCAAAAAGAGTTCGTAGAAAGGCTCTTGCTTCCATAACAAATATGCCCTCTGAGCGGTGGCGCATACAATCAGCTGTTGTTGCTAAAATAAGAGAGAGGTTTAGGGTGCCTTCAGAGACTTGTGATATGGAGCTGTACATCGCTCTTTTCTGTGACTATAAGGAAGATTATGCGGCCTTACTTACCAAAGATAAAGAGATGGCTTACAGGGCAGAGCTTCTTCGCTATGTTAATGGTATTTTGCTTGCAGATGCTGTCACGGACTCCGCTTCTTTCCTCTCTTACCTCGCCACCTTCCAAGACCCTTCTTAGTAATACTAGGAGCCAATAAAACACTTTTAATGCAAAGAAAAGAAGCGAAGAAAAAGAAAAAAAGGGGAAGGAGCAATATTTGATGCAAGCTTTGTACCTCATAATTATTGGATTTTGCCTTACTATTTTCCCGGCATATGCTGGTATGCCTAGAGCAGCTGTCTCTGCTAGTGCAAAAGTAGACTTGTTAACAGAGCCGCCCGCGCCTTCTTCCAAAACAGCTCCAGCTAAAGCAGCGCCAGTTAAAACAGCTCCCGCTAAAGTGGAGCCAGCTCAGGCGGCCGTCTTAGCGCCTACTAAGCCTTCGCCAATTCCTCGTGAAGTCCAAGCAAAACTGCAGAAGATGAATTACGAGAGCTCTCACATCATTGTAATTAAAATTTCCGATCAGACATTGAGCTTGTACGAAAATCAAAGGCTTTTGGAGTCATATACGATCTCGTCAGCAGCAAAAGGGGTCGGGCAGAGAGAGTCAAGTTTTCAGACGCCCCTTGGTCTTCATAGAATTGCTAACAAGATCGGCAAAACAGCTGCCCCCTACACTATTTTTAGTGGAGGGCGTGATACGGGGAAACGGTGGAATCCGGACGCCGGCAAGAAAACAAGGCAAGATTTGGTTCTCTCACGTATTCTTGTTTTAGAAGGACTCGAGGATGGTTTAAATCGGGGAGAAGATGGGCAGGGGTGGCTTGTTGATAGTAAACTGCGGCATATTTATATCCACGCCACGCCTGAGGAAGAGAAGCTAGGGACGCCGGCTTCACATGGTTGTATCCGTATGAGCACTCCTGATGTCACCCGCTTATTCGAGAAGACTCCTTTGGGAGCGCCGGTTTGGATCATGCAATAGGTATCTCAATGAACTATGCAATTTTTTGTCAGCGTCCAGAGGCTGCCTATCAGATGGATCATCTAGCGGTGATCAGCTGCATTACCGGAGCACCTCTTTTAGTCACCGATGTTGAAGTCGAAGAGAAAGTCCATCACTATTATCCAGGAGCGCAGGTCTCTTGTGAGGAGTGGAGAACCTTTCTTCCTGAACCCTTAGTCTCCACTTATGATGTGCTTTTCTACTCTCATTTTTGGGGGCGCAAGGCGTTTAGAGAGACTTTTGGCGAGGCAGAAGCTGTCTATGGCAAGAAGCTTAGGTCTGTCTTTTGCTCTCATGGCAACTCTGATAAGGGAATTGAGCTAGATAACTTTTTCGAGCGGTTTGCCGAGGAAGATATTAGCCTTCTTTACGGTGATAGGATGATCGAGATCCTGAAAAGCAAAGGAGTGTTTGATAAACTCGCAGGGCATGTTGTCACCGGCAACTATCGCTACACCTATTACGAGCAACACCTTCAGTACCACGATAAGCTTGTTCAAGAAGAGGTCTTTTCAAGGTTTGCTAAACAGCAGCCAACCATTTTCTACGCGCCAACAGCCCAAAGTTTTGATGTGACCTCTTCTATTATTGGGACCTACACACACATCTTAGACAAGCTTCCAGACCACTATAACTTGGTCGTAAAGCTCCATCCCTATTTTGCTGCCTTCATGCCAGCTGCGTATGAGCTGTTTCTTGCTCGGTATGAGCACAAGCGAAATATTGTGATCCTTGGCAATTACCCGTTAGTTCTTCCTCTATTATCCGCCTGCTCCATTTTTGTTGGGGATATCTCTTCTGTTGGCTACGACTGCCTCCCTTTTGCCAAACCCATGTTCTTCTTTCACGCCTATGAAGAGGATTTAAAAGAGGACCCACGCTTTTTCTTGTATCAATGTGGATCGATTATTAAGCCCTCTCAGTACGCCCAGTTTTATTCGATTGTTGAAGCGGCTTTGCCTCGTGATCAAGAGCTGTTTGGGGAGATCAGAAAGAAGATGTGTCGCTACGTGTTTGCTCCTAAAAGGACGTTTGAAGAGATTAGAAAAGATATTGTGATGAGCCTGGAGAAACGATGATTAAAAAGGTGGGGGTCTTTGCCCCTAAGTGGCTTTATGCTCCGCGGTATAGTTGGTACATCCGGCAGGCCCTTCTCAAAAGGGGTGTCGAGGCCCCCTATTATCCCCTTCATGACGGTTATGATCCGCGCGAACTTATTCAGCAGCTTGCGGCAGACCGTCCGGACTGCTGCTTTGTTGTCATGGGAAAGACCGAGGAGAGTCTGCAGGTTGTTAAAATTTGTGAGCAGCTTGAGATTCCGTGTGTTGTATACGGAATAGACCTCTACGTTTTTTATGACACATTCCTAAAAAGTCCCCATACGATTATTGCTGGAATCGAAACTACAGCGCCTGCTTTTTTTAAGAAGCATTTTAACTTCGATCGCTCACTTGTTCTTTTTCATGCAGCTGATGAGCTTATACCGGCGCCTAAGGAAAAAGAGTTTGATGTGGTTTTCTTTGGCAAGTGTTTTGATTATGAACAGGCGCGGCAGGGATGGCTTTTGCATTTACCAAAGAGCCTTGCTTCTTTAATGGATATTGCTGCTGAAATGGCGTTGGCCCAAGGAGATAAAATGGGTCTTATAGAAGCGATGGCTGCGGCTTTTGGAGACAAGATTCCTTGGGGTGATTTTAAGGAAAATACAGTGTGGAGGGGGCTTGCCATTCAGCTTGAGTGGTATGTAAGAGGACGTCACCGCGTTGAGATGATCAAGGCGATTCGGGATGCTTCTGTGACTGTTTTTGGCGATGGTTCATGGCATAAGTATCTTGGAGGGCAGTCTAATGTTTCTTTGCGCCCCCTCATCCCTTTTGAAGAGTCTATCAAGATGATGACAAAGAGTAAGCTCGTCCTCAATAGCGCTCCTTGCCTTGCTTTTGGAGGGCATGAGCGCTTTTTCTTGGGAACGGCAGCGGGGAGTCTTGTCGTGACAAACGACACAGTCTTTATGAGAGAGAACTTTACTCAGGGGGTTGATAGCGCTGTTTATCGCTATGGCAACTGGAGCGCTCTGAATGAGACTGTCCGGGACTATGTTGCAGATGACGACAAAAGAGAGCGTGTGTGGCAGCGCAGCGCGGATAAGGTCATGCGGGAGCATACCTGGGAAAGGCGCGTAGACACTTTGTTACACCACCTCCCCGCATTCCTAAAATAGCAGAAGGTGGGCTAAGAGGAGTATAGGATGCTTTTTTTACTTTTTATCCTGACAGCTGAAGGCTGATCCTGCCTATCCTGTTTTTGTATTTTCTCTCACGTTCTCTATGTTTCAAAACCCGTATTTCTTTGCGTCTTTGCGTTAAAAGTATTTTTTTTTAGTTGCTCTTTTTCTTGAGCTGGTCGATGACGGCGTGCATGAAGAAGAGATGGCCGACTTCTACCTGTCCATAGGTTTTGGAGTTAAGCCAGATATTAATATCCCCCTGTCCTCGCATTGCATTTTCCTGCTGAAAGCCTGTTAATGTGATGACCGTGCAGCCGACAGATTTTGCCGCTGAAACGGCGTTGAGGATGTTTTGGGATTCGCCAGAGCTGCTGATGGCAATGAGAAGGTCTTGTTCGACTGCAACTTTGCTGAGCATCTGTGAATAAGCGTGAGCGTAGCCATAGTCGTTAGCCCCGCAGGTAAATAGAGAAGGCTCATGAAGGACTGCAGCGCGAAGGCTTCCTCCATTGACAAGGTCAACAAGAAGGTGGCTTGCTACTGCTGCGCTGCCTCCATTTCCGATAAGATAGATGTTCCTTTTCTGAAGTTTTGTTGTAAGCAATAGATCGATAATGTCCTTGATCGCTTGGTCTGGAGCAAGAGAGTCTCCTCGCCTATCAGTACAAATGCAAGTGCTGACGATAGTGTGGAAATTATGGCAGTGTTGCTGAAACATCATGGACCCTTAAATTAATAATATACTCCTCTTAGCTGAAAACGGGAACTTGGGCTAGCGCGAAAGCTCCCGCGGCCTTAGCGTTTGCCGTCTCCAGAAGGTAACCAGACCGGGACGGTCTGGGATTTCAGACCGAAGCCTACAGCAAACGTTTGCTTGGTGGCAGGTTAGATCCCAGACCTTAGACGGCCCACGTTACCCTCTGGAAACGGCAACCCTTTAATCGCTACGGACTTCTTCTCTTTTTTTTCTTTTGTCCGGCGTCCAAAGCCCCATTTTCAACTAAGAGGAGTATAGGTTGTTTGGCATAAGCTTCCAACTCTTTACAAGATGTCCGTTAAAAAAAAGTAGAGAACTTTTATTCTTGATCACTTTTCTGGCTTAGGCCTTTTTAGTATAGCTGAGAGCGGTAAATAAAGTTTATTCAGGGTTTTAAATGGACTCAGAAAAGGGTGTCGATAAAAAAAAATGATAAAAAAACATTGCACAAATATCTGCGAAGCAAATATGGAAGAAGTTGTTACGTAACTTTAAATTTATAGGAGGTTGTTATGGCAGTGAAAAAGGGGTCTCATCCAAAAAAAATGGATTTAGCCGCAATTGTGAAAACTATGCATGCACTTTTGGATGTGACTAAAAATGATTTGTCAAGTGCTTTTGAAAAAGGGAACAAAGCAGCTTCTCAGCGCGTACGTGTAAACACGATTTTGTTCGAAAAAGCTTCTAAGGTTTATCGCAAGGTGTCCATTGCAGCTGAAAAAGGGACAAAAAAAACTGGCAAGTCAAAAGCAAAGCCAAAAATGAAAGCTAAAGTAGCAGCTCCAAAAAAGGCAGCTCCAAAAAAGGCAGCTCCAAAAAAGGCAGTAGCTCGTGGTTCTAGCGGAAAAGCTCCACCTAGACGCGCAACAGCGAGTCACAAACCAGGACAATTGAAATAGGCTCTCTTTGAGCTTGTGTCATTAGTTTGCAGGTTGAGGGGGAGACAAAAAATGTCTCCCTTTTTTTTGTGAAAATTAGGTTGAGCAGGGTAAGACGTCGACGAAGTGGACGGCCGGTGCGTAGCCCGGCTGTCCACTCCGTCCATTAGTAGCGCGAAGCGCGCTTTAAAATTTTAAAAATTCCTTATTGGGGATTTAAGGCAATTTAGGCTATATTAGCTGCCTAATTTTCTAAAAATTCCCATTAAGGACTTCCTTAAGATGAGCCGTTCCTCAAAAGCTTTTACTGAGATCGACTGTGAGGTTACCTCATTTACAGAAAAAGGGCTCGGACTTGCTAGAGGTGCTCTTTCTAGCGGACAGATTGTTTCTGTCGAAGTGTTTGGCACAATGCCAGGTGACCATGTCAGAGTGGCACTCTTAAGCAAGAGCGCCGGTGTTCATGGGTCATTCCTCAGAGAAATCATCAAGCCAGCGCCCGATAGAGTAAAGGCTCCATGCAGCCATTTTGGGGATTGTGGGGGGTGCCGTTGGCAACATCTTTCGTATTCTCACCAGCTCTCAAGGAAGGACGATTTCGTAAAGAAGCAGTTCGCATCACTTATTCGGGACTTTCCAGATCTTGCTGCAGCTGCCGTTTTTCACCCTATTCTCCCAGCAGAAAATCCTTGGCAGTATCGCAATAAGATGGAGTTTTCCTTTTCGGAAAACGCTTCTGGCGACCAATTTTTGGGGCTAGTAAAATCATGCGGAAAGGGGAGAGTTGTCAATTTAGAAGAATGTCACTTGACCTCTTCTTGGTTTACAAAAGCTCTTGGGGCAGTTCGGCAGTGGTGGAGCAATAGCAAATTAGAGGCCTACAATATGCCTCGCGATAAGGGGAGCCTTAGAACGCTTACTGTGCGGGAAGGGATTCGCACCGGCGATCGAATGGTTGTCTTGGCGATATCGGGTAATCCTAATTCTCCAGTTTCTTCAAATCAGCTCGACTCTCTTGTCGAGATCCTTCGCCGCCGCATTGAGTTAAAAGACAAGCCACTGACAGTTTGTTTGCGATTGCATATGGCTGTCAAAGGAAGACCTACCGAGTTTATCGAGAAGATCTTGTATGGACCTGGGTATATTCGTGAGCAGCTATTGATCGCTAAAGATATTGCCACAGAAAAAAAGGATATTACTTTTAATATTAGCCCCTCGGCATTTTTTCAGCCGAATACGAAGCAGGCAGAGCATCTGTATGCAGCTGCTTTAAGACTTGGCAAGATCTCGAAAGAAGATGTGGTCTACGATCTTTATTGTGGAACAGGGACCTTCTCGCTCTTTGCTGCGACGGTTGCCAAAGCGGTTGTAGGTATAGAACTGAATGCCGACGCTGTCAAAGATGCTCAAAGTAATGCCAAGAAGAATGGGCTTACGAATGCAACCTTCTTTGCTGGTGACACGGGGATTATATTGCAAGAACTCGGGACTACAGCTTCGCTGCCACGCCCAGATATCGTAGTTGTTGACCCTCCACGCCCAGGGCTGGATGACCGGGCTATTGAAGAGATCCTGTCAATTGCGCCAAAGACCATTGTTTATATTTCATGTAACCCGATATCGCAGGCGCAAAACCTCCGAGTTCTGCTTTCTAGAGGATATAGGCTGACAGACGTGCAGCCTGTTGATCAGTTCCCTCAGACAGTCCACGTCGAAAACATCGCAATTCTAACTCGGGCAATTTCAAACGAGGCGGGCTTGTAACGTATGGCTTGTTTGAAATTTACAGTGCTGAAAACAGCGACAAATGGGATCGCGAGAGTAGGCGTTCTTGAGACAGCCCATGGAAAAATTGAAACGCCAATCTTTATGCCTGTTGGAACGCGGGGGACTGTCAAAACTCTTACGAATCAGCACCTTTATGACATGAATGCCCAAATTATTTTGGGAAACACTTATCACCTTATGCTTAGACCTGGAATGGATATTATCAGTCAGGCAGGTGGGCTGCACAAGTTTATGAATTGGGACAGACCTATTCTCACAGATTCAGGGGGCTATCAGGTATTTTCTCTGGCAGCTCTTAATAGGATTACTGAAGAAGGGGTGACCTTTCAGTCTCATATCGATGGAGCCAAACATTTTCTTGGGCCAAAAGAGAGCATGTCGATTCAGAAGACGCTAGGCTCTGATATCGTAATGGCATTTGATGAGTGCACCCCCTACCCTTGTGAGTATGGGAAGGCTAAGGAGTCTCTTGAGCTCACCCTTAGATGGGCTAAAATTTGCCGCGACTATCCGCTTCAGGAGCATCAAAATCTTTTTGGGATTGTTCAAGGAGGTGTTTATGGAGACCTTCGCAAACACTCAGCGCAGCGTCTAGAAGAAATAGGCTTTGACGGGTATGCAATTGGGGGGCTTTCTGTTGGAGAGCCTGCAGAGCTTATGAACTCTACGATTGAAGAAACAGTCCCTTACCTTCCAAAAGAAAGTCCCCGTTATTTAATGGGAGTGGGAACCCCTCGCAATATTATTGAAGCTGTCATGCGAGGGATTGACATGTTTGACTGTGTAATGCCGACACGTAACGCGCGCAATGGAACGGCATTCACGTGGGGAGGGAAAGTGAATATTAAAGCGGGGCGGTATGCTAACGATTTTACCCCGCTTGATCCAGAGCTTGATTGCTATACATCCCGCTATAGTAAGGCGTATATCCGCCATTTATTGAATGTGGATGAGGTAACTGGCTTAACTTTGGTGTCGATTCAAAATCTTGCTTTTTACCTTGATTTCATGGTCAAGCTGCGGCAGGCTATTG
Source organism: Waddlia chondrophila WSU 86-1044 (assembly GCA_945882915.1). Lineage (GTDB taxonomy): Bacteria > Chlamydiota > Chlamydiia > Chlamydiales > CAMCWV01 > CAMCWV01. The sequence continues at coordinate 117,441 of CAMCWV010000003.1, read as the reverse complement.
TAAATGACACTTTAACAGACTTGTATACACGCATCTGTGCCGTGTATCCGAATTAATTATATACTCCGCTCAGCTGAAAATGGGAATTTGGACGGCGCCAAAGCCCCGGGGCTGAACGATCGCAAGTGCTCTTTGTATTTGTAATAATAAGGCACTTACGATCGTGGAAATTCGGCAGCTTTCGCGCTAGCCCAAATTCCCGTTTTCAGCTAAGAGGATTATATAACAACCAGAGGAAATCTATGCTAAAAAAATTAACTTGTGGCCTTGTGGCCGCGCAAGCATTCCTGATGAATGCAGGCGTTTACGCTCAGGATGCTATTGAAGCCGTTCCTACCAGAGATGGTAGCCTTACGCAAACGATGATCATGATCGGGATTGCCTTGGTGTTCTTCTACTTCATCCTATGGCGCCCAGAGCAAAAGCGTCGTAAGCTTGCTGAGCTTCGCCGCAATAGCCTCAAAAAAGGGGACCGCGTCACAGCTGTTGGTATCGTTGGTACTGTAGCACGCCTTTTAGACGACACAGTTGTTCTTAAAATGTACGATGGATCAAAGATTGAAGTCCTGAAAGCAGCGGTCTCTGATGTACAGGCTGGGACTCCAGAAGATCTAGAGAAAGTAGACAAAGAAGATGCGAACGAGTGCTCAACTAAGCGCTAAGTAGCGATGATATACTCCTCTTAGCTGAAAATGGGACTTTGGACGACGCCAAAGCCCCGGGGCTGAACGATCGGAAGTGCCCTTTGTGGTTCTAATACTAAGGCGCTTGCGATCGTTCAGCTGCGGGAGCTTTCGCGCTAGCCCAAATTCCCGTTTTCAACTAAGAGGAGTATAGACGAGATGTTTGCAAGGGAGCGAGAGCTTATGGTGGAGCAGCAATTGCTTGCTCGTGGCATCATTGACTTTGCAACTCTTAATGCGATGCGAGAGGTTCCAAGACACCTTTTTGTCCCTAGATCTCAGGGGGCCAGAAGTTATGGAAACAACTTGCCAGAGACTTACGCTTATGAAGATTGCGCCCTGCCTATCGGAGAGGGACAAACGATAAGCCGGCCCTATTATGTGGCCTTAATGATACAGGCAGCCAGACTTCGACCTAATGCTTGCGTGTTAGAAGTGGGGACTGGCTCAGGATATGTCGCAGCAGTGCTTTCTCGGATTGTTGCAAAAGTTTATACCATCGAGAGGATTCCTGTTCTTGCCGAACAGGCGTCAGCTCGGCTGCAGTTCCTTGGATACCATAATGTTCATGTCAGTGTGGGCGATGGTTCTTTGGGGCTAGCAGAAATGGCGCCGTTTGATGCGATTATTGTCGCTGCCGGCGCTCCCGATGTGCCCTTATCCTTGCAGCAACAACTGGCTGTAGGGGGAACACTTCTGATCCCAGTGGGCGATGCGGGGTTTCAAGAGTTAGTGTGTATGACTAAAGTAAGTGAGGGATGTTACACCAGAGATGTTATTGAATTGGTGAGGTTTGTCCCGCTTATTGGCAGTGAAGGATGGTATAGTCGATTAAGGGGATAATTCTATGGCACAAGTTTTGTCAGGTGGCGGCAGTCCTGCAGGTGGAGCTCCATCTCAAGCGGGACCACAAAAACCTAAGAGTCCAAAATGGGGCCTTGGTGAAGGGAAGAGTTCTTTGGGACCTTCTCATAAGATGGATCGCATTAATGAAATCCTAAATATTCATATGAATAAAGGCTCTCTAGTCCCTCCATTGCCAGAAGGTCTTGAAAAACTCACGATAGGATTATCAGAGGTTGTCAAGCTTCTCGGTGAACCAAAAAATCATCAAAAACTCCTCAAAGCTTCTGATGTGCTTGATTCTATTTTAGATATTCCGCAAGACAGTCAGTGGCAAGAGCCTCAAACTTCAGATGAGTACTCAAAGGCTGTTAAAGGGTTGCCGGCTGTTTATGATCAGCTCTGTTCTTTGATGCGCAGAAGCACTCATATTGGCATTCAAAGACGTCTTCGAGAGATCGAACGAAAGTTTACCACTGCCGGCTGGGGCAGCGGCCTCCCCCATCGCTAGAACAGCTTTTTTCCACGGAGTTGTGAGCAGAAGCTTCCACCTTATCTCTATTTTAAAACCCGCGCTTCTCTCTGTTGCTTTTTGGCAAAACAATGCCGCTAGAAAAGACTAGCGGCATTGTTCTTACGGAAATTCCCAAAAAAAATGTGATAACAACTTAAGGAGTGATCGCATCGGTGATATCAATAACGATGCGAAAGCCAGTAAAAGCGTCTGTAGTTTCTGGGGTTAAAGGTTGTCGTGCTGCTACGCGCACGCCATAGGCATAGCTTAAATAGCTTCCCCCTTTGGTCACTTTGTGACTTCCTAACCTAAGCCCCTTCGGATTTACGGACTCAATAAACTTGTAATAGTCAGAGCCGTACCAATCATTCGTCCACTCGCGCACATTACCACTCATATCGTAAGCGCCACTAGGACTTCTTGCAAGGGACGTGCCATGCTTTTGCTGAAGTAGGAAAGGGTTAGTCCTTAGCTTGTTATCCATTCCAGGGTCATAGCTTAACAGGTTTATTCCGTCGTAAAAACCTACAGGTGTGGTATCGACTGTGGGAGTTTTCCCCTTTTTAAATTCTTCTTGGTAGTTTGCACAGGTGATGTCAATCGAGTCCCTGCCAAAGCCATAACGGTATTTCTTCAGAGGTTTATTTGGGGGAGTAAAGGCCATTCCAGCGGCTTTTTCCCACTCAGCTTCGGTGGGCAGTCTTCCGCCATTTTCTTTGCAATAGAGCTGCGCGCCGTACCAAGAAACTTCAATAACAGGGAACGCCTCTTTTCCATTAACAACTTTAAATGCTAGATGGCCAGCTGCAGTGGATACTTCGATTTGGCTTTCTGGAGCTGCGTGTTTTGTTTTAAATAACACGTTTCCATCTCTATCAATCACAACCCCTTTGCTTGCCTCTGGTCTTTGAAGGTATTGGATTTTTCCTTCTTCATGTGCCCGTGTAAGCCAGGCTGCAAATTCAGCATTGGTGACAGCTGTGATGCCTATTGAGAAGGCGTTGAGATCTACAGCTCTACTTGGTTTTTCATCAGCAGCTCCTTCGCCAAAGACATCTCCAACAATCACTGGGCCCGTTGGAATCATTACGACAGGCTGGACGAAGAGGTAAACGCCTCCAGCGACTTGCCTTTCATTTGCCTTAATCTCGATGGTGACAGGTGAGGGTGTCCTGTATCGAGGGATGTCATCAAAGGTGACTTGATAGGTCCCGACAAAGGTGAGTGGGATGATTGTTTGGCTACCTCTAAAATGACCAATAGTTAACGTTTCTTGGTCTGTAATCTCGGTCACTGTGTAGCCTGCTTGCGCAAGGTTACAGCTTACGGCTAAGCTGCCGTGAGCTGTTTCGTAAACGCCATGTACTTTTTCAGAGTGGCTAGAGCGGAGAGTTACTTCGATGGGCGCTGGAGCATACGCCACGTAGCGGACAGTGGCATCGCCGCAGAGAGGTTCAAAGGAAAGTAAGTACTTTCCTTCAGGCGCAGAAATGGTTTTTCTTGAGCCCTGAATAGCGTAGGAGAGGGGTGCGCGCGCGGTTCCGTTTAGTGGCTTAAGGGAGATGGTGTAGTCAGAGGCGTTAGAGCTAATCATGAGCGTAGCAAGACAAATGTAGTCTGCCTTAACAGAAGCCCCTGCATCGAGAACAGAAACTTTGATAGGCACTGGAGGGCTAAGATTCTCTGTGTCTGTGGAAGAGAAGTTTAGGCGGTAAGCTCCGGCGGGCACTCCTTTGAATGTGAAGGTTTCTCCCTGACCTTCCCCGAGGGTCTTTCCTTCTTTATCGGTGAGTGTAAACAGAGCTTCTGACCTATTTGTTTTGACTGTCAAAGTATGCAGAGAGGTGTAGGCAATGGTTGCTGTGAGCGGGGCTTCTTGAGTAAGTGTAAAAGTCTCGCTAGGAGAAACAGTTGCTGCGTACCCATTGAGCGGCTCTGTTTGGAGTTGGTAGCCTTCCCCAGCAGGAAATTTCGTTTTTTGAGCGGAGCGTGTACCAGAGTAGATGGACTTGCCTTGGCATGTAAGTGTCCAGGTGGCATCGTCACGGTTTGTATTGACCGCAAGGGCAGCGCGCGTATCTTTGTATTTTGCGATAAAAGGCGCTGCTGCAACTCCAGGGTTTATTTTTATGGTGACAGGCCCTGGCTTCTCATAACCAATTATTTCAGCAAAGGAAAGGGTGTAGGTCCCTGGAGGCAGGCCTTGAGTTAAAAGTTCTGCTGTTTTTGATGAGGCGATAACGGCACCAAACTGGTCTGTAACGGTGACAGAGAGGGCTTTTTGGTCTTCAATTTCTAGTGTAGAGAGGTCTATGGAAGCTTTAATAGATCCGTATAGAGGAACGAAGCTTGCTCTAAGGCTGACAGGCTTGCCTGGGACTACAGCAAACATTTGTTTGGGGACTTCTTTAAAGAGGCCGTCTTCGTTAGGAACCACAAATTCTAATGAGTAAATTCCAAAGGGGAGGTCGTTAATAGAGACGCTGTAGGTGTGTGCGTTAGGGTCCCTATTAATGTGCGCGCATCCTGGGTACATCGTCCGTTTGCCTGATTCATTAATAACCCAAAAGCGCACTCTGTCGAGCCTGTCTTCGCGCGGGCCAGTATCGTAGGTGATTGTGACAGGCGTCTGTTTTACTGCAGCAGGTGTTGCTGTATTTGGCGCCCCTGCCCCTGAGTCTGCAGTACTTTGCTGCGGCAGAGAGATGTTTAGAAAAGTGATGTCGGTTGATGTGTTATTCTTAGTATGGTTCTTGGCAGAGGCGTTAGTAGAGATGTTTTCTGCTTTTAAGCCGTTAGATGCTCGGGCGAGCTCTTGATGAATAACGCTTTTGGTGTGGGCTTTGATTTGAATGGTTTGAGGAGGTATTTCTGCAAAAAGGCCATCGGAATTAGGGATGAGGAACTCTATGGTATATTGTCCAGGAGCAAGACCTGGGATTGACAGGTTGCAAGTGGGCGCTTTTAGAGAATCTTCTGTTTGAGTTTTGGAGAAGTAAAGTCTGCTTTTGCCGCTAGAGTTTGTGAGCTTAACGCGCACTCTGTCCAGCCTTTCGCCGTTAGCTCCTGTAGTGTAGTTAACGATGAGCGTGCCTGTGGTGGTAGTGCTTTTTTGTTTTCCTGCGCCACAAACTTCGATATGTTTATCAATTGTGACATTTTCTCCTGGCTTAACATTTACCTGAAGAGTGGGAATAGTGGGAATATTGGTGGAGAAGTCTGAGTTATCTGCATTTACTACCGGCAATCCACACATTAAAAGAAGGCTAAAGAGTCCTATCTGTAATGATGACAGCAACTTACGCACAAGCGTCTCCGTGGAAATATTCTTATACCCAACACCTTACAATGCGGTTGTTTAACGCGCAAGGAGCGCTGCTAAAACGCCTGCTAAAGAGACAGCCAAAAAAACAGGATATGATGGTTTCTAATTTTGAAATACAGAGGCGTGAGAGAACACAGAGAAAAACAAAGAACAGGATAGGCAGGATAGCCTTCGGCTGCAGGATAAAAAACAGGATAATAAAGAATAATTAAGCGAAGGCCCTTTCCAGAAGGTAACCAGACCGTCCCGGTCCGGGATTTTAACTTACTGGCAAGCAAATATTTGTTAATAGCGTAAGGCTGAATACCAGGCCTTAGGCGGCCTGGTTATCCTGTTCTTCTTCTTCCTCTTCTGAGCCTTAGCGCTTGGTGGCGAGCTCTTCGAGGAGGCGGTGACTGCGGGCGATGAAGGAGTCGAGCGTCGCTCTCGAGATCTCCTTTTGTGATAGCAGGCACAGCTCATACACTTGCAAGGCCAGCTCTTTCGCAAGTTCTGGCTCTTTTTCATTTAACGTTTGGATCGACTTCATCAACTTATTGTTCGTGTTGACGACAAACGTCTTGCGTACAGCCATCATTGCTTCAGGCAAGGCATTTCCCCGCTGAGACATTGCCATGTAGTCGCGCATCCGTCTAGAAGACTCGTCGAGTACAATAAACCCAGGTAGCGCATCACTAGCCAAGCTCTTTGCTTCGACTTCCAACTTATCAACCGCAAGACTTGAGCGGATAAGGTTAGCAAGTCTAGCTCCTTCTGTCCTTCCCTCCGCATCAAGCACAGACTGCTCTTTGCTAGGATCTAAGATAGCGTCGTCAATGCCCCCATCAATGCGCTGAAAAGAGACAGGTCTTAGCTTTTCTTCTAATAGGTGCATGAAGTGGATGTCGATAGAAGAGCCGCTGCAGAGAACTTCAATCCCTTGTTGGGTGTAGAGGTTTAGGAAGTGCGATTCCTTAGCAGGATCTGTTGTATAGAAGATTTTATCCTTTGTTTTTTCTCTGTTTCTTTCGAGGTACTCTTCAGTTGTTGTCCATTCACCTTTTGTGTTTTTCCAAACAAGAAGAGATTTGACGTGCTCGTAAAACTTGTCGTCCTGAAGGGCTCCGAGCTTAATAATAAGCTCAATGTCTTCCCAGGAGCGGAGGAACGCCTCTTTATCGGTGCGGAAAAGGGCCGAGAGTTTGTCAGCTACTTTCTTGGAGATGTGCGTTGCTAGCTGGCGAACGGTTCTATCCATTTGCAGATAGCTGCGAGAGACGTTTAGTGGGATGTCTGGGCTGTCGATTGCCCCTTGGAGGATCGTCAGGTATTGGGGCATCACATCTTTGCAGTTATCAGAAACGAACACTCGGTTGCAAAACAGTTTGACGGTGTTCTTCGAGAGTTGTGTGTCTCTGTTAATCTTTGGAAAATAGAGGATCCCTTTGAGGTGGAAGGGGTAGTCAACATTGAGGTGTATCCAGAAAAGCGGAGCTGCTTCCATCGGGTAGAGGCGCTGATAAAAATCGAGGTAGTCTTTGTCTGTGCACTCTGTTACCGGCTTCATCCAAAGAGGTTCGCGGTTGTTGATGTGGCTTCCGTTGAGATAGATCGGGTAGGGGAGGAAGCTGCAATAGTGGTCGAGGATTGTCCTTATGCGACTTTCTTCAAGGAATTCATTTTCGTCTTCATTAAGAAAAAGGGTGATCTCTGTCCCGCGAGTTTCGCGTGTTCCTTGGCCCATTTCGTATTCAGCCGAACCGTCACAGATCCATTCTGCAGGCGCTGCCCCTTCTTTGTAGGAAAGGGTCTGGATCTCTACTTTTTTTGCAACCATGTATGCAGAGTAAAAGCCGAGACCAAAGTGGCCAATGATTTGGTCTTTTTCTTCTTTAGATTTATATTTTTCTAAAAATTCCTGGGCGCCTGAAAAAGCGAGCTGAGCGATGTATTTCTCGACTTCATCAGCGGTCATTCCAAGACCTGTATCGTTAAAGGAAAGGGTGCGCGCTGCTTTGTCAATTTTAATTTCCACACGGAATTCTTCGTCTGTGGCTGTAGCGTCACCATGGTCCCTGAGTGTCTTGATTTTGTAGAGGGCATCGCAGGCGTTTGAGACGAGTTCTCGCACAAAGATGTCTTTGTCAGAGTAGAGCCACTTTTTGATGATGGGCAGGATGTTTTCGCTGTGAATTTGGAGAGTGCCTTTGCTTTTCTCTGTATTTGTGGCTGCGCTCATATTGATTAAAACCTGAGTTAGTTTAAAAATAGTTTGAAATGGATCAGAAAGATTAGGTGAAAAGGGGCTTATTGTCAAGGCTCGGACATGGATATCAGCAGCTCGACAAGTTGATATGTAATTTTGAAACACAGAGAGGCAAATTAAAAATTTAGGCTTATTTTTTTAGTTTCTTGTATTTTATTTCTCTGTGTTCTCTGTGTTTCAAAAATTTAAACATGCATGGACGTAAGAACTTGTAAGGGGGCTTGCCCTGTGGGGAGCACAAATGTTACAACTGAGTGAATCTGCTCACTTTTTTCTGAAGGAAATTTAATGCGTATTCTTGTTGCTCAACTTAATCCTACCATTGGTCATTTTGCTTCCAATACTCAGAAGATTTTGCAAGCGATGGATGAGGCGCGTAAAAATAGCTGCGAGCTTGTGATCACGCCGGAAATGGCAGTATGTGGTTATCCTCCAGAGGACTTCCTCCATCTGTCAGGGTTTATTGATGCTGCCGATGCGCAGCTTGATCTAATTGCCGAGGGCTCAAAAGGGTTGACTGTGATTGTCGGGACAATCCGTAGGAATACTCATCATGTTGGCAAGCCTTTGTTCAATACTGCAGCAATCATCCAGAATGGCAAGGTGGTAGGGTTTCAGGACAAGTCTTTGCTTCCAACCTACGATGTGTTTGATGAGAGGCGCTACTTCGAGCCTGCGTCTGAAACTAGGGTGTGGGAGATTTGCGGCAAGCGCGTGGGCATTACAGTTTGTGAGGATATCTGGGTGGGGGCAGGCGCTTTTCCTGGTTCTTACTACCATCACGACCCTGTAAAGATTCTTCAAAAAGAAAAACCAGAGCTTCTTATTAATCTTTCAGCCTCTCCATACAGCGTTAACAAATGGGCTCTTCGTCTCAAAGTGGCGCTTTCGGTGGCAAAGCAGCTCCACTGTCCCATAGTCTTGTGTAATCAAGTAGGTGGAAATGACAGCCTTATTTTTGATGGGCATAGTCTTCATGTAGATGGTGAGGGGAAGCTTGTCCAGTGTGGTAAGGGATTCGAAGAGGAGTTTTTGGTTGTGGATACTTCTGTAAAAGTCTCTTTTGTCCCGCTACCTGCTCCTAACCCCACCGAAGATCTTTACCAGGCACTTGTTTTGGGCGTGAGAGATTACTTCGGTAAAGTGGGCTTTAAAAAGGCGTGTCTTGGGCTCTCTGGAGGAATTGACTCTGCGCTTGTTGCGGCTATTGCGGTGGAAGCTCTTGGAAGCGGCAATATTTTAGGGATCACTATGCCTTCTAGGTACTCTTCTGAAGGGAGCGTTGAAGACTCCCGGGCTCTGGCTAAGAACCTTAACATGCGCTACGCCGAAATCCCTATTGAAGGGCCATTTTCTAGTTACTTGGAGTTGTTGGAGCCCCATTTTGTGGGGAAGGTCTCGGATATTACTGAAGAGAATATTCAAGCGCGCATTCGCGGGATGCTCTTAATGGCATTTTCTAATAAGCATGGGTACATTGTTTTGAGTACAGGGAACAAGAGCGAGCTGTCTATGGGCTATTGCACCATGTATGGCGATATGTGTGGGGGGCTTGCAGTGATTAGCGATGTCCCAAAAATGCAGGTGTACGCTCTGTCTAACTGGGTGAACAGAAAGCGGGAAGTGATCCCGCAAAATACCATTCAAAAGCCCCCGTCTGCCGAGCTACGACCGAATCAGAAGGACTCAGACTCCCTTCCGGACTATGCGGTTCTCGATAACATTGTTCAAGCATATGTGGAAGAGCATAGTTCTCCTGAAGCGATTGCTAAAAAATATGGGTATTCGCTTCAGCTTGTGGAGGATATTGTAAAGAAGATCCACTTTAGCGAGTACAAGCGCCGGCAGATGCCACCAGGCCTTCGCGTTACCGAGAAGGCGTTTACCATCGGGTGGCGCTTCCCCATCGTCCAAAAGTGGATTTAACCCGAAGAGTGAGTGTTTTAAAGGGTGAGCGGTGAGAGAAATACAAGAATTTTTCTCACCGCTCTGTAGTGAAAATCTTGTATTTCTTTGCATCTTTGCGTTGAAATTGATTTTCTTGGGCGAAGCCTGCGTGGAGCCGCTTAGGCGGTGGCCCAGCCGAAGGGGATGACGTCATTAATGTGCGTGGAATTGCTCCGGAGCATCATCAGGCGGTCAAAGCCGACGGCAACGCCGCAACACTCAGGAAGCTTGTCTAAAGCTTTTAAGAAGGGCTCATCAATTGGAAGCTGCTCTTTTCCAAGGCGCGTTCGCTCTTGGTTGCTCTCTACAAAACGGATTCTCTGCTCTTTAGCATCAGAAAGCTCGTGGTAGCCATTGGCAAGTTCAAGGCCTCTGTAATAGACCTCAAAACGTTCAGCAGCCTCTTCATCGCCAATACGGATCTTGCGGGCTAGTGCTGCTTGCCCTGCGGGGTAATGTGATAAGACGCAGAGTCCCTCTTTTTTTAGGGCAGGCTCGATAGCGAAAATCATCAACATATTTAGAAGATCATTCTTGCCATCAGTGAGCAAACTTTTGTAAGGGATGGTTCCTGTTGCTTTAACAGCTTTTAGAAGCTCTTCATTAGAGGCGTGAACGTAGTCGACGCCAGCGTACTGCTTATAGGCCTCACGGTAGGTGATGGTTTTGTAGGGGTGGTCGCCAATGAATAGTTTAACAAAGTCGACGGTCTCTCTAATCATCGTCTCAAAGGAGATGTTGAGGCGGTACCACTCTGCCATCATAAATTCGGGATTGTGTCTTTCTCCGCATTCTTCATCCCGAAAGACGTGGGCTAGCTGGTAACAGTCGCCCATGCCGGCTGCAAGAAGGCGTTTAATTCCATATTCAGGAGAGGAGTGGAGGTAGCGGCGCTTTCCATCACAAGGCTCAGCGGGGATCAGGTCGATATGGGCGTCGATAGAGGCGCCTTGGCACAAAAGAGGGACGTCAACTTCAAGCACGCAGAGATCAGAGAAGAAGCGGCGTGCTTTAGCGAGCATATCAGCCCGGTCGCGAAGAATAGCGAGTTTCATTACTTTGTTTTAGCGCGGCTTTCGAATGTTCCTGTACGGGTGTCGACGATAATGCTTTCTCCTTGTTCAACAAAGATAGGAACCTGTATTACAGCACCGCTTTCGAGTGTAGCTGGTTTTTTTACGTTGCCTTGAGCTGTGTTCCCTTTAGCGCCAGGGTCACTTTGGATGATTTCCATTTCCATGAATGTTGGAGCTTCGACGGCGATAGCGTTGCCGTTGAAGAATAAGACTTTGTAGATTCTGTCGTCTAGGAGCCAGTCCTTTGTCTCGCCTACAGTGTCAAAGTGAATGTTTAGAGTTTCATAGGTTTTCTCATCCATAAATACAGCTTCGGTTGAAGTTGTGTCTACGTATGAGAGTCGCATCTGTTTTTCTTCGGTGTCGGCAAGATCGAGCTTTGCGCCTGATGTAAAGGTGCGCTCAATCACGGCCCCTGTGAGTAGGTTCTTCGTGCGCAATACAGTGGTTGCCCGGCCCTTACCAGGCTTATTGTGCGTCCGTTCTAGGACGTTATAGGGCTGTCCGTCAATCAGGATTTTAAACCCTTTGCATACTTCGCTTGTGTCTGTTTGCTTTGCCATGAGAAAACCCCTGAAAAAAATAGCTTTATGAGTAAAAATTAAGTAAAAAAAGGCAGTATAAGAGCTTTCTTCGAAACCTGTCTAGCCGAATTTTTCTGGAAGATTACAAAAAAAATACATATACTCCTCGTAGTTGAAAGCGGGAATTTGGGCTAGCGCGAAAGCTCCCGCGGCTGAACGATCGTAAGTGCCTTAGTATTAGAAATGCAAAGGGCACTTGCGATCGTTCAGCCCCGGGGCTTTGGCGCCGTTCAAGTTCCCATTTTCAGCTACGAGGAGTATATAAGGACTCTAAAGTGCCTATTTGGATTAGGTTAGTAACAGAGTAAATAAAGATTTAGTATGTGGCAAAACCTCTATAGCGACTATCCTCAGGATACGCAGACAAAGAATCTTCATGTTGAAATTGGCAAGGGGATTGTTGGTTGTGAGATGCATGAAATTGCAGGATGGGGAGAGGCGCATCACCCTGATCCTTCAGATTCTCCGGGAATGCTATCGCAATTTATTTCCAGATTCTCTAAGAAAAAAGGCAAAACACCAGAATCTAAACCAGAATCTAAACCAGAATCTAAGCACGACTCCTAACACGGTTAATTTATGGATAACGAACTATACAGCGAATTAAAAGTGGCTAAAGATGCCTTGCACAGGTACTCCGGCTCCAAGGTAGAAGACTTTCAGCCCTACTTACTACTGACTAACTTTCCAAAATACGTCATCTATTTTGCTGAAAAATATGGGGTTCCTGTGACCACAGGATCGATGTTTACGGCAGCGCATGCTCCAGCTGTTGGGATCAGTATTTTGGATTTTAAGATTGGTTCGCCAGCGGCAGCTTTTGTGATAGATCTTTGCGCCCGGACGCCATTTAAAGCGGCTCTTCTTCTCGGGATGTGTGGGGGGCTTCGTAAGCATTATTCAGTAGGCGAGTACTTCTTGCCTGTTGCTGGGATCCGAAAAGAGGGGACCTCTGATTTTTATTTGCCCCCTGAAGTTCCTGCTATGGCAAACTTTTTAGTGCAAAAAGCGGTAACAAACATTCTCGATCAAGAGCATATTAATTACCACATTGGGATCACCTATACGACTAACATCCGCTTTTGGGAGTTTAACGACAGGTTCAAAGAAGAGCTGAAGCGGACGCATGCACAAGCGGTTGAAATGGAATGTGCAACGGTGTTTACGGCAAGTTACCGGTACAAGCTTCCTGTTGGAGCTTTGCTCCTTATTTCAGATTTACCGCTCTTCCGTGAAGGGGCGAAGACAAAGGCAAGTTCAGAGCAGATCTTTGCGACGTATATGGATGCTCACGTAGATGCTGGTATTAGGATTCTCCAGCATCTTCGCGGGCTTCAGGAAAAGCACAGCAAGGGTGCCTTCCGCGGTAGCCCCACCAAACCGGAAGCTGCGCAAGAATTTGAGCACGAAGCTGTTACAACTCCAGGCTGATTTAATCGGACATATACTCCTCTTAGCTGAAAATGGGAATTTGGACGGCGCACAAAAGAGAAAAAGAGAAGAAGCCCGTAGCAATTAAAGGGTTACCTTCTAGAAAGGGCAAGCGCTTGTTTAGGATGATTTTTCCCGTTTTCAGCTAAGCGGAGTATAGGTGCAAAGCATTTATAGGTCGAATGCTTTTTTAAGGGCTTTGATGGTCTGCTTTTCGAGCTCTGCAGGGACGGCTTTTGTGGGGACAATGACCCGCTTAATGATGCTTTGCTCGCCTGCTTTTTGCTCTGCAGTAAGAGAGATGTTGTCTAGCTTTAGGAGCGTGAAGTGGTTTTGCGAGGCGAAGACGCGCAGCCTTGTTAAGTGGTAGAGCCACATAATGGGCAGCGGAGGCTTTCCAAAGCGGTCCTTCATCTCTTCTAAGATGCCATCGACATCCTCAAATGAAAGCGCCTCTCCAAGCCTCTGATAGAGCTCCATCCGCAAGCTTGTTTCGTTGACATAAGTTTCTGGAATGCGCGCTTCTTGAGGGAAGTCGATTCTTGTTTCAGTGATGGTGTAGGGCGTTTTGCCTTGCAGGGTCTCGATAGTTCTTCTAAGCAGCTTGCAGTAGAGATGGAAGCCTATTGAAGAGACATGTCCCGATTGCTCAGTTCCTAAAATATCCCCAGCGCCCCGAATTTCCAAGTCGCGCATGGCGACTTTCATCCCTCCGCCGTAACCTCCTGTTTGAGCAAGAGCCGCAAGTCTTTTTTGTGTGAGCTCAGGAAGCGATTTGTTGGCAGGTGTCAGAAAGTAGGCATAAGCTCTTCGGTTCCATCTGCCGACGCGTCCTCGAAGCTGGTAGAGGTCAGCCATGCCAAACTGGTCAGCTCTATCAATGATGATGGTGTTAGCATTTGGGATGTCGATGCCGTTTTCTACAATCGTCGTCGCAACAAGAATATTTGCAGAGCCACTTTTAAAAGCGTGGAAAACAGAGTCTATTTCATCAGAGCTCATCTGCCCATGCCCAACGACAACACGTGCTTGGGGAATGGCTTTTTTTATGCGCGAGGCGACATCAAAGATTGAATCGACTCTGTTGTGGATCACATAAGCTTGTCCATCGCGAGACAGCTCTCGCAGCAGAGCGTTTTGAATGACCTGCTCATTTGATTCGCAAAGGACTGTTTTAATAGGAAGTCTGTCCTGCGGAGGAGTGCTGATTGTTGACATGTCGCGCGCGCCAATAAGCGACATATAAAGCGTCCGAGGAATAGGCGTTGCCGAGAGCGTCAGGCAGTCGACTCCGATTTTTCTGGTTTTGAGGTGTTCCTTGGCACGTACACCAAACCGCTGCTCTTCATCGATGATGATAAGCCCTAAATTCTGGAAGATCACATCGTCGCTAATAATCCGGTGCGTCCCAATCAGAATGTCAACGGAGCCGTTTGCAACTCCTTCAAGCGTTTCTTTGATCTCTTTTGATGTCCGAAAGCGAGAGAGGACGCCAATGCGTACTGGAAAATTGCTCATCCTTTCTACAAAGGTTTCGTAGTGCTGCATGGCAAGCACTGTTGTAGGTACGAGGACCGCTACTTGTTTGGGCCCATCAACCACAGCTTTGAATGCAGCGCGCATGGCCACTTCTGTCTTTCCGTAGCCGACATCTCCACAGATAAGCCTATCCATGGCATTGTTTGAGCACATGTCTTGTTTAATTGAGGAGATAGCTTGGAGTTGGTCTTCCGTTTCGCTGTAGGGGAAGTCCTCTTCAAAGTTTTGGAGCATTTCGCTGTCGGAGTCAAAGATATACCCGCCATGAATATCCCTTTCCGCGTACATCTTAAGAAGGTCTTTAGCATATCCTGCAATCGCTTTTTCTGTGCGCGCTTTGGTCTGTTTCCACCGGGCGTTTCCAATGGTGTGCAGTCTTGGTGTTTCGTCGTGTGAGCCAATGTATTTGCTGACAAGATGGGACTGCGTTAGTGGAACAAAAAGCTTTCCGTTCTCAGCGTATTCAATAACGAGGTATTCCGATTGGATCCCATGCACATTTAATTGGTTTTCGATCCCGAGGTACTTCCCAATCCCATTATTGAAGTGAACGACAAGATCGCCCGGGGTCAGCTCGTAATGAACAGAGGGAGGTGTGTGGACTGTGCCCCGCATCTTTTCTCTGCGCAGCCGGTGTCTGTGGGTTAGCTCAGGCTGCGGAATGACAAGAAGGGGGATGTCTGGCAGGACAAAGCCGCTTGAGAGGTAGCCTGAAACAAATTCGGTGTTTGCCGGCAGGGGAACGCCATTGCTTGCAAGCTGATCCCTTAGACGCTTTTCTTCAATAGCCGTTGAAGAGAGAAAGCGGAGCTTAATCGGGCTCTTTTCAAATTGAGAAAGCCCTTGTAAGATGGTCTCTCCAGAGACCTCTTCAGAGATCAGCTCGTCGGTGAGTACATAGTCGGTTACGCGGAAGAAAGGGTGCTGCCAACGCTTTGCTTTGAGCACATGGGTGAACATCTCAAATGCAATGGTCTCTTTGTCGACATGGCGAATTTCGCTAAGAGATTCGACAGAAGATTGTGAGAGGAAGATCTTTTGCAGGGGAGCTATCTCTTTAAGAAAGTCTTGGAAGCTTACAAAAGATCTAGAAATAGCCCCTGGTATCGACTGGAGAGAGATGTAGCGATCTTCAAGAGCTAGGAGGTCGTCAAGTAAAACAAGAGTATTGTTTCCTAGATAGTCACATAATGTAGCAAGCGACCCTTTTTCTGAGCCTTGTTTGTTGATGAGCTCGAGCTCTTGCGCCGGAGTGATGGTGATTGACTCCGCCTTGCGCATTGATTTTTGCCCTACAGGGTCGTAAAAACGGATCGACTCGACATCATCATCCCAAAATTCGATGCGGACGGGATCTGCTTCAGAGACGGGGAAGATGTCAATGATTCCGCCACGAACGGCAAACTCTCCTTTATCGGCAGCAACGGCGCACCGCTCATAACCCATGGCTGTGAGCTTGGAAGGGAGCTTGTCGAAGGAGATCTTTTCCCCGACCCGAATGGGAAGGTAAAGAGATGCAAGCATCTTTGGAGGGGCTGTCTTTTGAAGGCACGCCTGCAAAGGGCACAAGATGATCAGCGGAGAGGTGGCTGTGATGATTTTGTGGAGCGCTTGGTAGCGAATGCCGACGATATCAGGGCTAGGGGCGATAAGTTCAGAGGGGAGCGTCTCCCATGCAGGGAACTCGACAACAGATCCTTCGTGGAGGAAGGGGAAGTCGTCGTATAGTCGGCTTTCTCTGGCACCTCCGGTAACAATCAGGATGTGCTTTTGCGTAGCTCTTTGGGCAAGAGAGGCGATGATTGCTTTGGGAGTGTCCCAAAGCCCTTCAATGAGGATAGATTTGCCTTGCTTGAGGTCGGCTTGAAACGCTTGGAGCTTCTCGCTAGTTAGGATGTCCGGCTGTTTCATAATTTATCAATTTTTTATAGTATTTCACCACAGAGGTATAAGAGGGATGAGAAAAGGAATTATTCAACGCAAAGACGCAAAAAATATTATTCTTTGCATCTTTGCGTTGAATGTATTTATTCTTGCTCCGGGGGTGTTTAAGGCGTTTTAGATGCTGGCAACATGCTGCTGTACTTTGGTGAAAGCCTCTTCCAGTCGTTGAGGGGCTTTGCCTCCAGCTTGTGCAGAGTCAGCCTTGCCGCCGCCACCACCTTCAATTAGCGGAGCAATTGCTTTGATGATCTCATTTGCCTTAATCCCTTTTACAACAACGTCTGGGCTAACTCTTACGAGCACTTGGCATTTTTTCTCGTCTGCAATGGCTGCAAGGACCAAAACACCGGACTTCATTTTTTCCATGAGCCCATCAGCAAGAGCTTGGAGCTCCTCTGCGTCAGCCGCTACTTTTGTAGTCAGAACAGCAATGCCTTTGATTTGAAGGACGTTTGTTAGAAGAGAGGTTAACACATCTCCCATTCCAGCTTTTTTGGCCTTTTTGAGCTCTTGTTCTAGCTGCTTGTTCTCTTCAACAAGCTTGGTGATTTTTTCTCCAATGTCGGGGCGTTGTGCTTTAAGAAGCTCTTGCAAGCTTTGAATGATCTGGTCGCTTGCTCTAGCCATTTCTTCGGCTTCAATGCCAGTCACAGCTTCGATGCGGCGCATCCCTGCAGAGACGCTCCCTTCTTTAGCAATCCGGAAGAGGCCAATGGTGCCGACTTGTTTTGTGTGAGTGCCCCCGCAAAGCTCTTTGCAGTAGTCAATGTCAATGACCCGGACGGTGTTTCCATATTTTTCGCCAAAGAACTGTTTAATGTCTTTGCGCTTTTGAACATCTTCGTACTTCAGCTCATAGGCTGAGACAAATTGGTTTTCACGGACTTTTGTGTTGACGAGGTCTTCAACGCGCTTAATTTCTTGAGGTGTCAATCCTTTGTGGTGGCTGAAGTCAAAGCGCAAACGCTCTGGTTCTACGACAGACCCTGCCTGGCGGACGTGCTCTCCGAGAACCTCATGGAGCGCCCAATGAAGAAGGTGAGTTGCTGTGTGGTTATTTGCAATTCTTTGACGCCGATGCGTATCGATAGTCGCTGTGATCGGCGCTCCTACATTTAGCTCTCCGTGGGTGAGCTTCCCGAGGTGGGTAATGATCCCTGTAAAAGGGGCGTTGCAGTCGTAAACATCAAAAGCATTAGTCCCATTGGTGAGGACCCCCATATCACCAACCTGACCGCCCATCTCGGGATAAAAAGGTGTTTGGTTGAGGATGACCATCCCTTCTTCCCCTTCTGTCATCTTTTGGACAAACTCTCCATTGACGACAATCGCTGTGATGGTAGCGTTTGCTGGAGTGCCTGCCTCTTTTTGTGTGTAGCAGAGCATTGTTGTAGCGCCGCTGTGCTTCAAAAGGTCTTCGTAGAGCATTTGAGAGGCAATTTGCTGAACGCTCTTGTGGGCCGCACGTGAGCGCTCTCTTGCTTCGTTTTCAAGCGTTTTGTACCGTTCGATGTCGACGGTAAGTCCTGCGTCTTTAGCAAGCAAGAGCGTCTCGTCAATTGGAAAGCCGTAAGTGTCTTTAAGCTTAAAGGACTCGTCGCCTGTAATGCGGTGTTGATGCTGCTGCGCTCTGCTAATGATTGTATTAAGCAGGTTCCCACCTCTGCGAAGGGTCTGAATAAAGCTTTCTTCTTCGTTTGTTAAGATTTCGGCGATTCGCTTTTCTGCTTTTTTAAGCTCTGGATAGTCAGTCCCCATGATTTCAACGAGGCGTGGCAAGACTTTCGCAAGGAAAGGCTCTTCCATGCCGAGGCTTCTTCCGTACCGTACAGCTCTGCGCAAGATTTTTCGTAGAACATAGCCTCTGTCGACGTTGCTTGGCTGCGCTCCATCTGCAATGGCAAACGAGAGTGTGCGGATGTGGTCGGCAATCACATTAAAAGCGGGAGCTAGAGTTCTGTTTTTAGGGTCGTATTGAACGCCAGAGATTTGCTCTACCTGGTCAATAAGGCTCCTGAAGACGTCTGTTTGAAAGACTGTCGGGACGTGCATCTTCAGAGAAAGGATTCTTTCGAGCCCAGCGCCTGTGTCAATTGAGGGCTTTGGAAGGG
The DNA here is from genome assembly GCA_945882915.1 of Waddlia chondrophila WSU 86-1044. Classification (GTDB taxonomy): domain Bacteria; phylum Chlamydiota; class Chlamydiia; order Chlamydiales; family CAMCWV01; genus CAMCWV01. Next base: position 99,199 of record CAMCWV010000003.1, on the reverse strand, counting down.
GAAGAAGCTCTCCCGAGGGCTGACGGTTGTATTGCATGAATACGAGGTTCCAAAACTCTAAAAAGCGCTCTCCATCGGTGTCTTCCAGAGGAGTTGTCGCTGTTCCATATTGAGGGCCTCTGTCATAAAGGAGCTCGGAGCAAGGGCCGCAAGGACCAGTATCGCCCATCGCCCAGAAGTTTTCTTTCTCTCCAAATCTAACGATGCGTGCAGTTGAGATGTGCGCTTCCCAAAGTTTAGCAGCTTCGTCGTCCTTTTCGAAGACGGTAACCCATATTTTTTCGGAGTCGAGCTCGAACACCAGAGTAGAGACTTCCCATGCAAAGCGGATGGCATCTTTTTTAAAGTAGTCTCCAAAAGAGAAGTTGCCGAGCATTTCAAAGAAGGTCGTATGGCGAGAAGTGTGCCCGACGTTCTCTAGGTCGTTGTGTTTGCCGCCTGCACGGATACATTTTTGAGAGGTGGTTGCACGCTTGTAGTCGCGGAGGCTCTTTCCTAGAAAGAGGTCTTTGAACTGATTCATGCCGGCGTTGTTAAAGAGCAGCGTCGGGTCATCATGGGGAACAACAGATGATGAGGCGACAACGGCGTGTCCCTGTTTCTTAAAGTATTCTAAAAACTTGCGGCGAATAGTTTGTGTTAACATGAAACAATTAAGGGGGTTGAACAAAAAGTAAATATACTCCTCGTAGCTGAAAATGGGAACTTGGACGGGGCTTTGGCGCCGTCCAAGTTCCCATTTTCAGCTACGAGGAGTATAGAGCCTATCAGATAGAACCCTTTTCCCACCACAGAGGCTAAATTATAGGATTTTCTCTTGTATAGGGTTTTCTCTTGTGAGATTTGGAGGGATAGCGTTAAAGTTTTTGAAAAGAGTATAACCTTTTATAGAGTGCGGAATCTAATGACACCAGAGCTAAAAACGAGTTTAGAAAAAATTGCAGGAGCCATCAGGGGCCTTTCCATCGACGCTGTACAGAAAGCTAACTCGGGCCATCCTGGCATGCCAATGGGCTGCGCAGAATTTGCCGCTTATTTGTACGGATCTTTTTTGCGCCACAATCCTAAAGATTCCCAGTGGCTGAACCGCGATCGCTTTATTCTTTCAGCTGGCCATGGGTGCATGCTGCTCTATTCGGCTTTACACCTCTCAGGCTTTGATCTTTCAATCGACGAAATAAAGAACTTTCGCAAGCTCCACTCCCGCACACCTGGTCACCCAGAATTGCACCATACTGAAGGCGTAGAGGCGACGACAGGTCCTCTAGGACAGGGGGTTGGGAATGCTGCAGGGCAAGCGCTCGGGCTAAAGCTTCTTGCGGCTAAATTTAATACAGAAAAGCACGCCTTGTTTACCTCTAAAGTCGTTTGTTTGGCAGGTGACGGGTGTATCATGGAAGGGATCTCTTCAGAAGTCTCTTCACTTGCAGGTCATCTAAACCTCAACAATTTGATTCTTGTTCATGATGCTAATAAGGTGTCATTAGACGGCCCCCTTTCTGAGTCGTGCTCAGAAGACACTAAAGCCCGTTATAAGTCCTACGGCTGGGAAGTCTACGAGCTTGATGGATATGATTGGGAAGGGATGGACTCGTTATTTAATAAGCTCCGCAAACACCAGGAGCGGCCAGCTTTTATCGAGATGCGAACAATTATTGGCAAAGGCTCTCCAAATAAAGCGGGCTCATCTAAGGCGCATGGCTCACCGCTAGGGCCAGAAGAGCTCTTAAAATCAAAGCAAAGTCTGGGACTTTCTGAAGAGGACTTTTACGTTCCCCATGCTGTTTACACGTTTTTTGAAAAGAAGAGAGCGGCTGACGCCGCTCAAGAAGAGGTGTGGAAAAAGAGATTTGATGATTGGAAAGCAGTAAACCCTGAGCTCAGCCGGGACTTTGTGGTCATGCAAACTAAATTGCTGCCAGTAGATCTCGAGGCTAAACTTGAGCAGATCCCTATGAAGCAAGCGCTAGCGGGAAGAACAGCCTCTAACGAAGTATTAAACATGTTGGGAGGAATGCTTCCTCAGATATATGGCGGCTCTGCCGATCTTTCTTGTTCAGATATGACGATGATGCAGCCTCACAATAAGTTTGGAGTGGTAGCCGCTAAGAACTTCAAAGGAAGAAATATTAAGTACGGCGTCAGAGAATTTGGAATGGCAGCAATGGCAGCAGGTCTTGCTCAAACGCAGATGATCATTCCCTATATTGGAACATTTCTGACTTTTTCTGATTACATGCGCAACGCTATTAGGCTTGCAGCACTTTCTAAAGTGCAGGTGATCTACCTATTTACACACGATTCTATCCTTTTAGGAGAAGATGGTCCTACGCACCAACCTGTAGAGCATATAGCTTCTTTGCGTGCGATTCCTAACCTTCAGGTGATTCGTCCTGCAGATAATAATGAAGTTAAAATGGCCTGGATTGCGGCGCTTCGTTATTCTGGCCCCACAGCGCTTATTCTTTCAAGGCAGGCCCTTCCAGAGCTTCCTGTAACTAGAGTTCCTTTTGAAAAAGGGGTTGGGCGCGGTGCTTATATTGTAAAGAGCGAATCCTCCACCCCAGACTTCACTCTTTTCGCTACTGGATCCGAGTTGACCTTAGCGATGGATGTTGCCGAGAAGCTTAAAAGGGTGTTTGGAAAGGCAGTACGTGTTGTTTCAATGCCTTGCTGGGAGCTATTTGAAGCGCAAGATGCAGACTATCGCAAGAGCGTTGTCGGCGGTAATCTTGGACAGCGCGTTTGCATTGAAGCGGGCGTTGAGCTTGGCTGGCACAAATACATCGGGTTAGATGGCATTGCGATTTGCATGCAGAGCTTTGGGGCTTCGGCTCCTGCAGGAGCGCTTGCTCAAGAGTTTGGTTTCAATATCGACTCCATCATCGATCGCCTCCTCAGCAAAAGCTCCGGCGGCTGAGCGATCGTAAGTGCCCTTAGTATTAGAAATACAAAGGGCACTTGCGGTCGTTCAGCCCCGGGGCTTTGGCGCCGTCCAAATTCCCGTTTTCAGCTAAGAGGAGTATAGGAACAGGATGGGCAGGATAGTCTTTGGCTCCAGGATAAAAACAGGATAAAATAGTTTTTGTTTTTGAAACACAGAGAACGCAGAGAAAAATATACTCCTCGTAGCTGAAAATCGGAACTAGAACCACTCTCTTTCTCTATTTCCTCTGTGTTCTCTGTGTTTCAAAAAGTTCAATATCCTGTTTTTTATCCTGCAGCCGAAGGCTATCCTGTTCCTGTATTCCTCTCTATTTTCTCTGTGACTCTGTGGTGAAAATCTTTAACTCTTTATGGTGAACAATAATGGTTCTAATGAATCGATTGCTTTTAGATGCTTTGGGATGCAAGAACAAATCTCGCCCTCCCGTATGGTTCATGAGACAGGCGGGCAGGTACTTGCCTGAGTATCGAGAAATCCGGAAGAAGCACTCTCTGATAGAGATGTTCCATAACTCTGAAGTTGCCGCCGAGATCACCAAACAGCCTATCGATATTCTTGGTGTTGACGCGGCAATTCTTTTTGCAGACATCCTTCTTGTTGCAGAAGCTATGGGTGTTGGCCTTAAGTTTGTAGAAGGCCCAGGGCCGGTTAAAGGGCCTGTTATTGATAGACCAGTTCGGACAGCTGTTGATGTTAAAGCGCTGCCAGATAGCGTTGATGTCAGAGAAACTCTGGGTTACGTCAAGAAGACGATTGACTTTCTGACTCCTGACCTAAAAGTGCCTCTCATCGGTTTCTGCGGTGGCCCGTTCACGGTTGCAGGCTATATGGTAGAGGGGAAGTCCTCTCCTGATCTTGCCCACTTTCGCAAGTGGATGCATGCCGATGCTGCCACTATCCATCGACTCCTTGCAAAAGTCACAAAGGTAACCATCGATTATCTTCAGATGCAAATTGATGCAGGTGTTGCAGCTCTTCAGATTTTCGAGTCGACAGGTTACGTGCTTAGTCAAGCTCAGTTTAGAAAGTTCGCTCTTCCTTGGCTCAAAGAGATTGTCGATGCTGTACGCCCTTCTGGCGTCCCTGTAATTTTGTTTGCGAGGGGCTCCTTGCTTTTTGGGACGCAGCTTGCAGAGCTAAACCCAGCGGCTATTAGTGTTGATTGGAATGTGGATCTTCTTCATCTGCGTAACCAGCTCAGCTCTAATTGCCCTAATTCTAAACTCGCTTTGCAGGGAAACATCGACCCCTTTGCTTTGTATGGTCCTCAGGAGTCTATTCGCGAGGAGGCAAACCGCCTTCTTAATCAGATGAAGGGGCATCCGGGGTACATATTCAATCTTGGTCATGGCCTTCAGCCAGGCACCCCTGTTGATTCTGTTAAGCTCCTTGTTGAGTGTGTCAAAAGCTCATAGTCACAAGTGGGGATTTTTACCACAGAGCCACAGAGAAAAAAGAGAGAAAGAAATAAAGGAACAGGATAGGCAGGATAAAAACAGGCTGAAATAATTTTTATTTTTGAAACACAGAGAACACAGAGAAAGAGGGGGGCTAGTTTCTGTTTTTTTAGTTATATCTCTCTCTGCATTTTCTCTGTGTTCTCTGTGTTTCAAAAAATCCATTATCCTGTTTTTTATCCTGCAGCCGAAGGCTATCCTGCCTGTCCTCTTCCTGTATTTCTCTCTCTTCTCTTTTTTCTATGCGTCTTTGAGCTGAAAGGCGTGTTCGTAAACTTTGTTTTTTAAAAATCAGCTTCTTGCTAGAGTGCGTTACCAAAAATAAGAGGTACAAGGATGGAAACAGTGATTGTCGACCAAGATCAGGTTGACCACCATCAGCTTATAAAGCTCAATAAGGCGGGGCCTCGCTATACGAGCTATCCAACAGCTCCTGAATGGGAAACATGGGCAGGTGCGGTGGCTACCTACCGCGAAAAGCTTCTTGAGCTTGCTGCTTCTGGACGCCCCTTATCCCTCTATTTCCATATCCCTTTTTGCGAGAGCATGTGCCTGTTTTGTGGCTGCTCGGTGATTCTTAATCGCAAAGAAGAAAACGAGATCCGCTATATTGATTATCTCATTAAAGAAATTGATCTCGTAGCTTCTTGCTTTTCTTCTCCGCCAAAAGTTGTTCAGCTTCACTTTGGAGGGGGGACCCCAACAAAGCTGAGCGAAGCTTTGTTTCTCCGTTTATACGAGAAGTTGCAGACTGTCTTTGAAATTGATCCAACGGGTGAGCTCTCAATCGAGATTGACCCGCGCACAGTTGTTCAAGACAGTGGGAGTAAGCTGCGGATGCTTCGAAGGCTCGGGTTTAACCGTGTGAGCTTTGGAGTGCAAGATACCGACCCTAAAGTTCAGGAAGCTGTGAAGCGGCGTCAAACGTATGAAATGACACGTGAAACATATGAGCTAGCAAGAAGCCTTGGTTTTACAGGGATCAGCTTCGATCTTATTTACGGATTGCCTTATCAAACAGTGACCTCCTTTCAGGATACCCTGACAAAGATTATTGGCCTCCGCCCAGATCGAGTGGCTCTTTTTTCTTACGCAAAGATTCCATGGCTTAAGCCCCATCAAAAAGCAATCGACGAGGTAACCCTCCCATCAACAGAAGAGAAGTTTAAGATTTATGTTCAGGCGCGCAAGGCCTTTCTTGAAAATGGATATGTCGCAATTGGAATGGATCACTTTGCCTTGCAAGAGGATGGGCTTGCTAAGGCCTATCTGACGAAGCGTTTGCAGAGGAATTTTCAGGGCTATTCGTTAAAGCTTGCTGAAGATGTTGTCTCGATGGGGGTGACCTCAATTGGGTTTGTTCAAGAGGCCTATTTCCAGAATCTTAAGGAGCTTTCTGAGTATTACAAGGCTCTTGATGCTGGCGCATTGCCTGTCTTTCGTGGGAAGGTCCTAAATCTTGATGACAAGATCCGCAAGTGGGTCATTCACACACTTATGTGTGATTTCGAGCTTGATAAAAAGGTCTTCAAGAAGCAGTGGAATCTTGATTTTGATCAATATTTTGCCGGCGATCAGAGAGCTTTAGAGATTTGCATCTCTGATGGGTTAGTGAATAACTCTCCAGAGAAGCTCCTTCCGACGCCCTATGGAAAATTGTTTATTCGCAATATTGCGATGGTTTTTGATGCCTATCTTAAAAAGCAGGAGACGCAAGGGATGTTTTCCCAGGCCATTTAGCAAAGAAAAACAGGATAACCAGGATGAAACAGAAAAGCGTAGTCATTTTGGGCGGGGGAATCTCAGGTCTTGCTACGGCTTGGTTTTTTCAGCGCACATTTGGGGACACAATTCATGTGACCATCGTTGAAAAAAGCTCTCGTCTTGGAGGGTGGATCCGTACTGTTGAGCAGAACAGTTTTCTTTTTGAGCAGGGGCCTCGGGGGTGCCGCTCAAAAGGAAGTGGACTAGAGACTCTTAAGCTTATTGAACAAGCGGGTCTTGAAGGGGAGGTGATTGTTGCCGATGCCAATGCCAAAAAACGCTATCTGTGGGTTAATGATAAGCTTCAGAAGATCCCCTCAGGGCCATTTTCTTTTTTGTTCTCATCATTGACGAAAGGGGTTATGGGGAGTCTCTTTAGAGAGCGCTCTATTGAGCGATATGAAGGGGATGACGAAACTGTTTATGACTTCATTTGCCGCCGTTTTAATTCCCATATTGCTGAGACATTTGTAGATCCACTCGTGCTTGGGATATTTGCTGGAAATCCGCACAAGCTTTCTATGCGCTCTTGCTTCCCTGCTATCCACCAGTGGGAGCAGGAGTATGGATCTGTTATGAAGGGGGCGTTTGCTCAGCGGAAGGGGCGCTCTCAGGAAGGGATGAGTGAATTTGTCCGGCGCTTGCAAAAAGGAGGGATCTTCTCTTTTAAAGAGGGGATGGAGTCTTTTGTGACAGGTCTTGCAAAGAGGATCCACGCCGAGGTGCTTCTTGATACAACTGTTCAGGCGCTTCGGTTTACAGAAGAGGGCGCCGAGGTAGATGTCTGCAAGGCAAATGAAGGCCGCGTCTTGCGTGCGGATTATGTTGTTTCGGCACTTCCTTCAAATGCTTTAGCAGCACTGTTTAGCTCTTTGCATCCTTCGATTGCTCAGCAGCTCCGAAGTGTCACATCGGCATCCGTAGCTGTTGTTAACTTTGGGTATGATAGGGCCGTTATGCCAAAAAGCGGCTTTGGTCATCTTATCCCTACGCAAGAGCAAGAAGAGGTCTTGGGGGTTGTCTGGGATTCTTGTGTTTTTCCACAGCAGAATCGCCATTCAGCAGAGACCCGTTTGAGCGTGATGATCGGGGGAGATCAGATAGAGGATTTTTCTGATTATGTTGAGCAAGATTGTATCGAGATGGCGCTGAGGGCCGTTAGCAAGCATCTCAAAATCAAAGAAAAGCCAAAAGGAATTGCTGTGAGAATCGCGCAGCAGGCAATTCCGCAGTACTATGTTGGGCATACAGCAACCATTCAGTCGATTGAGATGCAAATAAAGAAGCATTTTCCAAGGCTTACGCTCCTTGGTAACAGCTTCTATGGTGTGGGTGTCAATGATTGCATTATTCAGGCAAAGAAGGTAGTTGACCGTTATTTACCTGGTTTCTCCTGCTAAAGCCCTTGCCATTTTTTGAAAAATAAAGAAATGAAAAGGGACAAGAGCATACCAATAGAGACGCCCTAGAATACCTTTAGGTCGAAATGTCGCTGTTTGAACAAGAAAGAACTTGTGATTGTTTTGCTCAATCTTAAACTGAAGCCAAGCTTCACCAGGGACCTTCATACCAGCATAAAGAATTAGATGACCATTATTTTTATCAGCGAGGATCACTCTCCAAAAATCGATAGAATCGCCCACTAGGATTTCAAAGGGATGCCGTCTTCCCCTATTCAAGCCGACTCCTCCAATCATTTGATCCAATAAACCTCGCAAATGCCAAGCCCAATTCAAAGCATAATAACCAGTATTTCCACCAATGCTCCAAACCCGTTCAAGAGTAGCTGCTTTGGAATCTTTGACCAAAATTCTTCTTTCATCTTTTAAACATCCTTCCTCTGGAACTCGGATATAATTTTCAATATTTGGGTCATTTCCAGTAATTTCCCAGGAATCCATCCAACTGGAAATAACCTCATTTTGTGAGATCTTTTGAAAGGCTAATTTAAGGGCTTCGTTATAGGTCAAGCAAAGATGGGGAATGATTTTTTTGATTTCATTCAATTGAACGTCAGTGCTTGTTTTCATGCTTTCTACTAAGTAAGAACAAAGCGAATAACGAACGGATGTAATAAAAACCAACCAATAGCTGGACAAACGAGGAGTTAGAACAGGAACATTGATTATCCATCTTTTAAGATTTCGGAATTTTGCGTATCTAAGCATCACCTCTTTAAATGTAAAGGCTTCCGGGCCTCCAATGTCAAAAGTTTTATTAATGCATTTTTCATTGAGAAGTACGCTAGAAAGGTAAAATAGAACATCTAGAATCGCTATAGGTTGACATAATGAATTGACCCACTTGGGAGCAATCATTATAGGTAGCTTTTCGCATAAATCCCTAATGATCTCGAAAGATGCACTACCTGCACCAATAATTATGCTTGCACGCAAAACAGTGCAAGGGATACCGCTCTGTTGTAGAGTTTTTTCGACTAATAACCGGGACTTAAGGTGAGGGGATAACTTTTTTTCGTCATTAATAACCCCTCCCAAATAAATAATCTGCTTAATATGGGAGTTTTTTACCCCCTTTAGAAACTGTTTGACGACTTCAATTTCTGTATCCACCAGGTTGCCCACGATTTCGGACATGGAGTGGACAAGATAATAAGCAGCCTCAATATCATCTGGAATCGCTTTTAAAGTTTCAGGATTTCTTAAATCCCCCCAAATGTAGTAAAGATTTGGCCTGTCCTCACCAAAAACTTTTGACCCCTTTATGCGGCACAAAGCATAAATTTGATGCCCCTTATTCAAGAGATCAATGATCAGTCTTTTCCCTACAAATCCATTGGCTCCTGTAATCAAAATCTTTGTCATCGATCAACTCCTAAGCTCTATCATTACTTCATTCCGGCGTAAATAAGGTAGTGTCCATGGTGGATTATAAAAGTTAAGGATTGGCTCTCCAAATGAATTCAGCCCCTCAGCTGAAATAAATTTTTTAAGTTCATCTGTATTCTGCTTAATATTTTCATCATCCGCAAGACCAGAAAATCGAATGACGGCAAAGCGTCTAGCAGGCGAACAGATCAAAACCACATCTTTAGAATTTGGTTTTGGGAGTGTTTTAAGGCTGTATTTTTTTGGCATAACGAATCTAACTTTCCATTTATTCATGTACTCTTCCTGTATCACGGGAGCAGTCATAGCCATTTTTATTTTGGATGTGTTATTTCCAAATATGTAATCCGCGAGAATTTTAAAACCTGCTCCAATCGCTTGTTTTCTTTCGCCGGAAACTTCAACTTCAGCTAAAATCATAAAGGAATAGTTGCGGATTTCGATATTCTTTTTTGATTCAATCAAGTTGTAATCGGGCTGTTCAACATTGCTCATAATATTGCCTGCTAGTGCTGCTAAGATGATTATTCCCACCAGGATTACTATTAATATTTTCAAAGCAAGTACCTGTTGATAGGGGTTTGTGAGTTATGGATTGCACCATCTCAATATTGGGGATCAAAGATGCAAGGTTTACTTTAGGACATTTCAAGTCTTTCATAAGAAGGGCGAGTGTGCTTCAAAATCTATCCTTTACTTTTTATCCCCCACTTTATTAAAAGTAAAGTTGAGATGTAATATTTTTTTTATGAGGATTTTTTGGTTAATAAAATCGCGTGGCGATTTATAACTAACAGTGAATATGGACAAAACATAAGCAGGAGAAAATATGAAAACATTAGATGTTATAGTTGCAATTTTATTGGTTATTGGTGGTCTTAACTGGTTTCTTGTAGGAGCTTTAGATTTCGACCTAGTTAAATTCATCTTTGGTAGCCTTCCCATCATTCAAAATGTGATTTATATTGTTGTGGGTTTAGCAGCGTTTTATCAAATTTTTCAATGGAAAGCCATTCAAGATCGTTGGAAAGCCTAATTCAGGATGGGTAAAGAAATTTGCAACAGCAAATTTTCAGCATGTGGACCATTTGTGCATTTTGTCTTTTCAAAAATGAAGTGCAAAAATTGAGTTAAAAAAAAATAGGCAGGTGATGGAAAAATCTCTACTGTGATTTTGAGCAACCAAAAACACAAGTAGACTTAATGCCCAAAGGCTACCATCACCTGACCTTTGCCCTAAGACGCCAAATCTGCATTTTAAAGAATAGAGGAGATTCTCCCAGGTCTAGATTCTCCGAGGTCTATTGCAAAAGCACTAAGTGTTCATCTTGAACCTGCTCCAACCTGTTGACAGCATATTCTCAATGCGAATTGCTCAATCTGGGTTCAATGCGAGGCGTGTTATTTCACTGCCTGGCTAAGTCCAGATTTCCCCCTGGGACACAGGTTAATGGCAACTGCTCATAAAGTTGAAGTAATTGCAGCAGCTCCCGCTGGAAAGAAAATAAATTCAAAAGAACACCCCGCAATGGGGTGGACAGAATGAGCTCAGGGTTGGAGTGTAAACTTTGTACTGTTTTTCGTTTAAATTTTTTACATAAGTTTTGCAATTCCCTCAGTAGTTAAAGCCTTTTGCATAAAACCTCAAGAGTAGCAGCCTTACGCCACCAGCTTCCACTAAAATCTTATTTTTAACTCCTGACAGATAAGGCAATTTTGTCAATAAAGCTTTGATGCTCACAGAGGGGTGTTGTGGCGGGGCAATCGCGCAAAGAAATTTTTAATCATTCTGAACACTTTCGCTCCCTACATTTTAAATTGTGTCCCAGAGGGACACTTGGACTTAGCCAGGCGGTGGAATGCGAGGGCGTTATAGTCGATTAAATCTCAAATAATAGGCTGAGACAACGCGAAAGCCGGGCGATTAAACGATCGCAAGCAGGCCTATATTTCTAATATTGACGAAACAGTTCACATACCCAAAGCGACTTTTTCAAGAAAGATTTGACGCTTATAGGGGGTGTTTTGGCAGCCTTACGATTGAAGTGGCATTGCCCGCTTTCCTCCCTCTCTATTTTCTCTGTGTTTCAAAATATTAATACCAGTTTTTTTTAACCACAGAGGCGTGAGAGAAAAACAAGAGAAAAAAGAAGGGGGCGCGGAGTTGGTGGTTGTTTTTTAGAAAACCGCGCAAGCGGTAGTTAAGCGGCAAGGCCGTGGCAGATGTTAGACGCCGCGGCTAGACTTGATGATTTGCGTCAGCCTCCAGCGAACCGGTTAGAAGCTCTTCGTGGGATTTTGAAGGGCAAGTACAGTATTCGCATTAATGACCAGTGGCGGATTGTGTTTTGTTGGGGGTTATTGGGCCCTCAAGACGTTCAAATAGTGGATTGCCATTAAGGAGGTAAGTGTGTTGCCGAAAAACAGAAAGCCGGCGCATCCCAGGGAAATTCTTCTTGAGGAGTTTTTGAAGCCGCTAGGGTTGTCACAACCACAATTAGCACACCACTTAAATGGTTCGTGGACACAGCCTAAGGTGAGCGAAATTGTGAATAGTCGCAGGCGAATAACGGAAGTCATAGCTCTGGGCTTCGCTGACGCATTTGGGACTTCGCCTGAATTTTGGCTAAACTTGCAGTATCGCCACGACCTCTGGTCCGCTCAGCAACACCACAAGAAACTGCCCCTGTTACCCGCCCTCAAAGCCCCGGGGCTTTGGCGCCGTCCAAGTTCCCATTTTCAGCTACGAGGAGCATATTCACGATGGTCCTTCGGACCATGGTTTTAAGGCATTCAGATGCGGTCCAATTTTAACTTCTGCGCTTGAGGACGAGACCGAAAAGCCCGCCATCACGCGTAACCTCGACTCCCCTGAGCAATGGCCCGAAGGGCCATTGTGGATATAGCCCAGTCTGCGTGCAGGGGGGGTAGCGAGACGCAAGGGCTGGGTATGGGGATGTATAAAAAGAGGCGGCCTCGAAAGACCGCCGCCCATTAATATAGCCTAAAGTAGTTCAATGCGAGGCGTGTCATTTCACCGCCTGGCTAAGTCCAGATTTCCCCCTGGGACACAGGTTAATGGCAACTGCTCATAAAGTTGAAGTAATTGCACACAGCGTAAGGGCACCCGCCTTGGGTGAGAAGAAGTCTAGCGGGAACTGCTGATAAGACATAAAGTTAGTTGTTGATATAAGTATATAGTTGCTATTTTAATGCGAGTGTGTTATAATTAGTTTTTTTATTTTAATAAATAGGGTTGTTGATTGAATGGATTGCCTTAATTCCTCTTTGGCCTACAGCGCTGATTTCTATAAAACCTACCTCCTTCCAGAAAATGCCCACCTTTTAAAGGTGCTTCTTCTCAAAAATGATGAATATTCAAAGCTTCCAGGCTGGAAGAGCACTCCTCAGAGCGCCATTCTCCCCCGGCTTCTGCTAGCCCCACTTTCTGTTCCTGTTGCTGCAGCAACAGCTGCGGGCTTTCTGTTACAAGGGGCTACGCACTCTTTTGTTCACTTACTCAATTGGAACTGCGAGACGGCTGTACAAGTATTTCTCTCAGACACGCTGATTGCCTTTCAGTGCCTAGTCCTAACAGTAGCCAACATTGCTTATGCGATTCTTGGCCTTTGCTTTGGCTCTACTGTGTTCTCCAGATTCGTTCCAACTCCGTTGCCCCCACATCCTCTGATGGAAATGGTAAAGGAGCCTTTCGAAAGGGAGCGTGGTGAGTTGTTATCGCAGGATGCCAAACCATTAAGGGATCAGCCAGAGCCGCCATCTCCAGCAGTAAGCTCTTCAACATCATCGGTCATATCGCCTTCTGCGTGGAGCTTTTCAGGTCAGGTCCCTTCAATGGCATCCTTAGCTGCATTGGGCAGTACAGTGAGTAGCGCATTATGGACGGGTTGGCAGGGCCTTTCAACTGCAGCTTGCGTTACATGGGAATGGACAGCATGGGTAACAAGTACTCTGTTTATCGATGCTAACCACCCGTGGAAGCTTCATCGTTACGAGGAGTACATACAGCAGCTACGCCTCTTGTTTAAGCAAGAAGCTCGAGAGCTTAGCGCACTTCAACCAACCGGAGTTCCAGAGGTTGATGCATTTAGAAAGCTTGTGAAAGAAGCGATTACCTTTCTTATGGTTCCGAATGGAAAGAGTGCGCGCGAGCATTACAAATCCTTCCAGCTACCTCTTAGAAAGGCGCTGCTTATGATTCAAGTGCATCCTGACATACTCGGAGAAGAGCCTTCTGTTGCAATGCTCAATACTTGCTGTGCAAGATGGTTTACAGATGTCGACATTCAGCCTTTTTTAACAGAGCTTGTCTACTTTATTGCAAAGGGAGGGAGTCCACGGCTTATGGAAGATATTGCAAGCATCCCTCCAGAGGTGCCGGCGCTTACATCGAAGCTAAAGCTGCTTTTGCAGGGATTGGAGAAGGCTCCAGTGGAACTAACGATGCCGCTGGCGCATAGACAGAAGATGCGTTTAGATACAAACTTTGATAGTTATGATTCACTTGCGACAACAAACATGCCTTGGCAGTGGTGTAGGCAGGTTTATCAACGCGAGCATGGCGCTCCAAAAGAGATTGTTTACATGCGTACAGGCGTTCCTATAGGGCCCCGAGATGTCGCTTTTAAGGATGCTCCTGAAAGGGATTGGGAGGCGGGAGCGATTGCAATTGTTCCAGAATATTTGGCATTCTTAAGAGGTCTTAAAGCGCAGAATAAAAAGTTGGTGATCTTCCTTCACTTAAATCCAAAGCCTAAAAATCGGGAACTTCCGTGGATTCAGTTGATTCAAAAGGTGGCTGCGTCAGAGGAGTTTAAAGAGACTGTTTCTGTAGGATTATTGCCAATGGATGGCAGCTGGCTTCATCAGGAGATTGAACAGGCTACCCAGCCTGTTTTAGTAGAGAGCTTTAAGCAGTGGCTGGTAGAGAAAGTCATGCTTGCCGAAGGCTCGCCTTTTATTTTTCCTCCAAACTTATTTGATGGCTCACAAGAGCGCTTAAAGGGGTTTCTTTGCAGAATTCTTGATCAGGTAGGAGATCAATACTTCAGGCCGTTGAAGAAAGATGTCTATGTTCTTGATAATGCGCAGGAGCGGCTTGCTTTTGTGGGGCTTTTTTACGCGTTTGTCAAAGAAGCTATCCAGTTTGAGCTTAAAGCCGATGTTGTGCAGGATAACTGTAAAGATGCCGTTGATCGTACGTTTGGAGTAAATGGCGCGCAGCTTGCCGAAAATCTTTTCCGCCTCAAGAGGCTTGCTGATCCTAAAATTCACGATCAATTTATCGGAGCTGTCCTTGGGCCTGCACTGGCAATTCTGAAGAGAGCTCTTTTAGCAGAGCGTCAACCGATGCTTTTATCGACGGTTGAGCATTTAGAAAAGCTCTACAGTCGCTGTCCCGAGCTGCAGACTGTAGGCGCTGTGGCTGATGGGTATAGACTTATAGATGTCGTTCTTGGTAGCGGTCTTAATCAGGCAGTAGTACCTGGACCTGGATCTACGACTAACGTTCAAGAGTACTTTGCTCTCCTTAAAATGGAGCTTGAAAATCCGATGATGGTCCCCCAGGCTATTGCAATTTCGGGGCTTTATGAGGAGACACAAGGGGCTAAGTTATCAACAATTGAGGGTCTTAGAGCGCAAATAGCGCGTGACCTTCCTCGGATGGATCTCTTTATTGGAGAGGATCCAGTAGCTCCTTCTGGCGAAACTGCTATTGATGAGCTTGTTGCTAAGTTTGCGACTTTCGGAGTGGATGAACCTCAAGCAAGACAGCTTATGACCTTGATGACGCAAGGGGGGCTTGGAACTATGCTGGAAGGACTCCATCAAAGGTACAACAATCCTGCGTTAAATCTCTTTGTAACGAGCGGGATTAGAGCTCCTGAAAAGTGCCGCCAGGTTACAAGGGTTATTCGTGAGAAGGGAGAGGTTGTCTTACAAATCACCCGGATATTTCCCATCGAAGAAGCTTCCGCTAGAGAAGTAACGCACGCTTATTTGCAAGCGCACATGGTGGTCAATATTGCTGGGGCACGTCACCACGCCTCCTGGGGCTGGAAAGTGCTCAGCATCGAAGCTTAACTAATTAGAGGCGCCTGCTTAATTCTTGCTGAACCTCAAAGAGCATGTGCTAACGCATGTTCTCTAAAACGCAATCGAATGTGTTGCCTGTATCCATTGGTCAGGCGAAACTCGGAGTCCAGATGTCTACTCAATCTCACCGCCTTATGGGCATTCTTAATGTAACGCCAGATTCCTTCTTTGATGGCGGGCGCTATGCTGAAGTTGAACGGGCTGTCTTAAGGGCAGAGCAGATGGTGGCAGCAGGCGCTGACATTATCGACATTGGCGGTGAGTCTACTAGACCAGGGGCTCCAGCTGTTTCAGAAGAAGACGAGCTGCGCCGTGTTATCCCAGTTATTCAGGCTCTTCGGCAGAGGGGAGTGGTTGTTCCTATTTCTATTGACACAAGAAAGGCCCGCGTTGCTTCTCAGGCGCTTGCTGCTGGAGCTACGCTCCTCAACGATGTTAGCGGTTTTCGCGATCCTGAGATGCAAGACGTCGCCGCTACTTCTTTGGCAGAGCTTTGCATCATGCACATGCAAGGGGATCCTCAGAGTATGCAGAGCGCACCTCATTATGAAAAGGGGGTTGTCTATGCAATTATGCACTGGCTGGAAGGGCAGGTAAAAATGCTTGTAGAGAAGGGTGTGAGCCCGAGTCGCATTATTTTAGATCCGGGGATTGGTTTTGGGAAAACCGTTGCTCATAATATCGAAATTTTGCACAATCTACGTACGTTGAAGTCTTTAGGTTTTCCTGTGCTCTTAGGTGCTTCGCGTAAGTCTTTTACAGCTAAGATATTGAATGAAGTGGCAGGCAATGTTGCAAAAAACAATATCGTCAAGTCACTTTCAGGCCCATTGTCAGCAACGCTTGCTGTAAATACCCTCGCCTTAATGGCAGGGGTCGATATCATCAGAGTACACGACATTAAGGAGCATAGGGAGCTAATAGATTTTATTTCCTACATAAAAACAGCTAAGAGGACTATATACTCCTCGTAGCTGAAAATGGGAACTTGGACGGCGCCAAAGCCCCCGTTTTCAACTACGAGGAGTATATATATAGGTTCCGGGTGTTCGTCCCCATAGAGGTTCTAGGTGCTTGTCCCCATTATCGAGATTGCGATTATCGCCATCATCTTGAACTACCTGCTCTCCTTCTTCTGGAACACCCGTTCCATGGACCTTGCCTTTGGCTTTTTGGCATTCCTACTTATCTCTGCTATTGCTAACTGGTTCCATCTTCCTGTTTTACAAAAGATCATGGTCAACGTCGTCAATGTCGTTGTGCTTGCTGTGCTTATTATTTTTCAGCCAGAGCTTCGGCTTGCCTTGTCCAAATTAGCTCTTAAGGGAAAGAAGTACCGTGAAATTGTCGAGTTTGATCATTTTCTAGAAGCCATAACGACCTCTATCTACCGCATGGCCGAAAAGCATGTGGGGGCCATTATTTTGCTTGAGAACCAAGACTCGCTTGAACAATACGCTGAGAAGGCGGTCTCTCTGCAAGCCAAGTTTTCTTCAGAGCTTCTCGAGTCGGTCTTTATGACAACGACCCCCCTGCATGATGGCGCTGTGATTATTCGGGGGATGACAATAGTTGCTGCAGCGGTAATTCTTCCGCTGGCAGATGATGCTTTGCAGCTGGCTAAGTCGATGGGGACGCGGCACAGAGCAAGCCTTGGTTTAAGTCAGTTAACAGACGCGCTTGCTATCGTTATTTCGGAAGAGTCTGGCAAGGTCTCGATTGCAAGGGAAGGGATTATGACAAGGGGTGTTAAGGCCGACCGCTTTAAAGGGATTGTTCGCAGTATTTTTAATCCGCCACAGGTAAAGCAATCCTTTAGCTTTTTTGAGTGGGCGCGACGTTAATTTTTTGTTGTTTCAGCCTCAGATGAGATAGTTTTATGAGAACTTGGTTACGCTCCATTTTTTTGAACGATTGGCAACGAAAGTGCCTGGCAATTGTTGGCGCCGTAATTGTTTGGTTCCTTGTAAACAATACAATTGTGGCCACTCGCACTATTCCAGATGTAGCTGTTCGCGTTGTGAATATTCCAAAAGGGAAGACTCTTCTTGGCATACGTCCTGATGGGTTACTGGAAAAGAGAATTACCGTAGCGATTACTGGAAACAATACCATTCTTGAAGAGCTTAAACCAACGGATATTGAAGTTGTCTTTAACGCTCAGGGGAAAGGGGATAACTGGACAGCTGACATTAATAAGCGAAATCTAGTGACCATCAATAAAGCAATTGATCTAACCCATCAGGTCTTTGCTGTGACGGCAAGTCCTGTTACGTTGACTCTTAGCGCTCTTGCCTCAGAGCAGGTTCCTGTTTATATTGCTAATCCACATGGGGCCTCTCCTGCAGATTATCAGTTCATCGGCGTTTGGCCGACGCAGCTGATGCAAACAGTTACAGGTCCTGCTGCGCAGGTAAAATACCTCACAGATCGCGGCGTCGAGTGGGTCTTTAACCTTTCAGATATTAACAAGGATATGCTCGATAGTATTACAGGGCACAATTCAGAAGATGGTGGAGTCGAGGTTTCTTTTGTTGTTCCGGATTCATGGAAGCAAATTGTCATGCCTTTTGGTCCCCAGGAGTCTGTCGCTATTAATGACCCTCGAGCCAAAGACTTGCGGATCGACTTCTTAAGGACAGCATCGATTGCTTTAGATCAGAAAATTCCGATTAGCACATTTTTCCCTTTCGAATATAGCAGCGCGCTTAATCCTACAGCTTATAGTTTAAAGGCTACTGGAGTTGTAGAGCAGGTGGAGGGGATGTATCTGCTCACGATTCCCTTGTATGTCAGAGATGTTAGCCGGGCGTTTTTACAAGTGCTGCGCAATCAATTGCAACTGGTTGTTGCGCTCACTCCTGTAGAAGATTCTAAGGAGCTGCAGTGGAGCGTTCAGTTCATTAACCCGCAAGCTCTTGAAGACCAGTATGTCGAGTCACTTCTTCAAAGCACAAGTGAGGCTGATCTTCGGGAGATGTCAGGCAATAGCAAAGAAGAGTTCTTGCGTGAGCGGTTCCGTTATTATTTAAGAGAGTTTGCCCTTTATACAAAGGATGGAAAGCCATTAGAGCTAACAATTTCCCTTCAAGGCAACAACATCATCCTCAATCAACACGCTCCCACTCATTAAGGATGACTAAACTTGCCTTCCTTAAAAGTCGTTTGGGGTCTCTTGGTGGAGCAGAAAAATACTCCAGAGAGCTCGTAAAAGCATTTGTTGCGGCTGGTTGCTTCGTGACTGCTTTAACGACAGGTTCCCCCAAAAAAGATCTCCTACCAGGAATTGAGTGGGTTTCAATGGGAGAGACCTCCTCTTTTAGTCTCTACAATCTTTTTAAGTTTGATAGGCGGTGTCAGAGATGGCTACAGGACAATCCTGTAGAGGTTGTCTTTGGTATGGACCGCAACTCCTACCAGACTCACTACCGTGCAGGTAATGGGGTGCACGCGGCTTATCTCAACCACCGCCGGCGTACCGACTCTTGGCTAAAATGTGCCTCTTTTTCTTTAAATCCGCTGCATTATTACATTCTGAAACTTGAAAAGGCCGCCTACGAAAACCCAGGGCTAAAAAGGCTGTTTACCAATTCAGAGATGGTAAGACAAGAGGTTCTTAATCACTACAATGTTGATCCTGACAAGGTGAAAGTGGTCCACAATGGTGTTGAGTGGGAGCAGATGAGAGGTGATTTTGACGCTTGGCCTTCTGTGCGTGATTCTTTGAGTCAGGTGCTTTGCCTTGATAGGAGTGTCTATCAATTTTTGTTTGTAGGTAATGGCTTTAAGCGAAAGGGGCTTGATCTTCTTTTGCGTGGGCTCACGTGTCTTCGCGATAAAAACTTTCACTTGTCTGTTGTTGGTAAAGACAAGAACTCTTCTAGCTTTAAAGAACTTGCTAGCGGATTAGGCCTTGCCAAGCAGGTCACATTTTTTGGTGAACGTTCTGATATTCGGCAGTTCTATCAAACGGCCGATGCCCTTGTTATCCCTTCGACGTACGACCCTTTTGCAAACGTGACGGTAGAAGCTCTGGCGATGGGGTTGTTTGTTGTCTCTTCTTCATTAAATGGGGGCGCTGAGGTGCTGAGTCCTGCAACGGGGGTGGTGATTCAAGATCTTTTCCGGGCAGATTCGATCGCGGCGGCTCTTGGAGCTGCAATGCGGCACCCTAAAAGTCCCTTTTCCTCACAAATGATTCGGCAGAGTGTTGCGCACTTGGATTTCTCTAAGCAGATCGGTATAATCGTCGCCGATACCTGCAAAGTTGCAAAGTATAGTCGATTAAATCTCAAATGATCGGCTCAGACAGCTCGAAAGCTCCCACGGCTGAACGATCGTAAGTGCCTTAGTTTTACGTATGACAAAACCATTTTTCACCCATGTGCAGCATCGTCTGGTACTCTACGGCGCTTGTAGTATCAGTTTCTTGCTGTCGCTGCTTCCTCCGCGCTGGTTGCATCGCCTTGGACGCGGTCTTGGTTTAATTGGCTACTACCTTTCAAAAAAATATCGCAAGCTCACGATGAATAATCTTGCTTTGGTACAGCCAGCGCTTGGCCTTTCAGAAACGGAAATGAAGGCGATTGCCAAGCAGGCGTTTCAGAGCCTCACAATCACTTGTTTAGAATATGGACGCCTTGCCCGTAGCTACACGAAAATAGATGCACTTCTTCATGCTAAGAACGAAAGGTCTGCAGTGCCGCTTCAAAAAGAGGGGAAAGGGGACCGTAAGGGGATTATCTTTTTGGGCTCTCATCTTGCTAATTGGGAGGTCTCATTTATTGATAGTTCACACAGATCTCCTGTGATTGCAGTAGGCAGGGCCATTGATAACACTCTGCTCTATAGCTGGATTGTCTCTATTCGAGAAATGTGGGGAGGAAAGATTATTGATCAGCAGGGAGCCCTTAAAGCCAGCTTAAGAGCTTTGAAAAAAGGTGTTAGCGTTGGGTTTGTTGCAGATCAGGGGCTTCCTTCAAGCTCCTATTCATATCCTTTCTTTGGAGTCAGGGCGTGGACCTCATCTGCTCCCGGGCTTCTTTCTTATGCAACTGGGAGTCCTATCGTTGTCGTATCAATTAAAAGAGAAGCTGATGGGCGTTACTTGGTTGGGTATTCAGATCCTATTTGGCCAGACCTTACAAAACCTTCAAAAGAAGAAGTCGAGCGTTTAATGCACGAGGCGCTTGTTCTTCAAGAGCAAGCAATTAGAGAGAACCTTGGTCAGTGGCTTTGGCAGCACAGGCGCTGGAAGCAGCCCAAAGGGCTTGTTGCCAAGCGGTTTAGTCACGATGCATTTCTCGTGATTCTTCCAGAGGATCTTGCGGCTTTTGAGGCCTGCATGAAGGGACTTTATGTGCTTCGGACGTTTTACCCGTACGGTTTTTTGACTTTCCTTGTACCACAAAGTCGCGAGCAAGAGGGCAGAGGTGCCTTAAAGGTCTTGGAAGGGGATATTATCACCTATTCTACAGCAAAAGAAGCTCTGCTAGACAGCTGGCTCTATCAGGTGGTATTAGACTTTGCAGATATTTCTGGGTGCCATCAGCACTATTTGAAATTAGGAGCTTTTGAGGTGGTAAACTTCTTGCAGCTCGGGGCGCTTGCCAAAAAACGGTTTCCCACCATCGATACTACCGATGTCTATCAGGTCATCTTCTACGGACTCATCAAGTAACCCTTAAAAAAAAGGTAACAGTTCACATACCCCTCCTTTGTCGGTGCATGTGAACTGTTACAAAAAAAGAGAAATAAGAAAGAACAAAGCGGGACAGCCTCGGGCTGTCATAATGAAAATAGAGTGATAAATTTTTTGGAATACAGAGAATACAGAGGAAGAGGCAAGATATTTAAAATGTCCCTCTAGAACAGAGTTTGTTGAGGTTTTTTGGCAAAAAAAATCCTCAAGGGTCGATGGACCATTGAGGATTGAAATTAAAAAGGGTGGGGAAATCAGTAGGCCTGCCTACTGAACGCAATCTACCAGCTAGCTTTTACAACGCCAGGGATCATGCCCATAAGAGCGAGCTCGCGGAACCAGATACGAGACATCTTGAACTTTCTCAAGAATCCACGTGCACGGCCGCTCAATTGGCAACGATTACGAAGGCGCTGAGGAGAGCTGTTCTTTGGAAGTTTGTCTAACGCAGTGCGAGCGTCATCGTCACCCGCAAGGGCTTGCGCTTTTAGTAATTTGCGCTTCTCTTGAGTACGTGCAACGAGTTTTTCGCGGTGGATTTCTTTTTGAATAGATGATGTTTTAGCCATAATACTCTTTATCTTTTACTTTATTGACTATTTATAATTAATCGCGAGAAGGGCCTTTCTGGCGCTGTTTGTGTGAGGGCTCTTTTTTGCAACTCACATAAATACGACCCATACGACGAATGATCTTGCACTCTTCGCAAATCTGTTTGATAGAAGCTCTTACTTTCATGGGACTATCCCTCTACATGTATTTTAAATAAAAAGGAAGCTTGTTCATACCCTATCGGGGAATTTTGTTTCAAGCTCTTTTCTGTTTAAGGGCTATTTTTCTAGTTTTAACGTTCTTTAATACCGTTTTAACAGCAGCTCCCACAAAAAGTTTATTTTTTAACTCCTAAAAGATAGGGCGATTTTAATCGGACACAGGCTTGATAGCTTAAAAAAAACCGCGGCAGCGGTTTAAATAACCAAGAAGATTCTTCATGCGATTGCCCTGCCCCCCCCCCTCTAAGCGTCAAATCTTTCTTGATAAAATCGCCCTGTCCTGAGAGAGGCAGGCCACATGCTGCTTCTTGGACTTGATCTATCAAAAAAGCCGGCATCATCAATGTGGCAAAAACGGTATGAAGATGCTTCTCTCCATGCCCAAAATCACCCTCGATCTGCGCGAAAAATATTTAGTGGGAACTGCTGGCCCTTTTAACGTCAGCCTTTACAATTATCGATGATCTCGGGTACTATACTCCTCGTAGTTGAAAACGGGAATTTGGACTAGCGCGAAAGCTCCCGCGGCTGAACAATCGCAAGTGCCTTAGTATTAGAAATACAAAGGGTACTTACGATCGTTCAGCCCCGGGGCTTTGGCGCCGTCCAAGTTCCCATTTTCAGCTACGAGGAGTATACTCCTCCTAGTTGAAAACGGGAATTTGGACTAGCGCGAAAGCTCCCGCGGCTGAACGATCGCAAGCGCCTTAGTATTAGAAATACAAAGGGTACTTACGATCGTTCAGCCCCGGGGCTTTGGCGTCGTCCAAGTTCCCATTTTCAGCTACGAGGAGTATATATCTGAATTATCACAAAAACCACAGCTCATTCTCAGAGGATGTCTCACTATGAAGCGTACATACCAAGCAAGCAAACGTCGTCGTGCAACATCACATGGCTTCCGTTATCGCATGAAATCAACTAACGGAAAGAAGGTTTTAAGCCGCCGTCGTAGACAGGGCCGATGGGCACTGACAGTCTAAGCGAACCTGCAGCTTCCTTTCAAAAGGAGCCTCTTTCAGGATATTCGTTTCCTAAGTCAGCGCGCGTGCTAAAAAGAGGTGTTTTTCAAAAACTCTCGTTTAAGGGACGCCGCTCGGCTGGGAATTTAATCGCTATAGAAACTTTTTTTGGAAATGGTTCTCGGGCAAAGCTTGGGATTACTGTTTCTCGCCACTACGGAAAGGCAATCAAGCGCAATCGCTTTAAGCGCATTGTTAGAGAGGCTTTTCGCCTATGTCAACACCTGTTACCAGCTGGATTACACATCAACGTTAAGCCCCGCTCGACCAAGCCCCATGCAGGGGCTTCTGCTAAGAACAAGCCCCCTTCTAAAAAGCCGCCATCTCCAACAGAATTGGCCAGCACCGCCGATATCCTTAAAGAGCTCCAGCTCCTCCTTTTGCCAAGTTATAGTTGATTAAATCTCAAATAATAGGCTGAGACAACACGAAAGCCTGCGAATTTAATCCCTCGGCTCAGGCGAGACTTTGATCCAGTTTGCGGCTATTTACTTTTGGGCGATTTCTTCGCGCATTCTTAGAGTTTGTACCGACTGGGCGATTTCGTCTTTCCTCTCCAAAGGAGCGTTTGCATGCGCTTGCTCTGCATATTTTAACGCTTCGTTCGTTCGGTTTTTGCTGCTCAAAAACCCTGCTAGGATCATCTGCATGCGCCACGCGTTTTCTTTGTCTTCGGCGCCAAAGCGTCTTAGATAGTTAACAAACGGGGTGATGATTTTTTGGGAGTCTGTTTGGGGCTTTGCTGTCTTTGAGTAATGTTCAAAATCGACAACAGCGATAAAGTATTGGGACCCTTGTTCGTTGTTGGGGTCAAGTATTACAAGTGCTTTCCGGACGTCCCTAGCTTGTTGGCTTTCCCATAGGCCGCTATCTTCTAAAGCTGAGTATTTTTCTCTGAGGAAGAAAGTGTTAGAGGTATCTTGAAGCCCTTTTTCTAGAAGAGCCGATGCGTCATCGTCACGCCCGAGCTCTTTGGCTTGCTTGTATAGCGTTTCAAGCTCTGTAGAGGAGAATGTTGGGGATTTAAGGTGATTGAGTGCCTGTTCAAGCATTGCTGCTTTGTCGCGGTGATTTATTAGGAATTCAGCGTATTGCGCCCCGCCTCCAGGTTGATAACCACTTGTTGCGATTGTTTTTTGATTAGGACTAAGCACGATGATTGTTGGGAAGCCTGGTACATTAAATTTTTGGAGTAAGGCTTGGTTTTGAGCTTTGATTTCTTTAGAGAGGGTCTTACTTTGAGGGAAGTCAACGTCAACAAAGAGGAATTTATCTTTGGTGGCAGCGATAAATGCAGGCGTATCGAGCACTTCTTTATGGAGTTTCATGCACCATCCACACCAGTCAGATCCAGAAAAACTCAAGATTATGGGGAGGTTTTGTTCTTCTGCCAGTTCGACAGTTTCTTTGAAGTTGGTTCGCCATTGAATAGTGTCAGAAGGTTGTGCAGCAGCAACTTTTTCAGATGCATCGATGTGCCCTTGCCCGTGTGGTAGGCAAGAGTACAAAAGGAGCGTCATAGCCATAAAGATGTGTCCTCTTTTCATTTTTCTGTATCCTCTTTTTCGTATGCCTTAAAAAGTTATGGAGCCACTTAAGTGGATACTATACGCTTGTTTAAGAGCATACTCTTTTGCTTAAAATCGGGGCTGTCCATTATAGTTGATTAAATTTCAAGCTCTGTCGTTACAGTGCTTTTTGGATTAGCCCTTTGGCTTGTTCGCGAAGCGGTGAGGTTTTGTACATTAAATCTTTTAATTAAATAATATGCAATCTTTTCCACCAACAGTCGTTTTGCGTCATCGCAAAGAATCTCTTAAGAAGTGCTCTCTATCAGGGCTCGAGTCGCGAGAAGACTTTCGATTCTTTACATATCCCACTTCAACAGTTCCTGAGCTTCCTAACCACATCATCTTGAGCCTAGATGCGCCGCCCCTTACAGTAGAAGACGCTCCTTATGGGCTCTTTGTTATGGACGCCACCTGGCGCTATGCCCAGCAAATGATGGCGCGGACTCCTATACAGCCTACTTGGAAATTGCGGAGCATCCCCGCGCACTTTCGAACAGCTTATCCCAGGCGCCAAACCGAGTGTTCTGACCCAGAGAGGGGCCTTTCTTCTATCGAAGCGATCTTCGTTGCCTATCATATTCTAGGGAGAGACATCGCTGGACTCTTTGATCGGTACCATTGGGGGCAGGAGTTTCTCCAAAAAAACGAGTTAGCTCGGTAGATATACTCCTCGTAGCTGAAAATGGGAATTTGGACGGCGCCAAAGCCCCGGGGCTTTGGCGCTAGTCCAAATTCCCGTTTTCAACTACGAGGAGTATATTATTTAGGTTCCCTGTCAAAGTAATCATTGACTGGAAGCCTCCATCTTGGAGACAATAGAGCAGTTTTATTTAGCAGGTTGTCAATTTATGTTCTTTGTCTTTTTGCTTTACGCCCTTTTTGCGAGCATTTTTACTTTCGGAAAAATGTCGCTAAACTACGCTCAGCCCTTCTTTATCGTGGGTTCGCGCTTTGCTGTGGCGGGAGCTGTTTTATTAGCCTACCAATTCTTTAAAGATCGTAAATCTCTTGTTTTTGACAAATCGTGCTTTAAACAGCTCTTTTTATTGGCGTTTTTTAACATTTACGTCTGTAATGCCTGCGAATTCTGGGGCCTTCAGTTCCTAACTTCTTCAAAAGCCTGCTTTATTTACAGCGTTTCTCCCTTTGCAGCAGCCCTTCTTTCTTACTGGATTCTTTCAGAGAAGATGACACGCCTCAAGTGGGTGGGTCTTGTTATCGGCTGTGTTGGTCTTCTTCCCATTCTACTGACCGAAACAAAAGCTGAAGAGACAGCCGGAACGTTCTTCTTTTTGTCATGGCCAGAAATTGCTGTGCTTGTAGCCGCAGTTAGTTCTGTTTATGGATGGATCCTCTTGCGTCAGCTCGTCAAATCAAAGGGGATGGGTTTTATCACAGTTAACGGCTTTAGTATGTTAGCTGGGGGAATCATGACCCTTGGTCATTCAGCTGTAGTAGGGGAGTGGGATGCGTCGCCTGTTTTTGATATGGGCCCTTTCTTGGCAACAGCGCTTGCGATGATTATCATTTCTAACTTCGCTTGCTACAACCTCTATGGCTTCTTACTGAAGAAATATACTGCAACATTCTTGTCTTTTGCGGGCTTTTCTACGCCTATCTTTGCCGCGTTTTTCGGATGGATCTTCCTCGGAGAGATCATTCCTTGGCAATCCTGGATAGCCCTTTCTGTTCTGTTCTCTGGTCTCTACCTCTTCCACCGTGAAGAGCTCCGTCTCGCTGGCGTCGCCATCAAAACCTAAACAACAAAAAATAAAGACTTTCACGCCTCTGTGGTGAAACCCGGATTGAGCAATTCGCGTTGAGACTATGCTGTCAATAGGTTGGAGCAGGTTCAAGATCTAGGCGATAGATTTTTTCATCACCTGACTATTCTTTTTTTGTATTTTCCCTGTGTTCTCTCACGCCTCTGTGGTTAAAAAAAGCTGGTATTAATATTTTTGAAACACAGAGAACACAGAGAGCACAGAGAGGGAGGAAAGCGGGCAATGCCACTTCAATCGTAAGGCTGCCAAAACACCCCCCTATAAGCGTCAAATCTTTCTTGATAAAATCGCTCTATCTCTCACTGGTTAAAAATAAACTTTTTGTGGGAGCTGCTGCATTCCGGCCCCTCCCTCTTGCAAAATTCATGGAGGGTCACTATAAATCAGAATTTTATTTCTGCAAACTGCTCAATCTGGGGTGAAAATCTTCGCGCTCTAGTAGCTCATGGAGTCGAGCCTTACTTTTCCTCTAAACACCCGATAAATAACAATGCCATAGCCAATCACCAAAGGCACCCCTATGGCTACGATGATCCCCAGGACTGTTAGAGTGAGTTTGCTTGACG
Source organism: Waddlia chondrophila WSU 86-1044 (assembly GCA_945882915.1). Lineage (GTDB taxonomy): Bacteria > Chlamydiota > Chlamydiia > Chlamydiales > CAMCWV01 > CAMCWV01. The sequence goes on along the minus strand of CAMCWV010000003.1, from coordinate 72,648 downwards.
ATGAGTTGTAGATAGTTAGGCTGTTGTGGGCGGGGTTAATGCTTGAGCGCAGAAGCTCAGGGAACGACCCCAGGCTGTAGAGGGCCAAAAGGGAGGCAATCGTGACACATGAAGAGATGAACGCTCTGCCGTCATGGCCAAGAGAAAGCTCCCTAGGAATGTTGGCAATGGCGAACATGGCAAGTAAGCCAACAACAAAGAGGCCGGGGCGCTCTTTAAGTTGCTCGACCATGTGAGGGAAGTAGATAAGAGTAATTATCGTTGCTGCCCAATAGGTCATGAGAAAGAAAATAACGCTGCGGCGCGCCCAGTTTCTAATTCGGTCATGCAGATCCCCTTCAGTTTTCATAACGAGGTAGATGGCGCCATGCATAGTGAATAAGGCAACAGTTACAACCCCCATAAGAACGGAATAGAGAGAGAGCAGGTCCCATATACCGCCATTAAAGTTGAAGTTCTCGTCTAAGGGGATCCCTTCAACGAAATTCCCGATAGCCATCCCTACGCCAAGGGCAATCATTAGGCTAGAAAAGGAAAAAACACAATCCCACAAAGAGCGCCACCAGCGCATCTGCTTTTTACTGCGCACTTCAATTGCAACAGCCCGGAAGATGAGCGCGCAGAGCATTAGCATGGAGGGAATATAAAACGCTGAAAAGACCGTTGCATAGACGTTTGGAAATCCTGCAAATAGGGAACCTATTACAATAATTAACCATACGGCATTTCCGTCCCATACAGGGCCGATTGCGTTTAATAAGATCCGCCGCTCTTGGTCTTTGCGAGCAACAAGCAGGAGGATCCCCACGCCCAGGTCAAATCCGTCTAGTACGGCATAGCCGATCATGCAGGTGATGATTACCATGTAGAACATGATTTCTAGCGGCCATTCCAACATATGCTCTCCAGTTGCTTTTGGGTATTATTTTTGTGTGTTGCTTTTGCGATGTTTTCTTTTCTTTTCGTCAAAGTAGTTGCGCGCTGTCTCTGCAGTTGTAAGCGCTTCGGGCCCTTCTTTGATTTTGCTGTGTAGCAGATAGAGAAACATCACGAATAGGGTCGTATAAATAATAATGAACATGATGAGCGACCCAAGAACTTGGGAGGCGACAATGTTTTTTGAAAGGCCCTGAGATGTCCGAAGCAGGCCGTACACTATCCAAGGTTGACGTCCCATTTCTGCAGACATCCATCCGGCAAGATTCGCTATTTGGGGAAAGACCACGCTAAGAATAAGGATTCTGAGTGTCCATTTACTCGTTTCTAGGGTGTTTCTTTTCCAGAGGAAAGTTGCAACCAAAAGGCTTACAAACATGAGAGCCCACATTCCAATCATGAGGTGGTAGGTCTGAAATACAACAGCTACGTTTGGCCGGTCTTTTGCAGACCACCCTTCAGGAACCTTGTCAAGGCCAGATACAGGAGTTGTGAAGTTCCCATGGACGAGGAAACTTAGTCCTGCAGGGATAGCTAGGCCTGTTACTGTTTCGGTTTCTGTATCGACATATCCAAATGCGTATAGAGGTGTCGGCTTGTCGGTTGTATTAAAAACCCCTTCGAAGGCGGCAAGCTTAATGGGTTGGTTCTTTGCAACCCCTTTAGCCGACATGTCACCGGTAATGAGTTGTAAAATGATGGCAACGCCGGCAACGATTAAGCCGATGCGCATTGAAGCTCTGGCAAATTCAAGGTGCTGCTTTTTGAGAAGGTAATAAGCGCTGATGCTAACAACAAGAAAAGCGCCTGTTATCCAGCAAGCGACGACTGTGTGAGCAATCCGGTCAATAGTCGAAAGATTGAAGGCCATTTCCCAAAAGTTGGTTACTACGGCGCGTGCATTTTCGCCAGTGCCAACAACTTTGTGGCCAATAGGTGTTTGCATCCAGGAGTTAGCAGCTAAGATCCAAAGGGCGCTGAAGTGGGCCCCTAAGGCCACCATAAGGGTTGAGAAGAAGTGAAGCTTTGGAGAAACCCGATCCCAACCAAAAAGTAAGATTGCAAGAAACCCCGATTCTAAGAAGAACGCAAAGATCCCTTCTGCCCCTAGGGCACTGCCAAAGACATCTCCGACGTAACGGGAATAGCTAGCCCAGTTTGTTCCAAATCCAAAAAGTTGAACGAGGCCTGTAGCAACACCTAGAGAGAAAATAAGGGCAAAGACGCGCGTCCAGTACTTCGCCATTTTTTGATAAATGGGCGCTTTGGTTGTAAGCGAGATTGCCTCAATAATGACCATGCAGAGGCCAAGTCCTATATTCAAGGGGGGGAAGATGAAGTGAAATCCACTTGTTAGCCCAAACTGAATGCGTGACAGGACCTCAACGTTCATATCAAAAACCTCCTAAAGTCACCCGTAGCGCTAAAATATACTCCTCTGAGCTGAAAACGGGGCTTTGGTGCCCTCTAAATTCCCGTTTTCAGCCCATAGGAGTATATACACGTTTTTGTAATTGTCAATTTTCTGTTACGCACGAGATGAGGGTAGTAAAAAAAAATGTGGTTGGAAATCGTGCCCGTGCGCGATCCACTTTCCGGTCTTCCATCCGGTCATCTGGCTATTTAAAATATGGAGTGCTAAGGTGATGGTTAATATATTCCTCGCAGCTGAAAATGGGAACTTGGACGGCGCCAAAGCCCCATTTTCAGCTACGAGGAGTATATAAATAGAGCGCTGGGACTCTTACTTTAAAAAATAGAGCTGGCAGATAACGTTTAACTCAGTGGGGTTTAGGGAGTGAGCGAAGCGAACTCTTTGGAGTGCAGGGATATGTCCAACGCTTTCACCAGCCCTCGACATGTCGAGGGCCAGACACACACGTTCGCTTGCTAAGGGTCAGTGGACTAGACAGGTCGAGTCCTAACAAAGCGTTGGACTTGTCCCAGCACTCCAAAGAGCAACGCTACCGCTCGTTCCTTAATTCGCTAACGCTCGTTCCTTAAGCGGGCGGTAAGCTAAACGCTGTCAAGCACGAGGAGTATAGATCTGTAAGGGGTGGTATTAAATGACAAAGACAAAAATTATTTGCACGATAGGCCCGGCCGTTAGCTCTTATGAAGGGATTATCGACCTAATTAATGCAGGTATGAACATCGCTCGATTGAACTTCAGTCACGGAAGTCATGAAGAACATATTGACGTCATTAACAAGATCAAAAAAGCCCGTGATCAGCTTCAAACGCCTATGGCGATCATGCTCGATACTAAGGGCCCTGAAATTCGCCTTGGTGAGGTCAAAAATGGGAGTGTAGAGGTTGAAGTAGGGCATCAGATCCTTCTTACCAGTAAAGTGATTGAGGGTGACAAAAAGGCTGTTTCGATCAATCCAGCAATCATTTTAGAAAAACTTCATGAAGGGACTGTCATCCTTTTTAATGATGGTTACGTCTCTGCACACGTCGTAAAAGTGGTCTCTGATGGGGTTGTCATTGAGATCGACAACAAAGGGATTTTGAAATCAAAAGGAGGGGTTAACGTTCCTGATGTTGCTGTTGACCTGCCCGCGCTTACTGAACAAGACATTGCCGACATCCGCTTTGGCTGTGATAACGACATTGATATTATCGCCGCTTCATTTATTCGCTGTCCCGAGGATGTTCTGGCTATTAAGAAGCTGATTAACGAAGCTTCTAGACCTGACATCTTGATTATTGCCAAAATTGAAAATAAGCAGGGTGTTGAGCATTTTGATTCTATTTTGCAGGTGTCAGATGGGATTATGGTGGCCAGAGGGGATTTGGGCGTTGAGCTTCCCTTAAGCCAGGTGCCCCGCTTACAAAAGATGATGATCCGGCAGTGTTGCCTTGCTGGGAAGCCGGTTGTGACAGCGACACAGATGCTTGAATCTATGATTCAAAATCCCCGTCCTACGCGTGCGGAGGCTTCGGATGTTGCAAATGCGATCTACGACAGCACCTCAGCTGTAATGCTCTCTGCAGAAACTGCAGTAGGGAAGTACCCTTGCGAGACGGTGCAGGTGATGAGAAGTATCATCTCAGAAGCTGAAAAGGATCTTGACTACCCAGAGCTGTTCTTCCGCCATTCACAGCGCGTCTATAACGATGTTGCCTCTTCGGTTACTTTGGCTGCTGTTAAAACAGCAAACACTTCAAATGCTAAAGCAATTTTTGCTTGCACAAGTCACGGTGTCACTGCGGCCCTTCTTGCGAGGCTGCGGCCAAAGATGTCGATCATTGCACTTACCTCAGACAAGAAAGTTTACCACCAACTCTCTCTTATTTGGGGGGTGATTCCTTTCTTTTGCGAAGGATGCCATTCGATGAATGAGGCCTACGATAGAATCAGTGAATTTTCGTTAAAAAGAGGATACGTTCACTACGGAGACCTTGTTGTGTTTGTAGCGGGCTCTCCTTTTGGTGAATCGGGCACGACAAATACGATTATTGTCGAAAGTATTGGAGATGTGCTTGTGCGGGGCTTTACAGGATACGGAGAATGCATTCATGCCCCTGTAACGCTTGTCCTCTCTCCAGAAAAAATGGATCCTGCATCAGTTGAGGGAAAGATTTTGGTGACTACTCGCTTTGATGATGCCTACATTCCTTTTGTCCGCCACTGTGTGGGGATCATTCTACAAAACCGCCTGGAAGATAGCGATTCAGAAAAGAGGGCCCTTTCTGTTGCCAAAACGCTCTATAAGTCTTTGATTGTGCGTGCGGATGCTGCTTGTAAGATGATTAAGGAAGCGCAGCTAGTGACGATGGACCCTGCGCGTGCACTTGTCTTTAAGGGCATTATTGAGGAAGAATAAAGAAGAAGAGTAGTGAGAGTTGCGCATGCCGGCTGAACGTTTTTTTTGTGACCAGTTTTTTGCTTTAGGGGACCATGTTTTATTGGAGGAGCAAGAGTTCCACCACGCAGTCCGCGTGATGCGCCTTAAAGTAGGGGATGGTATCGAGCTTGTAAATGGGCAGGGGCAGCTGGCTCGGGCTGTTTTTGCTCAGGTCAAAAAGCACGAAGCGCAGCTGGTAATTAATGCACTTAAAAGTGAGCCAAAGCCTTCATTTGAGGTTATCCTTGCCCAGGCCGTTCCTCGGTTTAATCGATTGGATTTCATTGTCGAAAAGGGAACGGAACTTGGGATCACCCAGCTTTGGATGTTTCCTGGCAAGTTGAGTGAGAGGGATTTAGTTGCTTCTCAACACGCCCGCTTAAGAAGCGTGGCAATTGCAGCAATGAAACAGTGTGGAAGGCTTCACTTACCTATGATTATCTTTAAGCCTCTTTTAGAAAAATGGACTGAACCTGACTTGGTACCTAGTTGTGCTGCGTTTTTTGGAGATATTAAGCCAAAAGCGCCTCTTTTCTCAGAAGCATGGCATCAAAATCCCCCTTCAAAGGGAATGTGCTTTTTTGTGGGTCCTGAAAGTGGATTTACAGAGCAAGAAGAAGCAAAGCTTCTGAAGCTCAAAGCATATGGGGTTAAGCTCCATGAAAACATTCTTCGCACCGACACAGCTTCTCTTGTTGCGCTAAGCCTTGCGACACACTGGCACCTCGAAGCCGCCCACTAAAGACAGATCGAAATACTTTAAAACAAGCAGTTGCCAATTGAGTCTGCCGGGCAACCATTAGTATGTTTTTACATTACGTGCTCCTCTTAGCCCAAATTTCCGTTTTCAGCTAAGAGGAGTATATGATTTCCTAGACAGCCCCGTCTGAAAGAGAGGTCAGGGTAGTCGGGAGTTGCTGGATCTTTTTCCATTCTGGCATGCCTTCCGTCCACACGTATGTGGAGTGGGTGACGTTTTTTTCATCCCATAAAAGTTTTAGAAAGCGAAAGCCAATAGGGCCTTGTTGCTTGTTCGTGGCATCAAGATAATGCCAGGAAGACCCTACAGGGTCTTTTAGCTGGTCTTTTAGAGGGTCTGGCAAAGGAGCGCTTAGGGCGTTTTTGGCTTCAATTGGGGCTGCCTCTGGTTGTAAGGTGGCGCTTGAGGGCTGTGCTGCAGGAGTGGCTTGCGCTTCATTTGCGGCAGTAGCTGACTTTCTGGTTCGAATAAGCAACAAGACAAACCCAAAAATTCCCAGGAACATTCCAAGGCCAAACCATAGGTAGGGGTTCTTTCCGCGCTTGTGAGCAACGTACCCTATGATGCTTCCTAGAACTAGCCAACAGATGAGACTTACTTTGAGATCCATATCTACTATCCTCTAATTAAAACCTTTATCCAAAATAGCTTTCAGGATAACCGTTTGCTATGAAAGTTTACTAGGGCTTTCGACTCCTCAAGGGCTTTTAACCATTTGATTTCCATTGCATGGAAGTTGCCTGCGAGGCTCCCGCTCTCGGGTCGTTCTGGAGATGTTCTTCTTTGAATCAGAGTCACCAACTTGCCATTTCTCAACAAATATCTCATAATATTTTTTTATTCAAGAAATAACAGTGGCTCTTTCAACCAGGGCGATTTTGTCAAGAAAGATTTGACGCTCACAGAGGGGTATTTTGGCAGGGCAATCGCATGAAGAAATTTTTAAGCAGTCACGGTAACTTCTCAAGCAGTCAGGGTCCATATGGCATCACGAACCTGCACCAACTCCAGACGAATTTAATCGGACACAGGCTTGATAGCTTAATTACCGCTGCCGCGGTTTAAATAACGCCTTTTTAACTTCGAAGTGCGACAAGTGAAGACTTCGATTTCTACTAATAGTTAATGCGGGATTAAACGATCGCAAGCAGGCCTGTATTTCTACTATTGACCTGCTTGCGATCGTTTAATCCCGAGAGCTTTGGCGCTGTTTGAGCCTATCATTTGAGATTTAATCGACTATAACGTCGGCGAAAATTTGGAGTGCGGCGGCGTAGGCGCCGCTTTTTGTGGCAGGGACTTGTCACGGCCACACTTTTGCCTGCTAACGTTTAGAAGACTCGCCTACGCCGCCGCACTCCAAATCTTTCTTGACAAAAGCGCCCTGTCTCTCAAGAGTTAAAACTAAACTTTTAGTGGGAGCTGCTGCTTTTTCACCTTCGGACTTCCAAAAAAAGGTTTTTCTTTCTACACTGCAGATCTTAAAGAGGTAAACTGCCGTGTCTGATTCATTAAAAGTTGATATTAAAGAATTTGAACTTCCAGAAACCGTTTTTAGCCGGGACATTGAGGATCGCGTTTTTCAAGCGGTTGCTCTCCATTGTCTTGGCAAGATTCATGGCGTGGCCCTCATTGAGGGCAATTTTATAGATGCCATCTTGGGGCGGGAAAACGTCGAGCGGGTAAAGGGAATCCAGATCGAACAGGACAACAAAACCCATTCGATCAAAATTAAAATCGCCGTGAATGTCTGTTACGGGGTTTCTATTCCTGAGAAGGCAGAAGAGATACAGAAAAAAGTTATTGAAGAGGTGACCCGTTACACGGGCCTTCATGTTGCTACTATTCACCTCATCTTCAAGAATGTAATTCCCGGAGACGCTTCAAAGTCGATGTCTCAGCAATCCTCATTCGTTTCAGGAGCTCCTGTGACAATGGAAGATGGGCTTAGAGACGCAGATTACGAGGATGAGTTTTAATCATGCATGCCGGCCGCCTCCTTTTTTCCATTATCAGCTTGGTGTTTACCCTGCTTATTTTAGCTTTAGGGGTTCTTGCTATCCTTATTGCTTGGGCGCCGGAGTTCTCTAACCTAATCATTCAGTTTCTTGAGGAGGAGACCCTCCTGCTCGCTTGGAGCGGTGGGACGCTTATTGCTATTGGGATTTTCCTGGCAGTAAGCCTCTACATGATGAATCGCCGCCGCTATTATCACATACGCATGGGTGATCTAGCAGCAAAAGTCGATGAAGCTGTAGTAGACAAGTATGTCAGCACCTATTGGAAAGAACTTTTTCCTGGTCAAGAGGTGGCTTGCGAGGTTGTTGTTCGCAAAAACCGGATCGAGATTATCGCAGACCTTCCACACGTTCCTGTCGAGCAGCAGCACGACATGGCAATTCGCATCGAGAAAGACTTGAAGGAGCTGTTTGCTCAGGTCCTTGAGTACCGCAATCCGTTCCTCTTCAATGTCAGCTTCGCTTAACCTAAATAAGGCTTTCTCTCACGCTCTGTAGTGGGTGAGCGTGTGGGCGTCTTTGCGGGTAATGCCGGGGACTTGGAGGAGCTGTTCTTCTGAGGCGGCAAGGATCCGTTTTAAGCTCCCAAAATGGCGCAGCAGCGCTGTTCGTTTGACAGGGCCGATGCCAGGAATGGTGTCAAGACCACTCTTAAGGGTGCCTTTGCTTCTTCGGTGTCGGTGGAACGAGATGGCTACTCTATGGGCTTCATCGCGCACTTGCTGAAGAAAAAAGAGTAGCGGAGAATGGGTCCCAAGCAAGAGTGCTTCGGGAGAGCCCGGGAGAAATACCTGCTCTGCAGAGCTTCCTTTGTCGTGCCTTCCCTCTTCTTTTGCAACGGCAATGACATCTACGCAGGAGATGTTCAGTTCATCTAACACTTTTAGTGCGCAGCCAAGGTGTCCTTTCCCACCGTCGATGATCAGAAGGTCGGGGAAGTTGTTTTCTGTTTTAGCCCGGGAAAAACGTCTTCCCAGTACCTCTGTAAGAGCTCCGTAGTCATCAGAGGCTTTTGCGCTTTTGATTTTGTACTTGCGGTATTCTTTCCTGTCTTGCTTTCCATTTGTATAAACAACCATTGAAGCGACAGCGTCAGTGCCTGCTATATGGGAGTGGTCAAAGCATTCGATCCGCGCTGGGTAGCGGGTAAGAAGGAAGGTTTCTTGCAAAGAGAGCAATGTTTTCTCTCGCAGAGCGTCGTCGTCTTTTGCTTTTCGGAAGTCGGCCTGCGCGTTTTCTCTTGCCATCTCTACGAGTGCCCGTTTGTCGCCGCGCTGAGGGGTGTGCAGATGTGTTTTGTGTTTCCTGTCTTCAGAAAGAAGCTGCTCAAGAGTGCTGGCCTCTTCAAGAATCATAGGAAGGATAATTTCGCGTGGGAGTGTTTTCAGCTCTTTGTAATGCTGCAAGAGGAACGACTCAATGAGCTCTTCATCGGTTTGGAAAAGGTGGTTAAATAGCGTGGGAGTTGACCCAATGAGCTTCCCTTCACGAAATTGCAGTTGGATAAGGACGCCTGCATCACCTTCTCTGTAAAGTCCGAGGACGTCGCTATCGCTTCCCCCTATTGTATCTACTCTTTGTGTTTCTAGAGTGTTTTCTATCTGACGGATAGTTCTTAATGCGCTAGCAGCTTTTTCGAATTCTAGAGCAGTAGAGAGGCGCTCCATCTGAGCGTAGAGCTCTTGGACTGTTTCTTTGTCTTGTCCTCTGAGGAAGCGAATCGCTTTCTGAACGTGCATGTCATATTCTTCTTTGGTGATCTTCCCAGCGCACGGCCCTACGCAACGTCCCATTTGGTACATGAGGCAGGGTCTGCCACGAGTGGCAAGTTCTCTGTCGGAGCATTGCCTCAAGGGGAAGAGGCGGCTGATGATTTCTAGTGTTTGCCTTGCAGCAAGCGTGCTGGTGTAGGGGCCGAAGTAGAGGTTGCTGTCCTTGGTCTTGTTGTCTTTTTTATTGTAGCGGACAAGTTGAATGGTGGGCCATTCGTGGGAGATGTTGATTGTGAGGCTGGCGTAGCTTTTGTCGTCTTTAAGAAGGATGTTGTATTTGGGTTGGTGTTTTTTGATTAGGGTGTTTTCTAGAAGAAGGGCCTCTTTTTCTGAGGAGACTATGATCGTGTCGATGTTGTCTACCTGTGCAGTCAAATAGGGGACTGTGGGTCTGTCGTCGCCGCCGCCGAAATAGGTCTTTAGCCTTTTGCGAATATTTTTAGCCTTCCCGACATAAAGAACTGCTCCTTTGAGGCTCTTCATCAGGTAAACGCCAGGCTGAACGGGGAATTTTTCGATTTCTCGTGGATCGAATGTCATATATACTCCTCGTAGCTGAAAATGGGAAAAATTATCCTAAACAAGCGCTTGCCCTTTCTAGAAGGTAACGTGGGCCGCCTAAGGTCTGGGATTTCAGACCGAAGCCTACAGCAAACGTTTGCTTGGTGGCAGGTTAGATCCCAGACCTTAGGCGGTCCACGTTACCTTCTGGAGACGGCAACCCTTTAATTTCTACGGGCTTCTTCTCTTTTTTTCTTTTGTGCGCCGTCCAAATTCCCATTTTCAGCTAAGAGGAGTATAATAGAGTAAGTAAGTAAGTGTTACCTTCTGGAGAAGCAAACACTTACTTATCCTTGTATCTATCCTGTTTTTTATCCTGCCCATCCTGTTCTTGTATTTTCTCTCACGTTCTCTCACGCCTCTGTGTTTCAAAACCTGTTCTTCTATAAGAAATAAGTGTTAGTTATTCTTCATGGCGCGCTGCATGGCTCGTTTATCATCGCGCTCTTTGATAGAGTGACGTTTGTCATGTGCCTTTTTCCCTTTCGCACACCCGATTTTAACCTTAACCCTTCCCTCTTTGAGGTACATTGAAAGAGGAATAAGCGTTAGGCCCTTCTCTTTTGTAAACATCTCGCACTTTTCGATTTCTCGTTTGTGCATCAGAAGCTTGCGGTCTCTTTGCTCTACGTGGTTGTGGATGTTTCCAAACCTATAAGCGGCGATGTTTGATCCAATAAGCCACAGCTCTCCTTTGCTGACCGTGACGTAGGCCTCTTGAAGGCTGCCCCCATGGTTGCGCAAAGATTTGACTTCCGTTCCCGTCAGTATAATTCCCGTTTCAAAGGAGTCTAAAATTTCGTAGTCGTGGGTGGCTCTTCGGTTGGAAACGAGTTCGCCGGAGCGCGGTTGCTTGCTCATAATTTAGCGTGGGTTGAGAACTGTGTGTCCAAATGGTGTTACAGAGAAGCAGTCTTTGCCTTGATGGGTCCCTATAGCGACAAGGCCCGCCTGAAAGAGCCTTTCAAATAAAACAGCCTTTACGTATTGTTTTTCTTCTTCATTATATTGAGGGATCTTGTACTGCCAGCGGCGCCCTTTTTTTACTAGCGAAATAGGCTCTGTGTGGCCAATTGGGGCCGAGAGTCCTTTTAGATAATCATCAAAGTAGATCCAGCCAACACGTGAAAGGCCTTCTAGGCTCTTTTCGACTTCACGGAGGTTTTTTTCAGTGTTAAGCTCAGGGTCTACTTCGCTATCGATCACCTTGTTGTAGGGGTGGCGGTGAATAAAAAGAGCTCTGTCTTCTGTTGGCAAATTAAGCCATTCTACCGCTTGTGGCAGGGGAGATAGGCGATCTTTGCAATTTTCAGCTAGGTGAATTAGACACAGCTTACGAGCAATCGAGCTGAGATACTGTTGGTGCTCGTCAAGGTTTGCTTTGGTGCAAGCTGGCATGCTTGGGCATTGACCTGCGAGGGCTTTGACTGCTGTTGCAGTTAAAGAAGAGACGTTTTTTTTGCTCTGTTCCATAGAAAGGGGGGCGCTTTTGGCGGCTGCTAGAACAGCTGACATGTCAGCAATAATAGCAAAACCGGAGTGGCTATTTAGAACAATTTCTTCTGTTTTTTCAATCGGTTTGGGGCGTCCTTCAGAAACGAATCTCAAGTATTCTTTCCATTCATGAAATGGGGTGACGATCTCTTTCCAAGACCCTTCTTCTTTGCGATAGCAAAGGCAGCAGACGAAGTTGAACTCCAGGTAAAGAAGTGTTTCTTCAAATTCTTCTTTTGTTAGATTGTGTTTTTTGCGCAGAGCGTCAGAGCTTATTTCGAAGTTCGGTGCATGATAAACATCATCCACGATGTTTGTCATGAGAGGCTCTCCAACATGGAGCTCCATGAGGTAGCGCTGGAAAATTCTTGGCGTTTGGAGGTACTTCTCAAGAAGAGATTCAAAGATATTGTTTGACGCCCTGGGGATCGAATACCAAGCAGGCAGAATGTGGATGGGGACTTTGCGAAGAAGGCTTTGTAAAAATTCCATGTCAGGCTTGAAATCTTCATCAAATTTAGCGAGTTGCAGCTCGTAATATTTGCGCATGTCCTTATCGACTAGTACCATATTATTCTCGACTGCGAGAAGGCCCGTTGTCTCGAACTTACTAAGCGCTTCTAGGAGCTCTTCTCGCTCGCAACCGATAGATGTGATGAGCTTTGCTATGGGGATTTTGATGGAGGTATTGAGGACTTCATTAATGACAGCTACCTCAAAGAGACTCATTTCTGCGAGTAATAGGCGGTTTTTAATGTCTTTGAGGTAATCGTAATCGGCAAGGACGATTTTGTTTTTCCGTACTGGATTCATTTTGAACACAAAGTTGAGAGTCTGAGGGTGTTATAAAAACAGGCAGCATAGAGGGGAGTGAGATAGAAGAAAAACCGCCAACGTCTGTCATTTTAGTCCTTCGAGCCCTTTGGTGCAATCCTTTTCCGTCGCAACATTGTTGCTGCTACATAATTCAACACAAAGACGCAAAGAAATTTAGGTTTTAAAACAGTAAGAAAATACAAAAACAGGGCTTTGTTGCATAATTATTGCAGCCTTTCAGGCTGCGTAAAACATGTTCGCATATACCCAGGGCGGTGCCCTGGGCTGTTTGCAATTGCAGCCTTTCAGGCTGCGTAAAACATGTTCGCTTATACCCAGGGCGGTGCCCTGGGCTGTTTGCAATTGCAGCCTTTCAGGCTGCTACTAAGTCTGTAATTATGCAACAATGCCAAGAACAGGATAGACAGGGGCCTCCTCACGGCGGGCAGGATAAAAAACCGTGACATCTTGTTTTCTATCTTTAATTCTTTGCGCCTTTGCGTCTCTCTTTTTTCTTTGCGTTAAAAGTATTTTCTCTTGTCTTTCTCTGTGACTCTGTGGTGAAAATCTTTTCTTCTAAGCCTTTTGTCGACGTTCGTAGCTGAGTAAAGTGTTGCTCAGCCCCATGACAATTGTCATAGGGCCTACGCCCCCAGGGGCGGGAGTGATTGCAGCGCACTTCAAGGAGGCTTCTTCATAAGCCACGTCTCCTGTGAGATGGTAGCCTCTAGGCGCCGAGCTGTCCTCTATTCTATGGATCCCCACATCTACAACAACAGCTCCTTTTTTAATCATGTTTGCTTTGATGAGGTGGACGTTTCCTGCTGCTGCAATGAGTATATCTGCACTTAGACAAAGCTCTTGAAGGTTTTGTGTCTTGCTATTGGCAACCGTAACTGTTGCATTATAACCCTTTTTCTTTTGCAGCAACATTGCAGCAAGCGGCTTGCCTACAATGTTGCTGCGGCCAACAATTACGACATGCTTTCCTTCTAAAGAAATCTGGTAATCGTGAAGAAGGGCGCAAATGCCTTGAGGTGTGCAGGGAAGAAGGCCTGACTCGTCGCCAACGAGAAGCTTCCCGACGTTCAAAGGATGAAAGCCGTCAATGTCTTTACTAGGGTTAATAGCTTCCATAATCCGTAGTGTTTGGATATGGGTGGGGAGAGGGAGCTGGATGAGGATCCCATCGATCATTGGATCTTCATTAAATTTGACAATTTCTTGGAGGAGTTCATTTTCAGTAATGGTAGCGGGGAAGAGCGTCTCTGGAGAAAAAATGCCTACGCTCTCACACGCCTTCCTTTTAGCCTTGACATAAGTAACTGAAGCGGGATCTGCGCCAACAAGAATGACGGCAAGTCCAGGTTTGCGGCCTTTGATTTTTTTGATGCGCTCTTGGAGCTTTGATTGAATACGAGCTGCAGTGGCTGTGCCGTTGAGAATGAGTGTCATGATAGCCTTACCTAGGACGTTTAGGGGTTAAGGGGCGTGCTATAGGCGCTTTCTTGCCTAACCATCGGAAAGGAAGTGTAAAACAGAGGGCTGCATAGATTCCATCGAGTAGTGGCATCCCGATAAGATCTGTAAGGAGTGTCTGCCACCCAATAATAAGCCCTTGCCCAGTAGCAGTAAGAGTGAGCATTAGAAGAGCAGAGGAGAGACTGCCAAAGAGAGCGGTGAGGGCCGGGTAGGTCATCAGCTGGTCTTCGAAAAATTGCTGTTTTGCTGTGAATAGAATTGCTGAAGTGAGCGTGTAGGCAAAAGCGTAAGCCCCAAGGGGCGTGTCAGTTGAGAGTAGGTCAATAACGAATCCACACAAAAACGCCTGCCACAAGCAGACGTATAAAGGGCTGCGATAGAATTGGATGATGAGAAAGGGGGCAAAGAAGGTTAGCTTTAGATGCGGGGCAAGCGCTGTTAGCCATATAGCTAGCGCTAGCCCCATTAAAAAGGGGTAAACGCGAAAAGAGGGCGCGTGAAAGGAAAAGGGAGTTCGGTTTTTCAATAGGCCCCTTTAGAGAAGATCATAGAGGGGATCGTCTTTGCAATAAGCCCTATGTCAAGCCAGAAAGATCGTCTGTCTACATACTTCTCATCCAGTGCTATTCGCTTTGAATAGCTGATGTCGCTTCTGCCTGATGTCTGCCAGATGCCTGTGATTCCTGGGCGAACGGAGAGGATTTTGCCTGCTTTAGGGCCAAGGCGCTCGGATACTTCTTGTTGAACAAGAGGGCGAGGGCCAACAACGCTAAGGTCCCCAATTAATACATTCCAAAACTGAGGAAGCTCATCCAGAGAGGTTTTGCGCAAGAAAGCGCCAAGAGGGATGACTCTGGGGTCATTTGTTAGCTTGTGCTTATCTTCCCATTCAAGGCGCAGGAGAGGGTTTGTGTCTAGAATCTTTTTTAGCCGTTTGTCAGCGTCCATGTGCATGGAGCGGAGCTTATAGCAGCGAAATGGCTTGCCGCCTCTACTTATCCGTTCTTGAGAATAGAAGACAGGCCCTTTGGATGTACATTTGATTAGAATGCCAATGAGAAGAAAAATAGGAAGGCAGACAGCAAGGACTATAAAACTAAAGGCTATATCGAATATTCGTTTTATGGCGTCGTGTCTGATTTTGTATTGAATTTCTGCCGAGCGCTGGCGTCTTATTCTTTCTGCAGGGGCGACCGCAACGGTTGCTGCAGCATCTTTTGTCTTAGCTTCTTCGAGGCATTGAGTTGTCATCGTTTCACCTATTAGTTTTCCATCCCAGACAATAGGATCCTCCTGCTTTTTTTTAAAGTCTGAAGAATTTTAAAGAATTAGGAAACAGCTAGCTGTAGAGGAGCGACAACTGCTTTGGCGATGGCTACCAAAGCTGCCGTGTCTCCAGAGAGTTTTGATAGAGAGTAAAGAGCTTCTTCAATAAGTTTTTTTGCTGCTCGCCCCGACTGTTCTAGACCCAAGAGAGAGACGTAGGTTGTTTTGTTGTTTCTAATGTCTGAGCTGACAGCGTTGCCGTGTTTGGCCTTGCTTTGGGTGACATCAAGAATGTCATCGACGATCTGAAAGGCAAGCCCGAGGTTTTCGCCGTACTTTCTAAGGAGGGGTGTCTCTTCCGTTGAGGCTCTAGCAAGGATGCCTCCAAATTCAACGGCAGTGGTGATGAGCGCCCCGGTTTTTTTTGCATGGATGAGCTGGAGCCTTTCCAAGTCGATTTTTTGATTAGCAGAGGCGATGTCAAGAACTTGACCGCCGATCATCCCATCTCCGCCTGAGCCGCGCGCGAGCGTTTTGACGAGCTGAACCTGTTGCTCTGCTGTAATTTCTGGGCAGGTAGTTAGGACTTCAAAAGCATACGTGAGGAGGAAGTCGCCGGCAAGAACGGCTAGCCCTTCAGAATAGGCCTTGTGAAGTGTGGGACGTCCCCTCCGAAAGTCGTCGTTATCCATGCAAGGGAGGTCGTCGTGGATGAGGGAATATGCATGGATCATTTCCAGGGCGCAGGCAGGCGTTACAGCCATCTCGCTTTCTCCGCCGAGCATTTCTACAACGGCAATGGCAAGAATAGGGCGCAGTCTTTTTCCGGGTGCAAGCAGAGAGTAACGAGCTGCCTTGAAAAGGAGATCGTGTGGGAGTTCTTTTTCTGCAACGAGCTCATCAAGCCGTTTATTGATAAGGCTGGCTTTCTCGGCGTAGTATTTTTGAAGATTCATAAGTCAATTCCAACAAAAAATGAAACAGTTCACATACCCAGAGCGACTTTGTCAAGAAAGATTTGACGCTTATAGGGGGGTGTTTTGGCAGCCTTACGATTGAAGTGGCATTGACCGCTTTCCTCCCTCTCTATTTTCCCTCACGTTCTCTGTGTTTCAAAAATATTAATACCAGTTTTTTTTTTAACCACAGAGGCGTGAGAGAACGTGAGAGAAAATACAAAAAAGTTTGTAACAGTTCACATGCACCGACGAAGGAGGGGCATGTGAACTGTTACCAAAAAATTAAAGTTTATGGTAGCGCCAGCTGAAGAGCGCAAGGCCAAAAAGTACGGGAGCCCAGCTTGTATTCCACGGAGATACTATTTGATTCTCTCCTAAAGTTACAGCAGCATTCATCATCGTGAAAAAGGTGACGAGGCCAAAAAGGCCTAGAGCGTAGATCGGGAACAGACGCTTTGATCTATCGAAGCTCATGCAGAAGGGGGCTACTGCCATTACAATAATAAAGGGAATAAGCGGCATCGCCAGCTTGTAGTTAAGTTGAGTAATCGTTGCAGCTGCAGGATCGCTAAAGGGGGGCGGAGAGCTAGGGAGAGAGCTCCAGAGCTGAGTAATCGATTGCTCGTCAGCAGGGACAACCGCGCTCAAGAGGGTTTTAGGGCCAATCTTCATCTCTGTGAAGGCCTTTTCTTGCCACGATTCAGTAAGCTGCAGGTCGCCCTCCTTTTGCCTGGTAAAGTGGTCAACAGAGGCGCCGACAGGGTGGGTGAGGTGCGGGTCAAGCGTTCGCATGCCGTAAATGTCATCGAGAGAGCGGACCCAATAAATGTCAAAAAATGTTTTTGTGAGGCTGTCGTAGTTTTGATAGATCAACTGAGAGTGGTCAGGGAGTAAGATTGTCTGGATTTTGGGCGTAAGGCTGCCGCTGTCTGACAAATAACGCTCTTCGATGTTTTTGAGGTGGCCTAGTGAAGCTGGTAGCAGTGTTTGACTATTCCACAAGAGAAATAGGGAGCAGAGCGCAGCTACAAAAAAGAAGGGGCGAAGAATTTTTTTGCGAGAAATCCCCCCTGCAAGTAGCGCGACGAGCTCTCGGCTGGTATTAAGTGTACACAGCACCTTGATTGTGGCTAAAAGAAGTGCAAAACAAATAAGCTCTTGAGCTCTGTGAGAGAAGTGGCAGAGGTAATAGGCAATGATATGCTGGGCGGGAATATTAGCTTCATTAAAGCTCTTTGTCTGGACCGAGTAGTCGATAAGCACGTACAGAAAATAGAACCCTACGATAAACAGGGCAAACACCTTGCTTATTTCTTTTAACAAGTAGCGATTTCGAATGTTCATCTAGGAGGTCGCTCCTTGGGAGACCCTTTTTAGAGTCCAGAAAGAGAGGGCGAGAATGAGAAGGTGTGGTGCCATGTAGAGCGTTGTTGCCAGCCAGAAGATTTGCTCAAGCCCTTTAGCGCTGAAAAAACAGATAAGGAAGAGGGTGGCGAGGGAGAGGACGGCAAACAGACCCTTCTTTGAAGGGTCTCGGCTAATGTGGATTCCAAATGCTGTTCCCATAAGGGTAAATGTGAAAACTGCAAGGGCAATGGAAATGCGGCGAGAGATATCAGAATAGCAAAGGTTGAGACTTTTCTTTATTTCGTAGATTTGGCTGCTTGGAGATGCCTCTTCTTTTGCAATTTGAAGGTCTTTGCGCAGTCCGCCCGCACGGAACAGAAGAAGCCTCATTTTTAGGTGGTCATTATTGAGGCGCCATTCTGAGCGCTTGAGAAGGTTAGAGGCTTCTTTGGCTCCTGAAGACATTACTTTGTGATTTTCGATGATCCGGTTGTCGTACTCTGTGATAGTTCCCTCGCTATCAGGCCTTATGCCAGAGATAAGAGAGACCTCTTTTGCAACAAGGAGGTCAGAGGAAAGAGCGATGTTTTTGGCGATAATCAGGGCGAGCCTGCCGTTGTTTCTATTATAGCTGGCAAGTAGGAAGTCTTCGGCTCTTTCTCCGTTTTCAATGACGCGCATATCGACATAGGTGTCTTTAAGCTTGAGGAGCTGTGAATTTTGAAAGAGTAGCAGGGGATTGCCTGTCGAGAGTTTGTAGATCAATTGGCGCGAGGCAAGGTGGGACTCTGTTGCAAGTTCTGAAGTGACAAAGGCATTAACAAGGGAAAGCGCTGCGCTCACAATCAAAATGGGGGCGGTAATGCGGCGGAGGCTTAAGCCACAGGCACGCATTGCGGTGAGCTCGTGTGCGTGGGATAGCCCTTGGAAGAGGATAACAGCTGAAATAAGCGATGAAACAGGGATGGCGATGGGCAGAATATAGGGGAGTTGGTAGAGGATGAACAAGACGAGGTTCCACCCTTCAACTCCAAGGACGGTCACGCGGGCAATTTGGTTTAGCCGCGTAACGAGTAAGATTGCGATAAATGCAATCGTCGCAAGGCAAAACACCTTCAGGTACTGTTTTAGCAGGTAGCGCCACAGGATCAACACAATGACAGCTCTTTTCTTTAAGTTAGCTGATAAACTATACTCCTCTTAGCTGAAAACAGGACAGAAAAATAAATAGTTACTATTTTTAATATACTCCTTTTAGCTGAAAACGGGAATTTGGACTAGCGCGAAAGCTCCCGCGGCCTTAGCGTTTGCCCTCTCGAGAAGGTAACCCTTTAATCGCTACGGGCTTCTTCTCTTTTTTTCTTTTGTGCGCCGTCCAGATTCCCGTTTTCAGCTAAAAGGAGTATATTAGCTCTTTTTCGAAATGGCTTTATTAATTATGGCAAAGCGCCCGTCTAAACCACTTTCTAAGCTTGAGCTGACCCTTGCTGAGTTCTTTAAAGCTCACCACAAGCACGGAGCCCCATTGCTCCTAGCTTTTTCGGGTGGCCCTGACTCTTTGTCACTGCTTCATCTTTTGATGCGACAGCGTAAGAAGTTATTTGACCTCCATTTGGCCCATATTGACCACGGGTGGCGGGAGGAGAGTGCAAGGGAGGCGCAGCAGCTTAAAGAAATGGCAGAGCGTTTGAACCTTCCCTTCCATTTGAAGACGCTGAGCCCTCAAGATTTAGAGGGGAATCTTGAAGCTTCAAGCCGCGAGGCGCGGCTTTGCTTTTTTCAAGAACTTTATGCAGAGTGCCATTTTCAGGCGGTTTTGTTTGCCCATCATGCAGATGACCAGGCAGAAACTGTGCTTACTCGTCTTTTTGAGGGGGCGAGCTTGCCCCACCTTGGAGGGATGAAGCAGGTTACACGCATGGGCGCATTGAAAGAGTGCCTAGAAATTTGGCGACCACTTCTCACCCATCCTAAACAAGACCTGTTGACGTATTTGGAAGAGAGCTCTTTAAAAGAACCTCTTCTTGTTCCCATTCAAGATCGAACAAATGTAGATCCGCGCTTTCGTAGAGCCCGTATGCGCACGCAACTTTTTCCGCAGCTTGCGACGGCATTTGGCAAAAAAATAGGAGAGAATCTCTGCCGCCTTGGAAATATGCTTTCTGATGTTGCCACCTATTTAGACGAGCGGATCTTGCCTTATTGGAGCGCCGTATATAAAGGAGTCGCAGGGGTACTTGTGGATGTTATCGCCATCCAGGGTCTTCATCCATTGGAGCTTCAACATTTTTTGAGACGCTTTTGTGAAAGAGAGGGGGTGTGTCCCTCTCGCGAGGTTATGGAGATGCTTAGCCAGCTTCTTATTTCGGGGGTTAGCAATCGCTGGGCGCCCATTTGGGATCAAGAATTTCATATCGATAGAGGGCGGCTATTTCTTTTGCACAAAGAAGTGAGTAAAGAGATTAGAGCTTTGCCTTCAGTTGAATTGGAATTATCGGACGCTGCAGTTCAGTATGGGCATTGGCGGGTTACGGTAACGGCAACATCCACTGCTAATTTGCAATCTATCACCTCACAACCCACTACCAACTGGCTTGACTTGTGGCAGGGCTTGGCAAGGGTGACCCTGCCCGCAGGTGACTACACGTTAGGAGCGCCAGTTCCTGGCTCGCTTTATCCACGCTCACATCAGCTTACCCGCTGGTGGACAAATCACAAGATCCCTTCTTTCCTGGGTCAATATGCTCCTGTAGTGTGGAGTGGCGGGCGCATTTGCCACGAGTTTTTAACCGGCAAGGTTACCCTGCCGCCCTCCACAAACAACATCACGCTAGAGCTCCGTTATATACTCCTCGTAGCTGAAAACGGGAATTTGGACTAGCGCGAAAGCTCCCGCGGCTGAACGATCGTAAGTGCCTTAGTATTAGAAATACAAAGGGCGCTTAGGATCGTTCAGCCCCGGGGCTTTGGCGCCGTCCAAGTTTCCATTTTCAGCTACGAGGAGTATATACTCCTCGTAGCTGAAAACGGGAATTTGGACTAGCGCGAAAGCTCCCGCGGCGTTAGCGTTTGCCCTCTCTAGAAGGTGACGTGGGCCGCCTAAGGTCTGGGATTTCAGACCGAAGCCTACAGCAAACGTTTGCTTGGTGGCAGGTTAGATCCCAGACCAAAGTCTGCCCACGTTACCTTCTGGAGAGGGCAGCCCTTTAATTGCTACGGGCCTCTTCTCTTTTTTGTAACAGTTCACATACCACTCCTTCGTCGGGGCACAACAGTTCTAGCTAGTGGTTTGTCAATATTGACAGACCACTAGTCTCAAGCTTGTAATTTTTTTAACCACAGAGCTCACAGAGAATAATCAAGCCCTCATTCGTCGAATGCCGTCCTTGAGAATTTTTACATTAAAATTAATCAGAAGGCCAATTTTACAATCAGATAGCTTTAGATAGGAAAGCAACTGCGACTCATGAATCGAAGCAAGACTGGTCACAGACTTGATTTCTACAATGACTTGACCTTCAACAACTAAATCAACGCGATATCCGCAATCAAGCGTCACATCTATATAAAACACTGGCACCGATTTCTGAGGTTCTACCCTTAATTTTCTGGGTCGCAGCTCATATGCTCCGCTTAGCTGAAAACGGGAATTTGGACGGCGCCAAAGCCCCGGGAGCTTTCGCGCTAGCCCAAATTCCCGTTTTCAGCTAAGCGGAGTATATACCTCACCTAGAGCGATAAGAAAATACAGGAACAAAAGGCTAGCATGTTCTTTTTTTTTACTAAACATGCAGGGGCATTTGCTTCTTGTTGCTGGTGAAAGGATTCTTTGTTATAGTTTAAGTTTTCTAAGAAAAACCATGGCGTCCTGATGAATCCTGAATCCAAAAAAAGCTTTTCTGGCGGTTTTCTACTATTTTTGGTAGCGATGATTCTCGTCATCATTACCCTTCAAAACTTCATGCAGGGGAGGGTGGCAAATGTTGCATTTAGCTATCAGCTCGAGCATTTGGTTAATTTGAATTTGCTTCAGCCAGAAGACAGCCGCAAGATTTCCCTTAACGATAATCTTGTTACATTTACCGGTAAGTTTCGTGAGCGCGAAACTGAAGAGGGGAAGAAGCGGTTCAAATATCTTTCCCTTCTTCAGGAGCACCACCAGCTTATTGATGAGCAGGCAAGTGTTAACGAGCAGCTTGCGCAGCAGCAAGTTTTTATTCGCGATGCAGCTGATTGGTTTTTGCAGCTCAGCGGCATTCCGTTTCCAGCTGGTGGCTACAGGGTTGTAGGAGCTGTATACGATACTCCTGGACGTGAAAATGGAATTATCCTTTCTCAGATGTCGGATAAGGGGATTACGAGCCTTTCTGATCTTGAAGCTAAGCTAGGAAGCGTTAAATCTTCTTCTAATGCAGGTGTTGTTGATCAGTTTGGTGTTGATGTCGAAGAACTTGTACGCAATTTCAGAGCTCCTACTTTGGGAATTGGAACTGAGCCGCTTAAGCAAACGCTAAAAGCCCTGCAGAAAGATGTTTTAGATACCGAAAAACCCTCTAAAACCTTGTCTGAAAAGGTTGCCGTTTATGAAGGCACCCTCACATCGCTCCGAGAAATCACCTCAGAGCTTGATGAGGTTCGTAACCATGTTAGATTAGGTCAGCTACGCAGCGTCAGAAATTACAAAGCCGATCTTGATAGAGAGCAGCAACTGGTAACGAATCTGGAGCAGAATAGTGCTCAGCTTGAAAAGGCGAGAGAAGCGGTTGTTAATGTGATCTGGTTCTTCAACAACCAAGAACTTTCGACACGGGCGCTTGAAAGACAAGATTCTGAGACTTTCAGCCATTGGTTTAAAGGTGTTCAAGAAGAGTGGACTGCGTTTGACGCTAACCGTGGAGCGGTATTTAAAGCTCCAGATCAGCCGCGCAATCTTGTTTTAGAAAAGACATTTAAGAGTGAAGAACCGGCTCCAAATTACGTCGGTTATCTTTTCACTGTAATGCCTGTTATTCTTGTTGTTCTGCTTCTTTATTTCATCTTCTCGCGTCAAATGAAGGGCGGAGGTGGCGGTGCCATGAACTTTGGCAAGTCGCCTGCTAAGCTGCTGACAAAAGACAAGGGAGGTGTAACATTCAAGGATGTTGCTGGCTGCGATGAAGCAAAAGAAGAGCTTCAAGAGATCGTGGAATTCTTAAAGAACCCCGGAAAGTTCACCTCTTTGGGTGGTCGCATTCCTAAAGGGGTGTTGTGTGTTGGGCCTCCAGGGACGGGGAAGACTCTTATTGCAAGGGCTGTTGCTGGTGAGGCCGATCGTCCCTTCTTCTCCATTTCAGGTTCCGATTTCGTTGAGATGTTTGTTGGGGTTGGTGCAAGTCGTATCCGCGATATGTTCGAGCAAGCAAAGAAAAATGCTCCTTGTATCATTTTCATGGACGAGATCGATGCTGTAGGCAGACACCGCGGCGCCGGTATTGGTGGCGGTCATGATGAGCGTGAGCAAACCCTTAACCAGCTCCTTGTCGAGATGGATGGTTTTGATACGAATGAAGGGGTTATTCTCATGGCGGCAACCAACCGTCCGGATGTTCTCGACAAAGCATTGCTTCGTCCAGGACGTTTTGACAGACGCGTGATTCTTGACCTGCCTGATCTAAATGGAAGGTATGAGATTCTCAAAGTTCACGCGCGCAAGATTAAGTTAGACCCTAGTGTTGATCTTAAAGGGATTGCTCGTGGTACGCCGGGGATGTCAGGGGCCGATCTAGCCAATCTTCTTAACGAAGCCGCCTTACTTGCTGCAAGAACGGGTCGTTTGGCTGTAACTGCAGTAGAAATGGCTGAGGCTTGTGATAAAGTGCGTTATGGAAAAGAGCGCCGAAGCCTAGAGGTTGACTTGGCAGAAAGAAAGACAACTGCTTACCACGAGTCTGGGCATGCGATTGTCGGTTTGGTATGTAAGCATAGCGACCCTGTTCATAAAGTAACGGTAGTTCCTCGCGGCTTTTCTCTTGGAGCAACACACTTCCTTCCCGAGAAGAACCGTTTAAGCCATTGGAAAATAGAGCTGCAGGATCGTTTAGCTATTCTTATGGGCGGGCGTGTTGCAGAAGAGATCTTTGTTAAAGACGTCTCAAGTGGCGCGCAGCAGGACATTCGGGAGGCAACCCGCCTTGCACGTGCGATGGTTTGTGAGTGGGGGATGAGTGATAAGCTCGGCCTCATTGCTTACGATACACGTAGTGAAAGTGGGCAGTATCTTGGGATGACTAACTATCAAGAAAGGACCTATTCTGAGTTTACGGCGCGCGCTATTGATGAAGAAATCCAAAGGATCATGACAGAGGCTCATAAGGCGGCTAAGGATATTATTATTGAGCATCGTGACCAAGTTGAGCTTATGACAGCGATGCTTATGGAATTCGAAACGCTTGATGCGGAAGATATCCAGAAGATCATTAAAAACGAGTGGAACGCCGAAGACAAGAAAGGGCGCGTAGAGGCTGCAAAGGCACTGCATAAGAAGCCTGAGGTCTTACCACCACCGCCGCCCCCTCTAGTGGAAGGGGCGCTAAAAACCGAAGTCGCTCCGGCAACCTAACCTCCTAAAAGGTAAGGTCTAAAAAAAGCCCAGACTGAGAGGGTCTGGGCTTTATTAAGGAGCAAGCGCGCAAGCGTGCAGCTCTTTGGAGTGCTGGGACAAGTCCAACGCTTTTATCAGTCCTCGACATGTCGAGGACTGTACGAAACTGTTGCTTACTAAGGCTGAACGAACTCGACATGTCGAGTCCTAACAAGGCTAGGACAAGTCCCAGCACTCCAAGGATCGAGCTTCGCTCGATCCTACTAATAACTTACGCGTGTTTGGTCTAAAGAGCCTTGCTTCGCGTAGATTCTTAGTTCATGCGATTGCCCTAAAGCGCTCTTTTCAATGAGTTTTTTTAGGAATTCAGATCTTGCCCTCTTGGGTCAATTCTGCTTGGCGTATTCCTACTTTTCTCTGCGTCTGGCTTCTAGTAAGAGGCGACGAGGACGGCCTCGGCCATTTCTCTTAAAGCAACCTCTTTGACAGCCGCAGCCACTGCAAAGGCGACTTGTCTGTTAAGGGGGCTTGGGAGGATGTGGTCTTCGGTAGGTCTTGAGACAAACTTCGATAAGGCGTAGGCAGCTGCAAGCTTCATGTTAGGGGTGATGCGAGGAGCGTTAGCGTCCAGTGCGCCTCTGAAAATCCCCGGGAATGCCAAGACGTTGTTTACTTGGTTAGGAAGGTCGCTTCGCCCTGTTCCTACAATGGCAGCGCCCCCTTTATAAGCCTCATCAGGCATGATTTCGGGGACGGGGTTGGCCATGGCCATAACAATAGAGCCTTTAGCCATCCGTTTAATGTCGTGGCTTGTTAAAAGCCCCCCTTTACTTACGCCTACAAAGACATCCATCCCTTCGATGACATCTTGGATGCTGCCGTCTCTGTCTTCAGAGTTAGTATAGGCCAGAAAAGCGCGCTTTTCTGGTGAGAGGTCTTGTCTTTTGGTTGAAATAGACCCTTTAGAGTCGCAGATAATGGCATCTTTAACAGAAGTGCATTTGTCGCTATCGTACCCAATGCCGCAAAGGAGCTGGGCAATGGCAGTGCCGGCGGCTCCGGCGCCATTAATAACGACTTTTAGGTCACAAAGGTTTTTGCCGAGGACTCTGCAGGCGTTGAGTAGCGCAGCTAAAAGAACAATAGCTGTTCCATGCTGATCATCATGGAAAACGGGAATGCCTAGATCTTGAAGGCGCGCTTCGATTTCAAAGCAGCGAGGCGCAGCAATATCCTCAAGGTTTATTCCGCCAAATACTGGGGAAATGTTTTCGATAGTACGGATGATTTCGTCAGTATCTTGAGTGTTTAGGCAAATGGGCCAAGCGTCGATATCGGCGTATTGTTTAAAGAGGATGGCTTTCCCTTCCATTACAGGGATGGCTGCAAGTGGCCCGATATTCCCTAGGCCAAGTACTGCTGAGCCATCAGAAACAACTGCAACGCTGTTTCTTTTTAGTGTAAGTGTTCTGGCTTTTTTTGGGTCTTTAGCGATAACCTCACAAGGACGCGCAACGCCTGGTGTGTACGCAATTGAAAGGTCTTGGAGGGTCTCAATGGGAAATTTGCTTTTCACCCCAATTTTGCCATGGAGGTTTTCGTGCATTGTGAGAGATCTTTCGAAATACGTAGACATTTTTCCTCTCCGTGTTCATGAAAATAGAGATACTCTTCTTAGCTGAAAATGGGACTTTGGACGGCGCCAAAGCCCCGGGGCTAAATGATCGCAAGTGCCCTTTGTATTTCTAATAGTAAGGCACTTGTGATCGTTCAGCCGCGGGAGCTTTCGCGCTAGCCCAAATTCCCGTTTCCAGCTAAGAGAAGTATATATCGTATCAAAAGGTCCATTATGGCGCTATTAACTTCAGAACGTACCCCAAGACTCATCATTTGGCTGGTTATCATAACTTGTATAACAAGCTTAATGTCAGCCCTTTTTGACCCAATGATTGCTTCTTGGACAGGAGCTTGGGGAAGT
The DNA here is from genome assembly GCA_945882915.1 of Waddlia chondrophila WSU 86-1044. Classification (GTDB taxonomy): domain Bacteria; phylum Chlamydiota; class Chlamydiia; order Chlamydiales; family CAMCWV01; genus CAMCWV01. The sequence goes on along the minus strand of CAMCWV010000003.1, from coordinate 46,825 downwards.
CAGGATTTTCTTGCTGTTTCCTTGTCAGGCATGCGCCATTATTACTTATTTGAACCGGTTACTTATCTCTTCATAAACCTGACGACAGGAGGGATTACGACCTCTCTTATTTTAGAGGTGTTGTTTAGCCGGTATCTCATTTGGATTTTAGGGACAACGCTCCTTGCTCAGATGGGGGCTAAGCCTGTTTTGCGACTGTTTTTTGTGAGTGGGGTCGTCTCTGGGCTTGTTACTTTAGGACTGCTTGCTGTGCTTGGCGACCCCCGCCCTCTTGGGGGGCTTTTCTCGGTTGTTTTTGCTTTTATGACTGTGTGGACGATGCTCTATCCCGATGTGGAAGCCTCTTTCATGCTCCTCTTTCCTATTAAGGCCAAGTTGGTGTTGGTTATTTTTCTCGGGCTATCGTTTCTAATGAACTATTCTCAAGGGACTTTGCCATTCTTTGTAAATGACTTTTCAGGGGCAATTATTGGGTATTTGTACGGCGTTTTGGCTTGGGATCTGCGCGGTCCGTTTACATGGACGCACCGTTTTGATGGGGTTTTGGCTGGTGTGGGGAGTTTTTTTCGCGAAAAGAATCAGCCCCAGCGAACCTCTGAGAGTTACTCTCAGTCCAAGATTTTTGATATCAAAACGGGAGAGGCTGTGCTTGATGATGACGAGTTTATTGATGTGATGCTCGCTAAAATTTCTAAGCACGGGGAAAAGGCTCTAAGTGGAAGAGAGCGAGCCAGGATGGATAAGATTTCTAAGAATAAGCAAAGGTAGGCGTTCGGAGTATAGATGGAGAGTCTCATTGCAGAAATTCTTGAAGGGCAACAGAAGAAGGTTTTGAGCTGCGCGCAGCGCATTATTCCCCATTTGACCACTGATGACATTCTTCAGCCAAACGATTTTCCGGAGTTAGAAAATAGCCCAGAATTTCGTTATGAAGAGGGTGTTTTAGAGGGGATTCACACTGTTCAAATGGCCCTTTGGGCAAGAGACCAGAATGCGGTTTGCTAAAAGCCAGGCGAAGCCTTAACCTTCTTTCGCTGTTCCTGAAAGAATTGCTTGAGCAAGCTAGCTGCCTGCTCTTCAAAGACCCCTTTGCGAACTTTAATCGTATGGAAAGGGTGGGGGTGGTCAAGCAGGTTCACCCAGCTGCCATGAGCTCCATGGCGAACGTCAGGGGCTCCCCAAACGAGTGTAGAAACGCGTGAGAGCAGCAGGGCGCCTGCACACATTGAGCAAGGCTCTACCGTGCAGTAAAGAGTGGCGTTGGTGAGGCGCCAGTTATGAAGGGCGCTACTTCCCGAGGTGAGGCAGAGCATTTCTGCGTGTGCGGTGGCGTCTTTGAGGAGCTCTACCTGGTTGTGGCCGCGGGCTATGACCCGGCCATCATAGACCATTACAGCTCCAATAGGCACTTCGCCGGCTCGAAAGGCTTTGCGTGCTTCTTTGAGCGCTTCGAGCATGAATTTTTCATCTTCTGTTTGAGGAGTCAGCGAAAAATGATCGTTCATGATATCCTGCTTTTAATCCCATAAAAAAGCTCTATCTTAGGCAATAGGAATTTATGAGTCATCATCAGCCTTTTTATGGCAAAAATATCCATCGTGATGGTGAGCAGGCGTATATCAAGAAGATTCTTGAAAAATACATGAGCCAGCCAGCGACAGACGGGCTTAGACAGAAAGTCTACGAAGAGCTTATGGAAGAAAAGCACCTTGGGCGGGTGACTATCCCGTTTAGGGTCGTAATGCAGCGCGACCCCATGAACCTACGCCCTCCTTACCTCGAAATTGTCCTTGACACCAAGGTTTAAACTACTCGTTAAAAGGCAGGCCAAAAGGCGTATCAAGTGTGCGATTATCCTTGAATTCTTAAGCCATTTCTTGTTATACTGTTTCTTTTTGCAACATATAACAGCTCAATTGAACATAACAGCCTATACAAGCGCTATAATTAACGGGAGATACTTGCATGTCTTTAGCTCAAACTTCAAAAGAAGAACTGGTTAAAACACATCAGATTCACGACAAAGATACAGGATCTGCTGATGTTCAGATTGCTCTTTTGACAAAGAGAATCAATGAAATTAACGAACATTTGGCAACTGCAAAAAAAGATCACCATTCACGCCTTTCGCTGGTTAAGCTCGTTTCTCAGCGTCGCCGACATCTGAATTACCTCAGATCGACAGCTACAGAGCGTTACGTAGAGCTCATTCAGGCGCTAGGCCTTAGAAAGTAAGTGTTTTCAGAAGTTAGCCGGCCCTTTAAAAGGAGCCGGTTTCTTTTTTCATACATATACTCCTTGTATTTGAAAACGGGAATTTGAACTGGCGCCAAAGCCCCGGGGCTTTGGCGCCGTCCAAGTTCACATTTTCAGCCACGAGGAGTATATAAAAAGAGTGTGGTCTGCAAGTATTTTCTACAAAAGAAAGGTGGGAGGTTTTCATGTCCTTAGATAAGAGCGTCAAAGAAGAAATTACCAAGAAATTTCAGCTTCATGAAAAGGATACTGGTTCTGCCGACGTTCAGATTGCTATTTTAACAGAAAGAATCGTTGAACTTACTGAACATTTGAAAATCACCTCCAAAGACAGCCATTCTAGACTTTCTTTACTGAAGCTTGTAGGACAACGTCGGAAGCTTTTGGATTACTTGAATTCAACAGATACCGAACGTTACCAAAACCTCATCGTTCGCTTGAAGATCAAAAAATAGACCTTTTATGCGGATTTTTTACTTTACCTTTATTCATCTTTTGTTTGCCTTTTCCGCTCTCACATCACATCTTGAGCTTCTTTAAAAAAAAGTGGCCGCGCCAAAAGCCGACAAAATTTGGATTCTTCTAAAGTAAGCAAGTTTCGCAGGAAAGGTCTAATAAAAAAGACAGGCAGATTTTATCGGTTATAAAGACTGCCTGTTCACTTATTAAAGACCGATTTATTAGGAGTATCAAACTTAATGTCAAACTCAAAACACAACACAATGCAGCGGCATACCATCGACGTTAAAGTGGGCGAACATACCATTAGTTTCGAAACTGGGAAAATGGCTAAACAAGCCAATGGTGCAGTGCTCGTTCGTCAAGGGGAAACTATCGTATTCGCTACAGCATGTGCTTCTCCAGAAGCAACTCCAGGCGGAGACTTCCTGCCTCTTCGTGTAGACTACCAAGAAAAGTTCTCTTCTGCTGGAAAAACTCTGGGTGGATTCATCAAACGTGAAGGACGCCCTGCGGAACGAGAAATTCTCGTTAGCCGTTTAATCGACCGTCCTCTTCGTCCTATGTTCCCAGCAGGCTATTACAACGAAGTTCAGCTTTTGGCTTACGTTCTTTCTTATGACGGAAGCAACCAGCCAGAGCCCCTTGCTATTTGCGCGGCTTCTGCAGCTCTTGTGCTCTCTGATATTCCTTTGCTAAAGCCCGTTGCGGCAGTTCGCGTTGGTCTTGTTGGCGGCCAGTTCGTCATCAACCCTACTTTAAAGCAAATGAAAGAGTCTAAGCTTGACCTTCTGCTTGCAGGGACTCACGATGCTATTTTGATGATTGAAGGGTATTGCGACTTCCTTACAGAACAGCAAGTTCTTGAAGCAATTGAAATGGGAGCAAAAGCGATTACAACCATTTGCGACGCCCTAAAAGCATGGCGCGACAAAAAAGTGGATGGCAAAGCGCTTGGAAAAGTTAAAACAGGCCACGAAAAGCTACAACTAGTCCCTAAAGAGACAACAGAAGCTGTTGAGAAGCTTGTTGCGAACCCTCTTAAAGAAGCGCTTGCAGTTGCTGATAAGCAACATAGAGAAACAGCTATCGATGCGATTAAGAAAAAAATGAAAGAGGAGTTAATTGTTGAAGGGGAAATAAACCCAAAACACAAGCCCTCAGATATTTCTGCAGCATACAAAGCAACTTCTTCTCGTTATATGAGAGAGATGATTCTCCAGAAGAAAGTACGTAGTGATGGACGTGGATTGGAAGATATCCGTCCTATTGACATCGAGCAAGGAATGCTTCCTAGAGCTCACGGCTCTTCTCTCTTTACTAGAGGCGAAACACAGGCCCTTGCGGTTTGTACTCTTGGTAGCAAGAACATGGAGCAGCGCTTTGAAGACCTCAATGGCGACAGCTCAAGAGCCTTTTACTTGCATTACAGCTTCCCTCCTTCATGTGTTGGTGAAGTCGGCAGGGTAGGGGCTCCGGGACGTCGCGAAGTTGGACATGGAAAGCTTGCTGAGCGCGCTCTTCAAGCGACTATTCCTAGCGTTGAAAAGTTCCCGTACACAATTCGCTTAGAGTCCAATATCCTTGAATCAAACGGTTCGTCTTCAATGGCCTCTGTTTGTGGTGGATGTTTGGCCCTTATGGATGCTGGCGTTCCTATTAAGCATCCTATTGCAGGGATTGCTATGGGGCTGCTCTTAGACAAAGATAACGATCGCTTTGCAATCCTTTCTGACATTCTAGGCATCGAAGATGCTCTTGGTGATATGGACTTCAAAGTTACAGGCAGCTCTGCCGGGATTACAGCCTTCCAAATGGACATCAAGGTTGAAGGAATCACTTTTGAGATCATGAAGAAGGCTCTTGAGCAGGCTCATGGCGGAAGAATGCACATTCTTAAAAAGATGACAGAAGCTTGCTCTGGTCACAGAGAAGAAATGTCCCCTTATGCTCCTCGTATCGAGCAGCTGAAGATCATGAAGAGCAAGATCGGCAAGCTTATCGGCCCTGGCGGCAAGACAATTAAAGGGATTATCGAAGAGACCGGAGCGGAAATCAATGTTGATGATAGCGCCACTGGCGACTACGGCGTTGTGAGCATCACCTCTTCGAATCCAGAGTCTATGAAAAGGGCAAAGGCAATGGTTGATGGCCTGACTGCTGAAGTTGAAATTGGCAAAATTTACGAGGGCAGAGTAAGCTCTGTTGTCGCTTTTGGCGTCTTTGTAGAGATCTTACCAGGAACAGACGGTCTTTGTCATATTTCTGAGCTCGACACTGTTCGAGTTGATAATATCAATGACTGCTGCAGAGCTGGCGATAAAATTAAGGTTGTTGTTCTGGATATCGACGTTCAAGGCCGAATCAAGCTTAGTCGAAAAGCTCTTTTAACATCTGGGGCTGAAAAGGCTTGAATTTTGCCTATTGAAAAAGTTACATTATTTGGCACAAAAGATTTATGAGGAATCATCATGAGAGAAGAAAAGAAAGAGAAGAAAGAAAAAAAAGTTGAAAAACACGAAGTTAAAGAAGTTGTAAAAGAAACTAAAGAAGTTGAGAGACTCGCAGTAGACGCTTCTCAAGCAAAAGCTCATACAGAAGCTCGCACTGAAGAGCACAAGGCTAAGAAAGAAGCTAAAGCTGAAGAGCACAAAACTAAGAAAGAGGCTCATAAGGGCAGAGGAAAAGATAAAGGGCCTTCTTTTGTAGAAGATTCAAAGAAGCCTGGTCATCCTTTCTACCAGGAAGTCTTGTTTATTGATCATGCTGCAGGATTCGAGTTCGTTTGTGGCTCTACTTTGCGCCCTGAAGAAAAAAAGATGTTCAAAGGTAAGGAATACCCTTATTTCCCTCTTCACACATCATCAGCCAGTCACCCATTCTTTACTGGGAACAGTAAACTGCTTGATGCTGAAGGACGTATCGAGAAATTCAATAAGAAATATGGCGCCAAAGCTAAGAAAGTAGAGGCTGAGTAGAAAAGTAGAATGTAGATTTTGAGAATTAAGGAGCGAGCGTGTAACTGCGCTCGCTCCTTAATCATTTATGAATCATGCAAAAGTACATTGTTATTCGGAAGCCTGCCCTGTTTAGCCATTATGCAACAAAAAATTAAAAAACTACTAAGTCGTTTGGTTGAGGTTGAGGCTCTCTTAAGTCATCCTGAAGCCTTCAATGATCAAAAGAAAGCCCGTGAAATTGGGCAGGAACATTCGTATCTTTCTAAGATACGTGATGCCTACCAAGCCCTTGAATTGAAGCTTCACGATCTAAAGGATGCTCGGGAAATGGTCGGCCAAGAAACTGATCTTCAACTTGCAGAAGAGTGGCGCGCAGAGGCGGCAGCAATCGAGGAGCAGGTAGCTCATCTTGAGGCAAAAATTCAAAATCTTTTGGTTCCTCCAGACCCAAATGATGATCGTAATACGATTATGGAGCTTCGTGCAGGGACAGGAGGGGATGAAGCCGCTCTTTTTGTTGGTGATTGCGTAAGGATGTACCAACGTTTTGCAGATATTCAAAAGTGGAAGTACGAGCTCCTTTCCTGTACAGAATCAGAGATGGGCGGGTACAAAGAATATGTGATGCTCGTTTCAGGATCTAGCGTTCACCGTCTTTTGCAATTTGAGGCAGGAACCCACCGCGTGCAACGTGTGCCAGAGACAGAGGCCCAAGGACGGGTCCATACATCTGCAATCACCATAGCAGTGCTTCTTGAGCCCGATGAAAATACAAATATCGTGATCGACGAAAGAGAGCTCCGTATAGATACCTACCGCTCTTCTGGAGCAGGTGGTCAGCACGTCAACTGTACAGACTCTGCTGTGCGCATCACTCACATCCCTACAAATATTGTTGTTACTTGCCAGGCAGAGAGAAGCCAGCATAAAAACAAAGACAGAGCAATGGGGTATCTAAAAGCTAAGTTGTATGAGCTTCAGGAAGAGAAAAAGATTGCGGCGATGTCAAGTGTTCGCTCTTCACAAGTAGGCTCAGGAGACCGTTCAGAGCGGATTCGGACCTATAACTTCCCTCAGAACAGGCTCACTGATCACCGGATCAACCTAACCACAAATAACCTGAAAGATGGGGTTATGAATGGGCAGATTGAAGATCTTGTCACTGCGTTGGTTAGTTATTTTTATCAGCAAAAGCTCTCTTCTTAATAGACTCCTCTTAGTTGAAAATGAGAACTTGGACGGCGCCAAAGCCCCGGGGCTGAACGATCGCAAGTCGCCCAATATTAGAAATATAGGGCGACTTGCGATCGTTCAGCCGCGGGAGCTTTCGCGCTAGCCCAAATTCCAGTTTTCAGCTAAGAGGAGTATACTTATGAAAACAATTAAAGACGTCCTCACTGCCTCAGAAGAATATTTGGCTAAGAAGGGGATCCCTAATGCGCGTCGTCCTGCTGAAGAGGTGATTGCAGGAGCTTTAAAGCTAAAGCGCTTAGATCTTTATTTGGAGTTTGATAGGCCTCTTGTTGGACTAGAGCTTCAGCAGTGCAGAGCCTTTTTACAGAGACGCGCTGCCGGAGAGCCTATTGAGTATATTATTGGTGAAGTGGAGTTTTTTGGCTGCCAGTTAAAAGTTAATCCTTCGGTGTTAATTCCTCGTCAAGAAACAGAAATTCTCGTTAGCAAAATAGCAGAAAACCTTGCTAAGGAGCCATTGGAGGGTAAGATTTTTTGGGATGTTTGCTGTGGCAGCGGCTGTATTGGAATCGCAATAAAGAAACGTTTTCCTGAGTTGGAGGTGGTGCTTTCCGATCTTTCAGAAGCAGCTCTTAGGATTGCTAAAGAAAACGCCGAACGTACAGGGGTTGCTGTCACATTCCGGCATGGCGATCTTCTTTCTCCTTTCCAAAACTTTCGAGCACACTTTTTTGCATGTAACCCTCCTTATATTTCCGAAGCGGAATATGCAACTTTAGACAAGGAAGTTAAAGAGAGGGAGCCCCCTAGCGCATTTATCGGCGGGGTTACAGGGCTTGAGTTCTATCAGCGCCTGGTCAAAGAGTTGCCTCAGTTTTTATATCCTTCAGCTAAAGTGTGGTTTGAAATTGGATATCAGCAAGGACCTGCGGTTGCGGACCTGTTCTCTAGCTCTCCGTGGATAAATGCCAAAGTTGAAGCTGATTGGGCTGGCCACGACCGTTTTTTCTCAGCCTCCTTTTCCCCCTCATAATCAAGCTACGACCAGTGGGGACACTTTTTACAGAAAGCGTATCGCCACTGATCGTGGCTTGAGTTTTTTTTATACGCATTTCCGTAGGTTCCCTTCGGTCACATACGGCTAGCATCTGCCGCGGCTTCGCCGCTTAATTACCGCTGCTAGCCAATCACAAGAATTCATACATTATGCCATCCGCGTTGCTCGTAGTCCTTTAGAAGTTCCATAGCTGCTGGTATTCCTACTGACGTCAAATATTGTGTTATGGCGTCTTCAATTGCGTTATATACTCCTCGTAGCTGAAAACGGGAATTTGGACGGCGCCAAAGCCCCATTTTCAGCTACGAGGAGTATATCTAGCGGAGCTTCCTTTAGGATAACGCTCTTTTATTTTAGAAATTATCCGTTGGCAGTTACGCTCTAGAATTTGGCGCTCTGTTGAGTCTGATTGTTGTATCCTTGCAGCTGATGCAATCAATTTTTAATTCCTAGGGAAAATTGCTCAGCGGGAGTCGCTGGCAGTTAATCCGGTCGAATAAATTTCTAATATCTGTTTGTTTGAATACGAGATGATCCGCGCTCCCGGGTAGAAGTGCACAAAATATCCAGCATACCACTGTATATTTTTGGTTCCACCCTGGTACACTCCGTTGTAGTAAATCTCTTGGACTCCACCTAGAGGGCCATTAAGACAGCTAATGACTTTCATTCCATCACCGTAGTATGCGATATGGAAGGTGTACCCACTCTCAACGACCTTTTGGATGGCTATTGTCTCATATCTTTTGGAGGTCTTTAATAATTGAATATTTTCTTTTGGCTCTATGTGTAGTAGAAAACCAAACAACTGTTCTTGACGAACATTTTCATCTTGATCTCCAAATTTGGCTGTAACCTCACCATGAGAGGTCGTAAGCTTGTCTAAGTCAATCTCTTGAGCGTAGCCGCCATTCATGAGGAGAGCGCAGCACAGAGTCAGTAAGGTAAATCGAAACACAGAAAAACTCCTCTTGAACATTTATAACAGGCAATAGTATATAGTGGTAAGTTACTATTAATAAAGGAAATATTTAGATGGGCAGGCCGAAGATAATAGAGGAAGGTGTCAGGGTCTCAACTGTAGTCAGTCAAAAGCAGCTCAACCGCATTCGCCACATGGCGATACGGATGTCGTCCATGGAGGGGCGCCAAATTGGCGTGTCTGAAGCTGTCAGGATGGCTATCGAAGTTACTTACCCGGTACCGAAAGACGCGCAGGTAGAAATGTTCTCAAAAAACTAAACTTGGGTTTTGTGTATGCATGATATACTCCTCGTAGCCGAAAACGGGGCTTTGGCGCCGTCCAAGTTCCCATTTTCAGCTACGAGGAGTATATAAGGCGTTGACTCTAGAAGTTTCCCCTTGAACGAGAATGATTTTTTACGTATCCTATACGTCTTATTTACATCCTTTAGTGTCTTATGTTTGGCAGCCTAACATCCAAGTTACAAAACATCTTTACTGGCTTAGTAGGCAAAAAGAAGCTTACTGAGGAGAACGTCTCGGACGCGGTGCGCGAAGTGCGTATGGCTTTGCTCGAAGCAGACGTGAACTATGCCGTAACAAAAACGTTTGTTCAAAGGGTTAAGGAAAAGGCTTTAGGCGAAATCGTTATTAAATCGGTTACTCCTGGCCAGCAGTTCATCAAGATTATTCACGATGAACTAGCCGCTTTAATGGGAGATGGCGAGGCAAAGCTTGATCTTAAGGAAACCCCTACAGTTATTATGGTGTGCGGGCTCCAAGGATCTGGGAAAACAACGCAGTGTGCGAAAGTAGCGCGCTACTTGCAGAAAAAAGAACATGGAAAAAGGTCTCTTCTAGCTGCGTGTGACCTCCAGCGTCCTGCTGCTATAGATCAGCTTAAAGCTTTGGGAACTCAGGCTGGCATAGACGTATTTACGATCCCTGGCGAAAAAGACCCTATTAAAGTTGCCAAGGCGGCGCTAGCTGAAGCTAAATCAAAAAATTACGACGTTCTAATCGTCGATACTGCCGGCCGCCTTCATATTGATGAAGAGCTGATGCAACAGCTTTCAAAGATCAAAGGGGTTATCAGTCCAAACGAAGTGCTTTTTGTGGCAAACGCGACCTCTGGGCAAGATGCTGTAAACACAGCTGCAGAGTTTAATGCCAGAGTAGAAATAACCGGAACAATTCTCACGATGTTAGATGGTAACACCCGCGGCGGGGCTGCCATCTCTATTCGAGAGGTCACCAAAAAGCCTTTAAAGTTTGAAGGTATTGGCGAAAAGCTTGATGATTTACAGCTGTTTAATCCATCCTCAATGGCTGACCGTATCTTAGGCATGGGCGATACGATCAATTTGGTTAGAAAAGCCAAAGAGCACATGGATGAAGACTCGTCCAAAGAGATGGAAGAAAAACTTCGTAAGGCGACATTCACCTACGGAGACTATCTCAAGCAAGCGCAGATGGTAAAGAAAATGGGTTCAATGAAGAGCCTGCTTAAGATGCTTCCTGGGATGTCAAACCTTGATCAATTAGAAGTTTCAGATCAGCACTTTCTGAAAATTGAAGCGATGATTTTGTCGATGACATCAAAAGAGCGCCAGGAAAAAGTTGAGCTTGGAGTCCCTCGTCGTAAGCGAATTGCTACTGGTAGTGGAACCAATCTTGAAGATGTTAATAAGCTTATTAAGAGCTTTAAGCATGCAAAACAGTTTTTTAAAAACATGTCAAATACGAAACAATTAGATAAATTAATGGAGAAATTACCATGGCAGTAAAAATACGCTTACGTCGTCAAGGACGTAATAACCTCGATTGCTACCGCATTGTTGCTGCGAATGCTCGTTCACCACGCGATGGCAGACATCTCGAAATCCTTGGCTTTTACCACCCAGAAGAAAAAGAAGACGAGAAGCGTTTGAAGTTAGATTCAGAAAGAGTAAAAGTTTGGCTAGCACGTGGCGCTCAACTTACTGAAACCGTTCGTTCTTTGGTTATGCAGATTGCTCCAACAGTGATTTCTGATATCGAAACTGCTAGAACTAAAGCGGCTATCGAGAAGAGACAAGCAAAAAAAGTAGTAGCAGCTAAGTAGTTGCTGGGGCGCTGGCAAAGGGGAGGGCTTATCGTGAAGATTGACATCCTTTCTCTTTTCCCAGACTATTTCCGGGGGCCTTTTGATGAGAGTATCGTTAAAAGAGCTCGGCAGCAAGGACTCGTGGAAATTCGACTTATCAATATTCGCGATTATACGGAAGATAAGCACAGACGAGTAGATGATAGGCCATATGGTGGGGGACCAGGAATGGTCCTCACGCCGCAGCCTGTGGTAAGTGCGGTCAGAGATATGAAATCTAGAGCCATAAAAGTGGCCGGTGAAAGTGAAGATTTGAGTCAAGGTGTAAGCCAAGACCAAGGTCAGAACCAAAGTCGAGTAATCTACCTTTCTCCTCAGGGAACGCCCCTTACGGCTGCAAAATGTCAGGAGCTCGCACAGCAAGAACATTTAATCTTGCTCTGTGGACATTATGAAGGGATTGATCAGCGAGCTCTTGATTTAGTTGTGGATGAAGAAATTAGCATCGGCGACTACGTTTTAACGAATGGGTGTTTACCGGCCATAGTTCTCGTTGATGCGGTTGTTCGTTTTATACCAGGTGTTCTGGGACATACCAGTGCTGCTGCTGAGGATTCTTTTCAAAATGGGATTTTGGACTGCCCTCATTACACACGGCCTGTGGAGTTTGAAGGGATGAGCATTCCTGCTGTGCTAGCACAGGGGCATCATGAAGAAATTCGTAAGTGGCGTTATAGTCAAGCTCTTGAGAAGACTCGCTTGAAACGTCCAGACTTATATACTCCTCTTAGCTGAAAACGGGGCTTTGGCGCCGTCCAAGTTCCCATTTTCAGCTAAGAGGAGTATATATAAATATAGATAAAGTGAATTACAGGAGAGAAGAGTCATGAGCCAAGATAAAGTTATTGAACTGGTTGAAGCGGGACAACTGAGAACAGATCGCCCTGATTTTTCTATTGGGGACACAATACGTGTTCACGTAAAAATTGTTGAGTCGATGGTTTCAGAAAAGGCCAAAGGCAAAGCAAAAGAAAAAACAGAAAAAGAACGTATTCAGATATTTGAAGGCGTTGTAATTGCTCGTAAGGGTAAGATAGGTGGTACATCAGCAACGTTTTCTGTTCGCAAAGTCACTTCAGGCGAAGGCGTGGAGCGTGTATTTCTCTTGCACAGCCCTAGAATCGCTAAGATTGAAGTGGTTAAATCTGCAAACGTTCGCCGTAGCAAGTTGTACTACTTGAGCGGGCTTTCAGCTAAAAAAGCAAAGCTTGAAGAGCGTGTCGGTTCTCGCCGCATTGCTTCTAAAAACAACGCTCTTGCAGCTCAAGCAGAAAGCGCAGAACTGGCTGTTTAAGACATACTCCGCTTAGCTGAAGATGGGGACTTGGACGGCGCCAAAGCCTCGGGGCTGAACGATCGCAAGTGCCCTTTGTATTTCTAATACAAAGGCACTTGCGATAGTTCAACTCCGGGGCTTAGTCATGTCTGCATTAGAACTTCGTTAGGCTTGGTCTTGGTTGAGGTAGGAGCCGAGCTGATTGACACCATGAGAGATGCTGTCGTAGGTGTTGTGGATGGCTTCGGCAAACCCCTTGCTTAAAACCTCTTGATGGTCCACCTGCTCTTTGACAGAGGCAAAGACATGTTCGATCTGTTTATGCAAGGAGTCTTTAAGCTCTCGAAGAGAGCGAATAGGAAGGCGTTCAAAGCTTCCGTCTGGGGCGATGGTTGCGCTTGTCGGAATAAAGGCAGAGCGGAACTGAAAAGATTGTCCTCTTGCGATTTTTCTGCCCATTCCCACGTTTATTTCGTAGGCTACAGCGGTGTTGTTACGACTGGTGGCAGCCGTTTTTATTTGCTTGAATTCAGCTTCTTTTTTTTCTAAAATGCTCATAGCAGCTTTTCTTCCTCCGTGTCATCGGTCTGAATAGAAAATATCCTCAACTCTAATCAAAAAAAACTTTTTGTCAATACGGACCAGAAATCCACAGCAGCTCCCGCAAAAAGTTTATTTTTTAACTCCTCAGAGATAGGGCGATGTTATCAAGAAAGGTTTGACGCTCACAGAGGGGTGTTTTGGCGGGGCAATCGCATAAAGAAATTTTTAAGCAGTCTGAACACTTTCGCGCCCTAAATTTTAAATTATGTCCCAGAGGGACACTTGGACCTAGTACAGCGTAATGCGAGGGCGTTAGCCCGAAGACATGCAACCCCTGGTCAATATATACTCCGCTTAGCTGAAAATGGGAATTTGGGCAAACGCTAAGGGAGCGGGAGCTTTCGCGCTAGCCCAAATTCCCGTTTTCAGCTAAGCGGAGTATATCTCACCTCTTTTCTCTTGTTTTTCTCTCACGTTCTCTCACGCCTCGTGGCAAGAAGGGTATGAAGCCGTTTTTCTCCATGCCCAAAATTACGCTCGATCTGCGCGAAAAATATTTAGTGGGAACTGCTGGAAATCCACCCTACATTCCCATGAATTCGCCACTTGTTCCTCCCTTTATACAATCTTTTGCTACTACAAAAAACCTGTAGAGGTTAAGCTTTATAGCTTAAGTTGTTTTGTTATTTTAAAAAGCAATAAATTGTAACTTTTGGAAACTATCGCAGATGATGCAACGTCTATTTCCATTAAAAATAAAAGCACTGATGGCGGGATTGTTATCATGCTGGATTCTCCTGTTTTCAGCTAAGAGGAGTATATAGCCGTTGATCAGTAAAAAAAACTGCATATTTAATCTTAAATAGCATTTCTTGACATTTGCACCGGGTGATTGCTACGCTGGTGTTTTTTTAATTAGGATTCTATGCTTAGAAGCATGACAGCCTACGCAAGGGCAAGCAAGGACTCTTCATTTGGTCGAATTGTAGTTCAAATTTCTTCGTTGAACCGTCGCCATCTTGAAGTTGTTGTTAATTTGCCCCGTGAATTCAATATTTTTGATACAGATATCAAAAAATGGGTGACGGCTCAAATCGGAAGAGGGCAGGTAAGCGTAGATATTTCGGTCTCCTTTAAAGAAGAAGGGCCTATTAAGGTAACACCTAACCTTCTTTTGGTTAGGCAGCTAAAGAAGGCTTGGGAAGGGATCGCTTCGGAAGTGGGGGCGCCGCTGGCCCAGGCTGCAGACCTTACATTGTATGTTGGGCAGGAAAATCTCTTGACGTTTCAGCAAGATCTTGTTCAAGAGGATCTTTACCGCAAAAGCCTCCGATATGTCATTTCAGATGCTCTTCAGCAGTTCGTGGCAATGAAAGTAAAGGAAGGTGCAACTCTTCAGGAAGATATCCTGAGCCGCTTAGAAAAACTCCGCTCTTACATACGCCTTGTAAGTGAAAAGTGTATTCATACGCCAGAAAAGTACAGACAAAAGCTTTTGGCTAGGCTGCAAGAGCTGGTGCCAACTGCAATGGATCATGAAGAAAGAATGCTCAGAGAGGTCGCCATTTACTCTGAGCGAGTTGATATTAGTGAAGAGGTGACTCGGTTTTTTTCGCATTTAGATCAGTTAGAAGAGGTTCTAAGAGGTCAAGAGACCACAGTTGGTAAAAAAGTGGACTTTTTGATTCAAGAGATCAATCGCGAAGCAAACACGATTGGTTCGAAGTCTTCTGAAGTTGAAATCGCTCGTTTGGTTGTCGAAGCAAAAACAGAGCTGGAACGAATCCGAGAGCAAATACAGAATGTCGAATAGCGAGCCAAATGAGTTGCCAATTAAACTATTGGGGAACTTTCCTAAGGGTTTGATATTTGTTGTGAGTGCTCCGGCAGGAACGGGCAAAACAACCTTGGTCCGAAAGCTAACCAAAGAATTTCCTGACGTTGTTCAAAGCGTTTCATACACGACACGCCAGCCGCGTTCAAAAGAAACAACAGGGATGCACTATCGTTTTGTGACTCCTGAAGAATTTGACGCCAGGGCATCTCGAGGAGAATTCCTTGAATCTGCTAAAGTCTTTGGCCACTCTTATGGCACAGACAAACGTGAAGTAGAAAGCCTGCTTAAAGAGGGAAAGCACGTCGTTTTGGTAATAGATACACAAGGAGCTTTGCAGGTTAAAAATAAATGCCCTGCAGTAACTATTTTTGTGAGCCCCCCTTCTTTTAAGGAGCTTCGTAGACGGCTGGAAGGAAGGGGAGCTGAAACCGCAGAGTTAATACAAATACGCCTTGCAAATGCAGCTAAAGAGATGGCGTGCATTCAAGAGTACGATTATCACATCATTAATGAGAATTTAGATGCTACATACCAGGTGTTCAAAAGCGTTTTTATTGCTGAAGAACATCGGGTGAGAAAATAACCGTAAATAAAGAGGGCTACGTACGCATGAAAACACAGGATCACCTAACTAATGAGCAACTTCTCAAATGTCATGATAACGGAAATAAAACGGTTAACACATTTGACTTCGTCAGCCATGCGATCAAGTTAGCCAGACGCAAGATCCATTCAGGAGTAGCTACCAGTGCGGCTACTTCAATACAGAATTGCGCTTACCAAACTTTGATGGAAATGCGTTTGGGGTTAGACAAGTGTGAAGACATTAAAAATTCCTCTACTGACGATACTGCAGAGACAGCACAGACAGATATCTACCACGATCTTCAGGCGATTGTGAAAAGCGAGCAGGTCGGCTCGTCAGGCATTTCAAAACATTCTTTGAAATAAAAACTCGAAAAGAAAAATTAGTGAAAAGACAGCAGCATGAATGATGCTTTAGTAGGAGACTCTGCAGAAGTTTTGTTTATTTTGGGAATAGTGCTCCTTTTAGGGGCGCTATTCTCTTTTTTTTGGGCAGGTTGGCGTATAACGCATCGCCCGGGCAGCTCACGCAGCCCTTATAATAAGCGGCCGCTTCGCCTTTGTGGCGAGCTTACCTACGCAGCAGCAGAAAAGCTCCAGCTCTATGTTTTAACTCAAGGGTTTGACAACCTCCATTTTAATGTTAATAGAGCCGCTGTCTGCCGAGAAACAGGGCGGATTTTTTCTAATGTCGTCACCCCTTCAAAAACGATTATTGTAGGCAAATCCTTTCTGAAAAAGTACTGGAAGGGGAGTCTGGTTTCTTGGGGTAGTTTGACAGCGGAGCAGAAGGTATATGTTCGTTTGCAGCATCATGATTTGGAAGGGTTCCAGATTGAGTTTTCATGCCCTAAACCGCGTCCTGAAGAGATAGAACCCCCCTACATAGCTACTAAGCCTGGGCCGTTATATGTTGACCTTCGTAGCAATGTGCTTGTGGGTTGGAAGTGCGTTCCGGGAACAGATTTAGAAGTGATCGTTGTCCAAAAGCCCGTCATGAGTTAAAATATACTCCTCGTAGTTGAAAACGGGAATTTGGACTAGCGCGAAAGCTCCCGCGGCTGAACGATCGTAAGTGCCTTAGTATTAGAAATGCAAAGGGCACTTGCGATCGTTCAGCCCCGGGGCTTTGGCGCCGTCCAAGTTCCCATTTTCAGCTACGAGGAGTATAGCAGTTGCAGTAAGAACGAGCAAATTAGGATATTTAGGATGGAAAAACAAAAGACACTCATTACTTCAGCGCTCCCTTACGCAAATGGTCCATTGCATTTTGGTCATATTGCAGGAGCTTATTTGCCGGCTGATTGTTACGCACGGTTTAAACGCCTTTGTGGGGATGATGTTTTTTATGTTTGCGGTTCCGATGAATACGGCGTGGCGATTACTTTAACAGCAGAGACAGCCGGAAGGTCTCCTAGAGATCACGTTGATATCTTCCATGAGGTGAACCGGAGGCTTTTCAAAAAGCTTCGTTTGTCATTTGATCACTTTTCTCGGACGACTTGTAAAGATCACGAAGCACCAGTCCATCAGTATTTTAAAGATCTTTTGGCTAATGGTTTTATTGAAAAACAAGAAACAAAGCAGCTGTATTCAGAAACAGACAAACGCTTTTTTGCAGACCGCTATGTTGTTGGAACATGCCCCAAGTGTAGTTATGAAGATGCACGCGGCGATGAGTGCACAAAGTGCGGCGCAAGTTATGATGCAACAGAGCTCAAACATCCACGCGCTAAGACGAGTGGAGCGCATCTTGTTCTTAAATCAACCGAGCATTGGTTTTTGCTACTTGATAAGTTTAAAGAAAAGTTAACGGAGTGGATATCTCAAAAGAACTGGAAACCTAACGTCTTAAAATTTGCTCAGCACTACATTGAGAACCTTCGTCCACGAGGGATCACGCGTGATCTTGACTGGGGGATTCCTGTTCCTCTTAAAGATGCGAGTGGAAAGGTTCTCTATGTTTGGTTTGATGCGCCGATTGGGTATATTTCTGCGAGCATGGAATGGGCTAGGCTAAAGGGGGCGCCAGATACTTGGAAGGACTACTGGTGCGATCCTAGAACCAAGCTTGTTAACTTTATTGGCAAAGACAACATCCCCTTTCATGCGGTGATCTTCCCAGCAATGACTATGGGGCAGAATCAACCTTACAAGCTTGTTGACGAGCTTCCAGCTAATGAGTTTTACAATCTTGAAGGAAGACAGTTTAGCAAGTCAGAAGGGTGGTACATCGACCTTGATGATTTTTTTGCTCGTTACACAGTCGATCAGATTCGCTATACTATCGCAGCAAATGCTCCAGAGAGTGCTGATTCAGAGTTTACATGGAAAGACTTCCAGATGCGCTGTAACTCAGAGCTGCTTGGTAAGTATGGCAATCTTGTGAATAGATCTCTTGTATTTGCTCAGATGCATTGTGAGGGGAAGGTGCCTACTCTGGACACTCTTCAAGAGATTGACAAGACCTTCCTAAAAGAAATACGCCTTCTTGTAGATGAAGCGGCTGGTTGTTTTGAGGGCTTTAAACTAAGGCGTGCAAGTCAGTTGGTGATGGAGCTTGCGCAGCTTGGTAACATCTATTTTGATGCTAAGAAGCCTTGGCAAACAGCTAAGAGCCCTGAAACACGCGGCGATATGGTAACAACGATTGCTTGTTGTATTGAGTGCTTGAAGTGCCTAGCGCTCATCTCCTCACCAATTATTCCTGAGACGGCACAGAAGGTGTGGCTCTTACTTGGCTATTCACCAATTATTCCTGAGACGGCGCAGCTTGAAAAGCTCTCTTGGGGTAGCGTCGTAGCCCACGCTGTTCCTTTTGGGCAGGCACTCCCCAAGCCAGGAATCTTATTCCAAAAAATCGAAGATCTACAAATTGCAGCAGAAATTGCCAAACTACATACTATGGCCCAAACGACACAAATGCTAGAACAAACACCCGCGCCTATTGCCGTTGCAGAGGTAGTTCCTTTCAGAGAGCCAATTTCAATTGATGCCGTGATGGCGTTAGATTTGCGCGTGGCGCAAATCTTAGAGGCAGCGCCTGTTCCTAAGAGCAAAAAGCTGATGTGTCTAAAGGTTGATCTTGGAAACGAAAAGCGGACCATTGTCGCAGGAATTGGACGGCATTATAAGGCTGAACAGTTAATTGGCAAAAAGGTGGTTGTTGTTGCCAACCTTCAACCCGCCAAGCTTATGGGCGTTGAAAGCCAGGGAATGGTTCTTGCTGGCAGCAGCGGAGCTTTACTTGAAGTGCTTTCCATTAACAGCCTCCCCCCAGGAAGTGTCGTTAAATAAGCCCAAATCTAGTGGTCTGTCCATATTGAAATTGCGGGTGTGCGGCGCGAAAGCGCCGAATTTCCACGATCGCAAGTGCCCTTTGTATTTGTAATACTAAGGCACTTGCGATCGTTTAATCCCGCGAGCTTTGGCGCTGACTGAGCCTGTCATTTGAGATTTCATCGACTATAAAGACAAGCTAATTGTTTTGACTTGTTGTTTTATTTACGAGTTTAGTATATTATTCACTTTAATTACTTAAAAAACAAACTAAAGAGAAATTTTTAATGATGGGTAGATTGTCGCCTGTTTCTTCAAATCATCCACTATTTATAGAATCAAAGGGCGCTAGCAGAGCGGGCAGCGCTTCTCCTACAAGCGGCGCTTTCGGCGGTTCTTCATCTATAAATGGACGAAGTCTAAATGTTTTTCGACCCGAAGATCTGGCAGGAGGCTTAATGGTGTCGCAAGTAGGAGCGGCTGCTGGCTCTTTTTTACCAGCGCCTGCGCATTCATCAAAGCGCTTACAAGCGCGCTCGCAACAAACCGCCCCCTCCCATCTATTCACAACTTCGAGCGCAGTCCTCAATGCAAGGAACCAGGTTCTTGGAAAGCCAGCTCCTCAGAATTCTTCTTCCAGAAAGTTAGATTTTACTAATCTTCCGCAGCCATCAAAAAGACCAGCGACTACTCAAACAGGGAGATACTCTCCGTCTTTATATGCAAAAAATCACAATCTAGTTTCTGATGTTATTGATAGACAGAGCGCAAGTGACTACCCTCGCGTTTTAGAAATTATTACAAAGGAGATGGAGGATGAGGAAGCTCTAAGCACGCTAAAGATGATGAGAGGTCGTATTCTTATCGATCAAAAAGCCCCATTTCTATGTGAGCTTGATAAAAAAGGCGTTTTGAATCTATTGCATGATGTCCTCAAGGCAAATGCTGAACTTTACCGCTTTAGGAGCCATTCGCAATATGAAGCTTTTGAAAAAGAAATTAAGAAAATTCACCTAATTGATCTAGGTCATTTGACTGCCCCTCAATACGAAAAAGGGGGATTGGTTGGTTTCCATTTGGCCCCTTCAGATTTGAATTATTTTGTCGTCAAATATAAAGGGATTCAAATTGATAGCGTCTATATGGAAGAGCCTCAGATAGTCAATAGCTCAGGTTCGTATCAAGCTGTTTATGGAGCAAGTGTGTTGAGCACTAACGTTGTTAAGACGACTCAAAAACCATCGGGATTTTATCCTTTTGATTTTAAAACACTACTTGTTTGTTTGAATAGTGCGATCGATAACCCGTTTATTACGATGAATGAACAAGTTGTGAGCCAGAATTTAGTGCGCCTCATCGGACGTTTTATTTATAATAACAAGAGTTTCTTTTCATCAATTCTTGTTCGTGTAAAAGAGCAAGGGCATCAAATAAGAGAAATTAAGACAGGATATCCTTTAGTTTTAGTTGAGTTTAATCTGGCATCAGACGATAGCTTACATGTTCTTGATGACTTGAAATTGCGCTTAAAAGATGGCAAGGAGCTGCCGTTTGTGCAATACACGAAAAAGGAAAGAGAAAAATGCCTTTCAGAACGGGTATTGTTAGAACGGGCCAGTGGCCTTGTCGAGCCATTAAAAGAGGCAATTGCTTCAATTGTTCTTGCTGCAACGAAAGCGCAAAGCTTGCCTTCGTTTAAAAACTCCTCTTCACCGAGAAAGCCCCCAGTTGGCAGTAACCTTTCGACAAGTAATAGAATATCGGTTAATGGGCTAGTGAAGAATGAGGTCAAGAACGCTTTGAAGGCCTTTCTTATTCCCACAAAGGAGCAGCCTTATGGAGGGATTAAATGCCATGAGGATGGGGCCGGTTCTGGTAGAGTTTTCCTGCAGATGTCATTCCCATGCCTTCTTGGCGCGAAAATGACTGATTTGATTACCAATCAGCTTCAAACGAATAACAAAAAAATGCCCTCTTCTTTAAAGGGGTTTAGTAGCGGTTATTGCAAGATGGATCATGTGAGCTTTTTTACAACTTGGGATAGCTTAGCTGATGGAATGCTCAAGAAGTACGAGAACGAGCTCGGCATCCCTATACGCTAGCGGGCAATACCACTAAAGACAACCTCCCCGCTCCCTCACACTACAGCTTGTAGATGTCGGAGTATTTCGTTTCAAGGTAGCTTAGAAAGGGCTCTGGAGTGAGCTTCTTCGTGGTGATTTGTTTAGAAAGCTCTTCGGCGCTATATCTTTGGCCGTGTTGGTGAACCTCTTTTCCAAGCCACTCGCGAATAAAAAGAAGGTCTCCTTTTGCAACGCGCTCTTTCCAATTGGTGAACTTCTTTTCGAAGGCGGTAAAGAACTGTGATGAGTAGAGCGTTCCTAGAGTGTATGTCGGGAAGTAGCCAATAGCCCCCATGGACCAATGGATATCTTGCAGGCACCCTTCTCTATCTGTTTTTGGGGCGATCCCAAGATACTGTTTCATTTTTGCATTCCAGGCCTCTGGAAGGTCTTTTGCCTTCAGGGAGCCCTCGATTAGGGCAGATTCAATTTCAAAGCGAATAATTACGTGTAGAGGGTAGGTCACTTCATCGGCTTCGACGCGGATGAATGATGGTTCCACCTTGTTGATTGCGCGGTAAAAGGCATCTAGAGACACTTTTGCAAGATTCCCGTTGTACGCTTTCTTCATCAAAGGGAGGAAGTGCTCCCAGAAGGGTTTGCTTTGGCCAATGCGCGTTTCCCAAAGGCGGGATTGGCTTTCGTGGATGCCGAGCGAGACGGCCTCGCAAAGCGGCGACCCGTAGTGCTCAGCGGGTAGTCCCATTTCGTAAAGACCGTGGCCAGCTTCATGAAGGATTGCCATAATATTGCTGACGAGTGATGTCGGGTGGATGCGTGTAGTGATTCTGCTGTCTGTCGGGTGAGAGGCTGTAGAAAATGGGTGAGAAGAGAGGTCTAAACTTCCGTATTTTTTATCGAAGCCCATAGCGTTTAAAATCGTCCAGCTGAACTCGAGCTGTTTTTGAGCGGGGACATCACCATTTGTGAAGCTGTCGTCTACTTGTTTTGCTTTTGTAATCCGTTTGAGAAGCTCTGAGAGGTTTTTTTGGAGATGAGAAAATAGGGGCGTGAGTTCCTTTTTTGTCATGTTTGGCTCGAAGTCGTCTATTAACGCGTCGTAGGGGTGGTCGCTATAGCCAAAGTATTCGGCTCTTTGACGGGACATGTCGACGATTTTTTCGAGGTAGGGAGCAAACGTCTTAAAGGTGTTATTTTTTTTTGCATCGGCCCAAACATGCATGCTTTCTGAGGTGAGCTTGGCAAAAGCTTGAACAAATGAAGTTGGCAGAGCGTTTAGCTTTATGTACTCTTTGCGCCACTCACGTAGAGCTGCTTGCTGAGGCTGAGGGAGCTTTTTGGCAATAAGGGCGCCTGTCTTGATATCGATCAGCTTGGCAAGTGCTTTAGCAAAGGGCTTGCTGGTCTTTTCTGTATGGATGAGATTTGCCATTAGCTCGATTTGGCTAGCACGTGCAGGGGCGGCTCCTGAGGGCATATAGGTTTCTTGGTCCCAGCCAAGGAGCATGTCGATGCCTGAGAGAGTTTTGGCTTTCTTTGAAATTTCTAGGAGGCTTTTATAATCTTTTACTTCCTGGCTCATGGCTGATCCCTTCATTTTTGTTGTTATTGCAAACCCTTAAGAACAATATACTCCGCTTAGCTGAAAATATTTATTTTTATTTTAGAAGTCGGAGCTTAGGACTTCTTCTTGCACAAAGATACGCTGGATGCGTGGTCCTAGGCAAGTAATAAGCTCATAAACGCTACCCTCGCCCCATTTTGCAAACTGCTCTGGGGCTAGCTGGTAGCCGTAGGCGTCTTTCCCAAAAATCAAAACAGTATCGCCAATTTCCGCCTCAGGAATATCTGTGATGTCTACCATCATATAGTCCATGCAAATTGTTCCAATCAGAGGTGCAGGGCGTCCTCGGATAATGACGTGTCCATGTCCGCTGTATCTACGGTGGAGGCCGTCGAAGTAGCCTAGCGGGATGATTGCCATATGCTCTTCCTCGCGCTGGACAGTATAGGTGCGGCTATAGCTGATGGTTTCCCCTTTTTTGCAGATGTTGATGCCAACGATGCGGGAGGTAAGGGTGAGGGCAAGTTGCGTGTCAACATGGCGGTGGCTATCTTCTGAGGAGTGCAACCCAAAAATTCCAAGGCCTATGCGTGCCATATTAAATTCAGGAAAAGAAAAACGGATAACCCCAGAAGAGCCGGCCGCGTGGCGCCAGTTGGGAGTGATGTTGTTTTGTTCCAGCTCTCTTAAGACACCTCTTAGGAGCTCTGCTTGCCCCTGTGTAAAGAGGTCGTCACCGGGGGTGTCTGGAGAGGCGAAGTGGGACATTACCCCCTCCAAGACAAGACTTTGGCTCTGATGAATAAGTTTTGCTAGACCGAGGGCTTCTTCTGTGCGGCATCCAAAACGGCTCATCCCGGTGTCAATATGGAGGTGAAGCTTTACTTTTCGTTTTTGCCGGACGGCCTCTTTTTCGATCTCATCTATCAGCAGTTTATTGCTTACGGCGATCTCCAGGTTCCATTTCACAAGTTTTTCAGCTTCATAAACCGCAGCGTTAAGGACAAAGATCTCTTGTGAAACTCCAGCTCTGCGTAGGGCTATTCCTTCGTCGACATAGGCAACGCCTAAAATATCGATACCATAGGTGGTGAGGAATTTAGCGAGTAGAACACTGTCGGTTCCGTAGCCACCGGCTTTAACCATCACCATGATGCGTGTGTGAGGGGGGAGCTTTGTCCTGAAAGCTTCGATGTTGTTTTGAATAGAGCGGAGATTGATGATGAAGCGGTTGTCGCTGATGCTTTCTGCAAAGGCTGTTGAGATGTGGCTGATGAGCTCTTTGTGCTGCCCTTTAATGAGGATGACATCTTCTTTGTGAATGTGCGTTTCCATCTGCTTAATGAGTTGGGCGTCATCATGGCACAGGTGGACTTCTGTTTGGGGCGTGCGCCTATGAAGCTCTTCGATAAGGGGCGTGTAGTCACCTGTGCCGTGGAGAATTACGAGTGCTACTTTTGAATCTGCAATGGCCTCGCCAATATAACGGTAGTTAGAAGGGGCATGTGACAATTGATTTCTAAGTCCACCAAAAATAAGCACCTTACGGCTCAGGGAAGCGAATCTGCTTAACGATTTAAGGGCTCTGCTGACAGAGAGTGGGTCTGAGCAGTAGGGCTCATTAATGAAGGTTAACCCAGTAGGTGAGCGCCATATTTCGATCCTCATGGGCTCGGGGGAGTAGGTCTTTAATGTTTCGCAAATGGTCTTTGAAGGAACTCCGAGGAGCCAGGCGGCTTTGATGGCAATATTGATGAGGTCGAGGACATAGATGAACCCGTGAGAGATGGTCCCTTGAAAGTGGATGTTATCTGGGAAGGTTACCTGATAGGGCATAGTCTTGCTGGGGAGCTTGCTTGAGAAGCTTGCTTGAGGAAGTTTTGGGTTGTACTCATTCCAGAAGTAGACTTTTGCTTTAAGTTTAGCAAGGTAGGGCTCCGAGAGGGGGTCTTTGGGTAACAGGCACCACCCTTCAGGAGGGGTTATTTGTAGGAGCTGCATTTTCTCGTGGGTGATGGTGTTTAGATTGTGCAGCGTTGAGAGGTGTGCTTTTCCTATTGTTGTAAGAATGGAGTGGGTGGGCTGGATCATCTGTGCGAGCGCATGCATTTCTTCTGGTTTAGAGATACCCGCTTCAATGAGGGCGATATCAGCAGCGCTAGAGAGATTAAAGAGGCTGAGGGCAACCCCGATTTGGCTGTTGAAGCTCTCTGGGGAGGCGAGTGTTTTCTTTGAGCGAGAGAGGATCTCTTGCAGCAGATCCTTGAGCATTGTTTTGCCAAAGGATCCGGTGATTCCTATGACAGGGATGCCCCGTGTCTGCCTGTAGAGACCGGCGAGCTGCTGAAAAGCTATGAGGGGGTCATCAACATGCAGAAGGGTGATTGGAGAGGGTGATGGCAGCCTGTAGCCGCTTTTAACAACGGCGTATGAGGCCCCTTTGTTTGCAGCCTGTAGAACAAAAGAGTGGCCGTCAAAGGTCTCTCCGGGGAGGGCAATGAACAGGGCTTTGTGGCTATTGATAAGGCGAGAGTCGATGGTTACTTGGTCGATGATGGCGGGTAGGATTGGATTTCCACCTGCTTGAGTAAATAGCGGCCAGATGCGTAAGTCAAAGGGGTCCATGGGAAAGGGCGCCGTCTTTATAGTGTCGATGGGTAACTCATACCAATTCTCCCCAATAAAAGTATAATTTTCTTCTAGCTCAGAGTGTGATCTTTATTTAACCGCGAAAGCGGTGACTAAACGGTGAAGCTGTGGCTTCTGTTCTTTTTATACAGTTTCCGTAGGTTTCCTTTGGTCGCCTACGGCTAGCATCTGCCACGGCTTCGCCGTTTAGTTACCGCTTTCGCGGTTTTTAAATAGGTTATATGAGAAGAGCTGAAGGCTCTCTCGTGGCATGTCCCCTTTATTTCGGTGGAAATGAAGGGGAATTCTGAAACCGTTTGTAAGCAGCAACAAGCTATTGCTAAACGATACTAAGACGGGATTGCAAAGGGGGCTCTGCTCCTTTGCTGGAGTCCAGAGGCAAAGCCTCTGGTGCGACGGCTGATGAGTGCTAGGACCAGTCGAGGGTGATTTTGCCTGAGGATCCGGAGAGCATAGCATCAAAGCCTTTTTGGAAGTCGTCAGCAGAGAATCTGTGGGTGATGACTTTGGAGATGTCAAGGCCCCCTTCGATCATGTTGGACATTTTGTACCAGGTGTCGAAGATTTTTCTGCCGAAGATTCCGAGGAGGTGGAGCCCTTTGAAGATGACGAGGTCCCAGTCGATAACGATTCCGGGAGGGAGGATGCCGAGGAGTCCGACGTGTGCGCCGTGGAAGGCGTTTTTGAGAATTGTTTCGAGGGCGGCTCCGTTGCCGGCCATTTCTAGGCAGACGGTGAAGCCGGCGATGTTTCGCTTGGCCATAGCATCTTCGAGTCTTGTTTCGTTGAGTCTTGTTTCGTTAACGTTGATGGCTTCTGTAGCCCCCATTTTCTTGGCGAGGTCTAGGCGGTAGTTGTTGATATCGGTGATGAATACGTTGCGAGCTCCGGCGTATTTACAAATGGAGATGGCCATGAGTCCTATGGGGCCTGCACCTGTGATGAGGACATCCTCACCTACAAGGCTAAAGGAGAGGGCTGTGTGGGTGGCATTTCCAAGTGGGTCGAAGATGGCTGCAATTTCATCTGGAATGGCATCTGGCACGTGGAAGGTGTTGAATGCGGGAAGGCTGAGGTATTCGGCAAAGCATCCATTGCGGTGAACGCCAATGACTTTGGCGTCGACGCAGTTGTGGCCATTTCCTGTGCGGCAGTTGCGGCAGTGGCCGCAGAGAACGTGGCTTTCGCCGGTGACCCTGTCGCCAATTTTAAAGCTGGTGACGCCGCGTCCGAGTTCTGTGACTTCGCCGATGAATTCGTGCCCGATGGTTGTGCCGATGGCGACGTTTTTCTGGGCCCAATCGCCCCATTTGTAGATGTTAATGTCAGTTCCGCAGATAGCTGCTTTCTTGACTTTGATGAGGATCTCATGATCGCCAATTGTGGGGACTGGCACCTCAGTCATCCATAGGCCGGCTTTAGCGCATTTTTTAACGAGGGCTTTCATTAGATGACACCAAGTTCTTTGCCTACAGCAGTGAAGGCGGCGATTGCCTTGTCGAGGTGGTCTTTGTCGTGTGCAGCCGAAATTTGTACGCGAATGCGTGCTTTGCCTTTGGGGACAACGGGGTAGCTAAAACCGATGACGTAGATGCTATGTTCAAGCATTTTGGCTGCGAATGCTTGGGCGAGTTTTGCATCGCCGAGCATTACGGGGATGATCGCATGTTGGCCAGGGACTAGGTTGAAGCCTAAATCAGTCATTTTTGATCTGAAGTATTCGGCGTTTTCTTTGAGTTTTTTGCGTAAGTCATCACGGCTTTCTAGGATCTCTATGGCCTTTAGAGATGCGGCGGCGATGCTTGGGCAAAGAGTGTTAGAGAATAGGTAGGGGCGTGAGCGTTGTCGCAGCCAGCCGATGATCTCTTTGCGGCCGGAGGTATATCCGCCAGAGGCTCCTCCAAGGGCTTTGCCTAGAGTGCCCGTGATGATATCTACTCTGCCCATGACGCCGCAGAACTCGTGAGTTCCTTTGCCTTTCTCTCCGATAAAACCTGCGGCGTGACAGTCGTCGACCATTACAAGTGCATTGTATTTGTCGGCAAGGTCGCAGACCCCTTTGAGGTTTGCGATGGTGCCCTCCATGGAGAAGACACCGTCGGTTGCAATGAGTTTAAATCTGCACCCTTCGGCTTCTTTTAGTGCGCGCTCGAGGTCTTCCATGTCGTTGTTTTTGTAGCGGAGGCGCTTTGCTTTGCAGAGGCGTATGCCGTCGATGATGCTTGCGTGGTTGAGCTCATCACTAATGACAGCATCTTCTGGGCCAAGGAGTGTTTCAAAGAGGCCGCCATTGGCATCGAAACAGGATGAGTAGAGGATGGTCTCTTCGGTGCCGAGGAAGTCGCTAATTTTCTTTTCGAGTCGGTGGTGAACCGATTGTGTTCCGCAGATAAAGCGAACGGAGGAGAGTCCAAAGCCGTATTCTTTGAAACTTTCTTTGGCGGCGGTGATCACTTCCGGGTCGTTAGCGAGGCTAAGGTAGTTGTTAGAGCAGAAGTTGTAGACTATTTTGCCATCTGTGATTTCGCCGCCTGTGATTCGGATGGTTGCGTCTTGGGGGGAAGTGATTTCGTATTCTTTTTTGAAGAGCCCTTGTGTTTTGAGGCTTTCAAGCTCTTTGTCTAGGTGTTCTAAAAGAGAAGGTCCTGTCATAGAAATCGGCTCGTGTTCTAAAAGAGAAGGTCCTGTCATAGAAATCGGCTCCTTGTTCCAAACGTAATGAAAAAAGATTAAACGTTATGGTGGATTCTAAGCAATCGCCTTTTCAACTTCGAAGTGCGAAAAAAAGATTAAAATTTAAAGTGGCCAGAGATGGCGGATGCCTTTAGGGTGTTTTTTAACCAAAAAGAAAAGCTAAGCGGTATATACTCCTCTTGGCTGAAAATGGGACTTTGGACGGCGCACAAAAGAAAAAAAGAGAAGAAGCCTGTAGCAATTAAAGGGTTACCTTCTAGAAAGGACAAGCGCTTGTTTAGGATAATTTTTCCCATTTTCAGCTACGAGGAGTATAGACAAAAGTCAATGGACAGCAGCAAAGTCTAATAAAAATTATTGACGCGCGCTATTGCTTCTGTCCATTGTGTCCATTTCGTCCACTGGGGCTGGCGCAGTCCATTTGTTTTTAGGGGATTTTGATGCTGCGGTTAAAAAAGTGGTTAGCAAAGCAGCGGCAAAACCAAGAAAAAGTGGTTTACTTGGAAGAGGCTCTTCTTACCTCCCGCTTTACTAAGTATGCTTTTTTTCGATTAAAGTATTTTTTGCTTAATAGCGCTTGCCGGACAGCTTTGCACGTTATTGAGTTCGTTTTTCTCTATTTTATGTTTTCTGAGGAGCTGTTCATCACAGCTCTTGTCGTAAAGTCAGCGGCTGTCTTCATCAAGAGCTTTTGGTGGGGAGCGCTTGAAGTGATGCGTTCTCGCACTAGAGAGTTTCTCCACTCAATGAGAAGGCGCCGTATTGGGCGGGAGCTGAGTCGCTGGATAGGGGTCTCAATTGGGCTCTCTGCAATGGGAGCTATCGCTCTTGTTGCAGGAACTGTGGCTTTTCTTTTGGTGCGCTCAGATCCGCTGACCCCTTTTCACCTTTATTTTTTTGCTGTTGCGTTGTCAGTTGTTATTGAATTTGGGCTTCGTTGTTTCCATTCGGGTGCTTATGCAATGCAGCGCATTTACCGCCCCCCGTTTGTGATGGTGGGATCGCAGTTTCTGGGCTTTGCTTTGATTTGGCTCTGCTGGCCCTGGCTTGGTTCGTGGGCTTTTGCTGGATTTATTTTATTAAACACCCTTTTGTCTGGCGGGCTTACATATTACTTTACTGCAAAGGTTTACCGGTTTTTAGGCATAGAGCTTCATGTTAACACACAGCGCTTAAGATCTTTTTTGAAAAAGAATCTCAGAAAGGAGTTCTTTCTTGCAGGGAGCGCTTATGCATTTCTTCGTTTAGATTCTGTTATAGTCGTCGTCTTGTTTTTTGCTCTTGAGAAGAGGCCAGGAAATTTAACAGGGAATTTTGATCTCTTTTTGCTATTTGCGCTTATCAGCCCTTTAGTGGAAATGGGCTACGACTGGGCCAAGCTTTTTTATTACGATTTCAAGCGGCTTGAGCTAAACCTCTTTGGTCAGTTGAAAAAGCGGTTTCAACAACAAACACTTTTGCTTGGCGGAGCAATTGGTTTAGGTTTGTGGGCGGTCTCGTGCGCAATTGGGCTTATGGCTTTTGATAAGCCTTACAGTTATGTTTACCTCCCCCTGGGTTTGTTTTTTGTTGCTCGCTCCCTGCTTGCTTTTGTTCAGATTAAGGCCTTTTCGTATGGCTATTACGGCTCGTTAACTCTTAGTGGAGTTGCCCTGCTTGTAGGACTTGGCGGGTGTTTAGCTTTAAGCTCAAATATTAATGAGCGGCTAGGGCTTTTCTTTGCGATGATGGTGGGGATGCTTTTCTTTTTGATGGCGGTTCAAAAGAGGGGAGTTAAGGTAGAAAAGAAGAGGGAAGTCCTTTCATTTGCCCAGTGGCTTTCGCGGCTTTGCAAAATAGAAGAACCTCTTTCTATTCGCGGTGTTATTTTATCTGATCAATCTTTAAGGCAAGGGGTAAACACATTTGCCCGTGATGTCGCTAATAGAGTTGCCCAAGAGGTCGGGTCTCACTCGATTGTCACTATAGGTTCTTCTGCATGTGTGCTCTGGACCGAAAGTGTCTCTCAGAAAAAGCAAATGGATCAAATACTTATTCAGGATCTAGGCGGGCTTGTCTACAAAGTCATTAGAATTAATCATGTTCCAAACGGACTAGAGGCTGTTTCGCGTCTTTCGCAGCAGCAGGGATTTGAGCGTCTTTTAGAGCCAGAGTGGCTCTTGAGCCCAAAGCCCGTGGACATTTCAGAGCTGAAGCGAGAGTTTTTGGAGATGTTTCCTCAAGAGCAGTGTTTTGTATTGGATTCAGGGCGTTTTGATAAGCGAGTTCTTGAACGTTTCACTAACGCTCAGCTAAAAGAGGTCATGAGAGATGCCTTGCGCCATTTTTCTTGTCCATGGGAGATGGACACGCGTGGGCGTTTTGATGTAACAACGCTTGCTTATGAAGGGGAGTTGCAGGTGATATTTATTGCCTTGCGCGCGCCGCATTTGAGGCATAGGAGCTTCCGTTGGAGGCAGCTTGTGCACAAAGCTAACCTCCAAAGCGCCCTCTGCAACTAAGAGTATATACTCCGCTTAGCTGTTTAAGTAGTAGGGACTGCCTACGTTGTCCTCTGGAGAGGGCGAACATCTGAGCAGATGTATTTTTCACACTGCCGTGCTAAAGGTTTTTTTCTTTTTTGGAGCTGTGGATGATTAAAGAGTTTCTTAAAGATCCTGCGCCGTACGAAAAGCAAATAGATCGTTTGCACCAAAAGTACTTAGGAAGTGCCCGTCTTTATGTGATTAAGCAAGACAGCGTACCGCTTGCAACAATCATTCGTGAAAAGAATAAAGTTGCAAAAATGCTCGCAGGGCTTGTCTACAAAGGGGAGTATCAGTTTAGCCCTGCCATTTCGAGGGCAATTCAAACCCAGCAGGGCAAAAAGCGTACTGTTTTTTCCCTGCGCCCGGCAGATCTTATTGTCAGCGGTGTTATTGCCGATTACGTTTCCAGACAGGTTCAGCCGCTTCTTTCAAAGCATGTCTATGGATATGTTCCCAAGATGGGGTCGTGGAAGGCGGTATTTGCCCTTTCTGCTTATGTCAGAAAGAATTGGAAGAAGGGGGTGGATCCTAAAAGTAGCGGCCTTTACTATCTTAAAACAGACATTAGCTCTTATACAGATTCTATCCCTCTTGGAAGCAGCGCCCCTATGTGGCCAGCGCTTAAGGAGCTTCTTCTGAAAAACAGCACAGAAGAAGAGCTCTCTTTTTTCTGGGATTTTATAAAGAGCGCCATCCGCCCTGAAATGATAGGGAAGGAAGGGGGGCTGTTTTCCCGCTTTAAAGGGCTTCCTATGGGGGTGCCGATGTGCACAGCCTTGGCAAGTTTCTATTTGCTGCCACTTGATGCTGCTTTAGAGAGTGCTCCTGGAGCCTTTTATGCCCGTTATGGAGACGATCTTGTTTTTGCTCATCCAGATCCCCGGGTGGTTCAGGATGGTGTGAAAGCAATAGAGGGAATTCTTGATGGATTGGGGCTTTCTCTTCACGCAAGCAAAAAAAGTCCTTGTTTTTTGAATAATGCGGGGAAGTGCATGGGCAGCATTAAAGGAAGTCAGTCGATCACTTTCTTGGGGGCCACAGTTTCATATGACGGTAACGTTTCTTTAGATAGTCATAAGATCAGAAAGTTTCTTGGGGGCATCAGACGCCGCATAAAGCAAACAAGGGCCAATCTTTCTACACAGTCATTTGAGCAGTTAGGGCCTGTTCTCTGCAAAACGGTTAACCAGGCTCTTAATGGAGAGTCCATCTACTGCGAAGCTTACCTTCCATTCCTAGAAGGAACGGTGACTAATAGGCAGCAGCTGAAACAAATCGACCATGCGATTGCATGCATGATTGCTGAAGAGATGACGGGCTGCAGGGGTGTTCGGGCTTTTCGGGAAGTGCCTTACTGCATGCTTCGTGAAAAATGGAAACTCAAATCACTTTGCTATTCAAGGGGACTTGTCTGCGACAACCTTGTTGGTGACAACATATACTCCTCGTAGCTGAAAATGGGAATTTGGAAGGCACCAAAGCTCCCGGGGCTTTGGTGCCTTCCAAATTCCCATTTTCAGCTACGAGGAGTATAGGCTAGTGGTCTGTCAATATGACCGCTCACTACAGACAGAAGCAAGGCCCGTTTTGGCCAAGCCTGCCCTTCCTGTTTTTTTAGGCGAAGCTATTGTGGCTTTTTTGCTATACGTCCAAATAACTCAATTTTTTTTAGAGGTACAGCATGGGAACAATGCAAACATTCGCCATTCAAATCGTAGTCATATTTATTATTGGGTATGCGGCCATTGCTTTAGAGGCCTACATCAGAATCAACAAGGCAGCAACGGCGCTCCTTACAGCTGTGATCTGCTGGGGTATTTATATGTCCTCGGGGGATTTGCCGGCTGTAGAGGGCGTGCATCAGCTAAGTAAACTCGATCATTTATCGGGGCATCTTGCTGACACTGCCCAGATTGTTTTCTTTCTGATGGGGGCAATGACAATTGTTGAGATGATAGATCTTCACCAGGGCTTTAGGGTCGTAACGGATCACCTAAATGTCCGTTCTAAGCTCTCGATGCTGTGGCTTATTTCTATTGTTGCGTTCTGTTTATCAGCTGTGCTCGACAACTTGACGACAACAATTGTAATGCTCTCGTTGCTTAAGAAAATCATTCCTGAAGCAGAAGATCGGAAGCTCATGGGATCGATGATTGTGATTGCAGCTAACGCTGGCGGTGCCTGGACGCCGATTGGAGACGTTACAACGACGATGCTATGGATTAATGGAAGCATTACTTCTTGGGGAATCATGAAAGCGCTTTTTGTCCCAAGCGTTGTTTGTTTGATTGTCTCTGTTGGTTGCCTCCACCTTTGCATCAGAAAAAGCGTTCATGGAGATCTTGTACCTATTCCTTCCAAGCCACCCGAACCAGGATCTGGCTGGGTTCTTGCTGTAGGTCTTGTCTCTTTGATTCTTGTTCCTGTTTTTAAGGCGGGATTGGGACTGCCTCCTTTCCTTGGCATCTTGGTAGGCGTTGCCTTCTTGTGGATACTGACAGATCTTATGCACCATAAGAAGGGCAGCCGCGACCATTTGAGCATGTCTTACGCCTTGACCCGAATCGACAAATCAAGCCTCCTTTTCTTCTTGGGGATCTTGCTTGCTGTTTCTTCTTTGGATGCGATTGGTGTCCTCCGTGAAACCGCTATCTGGCTAGAGACGACAATCCCTAATCAAGACATTGTTGTGGTGATTATAGGGCTTATCTCTGCTATTGTAGATAACGTTCCTCTTGTTGCTGCTACGATGGGCATGTACGATCTGGTGACCTACCCAGTAGACTCTCAGCTATGGGAGCTCATTGCTTATTGCGCAGGAACAGGAGGAAGCATCCTCGTTATCGGTTCTGCTGCTGGCGTTGCCTACATGGGGATTGAGAAGGTTGACTTTATGTGGTACTTGCGCAAAGTCAGCTGGATCGCTCTTGTTGGTTACTTCGCAGGGGTAGCCGCTTACTTAATTATGGTTTAAAACTTATTGTTTAAAGGAATCAGCGGATGACAAATGAACTAACCTTCAAAGGAAGCCCCCTCACACTCGAAGGCAAGCGGCTTAAAGTTGGAGACAAGATGCCCGGCTTCGAATGCCTTGATGGAGACATGAGGTCGGTAAACAGCTCTTCTTTTCAAGGAAAGGTGATGGTGATTTCCTCTGTGCCATCTTTAGACACCCTTGTGTGTGATATGGCCACACGTCGGTTCAATGATGAAGGGGGGAAACTTGGAAGTGGCGTTTCAATGGTGATCATCAGCATGGACCTCCCATTTGCCCAGAAACGTTGGTGCGGGGCTGCGCATGCTTCTCATATTACAGTCTTGTCTGACCATAAAAACGCCTCATTTGGCAACTCTTTCGGGTGCTCATTAAAGAATGGCGTCTTCTCGGCAGAGCCGTATTTGTCGTTGATAAAAAAGGGATTATTTGCAGCATCCACATCATCAACGAAATCACCGACTCCCCTCCCTTCGATACCATCATCAAAGAAGTCAAACAACTCCTTTAGCGGTCTGTCAACATTCAAATTGCGGTGTGCTAGCGCGAAAGCTGCCGAATTTCCACGATCGCAAGTGCCTTAGTATTAGAAATACAAAGGGAACTTGCGATCGCTCAGCCTCGGGGCTTTGGCGCCGTCCAAGTTCCCATTTTCAGCTACGAGGAGTATATATCGACCGCGCACCAAAGTCTCTGGTTTGTTTATTTGAGATTTGGTAAGTTGTTCTACTCTTGTTTTTTGAAAGGGGAGGCTTATGCCCAAGAAAATCCAGCCCAAGAAAATCCAGCCCAAGAAAATCCAAGCAAGGATCGTCGGAACGGCTTCTTATTTACCCGAGCGTGTTTTAACAAACGCAGACCTAGAAAGAATGGTCAAAACCTCTGACGAGTGGATTATGACTCGCACAGGAATAAAGGAACGGCGCATTGCAGCTAAAGGAGAGAGTACTTCCGATATGGGGGTCTCTGCAGCGAGGCGCGTTTTGGAGCTAACCGATACACCCGCTACAGACATCGACCTTATCCTCGTTTGTACACTCACCCCCGATTACTCCTTTCCCTCTACAGCCTCTTTAATCCAGCACAAGCTGGGCGCAAGGGAAATCCCCGCATTTGATTTGCAGGCAGCCTGTACTGGCTATATTTACGGGCTTTCCGTTGCTAAAGCGTTTGTTGAGTCTGGCATATATAAAAGGGTTCTGCTCGTCGCCTCCGAAAAGCTCTCAGCTATCGTCAATTACAAAGATCGCAATACGTGCGTCCTTTTTGGTGACGGGGCGGCAGCTTCACTTATTATGGGCACAGGAGCTGGGCTCTCTATTGAAAATGTTATCATTGGCAGCGATGGTTCTCAGGCTGAATTGCTCAGGATGCCTGCTGGGGGAAGCTCCTTGCCGGCTTCTTACGAGACGATTGATCAAGGGAAGCACTACATCACCATGCAAGGGAACGATGTGTTCAAACATGCGGTTAAGCGGATGGAAACGGCCGTCAAAGAGTGTTTAGATGCCGCGGGAGTTGCTGAAGAGAGCATTAACTGGCTCGTTCCGCATCAAGCAAACATCCGTGTTATTGACATGCTTGCCAAGCGGTTTGCCCTGCCTATGGAAAGGATCTACAAGACTCTTCAGAAATATGGGAATACCTCTGCCTCTTCTGTTGCAATTGCCCTTGGCGAGCTTGTTGCAGAGCAGGATCTTGCCATAGGGGACCGCATCGTTTTGACTGCCTTTGGGGCCGGTTTTACATGGGGAGCCGCGCTCTTGGTTAAAATAGCAGAGTAATATCTAGAAAATAATTCAGGATAATCATCATGAAAAATACAGCATTTCTTTTTCCGGGTCAGGGTGACCAGTACGTCGGAATGGGCAAAGATTTTTACGATGAGTTTCCTATCGCAAGAGAGACCTTTGAAGAAGCCGACGCCATTTTAGGGACTAAGCTTTCATCAATTATTTTCGAAGGGCCAGAGGTTACTTTGACAGAAACCAAGAACAGCCAAGCGGCCATTTATGTCACAAGCATAGCCGTTTTGCGTGTGTTACAAAAACAGTTTCCAATGCTTAAACCGGACGTGTGTGCAGGCTTGAGCCTCGGTGAGTATTCAGCACTTACAGCCACAGGAAAGGTCTCCTTTGCAGAGGGGCTCCCTTTGGTTCGCGCTAGAGGCCAGTGGATGAACGATGCCTGTGAGAAAACAAAAGGGACGATGGCCGCTATCATCGGTCTTGATGGGGCTGTTGTCGAAAAGATGGTCAAAGAGCTGAACCTGCCAAACGATCTTTGGGTCGCAAACTTCAACTCTCCTGGACAGGTTGTTATTTCTGGGACAGTGGAGGGGATTGCAAAAGGGATAGAAGCTGCCAAGGCGCGCGGTGCTAAGAGGACCATTCAGCTTCAAGTTCATGGCGCTTTTCATAGCGGGCTTATGCGTGCTGCCGAGGAGCGACTCCTTGACAAAATCGACTCAACCTGTTTCGTAGAAACGCGTGTTGATTTGGTAATGAATGTTGTAGGAGATTACGTTCAGGAACTTGCAGAGATTCGGCGTAATCTCATTAAACAAGTGACAAGCTCTGTTCGTTGGGAACAGGGAGTTCAGGCTATGCAGGCTCGCGGCGTTACTCTTTTTGTTGAGATGGGCTGCGGTGCAACGCTGGCAGGACTGAATAAGCGCATTGGGGTTTCGGCGCCGACGGTTAGCATTGCTAAGGTAAAGGACCTCGACAGGCTCGCCGCCATTGTAGATCAATAAAAAATTAAAGATTTTCACCGCAGAGGCACAAAGGTGCAGAGAAAGGGCGTTGCCCGCATAATTATAGACTCTTAGTAGTAGCCTTACAGGCTGCGTAAAACATATTCGCTTATACCCAGGGCGGTGCCCTGGGCTGTTATACCCAGGGCGGTGCCCTGGGCTGTTTGCACTTTCAGCCCCTCGGGCTGAACTTGAAAATCTGAAGTGGTTGTATAGTAGCTAAAGTCTTTTGCATAAAATTTCAGCCTGAAAGGCTGTAATTGCAAATAGCCCAGGGCACCGCCCTGGGTATAAGCGAATGTATCTTACGCAGCCTGTAAGGCTGCAATATTCTCTGTGCCTCTGCGTTTCAAAATTTTATTTTTTTGTATTAGAATTTTTGACTAAATTTATGGGAGAGACAGATGAAGCTTTTAGAGGGAAAGAAGGCCATTATAACAGGCGGCAACGCCGGAATTGGAAAGGCCGTAGCCCGTCGATTTGTTGAGCAAGGGGCCAGAGTCGCTATTTTTGCAAGAAACAAAGAGAGCGGCAAGCAAGTAGTCGAAGAGCTTGCTCAAATTGGGGGCGCTGATTGCTCTACGTTTTTTAAGGTAGACGTCTCTTTGACAGAGCCAGTAGAAAAGGCTGTTTCAGCTGCATTAAAATTATTTGGAAATGTCGATATTCTCGTTAACAATGCAGGGATCACAAAAGATGGTCTTTTGATGAAAATGAGCGAGGCTGATTGGGACTCTGTTATTAATGTAAACCTCAAATCAGTTTTTAACCTTTGTAAGGCGCTTACACGCCCAATGATGAAGGCGCGCTCAGGTAAAATAATTAATATCTCCTCGGTAATTGGGTTGACAGGAAATGCCGGGCAGGTGAATTATGCTTCTTCAAAAGCTGGGATTTTAGGCTTTACCAAGTCCCTTGCAAAAGAGTTAGCTTCACGTAACATTTGTGTGAATTGTGTAGCTCCTGGCTTTGTAAAGACAGACATGACAGAGGTTCTTCAAGAGCAAGTAAAAGAGGGGGTCTTGCAACAGATCCCTCTTAAACGCATTGGTAAGCCAAGCGAGATCGCAGATGCGGTTCTCTTTTTAGCAAGCAGCATGTCAAGTTATATGACAGGTCAAGTGTTGACTGTTGACGGCGGAATGGTGATGTAAAGGGTAATGTGCTTCGTCTCTCATCTAGTCTCTTTTAATAAATAATAAGTAGATTTCTAAAATTAGCACTGTGAATTAACCCCACGAGAAGGAAGAAAGCGATGTCAGTAGAAAAAAAAGTTAAGGAAATTGTTGTTGAACACCTCGGAGTAGACCCTATTGCCGTTACTCACAAGTCAGCTTTCATCGAAGATCTCAATGCAGACTCTCTAGACCTAACAGAGTTAGTAATGACTTTCGAAGAGCATTTCGGATTTGACATCTGCGACGAAGATGCTGCAAAGCTCGTAACTGTTGGCGATGCCATCACCTAC
Organism: Waddlia chondrophila WSU 86-1044; assembly: GCA_945882915.1. Classification (GTDB taxonomy): domain Bacteria; phylum Chlamydiota; class Chlamydiia; order Chlamydiales; family CAMCWV01; genus CAMCWV01. Next base: position 9,533 of record CAMCWV010000003.1, on the reverse strand, counting down.
ATCGAAGCTCGCCTTGCACTAGCAGAAGCTGGCGCCTCTACGAAGTAGGCTGGTTAATTTAGAGAGCAAGCATTAAAGAAAGAACATCCCCGCCTTTTCTGCTTTCTTTCTTTGCCACAATTTGTCATTAATTAAGTTGAGTGCCGGGCGATGGATCTCGATCTTGGATTACGAGATAAGCTGGGTCGTTTTCGGGGCAAAATTTTTGTTACACAATATTAGGAGTAGAAGTAATGTCATCGGTAGAAGACAAGGTAAAAGATATTATTGTAGAGCAGTTAGGTGTAGATAAATCGAAGGTCACGCCTGAGGCTTCTTTTATAGGCGATCTCGGAGCGGACTCTCTTGACACTGTAGAGCTTGTTATGGCTCTTGAAGAGAAATTTAAAATGGAAATTCCTGATGAAGATGCCGAAAAGATAAAAACAGTCGGTGATGCGATTAGCTATATCAAATCAAAACGGCCTGCGTAGGCTATATTCGCTTATACCCAGGGCGCTGCCCTGGGTATAAGCGAATAAATACTCCTCTTAGCTGAAAACGGGAATTTGGGCTAGCCCAAATTCCCGTTTTCAGCTAAGAGGAGTATTTAATAAACAGAAGGGGTTATTTATGCCTGAGATAGGCGGGTCTGCTCAGCTTCCTGAACAAACACATGTTCAATCAGGAGTCTCAAACGCGGCAAAGCCTTTGGCAGCGCAAGGTGATGCTCCCAAGGGTCTGGACGGGCGTGTTACAGCTCAAGGGCACTCTCCAACAACCTCCATCGTGGCAGCTCCTTTGGCTGCGGCTGCAGTCCTCAAAGCAGGCGCTCCAACCTCCCTAACAGGTCACACTGTACAGCGCCCTAAAACCAAAGAGGAAATGATCGCCTTTAAAGATGAGATGAAAGTTAAGCTCGAGAAATGCTGGCATAGCGGGATGTGTTCAGGGGTTGAAAAGACTAAGTCGGCAACAAATCATCTGGTTAGCGATCATATTAACCTAGATAAGGCCGAAGGTAAGCAAGTTGCTGAGGGGAAGGTGGAGCGGCAGATTTGGCGCACCTTAAAAAGTGTTGGTCTTCATCTTAAAATTAACCCTGCAGTCCGGTCAGTTGTTAAAGCTGCTGCTAAGGAGGTCGTGGATAATTATGAGCAGGAGAAGCCGGTAAATGAGGGTATACTTAAGGACGTCTTTGACAAGATAGCTAGTGGCCTGGAAGGAGAGATCACCAAAGATGAGTTAGCGCAACTTCAAGCGAAGGGAGTTGCAGGGCTTAAGGCTGTAATGAATCGTGAGTTTATATCCCCGTCTAAGGTGGAAGCAGAGACACAGAAACTCGCAAAAGCTGTTTCTGAGCTCAAAACTCTTTTAACGATATCTGTGCCAAAAGATTCAATGTACCAAGCGCGAAACCGGAAGATCCTCAAAAAGATTGAAGAGGCAATAAAGACGCCCGCTTATCAGATGCTCCGAGAGTATCCCCAAGTTGAAGAGGTGGCTTTTCTTCAGGAGATGTGTCGAAAGGTTCATTTGGAAATCTCGGGTATGGAGGAATACAGACAGCTTGGTCGGGAGTTTTCTCATCAATTAGCGGTCACATTTTCTCCTGGAAAGTCTTCTGAGCCTTCAGTAGGAGGCGCGCCAGCGGAGTTAAAGTGGGGCGATTTTGCTTCTGATGTGGAGACTACTCAGCAAAAAGCGCTGAATTTTTATACCGATAAAGAGGGGAATGCGGCGTGGAAGAAAATTCCAAGGCTTATAGTCTATGCATTTAAGAATCCAACTGCAGCGTTAGGTTCTTTTGCAAGCGAGCACCCTAGTTTTATTAGGGCTGGAATATTAAGTGAGTATGATGCTTTAAAACTTGGGAATCACCCGCTGACCATTGGCGATTTAGAGTGCCCTGATGGCCGCGGAGTCATTCGGAGTTTATATGCACCTTCCCCAACAGCAGGAGCTCAGATTAGGCCTCTTGTGTATGGGTTTATTGATTGTTTAGAAAATCAGGCTTTTTCAAAGGCTGGAACCGCTGACAAGCCTATCTGCGGGATGATGGTAGATATTAATTATCAGACAACATCGAGGAGCAAAAGCCAGGAGAGAACAAGCACAAAGAGCATCATGAAGCTTGCTGATGACTATCCGCACGTTGTCGATGCAATGACCTTGCCGATGGACACCTCTTTTTACGAAGGGAAGCCGCCTAAGAAACCAGGAATAATCGCTCGCATAAAAGCCTTTTTGGGAATTAAAGAACTAGAAACGCTTTATAATGGGGCGGAAGATTTCCATAAAACTTTTACAAAACACATGTTTGGAATAGACCCCCCGGGAGATGCACACCGAAAGATTGTAGATAAAAATGATAACGGCTATGTCTTCTCCAAAAACATTAAAGACTCTGAGATCACAAGCGTTTTAGGTGCTACGAAGGAGATGTACGCGGCTTTAGAAACCCATGAGGGGCGGGCAACAGAAGAGGGGAAGAACTGGGCGAAGCTGTCGTTTCAAGATAAAGCAATGACTTATCAGACGACATTTCACACATTAATGCGTGTCGATGTAGAGTCTCGGCGATTAAAAGAGTTGCCTCCAGAAAGGCGAATGGCTCTAGTTGTAGGCCACTGCAAGCAGATGGTTGATAGGGGCAACGTAATGAACGCCATCTACTCTTTGGCGATGAATGGTGCCGTAGGTGCTAAGCAGAGCGTGCAAGAAATGAGTGAGACCCTTTTGGGGGCTCTGCAAGGAAGGGCACTTTCTGTAGATGACAGGGTGATCTTGCGTCACCGCCTTTCTATATTGGATTCGTTTCTGAAAGGAGCGCCTCAAAAAGCGATGACAGAGGCTGTTCGCAAGCTGCATCAATGGGGAGAAGATAACACCGCCGCTTTCAAGTTTAACATCACTGCTGCGCAAGTAGAGATACAGCCTGCAGCTCCTTTACTTGGCAGTGGTTTTGAGGGTACTTTATAGTCAGAAAACGCTTAACTTGCTTAATGCTTGTTGGTTAGCATGCCCGGAGCGAGCGGTAGCGTTGCTCTTTGGAGTGCTAGGACAGGTCCCAGCACTCCAAAGAGCAACGCTACCGCTTGCTCCTTAAGCCCAGGTGGGTTAAACGCTATCAAGCAAAAGATGCGTAAATAGGAAGCCTTAGGCGTCCCACGTTACCTTCTAGAAAGGGCAAACACTTAATTAACCTGTTTTTATCTTGTTCTTACTTCACTTGGAAGCAGACGATGTGGATGTCACGGTCAACATGGCGCTGGCGGGCCAGGAACATGAGGTTCTTGTTGAGGATTGTAGCGCAGGTGTCAAGGCTGTCTGTGGCAAAGTGACGGAGCACTTTTGTAAACCAGTCTTGGATCCTTTGCGGGTGAACCAACACTTTCGTAAGCCCTTGATTGTACAAGAAGAAGAGATCTCCCTCCTCGAGGGTATAGAACGCGTTCTGAGGCTTAATAATTGCCTTTTCGCTTCTTGACCAGACAATCGGAAGAGAAGCCTCTCCTTGTACATGATAGTGAAGCTGGCATTTTTCGCTTTTCTGCTGCTTTTTTAATTCTAATTGAAGAGAGCTAACTCCCTCAGAAACAACCGTTTTTTCATGATCTGCAACGAGTTGGTACATTGGAAGAAAGCCTTTTTCGCTTACTTCTGATAAGGAAATATTAAAGTTCTTCTTCTCATCATTACCTATCTTGAGTAGAACCCCGTGGGGCTGCGTTGCGTGCATGTGAATGGCTTTTACTATGCAAAGCGCATCTGAAAGAGACGCGGCACTTTTTTCGACGGCGTTTTGAAGCATGTGGTACTGCAAAAGGCGCGCACATTCGTGCTCACCAAAGAGCCGTTCGCGCAGGAGAGAGTTCTCTTGAAGGTGAGAGACCTTCTCTTGTAGGCATTCGCTCATCGTATTGAACGTATTGGCAAGCTCAATAATTTCCAGCGGGCCATTAACAGTGACCCGCTCTCCATACTGTCCAGCTGCAATAGTAAGCGCAGCCCCTTTAAGCTGAGAGATAGGCTTGCTTACATTATTTGCGATCATAAAGGCGTTGGATAGAATCAGGGTAACAGAGAGAATTGCTAAGGCAATAATGATTAGAACAGCGAGATAAGACGCTTCCTGTTCAAACCAGCTGCTTGCATTAATCCCGACCCATGAACCGCAGGTGACAATAAGCGACTCTAAGCGGTGTTCTATAGCCCCAAGGATTGCTTCATGAGAGCTTAGATAGACCAGAAGTCCTGTGAGGATTAATAGCGTTATTATCGTCGGGAGCAGCAGTAGAAGTAAGCGGGAGCGTATAGTCATGAAAGGTTCTCCTTGCTTTAGCGGGCTCTAAAAAGTAAAGGTGCTGCGTAGAGACGCAGCAGGGCAATGGCAACAGAGGGACACTCAGACATAATCGTCAGCAGATTCGTCCTCGACAGCGTTAAAACAAGCGTTGACTCTTGGCTTAGCGCCTCATAGGTTCTTGACTTTTCGTTAAAGAGAGCTTCGTCTCCAAAAAAGTCCCCTTCAGAGAGGTGTGCAAGAGCCTTCTTGTGTTCATCTTGAATGACGACAGCCCCTGACACAATCACATACATGCGGCTAGCCATCTGATTCAAATGGAAGATGGGAGTGTTTGCTTCAAAAGTAAGCTCACCCATCTTATCTGAAATGGCGAGAAGCAAGTCGAGGTCTAACTCTCCAAACAGATGGGTCTTTTTTAGCAGGCAGGCTTTGTCGATTAAGTTGAGGTGGCTCATGATTCTAAAAGCTCGTAGGCAAAGTGATGGAAAATTTCTTCGTTGGAGACCATTTGCTTGCGCAAAGTTTCACGCCAATAAGGGAGGTCAAGCTGTGCTTGCAGAGTTATCGATATAATTTGGTCGACAAGGGAGGGAGACTCTTCCATAGCATCTAATAGCTCCGTGAGGGCGAGTGGTACACGCTTTCCTTGTTGATAGGCAAGAAGCTTCTCTTCGATGGGGCCGTCACTAATAAGAGGCTCGATAAGTCGGAAGACTTTTGTTTCGCATGTTCTTTGGAGAGTTTCGACAGCGTTGCTATGGGTCTTTGCGTGGTGGCTGCGCAAAGAACGGGAAAGTAGCTCGCAGTCTTCTACAGAGCCGATAATTGCCAAGAGCTGAATAACGAAGTCCATTACCGAGTAATAGCCGGTGAGGAGTGCTTGCTCGAGGACGCCAAGGTCGTGTTCGGGGTAGTTCTTTTGAACTGTGTGGCAGTGATAGAAGTAGAAGTAAGCCCGCTCAATTTCGCTATAAACGATCTCGTAAACGTTAGCACGTAGCTGCGGCGCCGAGAGCCTCCCGAGCGACCTTCCTGCTAGAAGTCGGTATTTCGGATGCAAAGAAGGGTCTTTGGTGATTGCAAGAAGTAGCGGAACGGTGCGCAGGCCTAAGTCGCAAATAAGCTCTTCGGCAAGGCGTCTTTCGTTGGGGCGGAAGTGGGCGGAGGCGAAGATGATCTCTTTTAGGCGCGTGCTGTCACCGATCTTCCATAGCGCCTTGAGGAGGTTGAGCCTGACGACGTTGTGGGGCGACGATGTGAGCTCAGAGAGGAATAGGCTTTGGTACCTAACATCTTCTCTTTCTGTAAGCCGCTCGATAGATTCGCTAGCCACGCAAGCAATAGAGGCCGAAGGGTGCTTAAGGAAAGGGAGGAGGGTGTCAAGAGCGTTGTAGGGGTCGGCAAGGCCCAGAATAGTTAGTCCTAAGGAGAGCTCTTCCTCGTCTTCAGAATCGATCATTGCTTGGAGATGTTTAGCTGCCAGTGCTTGATTTTCAGCTGCGTCCAGAGTCGATTGATGAGATTTTGCAGTAAAGAGCGCTAGGATAGCGGCTCCGTGCCGGATGATGGAAGGATGATCAATCATCATTAGCGCCTTTTCAGGGTTCAGAAGGCCCCATCTTGCGAGGTAGAACTGAGCGCTTTCTTGTAGAGCGATCGAATGAAAACTGTCTAATGGGTTGTTAGAAGAGCTGGAGCTGCGTGTCCAGCGGACAGCCAAATCAATTACGCGCGTATCGGTTGCAAAAGGGCTGTTTTCTAGGAGCTTGAGAAGTTTGATTTTGCTTGAGATGCCCAGCTCTTCAACATTTGCCAAAAGTTCTGGCAGAAGTTTGGCATCTTTTAGCTGCAACAGAGCATCGCAGGCGAAGAGTCTTGTAGATTCCGAGTCGCTTTTTAGAGATTTCACTAGGTTTTGCTTGGCCTGTTTTTTCTCTTTCTTTCCTAACATTCCAAACCATTCAAAGGTCTCTCTTTCAAAGCGTATGGCGTTTTCTGCTAGGTTTGTGAGAATGGCGCCAGAGTAGTATTTGCGAACGCCGAAGGCAATTCCGATGGTGCATATTCCCAGACAAAGGCCAAATATGCGGCTTGTGGTGCCGAGGGCCATGAGCATGAGGGCGCTTAGGAAGATTGCCAGCGGGTCGAAGAAGGACTCCACAAGCACCCGGACTTTTGACTTAATGCGCGGGGGAACGGCGTTTAGCAGCAGGGTGAAGTTGTTGTCATCAATGGTGTAGATGAACGATTCAACGAGGAAGAAGCCAATGACCGCTATAAAAATAGCATCATGCAGCGACCAGCCGAGGAAAACTGCAGTAAATAGCATGGGGGTAAAGAAAATGGCATTGTAAATGCCGAAGCGACGGACTCCTCTGCCGTAGAATAGAAGCCCGATAATGATGTTGGCAACTTCAGAAATGGCAAAGCACTTTCCTAGGAAGCGGGTAAGCTCTCCTTCAACAATGGTTCCATCAGCTCCCTCGAAAAATTTCTCGAAAGTTCCCATGTAATTGAATTCGGTAACGATGGTTAACATCTGGAAGGTAATGTTTGTTGCCATGAGATACATGGTGAAGGGGGAGGAGAGAATGACCTTCCAGAGCTTTTTGAGTGGAAGCTGCTCAGAAGAGCTGTCCCCTTCAGAATGGTCGTCATAAACGCGGGGGGTTTTGTCGGCGAGTTGACGGACAGCCAAAGCGGTAATTGCTAGAGCAACGACGATGAGGATTAAAAAGCCTGTTAGCCCTACGAAGGGGAGGAATAGTGCAACAGCAGCCCCGGCAACGGCCTCTCCGAGAAAGATTCCCGAGTTGAAGAGACAGTACATCCTTTTTGCGTCTTGAAGGTCATGAAATTGGTCGATAAATGTCCAAAAACAGGTGCCAAGAACGACATAAAAAACGCGGCAGAAGACTTTTAGAGCAAACCAAAACCAAGGATGGGAGAGCGCTTTGGCGTTCAATGCCAGGAAGAAGGCGCATAGGTAGATGAAAAGGCCGAGCAAGACAACGAAAAGGAAGATTCGCTTGAGAGAGACTTTGTTTAGGGCGGCAAGGAAGCCTGCGGCCACGACAAACATCCCCAACGCTGTTGCAAGGTAAGCCCAGGGGAGATTTTCGGAGCCGAGATGTTCTAGGAATAGGCCATCTGCGAGGGTAAAACCGCACGCCGAACCGATGGCATAGATGAACGCCAGAAAAGTAAAGCACAGTGCGCGCCTTATTTCGCCGGGATATAAATTAAATAGACGTCGCCAAACGGATTCTAACACCCACTCCACTCTCAATTAAACAAGATTATAGACTGACCTTCTAAGCAAACTAATTACAATAGAAATCTAATATAAGAAACTTTAGGCGTTTAAAAATTATAATCGAATCTTTTGTTTCAGGCCACCGTTTTTTTTGGCGAAGTCCGTTTTCGATCAAGTCCGTAAAATTGTGTAATAGCAGAATCTCACCCCAGATTGAGCAATTCGCGTTGAGACTATGCTATCAACAGGTTGGAGCAGGTTCAAGATCTAGGCGCTAGATTTTTTCATCACTTGACTGTTCTTTTTTTGTATTTTCTCTCACGTTCTCTCACGCCTCTGTGGTTAAAAAAAACTGGTATTAATATTTTTGAAACACAGAGAACACAGAGAACACAGAGAAAGAGGAAAGCGGGCAATGCCACTTCAATCGTAAGGCTGCCAAAACACCCCCCTATAAGCGTCAAATCTTTCTTGATAAAGTCGCCCCATCTCTCAGGAGTTAAAAAAATAAACTTTTAGTGGGAGCTGCTGCATTCCGACCTCTCCCTCTTGCAAAATTCATGGAGGGTCACTGTAAATCAGAATTTTATTTCTGCAAACTGCTCAATCTGGGAGAGGAGTATATCATTTAAGATTTAGCCGAGTCTTTTCTCCTTCAGAGCGGGCAACAAGCACCGCGCAGCAGCTGTTTCCAAAGACGTTTGTCGCCGCTCTGCACATGTCAAGGATCCTTTCTATGGCAAAGATAAGCCCAATCCCTTCTACAGGCACTCCAATTGCCCCTAAAATAACAACAAGTGCAATTAAGCAAGCAGAAGGGATTCCTGCGATTCCAATAGCTGTAACTACAGCTAAAAACATAATCAAGCATTGCGTGGAGACCGACATTTCAACGCCATAAGCTTGGGCGATAAAGATCGCAGAAGCGCATGTGTAGAAGGCAGATCCGGCCATGTTAATAGAGGTTCCTAGAGGAATCACTATGCTGCAAATGCGGTTAGAGACTCCAGCGCGTTTTTCTAAGCACTCTAGTGTTGTGGGGAGGGTAGCAGAGGAGGAGCTAGTGGAAAATGCTGTAAGGATTGCAGGGCCCATGGCTTTGAGGTGGAGGATTGGGTTTACTCTGCCGATCACTTTTAGCAAAACAGGAAGGGTAATGAGGCAATGAAAGGCAAGGCCGCCAACGATGAGCAGGAAGAATGTGGCTACCGAGCTAAAGGCTTCAAAGCCAGTTGTTGCCACAACCTTTGCGACTAAGAAGAACACGCCAAAGGGGAGGGCTTTCATTACAAACTGCGTAAACTTCATCATCACCTGGAAGACACCTTGCCAGAAGTTAAGCAAGGCAGAACCCGCCTGCGTTTCTATGCGAGAGATAAAGAACCCAAACAGCAAGCTAAAGAAGATAATTCCGAGCATTTGCCCCTGAGAGGCTGCTGCGAGGATGTTAGAAGGGATCGCCTGCAAGAAGATCTGCTCGAACTTGTAAAAAGGGGTTTGCTGTGCTGTGCATTCAATTTTTGCAATTTGAGCGGTATTGATGCTCACAGGTTCTGAGGTCATCGACACCGCTGCTGGGTCGAAGATCATCATGAGTGACCAGCCGAGAAGGACGGCGCAGAGAATGTTTAAGAAGAAGAAGCTAAAAGTTTTGCCTCCAAGCCTACCGAAAGAGCTCTCGGCTCCTATGCGGGCAATTCCTGTAATGATCGACGAGGCGACAAGAGGAATGACGACGAGGGTTAGGGCGTTGAGGAACACTTTGCCCATGAGCTCATAAATCTGGTAGAATGTGACTCCTCCGATTCCCATTGTTGTGCCCGTTGTCCATCCGGCTGCAATCGCTAGGCCAATTGCTAGTAACACCATCCAAAAGAGCTTGTTCTTCATAGCCTTCCTAAAAAAATAAATGTAATATAAAAAGTAAGTATATACTCCTCGTAGCTGAAAATGGGAACTTGGACGGCGCCAAAGCCCCGGGGCTTTGGC
>CAMCWV010000002.1 GCA_945882915.1 Waddlia chondrophila WSU 86-1044 | reverse complement strand
TGGGATATGTTCACCAACTTTCTTGAATACAAAGCTGCGCGAGCAGGCAAAGGATTCATCAAGGTGAACCGTTATTTCGCCTCTAGTAAAACTTGTTCTTGCTGTATGCACGCTCAAGCCTCCATGCCTTTGAATATCCGCTCTTGGCGGTGTGATAAATGCGGCACGTCTCACGACAGAGACATCAATGCTGCTAAAAATATCCGACTGGAAGCCCATCGGATGATAGCGGCGGGAATCGCCGGTACTGCTAACCGAGGCAATGTTAGTCAGGGCAAAGGACGAAAGTCCTCTGTGCTCGCTGCTGCCGTTGAAGTTAGAAGCCTCGTCCTTTAGGGCGAGGTAATTCACATTCTCCTTAATGCCAGAGGCTCCCGCCTCTGGACTCCAGCAAAGGAGCAGTGCCCCTTTGCAAACCCGTTTAAGTTGTGTTGTAGCTATGGCCGTTGTGTTGAAGGCTCTTCTATTTTCGGTGCGAGAGCTGACGCTCTCACGCCGAGTAAGCATCCTCCGGATTATATACCCACTAAAGATAATCTGGCGATTTATAAGCGTAAGCCTGAACATGAACCGGTCTGAGCTTTTTTTTAAAGATGGAAGTCGTTATAAGTTGGATTTTAAAAAAATCACTAAAAACCTAACGGAGGTCCTGATGTCTGCATACGAATCGTCGCCACCTATGACTGCGCGTCTTTATAGCTACTACTCATCCTTTTTAAATTATTTCCGCTGCCCGTTCTTATTCCTAATTCGACTTCTCTGGGGGACTATCTTCCTCATGGCTGGGTTTGGCAAATTGCAGCATCTCGAACAGGTGGCAGAATTCTTTACAAGCATAGGAATCCCCTACGCAAGCTTCAACGCGGGCTTGGTTGGCTTTGTTGAGCTATTTTGTGGGCTATGTTTGATTTTAGGCTTTCTTTCTCGTTTAGCGGCTTTGCCTCTTATTATTGTCATGATCGTCGCCTATATAACGGCTCATGCAGCGGCAGTAGCAGCGGCAGTAGCAGGGAGTGACCCTTCAATTGTTTTTAGCCAACCACCGTTTTCGTTCTTATTTGCTTGTTTGGTTATTCTATTCTTTGGACCAGGCGACATTTCTATAGACAACCTATTGTCCCGCAAATTCATTCACCCCAAAGGCCCTAAAGGCGCCGCTGGAAAATGCTGCCAAAAGTAACTTGCCGCTAAGTAGGGGCGCAAGCGGTTAAAGAGCCTCTCAAGGGCTCGTTTGAAAGGGCTCGTTTGAAAGGGCTCGTTTGAAGTTTAATGATCGCTTGCGCGGCGCGGCTCAATGCAGTAACTACTTCCCCTTGATTTCTTTGAAGGCTTTGGCAAGCCCTTCATGTGCCATCATCTCCTCTAGCGAGGGCTTGAAACGGTAAGTCCAGTTTGTCTTTAAGACTTTCCCAGGGATGTTGATTCTTTCGTCATCTGTTTTTTGCCAGATCATATCAGGGAAGAGCGCTAGATATTCCTGTAAAAGGTTGATGTGGAAAAGGCTTCCCGTGTGGTGGCTGTCAGTAAGTATCTCTTTCCGCTGTGCTATAGAAAGCTTAGGCGTATAGCTCCACTTCTTAAAGTTAGCAAAAGCAGTAGCCTCTTCTGGATAGTCATGCCACCACTGCTGCAATGTTTCGGAGTCGTGGGTAGAGAGTGTCGTCATGCTCTCAATTGGGTAGTTTTCTTTTTTGATAAAGCTCCGATCACCTGTCCAGAGACGTTCCCAACGCATGACTTTTGTCCCGCAGATGCCGAGCTCTTTTAAGCAGACTCTCACTGCAGGAGGAACTGTCCCAAGATCTTCTCCAATAGGAAGTAGAGGGCAGTTTTCTAACATCATCTTCAAGATTTTGCGCCCATGCTCAATCCAAATTGACTCGTCACTGGGAGTGAATTTCCCCTCTTTTGCAGTTTTGCCCAGAGGAATCGCCCAGATCCGGAAGAAGCCAACGATGTGGTCGAGCCTGTAGAGGTGGTAGCAGTGGCTTGTTGTTTGCAACCTCTCTTTCCACCATTGAAATTGGCGCGCTTCCATGTCTTTCCAATTGTAGATGGGGAAGCCCCAGCTCTGCCCGTCTTGATTGTACATATCTGGAGGCGCACCTGCCGAGTATTCCATCCTGAAGAGGGAGCGGTTCACCCAAACATCAGCGCTGTCTCTGCCAATGAGAATAGGGACATCCCCTTTTAGCATGACCCCTTTTGATGTGGCGTGTTTTTTTGCCTCTTCCATCTGTTTAAAGCAGAAGTACTGCACAGCCATGTGGACGAAGTTTTCGTCTGCAAATTCAGATAAAAGGGCTTGGTAGCTAGGTATGGAGATGTTTTTTAGTGTCTCTGGCCAGGTTTCCCAGTTTGTCCAACGGTTTTTTTCTTTGATGGAGCGGAACAAGGCGTATCCTAGGAGCCAAGGGTTGCTGTTAATAAAAGCGAAGAGCTCTTTTTTTTGTAAAAGGGAGCCCTTTTCTTTTTGGATGTATTTGCGCAGGATGCCTTGTTTAAGATCGCCCACTTTTTGGCTATCGACCCTTTGGGCGCTGTTTAGCTCTTTTAAGACTAGGAGCTCTTTTTGAAGGTCGGCGTGCTTACTTATGTTAGGAAGCGCTTCGATGCCAAGGTGTACAGGGTTTAATGCAAATGCAGATATAGCGCTGTAGGGGCTGGGGTCTTTGCCTGTGTCGTTTAGTGGGAGTAGTTGGATGACATCGAGGCCGAGTTTGCTGCACCACGTGATGAGGGGGATAAGATCGGAATATTCGCCGATCCCGCAGCTGTTTTTGGTCCGCAAAGAAAACAGAGGGAGGTTGATTCCGTGGTGGTGTTCTGCTCCAATCGGTTTCCAGTGTTTGCCTGAAGGGGATTTTAGCAGGGCAGTTTCAGCAGAGGCCATGGTTTTCTCCAGTAAATCTTGAATTCTGTGAGTGTTATTTGAGGCCGAACATCCCCTTGCCATCACTACTTTGAGAAGGGCCTTCTTGGCCAAGAGGCGGCGTTTGGTTTCTTTCGAGCGCTTCTTTCCAAAGGTATGCTTTTTGTATAAATGGGAGCAAGTATTGGTAGAGGCCTTCTCCTGTTTGTGTTTCCATTTTCAGTTTGCTAAAGAGGATGAGGTGTCGGGTCTTCGTGCTGTAGCCAAGTGTTCCATTTTGCGGCTGGGGCAGGCCGTTGGATTTCATCGCTTCCCGAAGGATGTTTTCCCGTATTTTTCCTGGAGGCAGCTCCATTAAACAGCACCCAATCAGTAGATGTTCACCATTTGTATGAAGCTCCAAATGAATGGGAAGTTTTTTGTCAATAAGCACGAGGCAGGTGTGATGGTTATCCACTTTAAGGTCTGTCTTAAGAAGCTCCCCAAGATCTTTGAGTAGGATGTCTAATGGCTCCATTATCCTTTGCTCCTATTCCTCTGCTTCTGGTGTTGCTGTGCCTTGTCTTTCGATTATATACTTCTCTTAGCTGAAAACAGAAATTTGGGCTAGCGCGAAAGCTCCGGGGCTTTCGCGCTAGCCCAAATTTCTGTTTTCAGCTAAGAGAAGTATATCTAGCTTTTTCTTTTTCTTATTGCTCACTACCGCCGCCACCCTCTTCATCATCTTCCTCTTCAATAGAGTCTTCAAGCTGGTCTAGGGCTTCTAAGATTGCAGCAAGGAGGTCCCAGCGATGCTTGATCGATTTGTAAATTCTAGGAGCAACACCTCTGGTGCCATCACGCATTTGTTCGAAAACACTAATTTGGCCAAGGATGTCATTTTCAAGGCCGAGTTGCCCCGCTAGCTTCAAGACCTTCATAGATGAGGGGTAACGCTCTGCAACAAGGGACATGAATAGCTTTGAGAGAAGCTCAAAGGTGATGGTTTTGGGCATGGTCGAAGAGTACTTCTCGAAAAGCCCTTGTAGAAGATGCATGCGCGATTCGAAAAAGCGGTAGACGCCTAAAATAGATTGCAAGACGCGCGTTTCAGTAAGAAGGCGGAAGAGCTCTCCTTTAGGAATAGAAGGGCCCTTAGACTTCATGTCAGAGCCCAAAGAGTGAAGCAAGAAGGAGACCACGCTTTTTAGCTTGTCGTAGGGATAGGTTTTGGAAAGTTCATCAAAAAGAGCATTCCCCTCTCTAGGCTTTCCGGTGATATCTTTATAAAGGCCACGAAGCTCGGAAGGGGTTCCAATGCCGGTTTTCCCGTCCTTTCCAAAGGCACGGGAGTCTCCGCCAATATTGCGTCCTGCGGCAATTTCTTTTCCGAACTTTCCTTTAAGCTCTTCGCGCGCTTTTTTGACAGCCTCTTTAAGCTCGCCGGCGGTCGTCTCTTCTAAAAACTCGAGGACCTCGTCTTGAAGGGCAGGGTCTGAGTAGAACTCCTCAACAAGGTCCATCACGTCTTTAGAGCTACTACCCTGTTTAAGACGATTCTTCATGGACATGAGAGCTCTGGAGTCTAGCTCAGAGTTATCGCGCTGCTTTTGATCTGCACTTTCTTTGGAGTTATCTACAGCTTTTAGAACCCCTTTTGGCGCATCAGGCTCTTTGACTTTACCGCGGCGAGTCTCAAGGGTTTCTCGAGATTTTTTTTGTCGGAGAATAAAAGGGTTAACAGCTTCGGACTCTTCTTCTTGCACAGTGTCTTGGCTAGAGATCTGCTGGGCGCGCTGCGCCAGTTCAGATTCCTTCGTGGCTTTGGACTGAACCTGAGCTGTCGAAAGGGGATTAAAATCGTTTCTCGAAGAAACATCAGACATTAGCAGCCCTCGCTAACTTATAGTCGATTAAATCTCAAATGACAGACTCAGGCAGCGCCAAAGCTCGCGGGATTAAACGATCGTAAGCAGGTCAATATTAGAAATATAGGCCTGCTTACGATCGTTTAATCGCGCGGCTTTCGCGTTGTCTCAGCCGATCATTTGAGATTTAATCGATTATAATGTTCTTAACCCAGATTTTTTTTCAACACCGAGATTTTTTTCAACGCAAAGAATAAAGACTTCTACCACAGAGGCGTGAGAGAACGCAGAGAAGTAGATTATGCCACAATGGCCAGTGGCACAGGGGAGGAAAGGGGAATAACTTAAGTCTTAAGCTGAGCATATACTCCTCGTAGCTGAAAATGGGAACTTGGACGGCGCCAAAGCCCCGGGGCTGAACGATCGCAAGCGCCCTTTGTATTTCTAATACTAAGGCACTTACGATCGTTCAGCCGCGGGAGCTTTCGCGCTAGCCCAAATTCCCACTTTCAGCTACGAGGAGTATATACTCCTCGTAGCTGAAAGTGGGAATTTGGGTCATTGAACCTTGTCTTTTCTCTGTGTCTCTGTGGTAAAATGCTTTTTTAGCTGATTTGGATGCGGCCGAGGGGCATGATCCGTATTTCCGGGATGATCTCCTGATAAGACACAACAGAGAGTTCAGGAAATTCCATCTCAATCAACTTTCTTGCAAAGCGGCGCACGTCGATAGCGGTAAGCATTACCGGAGGTTGTCCTCCAGGCGGTGTCGGCACGACGGTATTGCGTATGGCTTGCAAGATGAGCTGTACTGAATCGGGGTCGAGGGCTAGGTAGGAGCCGGCTGATGTTTGCTTAATTGCCCCCCTGACTATGTCTTCAATTTCCGGGTCGAGTAGGTAAACAGAAAGGGTTGATTGCCCCAAAGAGTGTTTGTAGCTGATGTAACGCTTGAGTGAGGCTCTCACATATTCCGTGAGAAGCACTGTGTCTTTTTCTGACTGCGCCCACTCACTTAACGCCTCCATAATCGTGCGTAGGTCTTTTACAGAGACTTGTTCTTGCACTAACCTCTTAAAGATCTCTGTGAGCTTTTGTAGGGGAATAAGACGGGTGACTTCCTTGATCAAATCGGGGAATGACTTCTCGATAAATTCTAACATCGAACGCACTTCCTGAATCCCTAAAAATTCACTGGCATAGTGGCGGAAGAAGTAGGAGATGTGAAGGATGATGACTTCTAGTGGCTTCCAGAACTTAATACCGGCTTTTTCTAGAAGTTCACGGTATTGATCTTCAACCCATAGCGAGGGAAGGCCTAAGCTGTTTTGGTAGCTCGTGTAGGGGAGGTTATAGCGCTTGAGGTTTTCTTCACTTTCGTTTGTGAGGAGGTGATTTGGGATGATCTGCCCGCGAACAACCGGGACTTCGTTGAGGAGGATGGCGTATTCATCTTTTTCCATCTGCGGTGCTTGCGTCCGGACGTGGCAACCGGGGAATCTGACCCCTAAGTCATTGTAGAGAGCTTGTCTCATTTTGGGGATCATATCTTCAATAAAACTAAACTCTTGCTTTTCCTTTTCGATAAGCCCAGAGAGAAATGCCCCCGTTTCAAGAATAACAGGAAGTGTCAACGCATATTCATCAACGCCGCCGGCAGAAACTGCGGCATGTCCTTCAACATCTGTTTCAACCCTTCCAGCCCCTCCTGCTTTAGCTGCTTTTTGTGCGGCTTTTTTCTGAGAGGTATGAAAGCCATATCCAACAGAAAGCAGCACGAAAGCGAGGAAGAAGAACACATAGTAGGGCATCCCAGGGATCAGTCCAATTCCAACAAGAGCGCCCGCAGCTGCCATCAACGCTTTTGGTTGTTTTAGGATCTGGTTAGAAATCTCTCTACCAAGGTTAGAGTCTTTCTCTTCACTTGACACGCGCGTTGTAACGATACCTGCTGTGATGGAGATGAGGAGGGCGGGGATTTGAGAAATAAGACCTCCCCCAATGGATAGTAGGGTATATGTTTGTGCCGCAACCTTTGCGGACATTCCGTGCATCGCTATCCCGATGATCAACCCCCCGATAATATTGATGAGGGTAATCACGATACTGGCAATAGCATCTCCTTTTACGAACTTAAGAGCCCCGTCCATCGCTCCATAAAGCTGACTTTCTTTTTGAATCGCGAGACGTTTTTGACGTGCTTGGTTGGCATCGAGTACGCCGGCTCTCATGTCGGCATCAATACTCATCTGCTTTCCAGGCATGGCGTCCAAGGTGAATCTAGCAGCAACTTCGGCAACTCGCTCAGCCCCTTTAACGATAACGATAAAGTTGACAACCGTGATGATCAAAAAGATAACGCCGCCGACAATGAAGTTTCCGGCAACAACGAAGTTGCCGAAGGTGTTGATAATCTCCCCAGCATAGGCGTGGAGGAGGATCTGCCTTGTTGAGGAAATTTCAATCCCCAGTCGAAACAAGGTGGTAATAAGGAGAAGTGAGGGGAAGATGGAGAGGTGGACGGCGCTAGGAATGTACAAGGAAACCATGAGAAGAGACATGGAAGCGGCAAGGTTAACCCCGATAAGTGCGTCAATGACGTGGGGATTAACAGGGATGATCACCAGACCCACGATCATGACGATAAATGTAGCTAATACAAGGTCGCTGGACTTGGAGATCGCTGCAAGGGTCTTGTCACTGCCTAGCTTTGCAGTGAGATTTTCGAGCCATTTCATCCTTCAATCCTCAGCATTTCATTCTTCATCTTTAAGAGACGCTACGTATCTAAGCAGTTCTGCTACGGCCTCATAAGTATCTTCTGGAATGAACTTATTAATTTCTGTCGTTTCATACAACCTGCGAGCTAAAGGAATATTTCGCATTACGGGTATTCCGTACTTCTCGGCTTCTGCAATCATCCTTTGAGCTAGCCCTTCAGCTCCTTTAAAGACCACATATGGAGCCTTAACTTTCTTCGGGTCGTATGCAAGTGCAATAGCAAGGTGCTCGGGGTTAGTGACTACCACCTGAGAGCGCTTCACGGCAGAAGGGCCTTCTGAATAGGCGATCTCCTGAGCAATTTGCTTTCGCTTCCCTTTGATTTCAGGGTTCCCTTCTGATTCTTTATATTCTTGCTTGACCTCGTGTTTTTCCATCTTCATTTCTTTAGCGAAGACAGACTGCTGATAAACTAAATCGAAAACTGCTACAAATATAAAAAAAATTCCTACGCGGATCATTACTTTCATAAGAAAGGCATTATAGACCAGCACGGTGTTGTAAAGCGGGATGGCTGCAGTTGCCACAATTTCATCTAAGCTTCCCCATATCGCTGTGTAAATAAGGATCGCTGCAATACTGATCTTCGCGATGGACTTGAGCAGTTCCACTAGCGTTTTCATTTTAAATTTTTGACCCAGATTGGTAATCGGGTTAAATTTTTTGATATCGAATTTAAAGACTTCTACTGTGAATACAGGTCCTACGATTAAAAAGGTAATTGCACATCCAATAAAAGCTGTGATCCCTGCGATAGGGACGCTTGTATTCATCATCACATACATTGACTCTATAAAAATGGACCCTATTTGGCTTGGGAGGGTGATCCCGGTAGCGCCAGGTCCTTGCAACATGGGGATCAGCTTAAAGATCCCGAGGATATAGTTAGAAAATTGGTTGTAGATGGATTCGGAAAAAATAAGGGTGAAGGATAGGGCTGTAATAAAGGTAAAGGCGGAAGGGAAGTCTTGCGACTTGGCGACTTGCCCTTTAGCCCGAGCGTCGCGGAGTTTCTTGGGTGACGCCTTTTCGGTTTTTTCAGCCATAACACACTCAGTCCTCAGCTTTTGAGTATAGGATAATGATAAGACGTGGTCAATTTAAAATTTTATGTGCACGCCCCCCCCCCCACCCGAACATAAAAAACACAGAGAGGATAACCAGATAAATAGTTTTAAAAAAAAGGGCCGCCCTTTTTTAAACTATTTATCTGGTTATCCTGTTTTTTCTTTCTTTTGTATTTCTTTCTCATCTTTGCGCCTTTGCGTTTATAGTCGATTAAATCTCAAATGATCGGCTCAGACAAAGCGAAAGCCGCGCTGTCTGAGCCGATCATTTGAGATTTAATCGACTATAATTGCATTCAACAGCAAAATGTTTTCTCACTTAAAATCAATAACGGATGCTTTTTATGGACGGCCCAGCTCTTTCTTCTAGTCTTTCTTGCGGTATTGTTGGTCTTCCCAACGTTGGAAAGTCGACACTTTTTAACGCGCTAACCAGCAATCAAGCAGAAGCTTCTAACTACCCTTTTTGTACGATTGAACCAAACATTGGGATTGTCAACGTCCCCGATAGCCGTCTCAGGGTCCTTTCTGGGATCTCTAGCAGCAGGAAGCTTGTCTACGCAACCATGAAGTTTGTCGATATCGCAGGGCTTGTAGAAGGAGCTTCGAAAGGAGAGGGGCTCGGCAATCAATTTTTGACGAATATTCTTGAAACCGACGCCATTGTCCATGTTGTTCGCTGCTTTGATGACGAAAATGTCGTTCACGTTGCAGGAAAGGTTGACCCTATTCGAGATATTCAGATCATCAACTTAGAGCTGATCCTTTCGGACTTGAATCTCGTTGAAAAGGCAGTGGATAGAGTAAAAAAGCAGGCAAAAGCAAATAAAGACGTCCTCCCAACAACTGCAGCGCTAGAGCGTTTACTTGAGCACTTGAATAAAGAGTTGCCTCTGCGCACGCTGGAGCTCTCTGTCGAAGAGCAAGAACTTTTAAAGGTGTACCGTTTCCTTTCCAGCAAGAAGGTGCTTTATGTTGCAAACGTAGCTGAGACGGACCTGCCTGCCTGCGAAAATCAGTATGTTGAAGCTGTTAGGAAGTATGCGGCGTCAGAAGGAAATAGTGTCGTTTGCATCTGTGCAGAGTTTGAAGCGCAGGTAGCTCAGCTTCCGGAAGAGGAGCGTACGTCGTTTTTGGAAACTGCAGGGCTAAAGGAGCCGGGCTTAGAACTTCTTATTACAGCATCATTTGAAATGTTAGGGCTTATCACCTACCTAACAACCGGAGAGATCGAAACAAGAGCGTGGACGATCCGCAAGGGGACGGCGGCACCTGCTGCTGCTGCACGTATTCACACCGACTTTGAAAAAGGATTTATCCGTGCTGAAGTAGTTTCTTTTGAGGATATGGTGACCTATAAAGGACGAGTTGGCGCAAGAACCGCTGGCAAGGCGCCTGCAGAGGGGAAAGGGTACATCGTCCGCGATGGTGATGTCATCGACTTCCTCGTTTCTTCGTAACAGTTCACATGCCCAGAGCGACTTTATCAAGAAAGATTTGACGCTTATAGGGGGTGTTTTGGCAGTCTGACGATTGAAGTGGCATTGGCCACTTTCCTCCCTCTCTATTTTCTCTCACGTTCTCTGTGTTTCAAAAATATTAATACAAGTTTTTTTAACCACAGAGGCGTGAGAGAGCACAGAGAAAATACAAAAAAGTTTTTAACAGTTCACATGCACCGACGAAGGAGGGGTATGTGAACTGTTACGTTTCTTCTTAGTCTAGCACACCGCAATTTGAATATTGACGGACCACAAGGTTCTTTAGTAGAGTCTGTACTCGAGCAGGCGGGAGTCAATTCCGCCGTTGCTCAAGATGTGCTTCTGCGATGTCTTGAGTCCCACCGACCTTCCAAGTTCAAGATTCCCTGTCAAGATAAAGCCGCGAGAGGGCTTGCCCCCTTTTTGTTTCATGAAGTCGCCGAGGTCGCTATAGAGCTGGTGTAGCGTTTCGTCATCATCAGGGTCCATTCGCTTCCCGTAGGGAGGATTGCAGACAATGATTGTTGGAGCTGTGCGTGGAGTGTATATTCTGAAGTCAGACTGACGGACATCGACTTCTTTGCTGAATCCTGCAGTGCTTAGGTTTAGCAGGCAGGCATCAACTGCATCGTTATTGATGTCGAGCCCTGTAAAGTGCCTTCTTTTTAGGGGGATCCGCTTAGCATCTGCCGCTACTCTTATTTTTAGCCACTCCTCTTCATTAAAGCCTGGCATTGCCATAAAGCCCCATCTTTTTCTGAGGAAGCCTGGAGGGGTTTGTGAGGCGATATAGGCAGCTTCAATTAGAAGGGTTCCGCTGCCGCAGCAAGGGTCGCAAAGAATGTCATCTGCTTGGTACCTTGCTATATGAAGAATCGCTGCTGCTAGAGACTCCTGAAGGGGAGCACCGCCTCCTTTCTGCCTGTAGCTTCGCTTGTGGAGCGGGCCGCCTGAGGTGTCAAGGCTAATTACGGCTGCGGTATGGTGGATGAATAGGTTGAGTTGAATGTCTGGCTGTTTGGGTTCGACAGAAGGGCGATCGCCTGTGCTTGCCCGGAATACGTCACAAACCGCATCTTTTACAACTTGCGCTGCGTATAAGCTATTGCGTAGCTGGTCGTGGTCAACATGGGCATCGATGGCGAAGGTTTTTCCTTTTGGAATGTAGAGAGGCCAGTCTATTTTTGAGGCGTAAGTGTACAGGTCTTTTTGATCGCGACACTCGAACTTAATCAAGGGAAGCAGGACCCTGCTTGCTAGGCGGGAGCAGTAGTTAATCGTATAGATAGCTTCTAAACTGTATGGAACATGGACGCCGCGAAAGCCGGTGGAGGAGGGGGCAAATCCCAGCTGTGTCAGCTCTTCGGTGAGGCACGGCTCTAGCCCGCTTGCACAAGTAACAAAAAGATTGTGGGCGTTTGCTAAGTTATTTGCTGGATTGGTCACTGGATTTGTCGGGGTAATGGGTGTCGGAAACGAACCAGTTTACTCCAGTGAGTTGATTTAAGCAAATAATCGGAGACGATCAATCCCAGACCTTAGACGGTCTGTGATCTAATTTGGGTGCTTAGCCAGTGCTTGTTTTGGAGAGGTTGGAAAGCGAGCTAGTTGCTCTTTGCGACCTGCTAATCGCCGATTCCATATTTGCAAACTGAAGCGTTAATATCTTTTGTTTTTGAACGATTTGCGCTTGCAGCCGGATGATTTGGTTCGCTAAATCAGTGTTTTGGCTATTATAGTTTGGGATCTTTACGTCATCAATGGATCGTTTGATATTTGAAAAAGCAGAGATTTTTGTCTGCCTATCGATCCAATTGTACAAGCGGGTAGCAACCCCAGCATTTCCCGAGGTTCCTGTTTGCTTGAAGAGGTTCTTGACTCCATCAAAGTTGCTTGTCAGAGCGTTGTCTAGCTTGGCGGAGTCTATAACCCCCAGCACTCCCGCTACCCCAGAGACGGTATCTGTTCGGACGCCAACACCAATGCTATCTAAAGAGGAGACTGCAACGTTGATCGCAGTGCCTGTATTAAGGGTCCGTACCAGTGGAGGGATGATCCCAACTGTAGCAGAGCCGCCAGCAATAGCTGCCGCTGAAGTGAGTTTATACGTTGTGGGGTCGCCGCTGACATTGAAGCCTTCTCCGACATTTAATGTTCCAGGAGTTGTGGTAAACCCTTGCAGAGTGATTTGTGAGGAGCCTTGCGAGGCGGCGCTTTGAGCCGTAATAACGCCTGCCCAGTTATCCCCACCTAGTTTTACCCCTCCCGTAGTCAATGTTCGAACTTGGCTGTAGAGGTCTCGGAGCAGTGAGTCGGAGAAAAATGGCCCAAATTGGTCATTTGGGTTGAGTTTAATGTTCTGGGTGTTTTGTATGAGCGCCCTGGTAGCATTGTATTGGTCGACAAACTCATTGATTGCCTGTTTAATGGCTGTAGTATCAGAGGCAATGGTGACTGTTAGATTGGGGTCTCCTGTTCTTTGGAGGTTGATGGTCACCCCTCTGATAGTATTTGTCAGCACGTTTGAGCCGGAGGTCACTGGAATGCCATCGATGACAACCTGTGCGTCGGCAGAGGTTTGGGCCACGTTAACAAACTTTCCTGTTCCAGGACTTCCTGGAAGATCTTCTGTGATAATGCCGAGCTGTTGAAGAAGGTTGTTTGGGTCGTCGCTTGCAAGAGTAAACGCTGGGGGGCCACTTAATGCTCCAGAGATTGTGGAGGCAGTTCCTGTATTCTTTGTTTGGACGACAAGACGATTGTCAATGACATTAGCTTGCAATTCCTTTCCAGCCGTGTAGGAATGGTTGTTGATGAGGTTGGCGATGTCGCTCACGGTGGTATTTGCATCGATTGTTGTATTGAATGTCTTACCGTTTAGAATAAATGTTTTTGCCCCTGCGGTCACGCTTGGCATCGGATTTTGTGTTCCGTAGACTACCTGTTGTCTGGCGAGCTGGTTAATCGAGAGGGTGTGGGTAGCAGCCACGGCTGTGGTAGAAGCGATAACTGTTGCGGCCCCTTGAACGCTGGGAGTGGCGACTTTATTTTCAAAAAGGGTATTGGTCCCCGTGTTGTCAGCTTTTAATGTCGAGACCGCAGTGGCGAGCGATTGGAGTTGCAGGGCAATTTGATTCCAGGTGTCAACCTTTGCGCTGTTAAGCTGCTCTTTCTGTTGCAGGTCAGTGATTTTTTGATTGTCGGGCCCAAGCATTTTTTGGATTAAACCGGCGGTGTCAATTCCCGAGGAAACACCACCAAGACCTGTTGGACCGGATGATGAAGAAGATGTAGGGGTTGTCATGAGCTTGCCTCTTAATGTTTATTGCGGCAGAATTCTTTTCGACATTCTTATATACTCCTCATTAGCTGAAAATGGGAACTTGGACGGCGCAAAAGCTCCCGCGCTAGTCCAAATTCCCATTTTCAACTAAGAGGAGTATATATAATAAAAACTGTTTTTAAAAACTATGGCGCTGTTTACCAAAGAAAGTTTGGAGACTCTTCGAGGAAGAGTTGACGTTGTCGATGTTCTCTCTTCTCACATTGACCTGAAGCGAACAGGCTCTTGCTACCGCGCGCTTTGCCCTTTTCATGACGAGAAGACTCCTTCATTCCTCATTCAAAAAGGGGAGTCCCATTACCACTGCTTTGGGTGTGGCGCTCATGGCGATGCCATACAGTTTTTAATGCAGTACCTCAAACTTAGCTTTTCAGATGCCGTCGAGCATTTGGCGCAGCGGTTTAATGTTCAGCTCGAGCAAATCGAAAGTGCGCGCGAGTGGAAAGGTCCTTCAAAAGCACTTCTGAAGGAAGCTCTAGAGCATGCCTGCAGATTCTATCAATTTATTTTATTGCATACTTCCGAGGGGCACGAGGCCCTGAATTATCTTTATAAGCGAGGGTTAGACCTCGAATTCATTCGCCACTTTCAAATAGGTCTAGCGCCCTCTTCTCATACCGTTTTTCTTAAAGCGATGGAAAACTTTAAGGTGAGTGAAGAGGTTTTGCAGGCAGCTGGGCTGCTCTCAGCGGGAAGAGATGGGGGATTGAGACCGTTTTTTTCTGAGAGGATCACCTTTCCTATTCGCGATACACAAGGACTTGTCATTGGCTTTTCTGCGCGTAAATATAAGGAGTCGACGTTTGGGGGCAAGTACATCAATACTGCCGAGACGCTCCTTTTTAAGAAGTCGAATGTCCTTTTCGGTTTAAACTATTCCCGTAGACGTATTGCCAAAGAAAGACGGGCGATTATTGTCGAAGGTCAAATTGACGCCCTTCGGCTTATCTATGCGGGATTAAACACAACAGTTGCAGGTCAGGGGACTGCTTTTGGTGAAGGGCATGTTCGGGAGCTTGTGAACCTTGGCGTTAGTGAAGTTTTCTTGGCATTTGATGCCGACGAGGCTGGCCGCAAGGCAGCTTGCAAAGTGGGTCATCTTTTTCAGAGAGAGGGGATAGAGGTCTCTGTTGTTCGGATGCCCTATGGCAAAGACCCTGATGCCATACTCACAGAAAGTGGCCCTGAGGGCTTTTTAAAGCTCCTTGAAGAGAGCGTTGACTACCTTACTTTCTTAGTTGAGGTCTCTTCTAAAGAGGTTAATGCCGACTCTCCGGCAGGAAAGCATCAGCTCATTCAGCTTATTGCTACGCAGATTCAAGAGTGGGACAATCCACTCATGGTCCACGAAAGCTTGCGAAAAGTTGCCCACCTTCTCCATGTCCCTGAAGAGATGGTTGCAACCGGCATGCCTATTGGAAGGGTTACCTACATTAAACGTTCTGATAGTACAGGTGCTGTTTCTGTGGACCCTGATCGGGTGCTAGAAGCTGATCTTTTGCGCTGGCTTCTTTTGATTGGAGATTCCGATTTAAAGGTCGTAGAGATTTCTAAGGCTAATTTGCGTCCCGAACATTTCAGGGTGCCTGTTTGTCGGCAGCTATATCAGGCTTATCTAGAGGCCTTCGAAAAGAAGCTGCCGCATGATTTACTTTCGCTTGCAATCCGTTTAGACGACCCTGAGGGGCAAGATTTCTTTTCGGAGCTGACGACAAAAAAAATCAATCTCGACCGGGCAGAGGTTCACTTTAAAGAGACGGTGCAGCAGCTCCTAACGCGCCACTGGATGGAAAAGGGGGAAGAGATCAGATTGAAAATTCAGAGCAACCAAGCAGATGACGAGATTTTGGCTCTTGTAAAGCAGTACGACGGGCACAGAAGAAACCCTATTATTATGAAGGAATCGTCGTGATACAAGCTACTCACCATTTGGTTTTCTATGACGGTGAGTGTCCGATTTGCAATCTTTTTGTTCGTCTCCTGCTGAAAAAAGACAAAGCAGCACTCTTTCTTTTTGCCCCTTTAAAAGGGATTACAGCAAAAAAAGAGTTGTATGGAGCGCTGCAGCTTGATTCTGATGTAGATAGCTTAGTCCTTTTGGAGTATTATACTTGTCCCGAGCAGAAAATTCTGTTCCGAGGGAAGGCTGTTTTGCGTGTTGCATGGCGGCTTGGTGGCTTTTTAAAGGTATTTGGTTTGCTTTCGTTTTTGCCGACATTTTGGGCAGACTTTGCGTATCGAATCTTTGCAAAGTACCGCTACCGGCTGTATAGTTCCTTGAAAAACGAGCCATTCCCAGCCAACTTCGCCACGCGCCTCTTGCCCTAACAAAGAATTGGATGGGAATAAATAATTAATATTTTTTTTCGAAACACAGAGAACACAGAGAACGTGAGAGAAAATAGAGAGGGAGGAAAGCGGGCAATGCCACTTCAATCGTAAGGCTGCCAAAACACCCCCCTGTAAGCGTCAAATCTTTCTTGATAAAATCGCCCTGGGTATGTGAACTGTTAACTTGTTTTTATCCTGACAGCCGAAGGCTGAGCCTGCCCGTCCTGTTCTTGTGTTTCTCTCTCACGCCTCTGTATTTAATTATGTGGATTTAAGGAGTTTTTGATGTCTGAAGACAAAGATGTACAAACAAAGCCTGCAAAGGAAAAGGTCATCCCCAAGATGGAGAAGATCGTATCGCTCTGCAGACGCAGAGGCTTCATTTTTCAGTCTTCCGAGATTTACGGCGGTATCAACGGATTTTGGGACTACGGACCTCTTGGTGTTGAGCTAAAGCGCAACCTCAAAGACGCTTGGTGGAAGGATTATGTTCGCCTCCCTATGATTGGTTTGGATAGTCAAATGATCGAGATGGTGGGGCTGGACAGCTCTATCATCATGAATCCAAAGGCTTGGATAGCTTCAGGGCACGTTGGCGGCTTTAACGATCCGATGGTGGACTGCAGAGAAACAAAAAGCAGATACCGCGCCGATCATGTCATGTGTTCAGAGTTTATCATCCAAAAAGAAGGTCAGGCTAAAGCACTTGGATGGCTTGCTGTTCTAGAAGGGGATGACACCGAAGCTGTATGGACAAAACGGGCAGAAAAGCTCGTGCGTCGTCATGGCTCTTGCGAGCTTCTTCCTCCAAAGCTTGTAGCGTATCCAGACTTGCCAGCAGGGATCCAGAAATTGGTAATTGGTCCTAGCACCGACACTCCAGGGACTTTAACGGAGCCTCGCCAGTTTAACTTGATGTTCAAGACCTTTGTGGGGGCACTTGAAGATCCTTTAGCGGCTGCTTACCTTCGTCCAGAAACGGCTCAGGGGATCTTTGCTAACTTTCGCAATGTCGTTGACACTAGCCGCGTGAAGGTTCCTTTTGGTATTGCCCAGATCGGCAAGGCCTTCCGCAACGAAGTGACCCCCCGTAACTTTATTTTCCGCTCACGTGAGTTTGAGCAGATGGAGATCGAATTCTTCGTCCACCCCTCAAAGGCAAATGAGTGGTACAATTTCTGGACAGAGCGCCGCTTTAATTGGTGGAAGTCGCTTGGGATCTCTAGTGATAACTTGCGTCTGCGGGCCCAGACAAAACAAGAGCTTGCCCACTATGCTAAAGAAGGGGCAGGTAGTTCTGATATTGAGTACCGCTTCCCATTCACAGATCCAGGGTTTGGTGAGCTTGAAGGGATTGCGCATCGTGGTGATTATGACCTCCGCCAGCACGCAGAGCACTCAGGCTATGGCGACAGGATGAAGTACTACGACCAGCAAGCAAACGAGAAGTACTTCCCTCATGTGATTGAGCCTTCTGCTGGTGCTGACAGGGGTGTTTTGGCGCTGCTTTGTGAAGCCTATACAGATGATCCAGAACGTCCAAGTGGCGTGGTGATGAAGTTTCATCCGCGCATGGCGCCTATTAAAGCGGGGATTTTCCCTCTTGTTGACAAGGATGGGATGCCAGAAATTGCTGAGAAGCTCTATATGACCTTGCGTCAGACATGGAACGTTCAGTTAGATGTTAAGCAGAATATTGGTAAGCGCTACGCTCGTATGGATGAGGCGGGTACACCGTTTTGCTTTACGATCGACACTCAAACGCTCCAGGATCAGACAGTCACTGTCCGCCACCGAGACACCTTGCTCCAAGAGCGCATTGCCATCTCGCAGGTAAACCAATTCCTCACCGACAAAATTCAATAAAGACAAACAGTCAAGAAGTTTAAGGACCGAGCTTAAAGCTCGGTCTTTAAACTTCCGTTTTTTTAATGTCTAGAGGTTCTTTGGACCGAAGGCGTTAGGTAGTAGTTCTTTCAGCGTCGTTTCTTTTATCTTCCTCCCGTCTTCATCAACCATCAAGACAATAAGATCGGAGTTGAATTCATTAAGAACTTGGCGGCAAGCACCGCAAGGGAATCCTCCATTTTTTAAGCTGATTGCAATCGCTTTAAATTCGCGGTTTCCATCGTTTACAGCTTGAAAAATCGCTGAACGTTCTGCACAGATCGTCAGGCCGTACGATGCATTTTCGACGTTAGCTCCGGAATAGACTTCGCCTGACTGGGTGAGAAGAGCTGCTCCTTCAGAGCATTTGGAGTAGGGGGCGTAAGCTTTCTTGCTTGCTTCTTTTGCGCTCCGCGCGAGTTCATTCTTTTCTTTGTCTGTAAGAGCTGCTGAAAGAGCTGCTGAGGAGCTCTTTGCGGCAGGCTCTTCTGTTGCGATTTGCAGAAGGCTGCTATCGTCGTCATATGCAGTTAGGTGCGCGAGTGGCAAAAGATTGATGAGTAGGCCGAAAAGCAGGTAGGCTGTTTTCATTAAAATCACTCCTTCGATGATGTCGTTTGGTTGTCTATACTCCGCTTAGCGCCCGCTTAAGGAACGAGCGTTAGCGAATTAAGGAGCGAGCGGCAGCGTTGCTCTTTGGAGTGCTGGGACTTGTCCAACGCTTTGTTAGGATTCGACCTGTCGAGTCCACTGACCCTTAGCAAGCGAACGTGTGTGTCTGGCCCTCGACATGTCGAGGGCCAATGAAAGCTAGGACATGTCCCAGCACTCCAAAGAGCTTCGCTTCGCTCACTCCCTAAACCCCACTGAGTTAAACGTTACCTGCCAGCTCTATTTTTTAAAGTAAGAGTCCCAGCGCTCTATTTATATACTCCTCGTAGTTGAAAACGGGAGCTTTCGCGCTAGTCCAAATTCCCGTTTTCAACTACGAGGAGTATATATTGCTAAAGAAATTGTCCCGCAACTTAGCAGGTTCCTTGATTTTTTGCGTGAGGTGACTTTTAATAAAAGGTGTGATTATAGTCGATAAAGAGACTTTATATACTCCTCTTAGCTGAAAACGGGAATTTGGACGGGGCTTTGGCCCCGTCCAAATTCCCGTTTTCAGCTAAGAGGAGTATAGCGTTCATACAGGAGTTTTTAAGTGAGACAGCCGCTAACTTTTTTTGCGCCTGAGGTTGTAGATGGGGACTTTCTAGGTGACTATCAGGTACTTAATGTTTTGGGGCGCGGCCCCTTAGGGATCTCTTACCACGTGATTCACAATGGCCTGGGGAAGGAATTTGCGCTGAAGACACTTCCACTAACAGAGAGCCTTTCATTGGAATGGCTCGATCGATTGGAGGCTCAAACAACTCTTTTAAGCAAGCTTGTCTTTTGCCATATCGACCATATTGTTCAGTCGGGAAGGTCTTCTCACCTTTGGTTTTGTGTGAAGGATTATATCCACGATGGCGAGGGGAATTCATGTAACCTTAGAGCCTTCCTCGCGCGGCATGGTGGCAGGCTCTCGCATCATCAAGTGCTAACCATTGTATCACAGATCCTCAAGGCGTTGACTTATGCAGCAAGTTACGAGGATTCGCAGCATCAGGGTGTGTGCCACGGCAATCTCAAGCCTGAAAATATTTTGATTGGATATAGCCTGGAAACGGCTTTAAAGGCCCCCTTCGAGGTAAAGCTTTCTGACTTTCAACCCTACGGCCTGATCCACCAAAAGATTGTTCTAGATAGCTATTCACAGTGGATGGACAGCTTAAGCCGTTATTCATCAAGACTGGGTGAGCACGCAGCCCTCCATGCACTTACAAATATTTACCGTGCATACGACTACCTTCCCCCTGAAAAAGAATCTGAATCTAGACCTATGCCAGAGGGCGATCTGTTCTCTCTGGGCGTAATGATTTACGAAATGTTCACAGGAAAGGTGCCGGTCGGGAGATTCCCATCTTTAAAGCAGCTGAGGCCTGAGCTTCCTGAGGGGTGGGATGTTTTGGTTAATCGCTGCCTGCAAACTTCACCCGAAAGACGCTACCCTTCAGCAGAGGCAATGCAAGCAGTGCTTCAGGGGCTTTTTGCAGGTGCGGATATTGATGCAGAAGAGGGCGCAGAAGAGGTGTTGGTAGATGTAAATAGCACGTCCGCTGCCCCTAAAGAGAGGAGAAGTTTGACTCCTCGAGGGATGATTTATATTCCTGCTGGGAGCTTTTTTGTTGGGAGTGGCAACTGCGGCGAAGATGCGTTGCCGCAACATTCTTGCACAACTCCTGGATTTTACATGGACCGCACGCCGGTTACTAACGAGCAGTTTGAGCAGTTCGTTGCAAAGACAGGCCACGTGACAGATGCTGAGCGTCAGGGAGAGGCGGCGGTGTTTATGAATGGAGAGTGGAAGGTGCTACCGGGGATTAGCTGGCGCAATCCTATGGGCACTAAGCTTCCCGGGGACTTTTCCCGTCATCCGGTAACTCAGGTGAGCTGGGCAGATGCTGCAGCTTATGCCAAGTGGCTGGGGCGCCGCCTCCCTACAGAACAAGAGTGGGAATATGCCGCTCGTGGAGGGCAGAAAGATGTTAAGTACCCTTGGGGCAACATAATTAGCCGCTCCCAGGCCAATTATGCAAGCGAAGGGACGTGCGCTGTGATGAACTACCAGGCAAATGGATATGGTCTTTACGACATGATAGGGAATGCTTGGGAGTGGACGAGTAGCAGCTACTTGCCCTATCCTGGCAATTTAGTGGCCAACTCTAATTTCAGTGAGCAGTATAAGGTTGTGAGGGGAGGAGCGTGGATGTATGACGCCTTCCACTGCATGATCTCTTACCGCAACGCTAACCAGCCAGACAGGCCCTATCCCACCCTCGGCTTCCGCACCCTATCCGACCCCCTGCCTAGCAAACCCTAATTATATACTCCTCGCAACCGCTTGCCATTGATTACCAGCAACTGATCCTTTAAGTCAGATGACAGTCCTCGCAACCACTTGGACATTAAGTCCTTGAATGCTTGAGGATCCGTCTTACCTGGAACAGCAGGGCGTCAGCAGCAACCGTATTGAAACTGCGGCCAAGGGTGAAGCCGAGCCCGTCGTAAGCTGCGATGACGTCAAGGGCCGCTTTGAGATTGCTTGACAGCAGTTCCCACTAAATATTTTTCGCGCAGATCGAGCTTAATTTTGGGCATGGCGAGAAACATCTTTATGCTGTTTTTGCCACGATGCGTGAGAGAACGTGAGAGAAAAACAAGAGAAAAGAGGTGAGATATTTAAAATGGATGTCCCAGAGGGACATCTGGACTTAGCCAGGTGGTGAAGTGCGAAGCACGAGAACCCCTGGTAAATATACTCCTCGTAGTTGAAAACGGGAATTTGGACTAGCGCGAAAGTGTTCAGACTGCTTATAAATTTCTTTATGCGATTGCCCCGCCAAAACACCCCTCTGTGAGCGTCAAATCTTTCTTGACAAATCTGATTATCCTCGGTCACGGGGCCAGGCTTCAATTACGCGACTTATCTACCAGCCGGTTGGCCTTGATCCAAGGCATCATGCTGCGCAGCTTTTCGCCCACCACTTCGATCTGATGCTCCCGCGTGAGGCGTCTGGTCGCCTTCATCACCGGCGCACCGGCCTGATTTTCCAGAATGAACTCGCGCGCGAATTGGCCACTTTGAATTTCATCCAGGATTTTCTTCATCTCGCGTTTGGTCTCTGCGGTGACGATGCGGGGGCCGCGCGTCATGTCGCCGTATTCTGCGGTATTGGAAATGGAGTAGCGCATGTTGGCGATGCCTCCTTCGTACATCAGGTCCACAATCAGCTTCAGCTCGTGCAAGCATTCGAAGTAGGCCATCTCCGGCGCGTAACCGGCCTCAACCAGAGTTTCAAAGCCGGCCTGCACCAGTGCAGTAGCGCCGCCGCACAGCACGGCCTGTTCGCCGAACAGATCGGTCTCGGTCTCTTCGCGGAAACTGGTTTCGATGACGCCCGCGCGACCGCCGCCGTTGGCGCTGGCATAGGACAGGGCGATGGCCTTGGCCTTGCCGCTGGAGTCTTTATGCACGGCGATGAGGCTCGGCACGCCGCCGCCTTGCGTATAGGTGGAGCGCACCAGGTGGCCGGGGCCTTTCGGCGCCATCATGATCACGTCGAGATCGGCGCGCGGCTCGATCAGGCCGAAGTGAATGTTGAAGCCGTGGGCAAAGGCGAGCGCTGCGCCCTGCTTGATGTTGGGTTCGATGGTGTCACGGTAGAGCTTGGCCTGATGCTCGTCCGGCGCGAGTATCATCACCACGTCGGCGCTTTTCACCGCTTCGGCGACATCCTTCACCTTGAGCTTGGCCTTTTGCGCCTTGACCTTGGAC
This sequence comes from Waddlia chondrophila WSU 86-1044, assembly GCA_945882915.1. GTDB lineage: Bacteria > Chlamydiota > Chlamydiia > Chlamydiales > CAMCWV01 > CAMCWV01. The sequence goes on along the minus strand of CAMCWV010000002.1, from coordinate 138,329 downwards.
GCGGAGCCCGGGCGCAGACCTACCACCACATCTACGCCTGAATCCTTCAAATTATTGGCGTGCGCGTGGCCCTGAGAACCGTAGCCGATGATGGCGACCTTTTTGCTCTTGATGATGGAAAGGTCGGCGTCTTTGTCGTAATAAATATTCATATCATCCTCCGTCTCTTGAAAAATGAACTGCAAAAATTGAGTTAAAAAAAGAATAGTCAGGTGATGAAAAAATCTATCGCCTAGATCTTGAACCTGCTCCAACCTGTTGACAGCATAGTCTCAACGCGAATTGCCCAATCTGGGTTGAATGGACGGCTTGACTTTTTCTAAATCAACATCTTGCGTAAGGTCAGCAAAATGAGCATCTGAGGATCTTCTTTTGGGCATACTTTAGCCGAAGTTCAGTGCTTCGCACTGAACTTCGGCTAAGCCGTTTTTTTGTGCACTTCAAGGTTGAAAGGGCCCTTGATTACGGTGTGTCTAAAAATTCCACCTTGCCGCTTGTTAGGTCGTAATAAGCCCCAATGACCTGCAAGGAATTATCTTTGATCGATTTAGCAAGGAACGGTTGGGAAGTCATTATTTTTTTTTTGACATTTTGAACGTTGGCTTTCGTCGCAATTTCAAGAAGCTTGTGAGAATCCTTGCTTTGTCCTTTTACTGAAGTAATGGCAGGTTTAATTTCGTCTAATACATTTTGAATGTGATTATCGAATTCCAATCCATTCAAAGCTGCGTCCACTGCCCCGCAATTTGAGTGGCCGAGAACAACCACTAAATTGGCCCCGAGGGGCTTGACGGCGTATTCGATGCTGCCGATAGCAATATCATCGACCACGTTCCCAGCCAGGCGAACGACAAAAATACTCCCTAAGGTCTGGTCAAAGAGGAGTTCAGGCGGAACCCGTGAATCTGAGCAGGCAACGATGATAGCAAATGGCGCTTGATCTTCTACGAGCGCTACTCGCCTGCTGTTCCAATCGTTTTGGCAAACTGTCTCTGAGTCAACGTAGCGCTGATTTCCCTGGATCAATTTTTCCATTGGAGTTTTCGAAGGATTGGTTTCTGCCGCTGAAGCAGAGAATACTGATGTAATAAGAATGAGGAATGCGAAGGGTAGGATAAGCTGTGGAAAATAACAACGTTTCATGTTGACACCTTTTGTAGTTTATTTTGTGCTTACCTATAAAGAAAAGCCTTCTCATAAGTCTACGTTTACTGAATACTAGTCCACATTAATTTTCAAAATAAAAAATTGCAACTTGGAATCCAGTTGTATAATTTCAACTTGTCCATATTACCACAGATGAACCTGATAGACATTGACATCCTGTGACTTTTGCATACAACAGCGGTTTCTCGTCAATATACTCCGCTTAGTTGAAAATGGGGCTTTGGCGCTAGCCCAAATTCCCGTTTTCAACTAAGAGGAGTATATCTACAAAAGGTTCAGTTTTTGAAATCCGCGAAAAAAAATCTCAATATAATCACACGATAATCACACGCATCCTAATTTTTTCTTGGCCCCTCCAGGTCGCTCTTTATACTGTCTTTAGTGCCTCAATGTTTCATTTCGGGCCCTGATATTTTCGTTTTTATTCTAGAGGTAGAGTGACGGAGAAGGTTGTGTCGCTTGGGGTACGGCCTTCGATTTTGAGTTCGCCCTTGTGGATTTCGGCGATTGTTTTTACGATGGCGAGGCTGAGGCCGAGGCCTTTTGAGGACTGGCCATCTGGGAGTTCTCTTTACACTGGTTTGAAGGGAAGCCTCCCAACTTGGCGCAGCTCATCCGGAAACGTTACCAAACTGCCACGACATGATCAGCCCTCATGCCAAGGTGTTACCATAACTTTTTAAGGACGTACCATCAGAACGCCCTGGGCTAACCCTTGCTCCTCAATTTGCTCTCTTTCTTTTATCTTAATACTTATTCCTCTACTTATAATTGCTTCTTAAGCTGGTTCCATCTATAATAATCTCTTTTAAAAACGCGGTTTCGTTCAAATTAGGAAGATTATGTTGGACTTGTGCAGCCTTACCCCAGAAGAACTCGGCCAGTGGCTTGTGACTGCTGGAGAAAAATCATTTCGAGCCAAGCAAATATTTGAGTGGGTCTACGAGAAAGGGGCGGTAACTTGGGATGAAATGACGAATGTGAGCAAGGAACTTCGGGAGAAGCTCTCTCAAGAGTTTCGTTTTCCTACTCTAGAGCGGGTCCGCTGCGTTGATTCTAATGATGGAGAGACGTTTAAAACGCTTTGGCGCCTAAGCGATGGGATGATGGTCGAGTCAGTTCTTATTTGCTCGGGCGATCGCCGCACTGTTTGCGTCTCTTCGCAAGTAGGCTGCCCTGCCAAATGTGCCTTCTGCGCCTCTGGAAAAAACGGTTTCTTCCGCAATCTTAGCCCTGCTGAAATCATCGAACAGGTGCTCTTGACTCACAACGAGCTTCAAAAGAAAGGGGAGAGGGTCTCACACATCGTCTTTATGGGGATGGGTGAGCCTATGGAAAATTATGACGCTGTTGTAAAGACGATCCGTCTCCTTGCTCAGCCAGGCTTGCTTAATATTTCACAGCGCAGAATCACCGTCTCTACGGTGGGTGTTATCGAAGGGATCCAGAAACTTGCTTTAGAAGAGTTCAAGGTAAATCTTGTTCTTTCCCTCCACGCACCAACGCAGCAGCTTCGCAAGAAGATCATTCCTTATGCGCGTCGTTATGATCTCGAAGACGTTCTGAAGGCGATGGACAACTACACTGCCATCACAAAAAGAGACATCACCTACGAGTACACCCTTCTTGCAGGGATTAACGACACCATCGAATGTGCAGAACTGCTCGTACAGCTCCTAAGAAATAAGCAGTGCACCGTCAATCTTATTCCGTATAATCCAGTGGATGGGCTAAACCTCAAGCGTCCAGCGCGGGAAGTTATCGAAGCCTTTCGTCAGATCTTGGACGATGCGCGCATTGTCAACACTTGCCGGTACACTAAAGGGGATGACATCGGCGCTGCTTGCGGTCAGCTGGCTCTTCAGCAAATAGGTTCTGTCTAAGCTCCAACAATGGACGGGAAAGCAAAGTTTATTTCGTTATCGACTATACGTCATTGATTAATATTTCGTTTGATATTACCCTATCCTGAAAATTCCAACTCCTAACCATTTTTACGAGACTCTTCCATTGAGTATCGCCAATTACTTCACATTCATTCGCATTTTTATCAGCCCCATCTTCCTTGTGCTGTACATCGAGCATGACGCTTTAGGGATTAGCATGCGCTACCTTCCCTATATTCTTCTTTTTTTGATGACGGTCTCTGAGGTTTCAGACCTGCTAGATGGATACATAGCAAGAAAGTACAATCAAGTTTCTGATTTTGGAAAGATTTTTGATCCAATGGCCGACAGCATTGCACGCCTTTCTGTCTTTTTAACGTTTACGCTGCCGCCTGTTTATATGTCGATGTGGCTCATCTTCGTGCTTCTTTACAGAGACGCGGTGATCAGCACGCTTAGAACAATCTGCGCCTTGAGGGGTTTTGCCCTTGCAGCCCGTCCAAGTGGCAAAATAAAGGCAGTTGTTCAGGCTGTAGCTGCTTTTGCAATTCTTCTTCTTATGATTCCCTATTCGCTTGGCTATTTGTCTCAGCACGCCTTGCATGTCTCCGCCCTTTACATTGTAGGCGCGGCGTGCATTTACACGCTATTTTCAGGTGTTGATTACATCTATGCGCATCGTGAGCACATCAAAAAGCTGCTCGTGACTTCGAAAAGGAAAGCGGATGCTTAAGCCCCCGCCTTATGACGTTTTGGCCATCGGCGCCCCTATCATGGATCAGATTCTTTTAGTCTCCGAAGAGTACATGGGGATGATTCCTGGTGAAAAGGGGGGCATGCAAATAGTCGACTACCCCTACCTTGAAAAAGCCCTGCGTAACACCTCTGCAAAACCTGTCATTGTCCCTGGAGGGAGCGCCTCCAATGCCCTCAAGGGGATGGCAAGCCTTGGAGATAAGTGTGCCATTATTGGAAAGATCGGCGCAGATAAGGTCGGGAGGCTCTACAGTCAAGAGATGCTCAGATACGGCATCATAAGCCTCTTTCGGGAAACAGCGACACCAACAGCTCAAGTTCTGAGTTTCGTAACGCCTGATGGTCAAAGGACGATGCGCTGTTTTGTGGGGGCCTCTGTTGAGATGAGAGGGGATGAGCTCACCTCTCAGGAGTTTGAGGGGGTTAAGCTCGTTCACATCGAAGGATATAGCATCTACAATGCCAGCTTGATGGAAGTAGCCATGCAGCTAGCTAAGAGGGCGGGAGCCAAAGTCTCTTTAGACCTTGGAAGCTTTGAGATTGTCCGTAAATTTAAAGACAAGCTCCTTGTTCTTCTCGATAAGTATGTCGACATCGTTTTTGCCAATGAAGACGAAGCAAGGGCACTCACAAATGTTTCTGAAGAGGAATCTTGTGACTATCTTGCTAAATTCTGTGATGTGGCTATTGTCTTGATGGGAAGAGAAGGGTGCTGGGTCCGCAGAGGTCTTGAAAAGTACCGTTGCAAAGCTTACCCCGTTAAGCCTGTTGACACTACAGGGGCTGGTGACATGTTCATAAGCGCTTTCTTGCACGGCCTCTTGAAGGGGCATACTCTAATTAAATGCGCTCACTACGGCGCGCTGGCCGGCAGAGCTGCCGTGCTTTCTCTTGGCGTTGAGCTGGCCCCAGAAACCTGGAAGGCCATCCGCTGCGAAATTAGTCAAAGCTAAAACGGGCTTCGCCCTGTTAATGGACCTAATGGACAGGGGCTTTGCCCCGCACCCCAGCAAAGGGGTTTGGCCCCTTTGCAATCCCCATGCAGTGTCTGCTTGGTAGGCATTTGTAGGTGGAGAGGCTGTTGAATTTTCCTTTGTTTCTATCGAAACAAAGGAAACATGCCACGAGAGAGCTCCGCCCTCTCGTCTAATAAAAAAGGTAACAGTTCACATACCCAGAGCGACTTTATCAAGAAAAATTTGATGCTTATAGGGGGTGTTTTGGGAGCCTGACGATTGAAGTGGCATTGCCCGCTTTCCTCCCTTTCTATTTTCTCTCACGTTCTCTGTGTTTCAAAAATATTAATACCAGTTTTTTTTTTAACCACAGAGGCGTGAGAGAACGTGAGAGAAAATACAAAAAAGTTTATAACAGTTCACATGCACCGACGAAGGAGGGGTATGTGAACTGTTACTAAAAAAGCTGATGGTAGTTGTAGTGGGAACTGCTGCCTTCCTCTTATTTCTTCTGGTAGATTTCTAAGTATTTTTCGCTGGAAATTTTCCAGCTGAAGTCCATTTTCATGGCAGCGTTAACCACTTTTCGCCATTTTTCTGGAGCTGTAAACCAGCAGTCGATGGCTCTGTCAAGAGCGGATTGTATTCCTTGCTGGTCTGGGGTGTCGAACACGTAGCCATTGGGGTTAGGGTGCTCTTTTCCACTGTAATCGACATCAAAAACAGTATCAGCAAGCCCACCTGTGCGCCTTACAATAGGGATTGTTCCATAGCGCATGGCGATGAGTTGTGTAAGCCCACAAGGCTCAAAGATCGAAGGGACAATCAGCATGTCAGAGCCGCCGTAGATGAGGTGTGCAAGCTCTTCGTGGTGTTCCAGTTCTAAGTGGACTCCGGGGTTGTCAGAAAAATGGAGTTGAAGATTGAGAAATTCTTTGTGAATTTCAGGAATTGGGCTCGAGCCTAAAAGAACAAATTGCCCTCCCTTTTCTAAGGTGCGGTAAATTGCATGCTTAATGAGGGCGATTCCTTTTTGTGGAACAAGGCGCGTAATGCAAGAGACAAGCGGGGAGTGGCTGTGGGTTAAAGCAAGGCGGTCTCTTAAGTGTTTTTTGATCAGAGCCTTTTCTTCTAGAGCGTCGATTGCTTTGGCGTGGCGAGAAAGGTTGCGCCAGGAGTAGTGAGCGGGCAGATAGCGGTCTGTTCGTGGATTCCAAAAGCCGTAATCAATGCCATTAAGAATGCCCTGAAACTTGCTTTGGTATTGACGCAGAGTTTTATCTAAGCCACGTCCCCCTTCAGGGGTAATAACCTCTTTGGCATAGTTTGGAGAGACTGTTGTTACAAAGTTGCTGTAGACGATTCCGCCTTTTAAAAGGTTGATTGTAGCGAGGTTGTGGTTGTCTCCGAGCTTGTCTTGAGAGAGGTAACTCTCTCCTTTTAGCCCAATGTAGTCTAGGTCGCAAGGGGCGCACTGCCCTTGGTATTCGAGATTGTGAATCGTAAAAACAAGCGTTGATTTATCGAAGCCTAGGCCCTTGTAGATATCGTTATAGAGCGGCGCGATGGCTGCTGTTTGCCAATCGTGAAAATGGAGGACATCGACCTTTTTGCCTGTTTTGTGGAGGAACTCCAGGGTGGTCCTAGAAAAATAGGTGTACCTTTCGATGTCATCTGGACAGCCATAGAAGGATCCTCGATTGAAATAGTAGGTTGAGTTGTGTGGTTCGATTAGGTAAACTTTGATCTCTTCGACATATCCAGACCAGATAGTATTGTGGATCCATTCGCCTTTGCAAAAAGAGAGGAGTCCTTGCGTGTCGATGCGAAGATTTTTAATTTGGCTGTAGTCGATACAGTCGTATTTGGGGAGGACAACTTCTACTTGGTGCCCTTTTTGTGCTAAAGCTCTGCATAAACCATAAATAACGTCACCTAGGCCGCCAACTTTAGCGACGGGCGCTAGCTCTGAGGCTACATGAATAATGAGCATGTTCTTTCCTTCTGCATTGTCTAATAAGGTGTAGGTAACCACGGGGCGGGTGTTTTCTTCAATAGTCTGTTTTGGCGAAGCGCATTTTGGCGAAGTCTTATGCCAAAGCCTTTCCTTATTGTAAGAGCATCTTGAGATTGGTACGGCTTCTGGGTGGAGAAAATAGCAGCAAGCAGAGGGGCTGAGGTCTCATTTTTCGATCAGGCGCTGGGATTTTTTTTTAACTCCAGTGCAGCAGATAACAAAATCTTTAAAAAATGTTGGAAATCAGCCCGTTTTCAGCTACGAGGAGTATAGAATACTTGCAAATAATTCACAGGCTCGTTACGATTTCGTTTCGCTTTTTTTTTAATAGCGCTGAGATGTTTAGTCTAGATGTTAGTTTAAAGATTAAAGCGAGTGTACGAAGAAAGCGCATTTACAAGGGTAGATGCGCAAAGCGCGCAAGCTAAATGGACAAATAAGCGTTCAATTGCTTAATTCGGTTGTTAAATTGCGGCCGTTTAGAGATAATTGCTCGATTCGCCGATTGGCCGACTGTTTAGGTGGTCGATCCATACTCCTCTTAGCTGAAAACGGGGCTTTGGCGCCGTCCAAAGTTCCATTTTTAGCTAAGAGGAGTATGGATGAGTATAGATAAGGTTTAGACGAGGGATCTAGACAATACTGGGGTGTCGCCAAGTGGTAAGGCAGCGGTTTTTGGTATCGCCATTCGAGGGTTCGAATCCTTCCACCCCAATAAGTCTTACTAACTAGTGGTTTTTGAGGCCTCTTGCTTTTAAAGCAGACGTTTTATGCCAAGAGAGCGCGCAAGTTAGCGAAAAATGCGAGGATGACGAATGCAGGGTGAAAAAGACTTTATGCTCTTCGTCGGTAGCTCGCATCCTACACTAGGAGGGCAAATCGCTTCCTATTTAGGCGTAAAGCTCGGGGCGCTTGAGATAGAAACCTTTCCCGATGGTGAGATCTCGGTTGAGATTAAGGGAAGTGTTCGCGGAAAAGATTGTTTTGTTGTGCAGGCGGTTGCTGTTGACCCCAATCGCTTTTTAGTTGAGCTGCTCATTATTATAGATGCTCTGAAAAGGGCCTCGGCCCGCAGCATCTCAGTAGTGATGCCTTATTATGGTTACTGTCGCCAAGACCGAATGGACAGAGGGCATGTTCCGATCACTGCAAAGCTTGTGGCAGATCTTATCCAAAAGGCCGGAGCCACGCGAGTCCTAACCATGGATTTGCATGCTTCACAAATTCAAGGGTTTTTCGATATCCCTGTTGATCACTTGGCGGCTTGGCCACAAATGATCTTAGCAATCGAAGAGCTAAAGTTAGAGCCATTTGTGCTTGTTTGTCCGGACCTCGGTAGTGTCCATTTTGTCAGGCCTTACAGCGAGAGGCTAAAAGCCGAGCTGGCAATTATCGACAAGAGGCGAATGGATGCCACCCACGTAAACTACAGAAGTTTAATTGGAGTGGTGAAAGGGAAAAATGTTGTCATCGTTGATGACATGTGTTCGACAGGTGGAACGTTAGCCGAGGCCGCCACTGTTTGCGCTCAAGCAGGAGCCAAAAGAATGGTAGCAGTAGTCACTCACGGATTGCTTGTTGGTGACGCTAAAAAGAAATTGGAAGAATCGGCAGTTGAAAAACTTTTTGTCAGCAATACCATTCCAGGTACTGATGAGTTGAAGCATCCTAAGGTGCAAGCGGTTTCTGTTGCTAACCTGTTTGGTGAAGCTATCCGTTGCGTAGTCTCTGCGCAATCGATGACCTCTCTTTTTCAGTAAATAAAAGCGGCAGATGCTTGTAAGGCCTTGATGCAGTGGCAACAAAAGTGCGGCCCCGATAATTTCCGCTTTAAAGAATAGAGATAAGATCTAGGAGAACGTTCATGACAATCAAAGAAGCGCCAATCAAAGAAGCATTCACATTAGCCGTATATGAGCGCGTTGGGACAAGCAAAGGCGACAACAATAGAATGCGCGCTGATGGAAATATTCCTGCTGTGTTTTATTCAAGAGACAATCCAAGCGTTAACATTGCTATTGATGGCAAAGACTTCGCCAGAGCGCAACGTGCTGTTGAGAAAGGAACCCTGTCAACAACTGTTTTCACATTGATGGTTAGTGGGCGCGCAATTAAAGCGGTTATCAAAGATATTCAGTACCAAATCACAACTTACAAAGTGTTGCATTTAGACTTTGAAGAATTAAAAGCCGACGTGAAAGTGAACATCAAAGTGCCCATTAAGCTTACTGGTGTAGAGGATTGTCAGGGGGTAAAAACGGGCGGCGGCGCTTTGCGTCAGGTAATCCGTACGCTGAAAGTATCCTGTTTCCCTAAAGCAATTCCAAAGTCTTTTGTATTAAACGTTAAAGACGTTCAGTTTAAGGACAAGGCTTCTAAAGAAGCGGGTTCTCCTGCAAAGAAATTCCTAAGCGATATCAGGATGCCTGAAGGTGTTACATCTTTGGCTAGCAACAAAGATGTTGTGCTTGTTTTAGGGAAGCTTAAGGCTAGCTAATAACGGGGAACCCAGTGGGAAGTGTTATTGACCGGTTGATTGTCGGTTTAGGCAACCCCGGAGAAGAGTACCGTTTAACAAGACATAATCTTGGTCTTTTAGCGATACAAGCACTTGCTGCCAAGCATAGATGGAAATTTAAAGAAGCTTCTCGGTATTTTGGCCGGCTTGCTAAAGGGTCAATCGACGGGAAATCAGTACATCTGCTCTTCCCCACGACCTACATGAACCTCAGTGGTCAAGCGGTCGGTAAGTATGTAGGGTTCTACAAGATCCCTCCCCAGCAGCTTTTAGTAGCTGTTGATGATGTCGAAATTCCTTTTGGGGAAATACGGCTAAAGCCTCAAGGAAGCCCCGGCGGCCACAATGGTCTAAAGAGTATTGAGGAAGCCCTAGGGACAAAAGAATACCCGCGTCTAAGACTAGGAGTGGGGGAAGGTGCGGCGAGCCGTTCACGTGCTGAGTATGTCCTAGATAAGTTTATGCCGGTAGAGTTGGAGGCGTTGCCCACTTTTATAGAGCGGGCTGTCGTAGCGTTAGAGCAGTGGGTAACTCTGGGCATCAGCGCAACAATGAACAACGCCAATAAAAAGTAGATTTCTTTCAAAATTTGCTTTGCGATCAAAAGGTTTCTTTTTCGCCAGACGAATTTTGAACAAAATCTAAAAAAGCAAAAATGAAAATCAACCCCCCACTAAGTTGTGGGTTAAGTGAGGAATCATGACAAAGGAAAAGCCTTGTCGTTATGAAGGCATGTATATAGTTGATGCCTCATTAAACGAAGCAGCGCGTATTGCTGTTCTGGATAAGATTAAAGAAGGGATTAAGTCTCGCGGGGCAACTGTTCATAACGTTTATGATCAAGGACGTCGCAGATTAGCATACGAGATCGCTCACGCAACACATCCAAAACGCGAAGGTTATTACTATCTCGCTTATTTTGAAGTTGTGCCATCTGCAATTGCAAAATTGTGGAATGAATACAAACTTAATGAGCACCTCTTGCGCTTTATGACATTGCGCACGCAGGATACTGAACAACCAACATTCAAACCACTCGTAGACGTTTAAGGGAGTTTAAGGATGCAACAAGGTGGATCATCTTTTGGCCGGCAGAGAGCCGCAGGCCGCAACAAAGAAAAGCGTAAGGCAGACCCTATTACTGCTTCTGGAATCACTCGCATTGACTACAAAGATGTAGAGCTGCTGAGAAAATTTATTACCGAACAAGGAAAAATGTTGCCACGACGTATTACGGGCGTATCTGCACACAATCAGCGCGAACTAGCAGCAGCTATTAAGCGTGCAAGAATTGTTGCACTACTACCTTTCAGCTCGAAGGACTAATGGAGAGAGGATTCAATGGACACGAAAACTAGTAAGCACACACAGAGCGGATTTCTGTTATTGGATGACGTCGACTTTCTCGGCCTTAAAGGCGAAGTTGTCAAAGTCAAACCTGGTTACGCTCGTAATTTTTTGTTGCCCAAAAAACTAGCCGTTATTGCTAGCGTGGGTGCTCTTCAAATGCAAGCAAAGCTTAAAGACGAAAGAGCTAAGAAAGGGGTTGAAGACAAAGTGCAAGCAGAAGCTTTGGTTCCGCGTATCGAAGCTTTAGAGCTGACCAAACATGTTAAAGTCGATCATGAAGGACACATGTACGGTTCAGTTTCTGTTCTTGAGATTGTCCACTTGCTTGAAAAAGAAGGGATTGTTCTTGAGCGCAAAAACCTTATGCTACCTCACGCGATTAAGCAACTCGGCGAAGTTATTGTTGGTGTGAAGTTAAAAGAAGGCGTAACAACTTCTTTCAAACTGCAAATTGTTCCAGAGGCCGGTGCTCATGGGCCCAATAACAAGTAGTTTTTAATGATTGCAGCAGTTGCCGTGGTCTTTCAAGACTGTTATATACTCCTCTTAGCTGAAAACGGGAATTTGAAAGGCGCCAAAGCCCCGGGACTGAACGATCGTAAGTGCCCTTTGTATTTCTAATATTGACCTGCTTACGATCGTTTAATCGACTATAACTGCTTTAGTCAGCAAATCCGGAGCAAGAGCCAACCCGGAGCGAGCTTTGCTCGCTCTTTGGAGTGCTGGGACAAGTCCAACGCTTTTATTAGCCGGGATTTGTCACGGCTGTCTCTAATGTTAGGCCTCGACAAGTCCCAGCGCTCCAAAGAGCTCGCTTCGCTTGCTCCGGGTTCACTTCACTTTCGCTCTTAAAACACTTGCTGCAACTGTTTTATCGACTATACTCCTCTTAGCTGAGGACGGGGCTTTGGCGCCGTTCAAAGTCCCATTTTCAGCTAAGAGGAGTATATAAATATGCAACAAAGCCCAATAATTCTTCTTTCCCCTGCAAAGCTCAACCTCTTCTTTTATATTGAAAGGCGGCGGCCAGATGGCTATCACGAAATAGCCTCGCTTTACCAAGCTATCGACCTTTACGATACCCTCTCTTTTACTCGGGTAGAGCAAGCTGCTCCGCAGCAAGACTCTCTTACTTGTTCTGATCCTGAAGTGCCTCTCAATTCCTCTAATTTGATTTTTAAAGCAACCGAGCTCTTTCGTTACAAGACAGCGCTCCCTCTTTATTTAAACATTACTTTGAACAAGAAAATCCCTATGCGAGCAGGTTTAGGAGGGGGAAGTGGCAATGCTGCGACGACTCTTTGGGCGATGAATAAGCTTGCGGGCTTTCTTGTAGAACACAATCAATTAATGGCCTGGGCAGGAGAAATTGGTTCGGACTGTTCATTTTTCTTATCACAAGGAAGTGCCTATTGCACGGGAAGAGGGGAGCTTATAAAGCAGATAGCACCGCTTAACAAAACTACTCTTTGGGTAGTTAAGCCTCAAGAAGGACTTTCGACCCCAAGGGTTTATCAGACGTTTTGTCAGAAGTTGCGCCCACAGCGCGATCCAAAAGCTGCTCTTCAGCGCTTTTTGGACAAAGATCCTTGTTATTTTAATGACCTTGAGCTTCCGGCCCTTTCGCTTCTTCCTTCTTTGGCGGTATTAAAGAAGCGACTACTTGAATGTGGATTTCATACAGTTGTTTTGACAGGATCGGGGACTGCTTTCTTCTGTTTAGGAGAGGGGGTTATTCCACCGGCATTGAATGTTTTTTCTCAGCGTGTAAACTTTCTTAACCGCAAAGAGTGCGCATGGTATGGAGCAGAGCATGATTCAAGCTGAGCTATTCCCAGCCCTTACGTGTCGCTACTCGCCCTGCGTGCAGACTGGGCTATATCCACGATGGTCCTTCGGACCATGGTTTTAAGGCATTCAGATGCGATCCAATTTTAACTTCTGCGCTTGAGGACGAGACCAAAAAGCTCGCCATCACGCGTAACCTCGACCCCCCAGAAGCTATCCTTGTCCTCCTGCTGCCACAAGATGCCTGAACCATGGCCCGAAGGGCCCATCGTGGAATATAGCCCAGTCTGCACGCAGGGCGGGTAGCGAGACGTAAGGGCTGGGTATGGGGATGTATAAAAAGAGGCGGCCTCGAAAGACCGCTGCCCATTAATATACTCCTCGCAGTTGAAAACGGGAACTTGGACGGGGCCAAAGCCCCGGGGCTGAACGATCGTAAGTGCCCTTTGTATTTCTAATACTAAGGCACTTGCGATCGTGGAAATTCGGCAGCTTTCGCGCTAGCACACCCGTAATTTCAATATTGACAGACCACTAGTTTTGGGCGTTCCTGACCCTGGCAACGAGTATCTCTTAATCTCCCCAGACAGGCCAGGCGCCATCCTTGGAGGCCGTCTCTACTAGTGCTAGCATTTCTTTATTTTCTTCCTGATTAGTATCTGGTAAGATAAAACATCTTATTCTCCAATATTTTGAAGAGGTGTGATGAAGAAAATACAGGAAGACAAACTCATTGTTTTAACGGGTGGTGCGGGATTTATTGGGTCTTGTGTATTGCGTCAGCTTAATGATCTAGGAATTAGCAATATTCTCGTTGTTGATAATCTTGGCGAGACCGACAAGTGGAAGAACCTTGTTGGCAAGAAAATGGCAGAGGTTATTTCTAAAGAAAATCTTTTTGCGTGGCTTGAAGATCGTGAAGATGAAATCGAGGCATTCATTCACCTTGGCGCCTGTTCAAGCACTGTCGAAAAGAATGCCAGCTACTTCCTAGAAAATAACTACAGATACACCCTCAGGCTTGCAGAATACGCTTTAAAGCACAATCACCGTTTTATCTACGCCTCTTCAGCAGCTACCTACGGAGACGGCTCTTTGGGTTTTGGTGATGATCACGAACAGCTTGAAATGTTGCAGCCAATGAACATGTATGGCTATTCCAAACATCTTTTTGACCTTTGGGCAAAGAGGCAAGGCGTTTTAAAAGAATTGGTAGGCCTTAAGTACTTCAACGTATATGGCCCCAACGAATACCACAAAGGGCGGATGTCTTCGGCGATTATACGGATGGTTCCTCAAGCTTTAAAGACAGGCAAAATCACTCTGTTTAAATCGTCAGATCCAGAAAAATTCGGCGACGGAGAGCAGTGCCGCGACTTTGTTTATGTGAAGGATGTTGCTAAAATAACCTGTGGGTTCCTCCAAAACACATTGTCGGGTATTTTCAATATAGGAGCGGGTGTTCCAACCACGTGGAATCAGCTTGCTCGTGCGGTTATTAAAGTTTTAGACAGATCCGTTACACTTGAATACATTGAGATGCCAGCTGACCTTGTCGGTAGCTACCAAAACTATACGTGCGCAGATATGTCTAAGCTTAAGCGTGAAGTAAAACAGCCCGGCTCTAAAATGAATATTATTCCAACAAAGCTTGAAAAGGCTGTTGGGGAGTACGTGGGTGAATACCTTCTTGAAGGTAAACGATGGTAAATTCAAAGACAAGTTTGGTGGGATTATTTAGCCGTCTTGAAGCTAGCCGCATCATGGTGATTGGCGACTTCATGCTTGACACCTACACAATCGGCAAAGTGCGCAGGATTTCTCCAGAAGCTCCTGTTGCTGTTTTGCAAGTAGAGCGTCAAGAAAGTCGCCCTGGCGGTGCAGGCAACGTGATCCTTAACTTACTGTCTTTAGGCTGTTCAGTGACTGCTATTGGCAGGATAGGAAGGGACTTGCCTGGGCAAACGATTCTTCATGCTCTTGCTGCTGAAAACGTGGACATAGAAGAGATGGTTGTTCAGGATGACTTCCAGACGCCAGTGAAGAATCGATTGATTGCTGACAACCAGCAAATTGTGCGAGTTGACTTCGAAACAGCACAAACACTTCCTAAAGAGTTAGAGGCTCAAATTCTTGAGGGAGTTGCGCGGAAGCTCCCTGGCATCCAAGTGGTGGCGATTTCAGATTATGCTAAAGGGGTTTTCTCTCGCTCGCTTATAGCTGGTATTATTAAGTTGGCACGTGCTCATAACATCCCTGTGATTGTTGATCCTAAAGATCGAGACTTCTCGAAGTACGCCGGCGCAACGCTCATAAAGCCTAATCTTTCAGAGGCCTATGCTGCTGTGGGGCTTGCTCCTAATGCTTCTTTAGATGAAGCGGCCGCAAAAATTCTAAAAGACACCGGCGCAGAAGTTTTGCTAATTACCCGCTCAAAAGAGGGGATTTCCATCTTCGAAAAAAAGGGGACACGAAAAGATTTTCCTGTACGCGCCCGAGAGGTAAAAGACGTTACGGGTGCTGGTGACACGGTTCTTGCGATGATTTCATGTGCGATTGCTAACCGCTTAACAATTGCTGAGGCTTCGCAGCTTGCAAACGTAGCTGCAGGAATAGCTGTCGAGCATATTGGATGTGCTAGAGTTTCCCTTTCTCAGCTTGCGCAGTGCCTTTTAGAAACTGATGTTGTTAACAAGGTTTTTGATGAAGAGCATCTATTTGCTCTTCAGCGCGCCCTTGAAAAGACCCCTTTTATTGTTTTAGCGCTGCAAGAGTCTGCCCACCTCACCCCAGCTGTATTCAAATGCATCAGGCAAGCAGCTGCCACCGCAAGCGCTAATAAAATACAAAGACGCCTAATTGTCTACGTTCCCGACACAAACCCCTCAGAAGAGTTCATAGATCTTCTAGCCTCTTTCCCCATTGTCAGCTTCATTGTTCTTAAGCGCGCCAGCCTGGATGCTCTTTGCGAAAACATGCAGCCAGAAGCTGTTTGCCTTATCGAAAATGACCAGCTTGTTTTTCTTGATTCTGTAGTCCTCCCCCTGTAAAAAGAAATATACTCCTCGTAGCTGAAAACGGGAGCTTTCGCGCCGTCCAAGCTCCCATTTTCAGCTACGAGGAGTATATAAACAAGGCGGGTGCTATGAATTTTATTTGGAAATGTGAGCCTCAGGCAGAGAACCTCTTGCTGAACTTTCTTAACGAATGTGTCGCAAGTCATCCAGGGATCAAGGATCTCCAAGAAGAACTGCGCGCCGCAAGTTCCCGCCTTTTTGATTGGGTCGAGTACTTTACAATAGGCGCTGCTTCTACAGAGATTGAGAAAGACCTTAAAGCTGCCGGGTTTATCCAAGAGCTGTCGACGACTTCTCATCGCATTTTGCATCATCCACGCGCGCAGCTTCCAAGAGTACTTATTTTGCCAGCGCCGGCTTCTGGGGCGCTCGGTATTGCCGTTAAGGTCGAAAGCATTTCCGACTACCTCATGGTCCGCGGCCTTTGCTGCAAAATCGAAGGCTCGCCGCTAAGTCCTTTCCGGCGCTGCTGCGTGTCAAGTCAGGGGGGCGTTTCTTTGTGGGTTGTCGAGAGGAGAGGCTCGTTAACCATGGAACCAGCAGTGGTTTCTTCTCACCAACTGCAAGAAATTGTAAAAGCAGCTGAGCTGTGGCAGATCAGGCCTCGCAGGGGATCTGATGAGGCACATATCATGGAGCAGACAATTACTTTAGCAGAGGAACTTGTCCGTTCAGTAGGGAAGGACTATGCTGCACATCTCATGCTTGAAGGGGAGCGCAAGTACTGGCAATCCCGTAATACTGCAGGGCAGATTCAGAAAAATCGGCAAGACCGAGTGGGGTTGGGGTGGGCAAATCATGATCACCACACTTTTAGAAGTTCGAGACGTAACTTTCCGATGCTTGTTAAGTTGTTTGAAACGGTTGGCTTTCATTGCCGGGAACGGTTTTATGCAGGGGAGGAGGCTGGTTGGGGAGCGCAGGTAATGGAGCAGTCGAATAGCGGCCTCGTTCTTTTTCTTGATATTGACCTAGCCCCTAATGAGCATCAGATTGATTTTGCTCACATAACGCTTCCAGAGCTAAAGCATCTTGGAACGATAGGGCTTTGGTGTGCACTTCACGGGGAGTCGATTCTTCAGGCAGGGATGCACCATCTTGAGGCGCAGTTTTTCTTTGATGAACTTGGCCATGACTTGGCTAAAGTAGGGATTGGGATGATGGTTCCTTTTAGCAATTTCCCTCATTTGAGGCAGGCATTTACTGTGGGAGAGCAGTGGTCTGTGGACTCTTCGCGGGTACATGATCTTCTTAAGAGGGAGCTTGTTACGCAGGCTCAAGCAGAAAAGTTCATTGAGAAGGGGGCCATAGGGAGTCACTTGGAGAACCTTCAGCGGAGGCAAGGTTTTAAGGGCTTCAACCAACACAACATCAGCCAAATCATCCAAGAAACCGACCCCCGCTCCATTGCTACCACCACCGCTGGCATCTAACCCAGATTGAGCGGTTTGCAGAAATAAAATTCTGACAGGGTCCATATGGCATCACGAACCTGCACCAACTCCAGACGAATTTAATCGGACATAGGCTTGATAGCTTAATTACCGCTTCCGCGGTTTAAATAACCGTCTTTTCAAAAATCAAGTGCAAAAATTGAGTTAAAAAAAGAACAATCAAGTGATGAAAAAATCTAGCGCCTAGATCTTGGACCTGCCCCAACCTGTTGACAGCATAGTCTCAACGCGAATTGCTCAAGCTGGGATCAGGTGCCTACAAAAACATTTGTTGCTGTGAATGTTAAGTTTTTGTAAAGTTGCGTGTAGAGGAGTATATGAATCGAATAGGAAATAAAACGGTCGCTTTGAGTCTTTTTAGACGTCCGCTTCAGGATGTAGGCGTCTCGGCTTGTTTTTTACTCATCTTCATTATGTCGACTCTTTTCCCATTTTCCAGCGCATTTTCTGCTTCAGCAGATTTTCAATCGGAAGTAGGCAGTCAGGTTATCGAAGCTTGCCTTTCCCATTTAGATAGGGGATCTCAAGAGCTTCAGGCCTTGGCAAGTCAAGATCGTCAACGCTCTAAAACTCCAGAGCTTTCTGCCTCGCTTCAAAAAATAAGGCAACACTCCAATCTGCAAAGGGCCCATCGCTTAATCGTTGAGAGACTTACAATACAAGTTGCCAAGACGTTTCTTTGCTTTAGCTACGCTTTAGTAGAGCAAAGAAACGCAGAGCTTTCTGGTGGGGCCTCTCACAAAACAAGCCACCGTCCTGTTGGCTGTTCCTATTATTTCCTCAGGCTTGCGATCCTCTCTTCGCAGGCACATCCACCTACTCAATTGTTTTCATAAGCTACGATCTGCTTCTTAGGGCCTACCTAGCTTTTGTTGTAAAATAACTTATTACGTAAAAACACAATTGAGGAATTTCGATTATATGGACCCATTATATAGCACTCATTCAAGTGCTGCGAGCGGCATCACGCTTACTTCTGTAAGCAGTTTCGTGAACATGGCCGTTTACGACCCAATCGGTTTACCGCCTCGAGCAAACGCGGCTCTTTCAGAGTTTAATGAACATCTTTGTCGTTTAGAGTCATTAGAGATGATCCATCTTTTTCCGGCCTCAACACAGAATGCGCTGTTTGATAACTTGATCCACTTAACAAGGTTTTCAGATAAGGCTGAGGTCGTTTTACGGCCGTTCACAGAAAAGCAATGCGCTCTTCTAAGAACCAATGAAAAGGTGAGCCGAGTGACTGCAGGATGCTTGAAGCATGGGCTGTGGGGCACAACAGCGCTCTCAATTGCCCCTTCATGTATTGCTGTGATCCCTGTTGTTTCTAGCTGGGCTCAAAAAGATCCTTCACACACGGTCTACATGGCGGTTGTATTGAACTTCATTACGGCGTGTGTCAATTTGTTTAACTTCTTGTCGACAGGGTGGTATCCGGACAGGTCGGCCAAGGGACTTACAGCGGCACAGTATCAGGTAACACAAACTACAAAGAGCTATGAGGAGATGGGGAACTGTCTTCTTGAGCTGACAGAAACTGCCCCTGAGCTTGCAAAGTTGATTGGTTCCAAGTTGGATTTAAACCAGATTAAGGATGCAATTGAAGGGTGTGGGTTATCTGAAGAAATTGCAAGCGACCATTGCCGTTATCTTTTTTATGCAAAACAGGGGGTAGAGAATGGTGGCTTGCTGCCAAACGCTCCTGACTCGCTTAGACGAACTCTCCGTTTGGTAGAGCAGGGAAGGCGCATTAGTGCTCTAGAAGCTATCCTTGTGCGGCAGGGACTTGTAAGCCACTCTGCTTAGAGAAATGTCGCCACTGACCATATACTCCCCTTAGCTTACAGTCGACTGTTATTATCAGACGCGGACTCCGGAGGCAGGTTGTGGATGCCCCCTGGGAAGGGGCATACTCAGCTTAAGAGCGTTAGCTCTTAAGCTCAAATTCAAGAGTTTTCCTTGTAAACGCAGCGCCCCCAACACTAGTGCATGGGGATTGCAAAGGGGCTAAACCCCTTTGCTTGAGGTCCAGGAGCAAAGCTCCTGGCTTTGCGTGGCTCTTAGCGCTTTGCAGCGCCAGCCCCCCCCTTAAAGCTGGAAGGGGTAGATGGGAGGGAGGTGGAGAAGGTTGGTGAGCTCGTCTAGGGCTTGGCGGGATTCAGCAAGCAGGACTGTGGAGGCTAGATCCTCCTGAGACAGGTGAGAGCGATAGTGTTTGTGAATCCAGTCTTTGAGGTGTTTGTAGAGGGTTTCTGTGAGGAGTGCTGGCGTGTGAATGTGAGAGAGTTCTTTGTCTGTAAGACATACGCGAAGGCGTAGGCAAGCGGGGCCACCGCCGTTTTGCATGCTTTGTCGGATGTCGAGGTAGTGGATTTCTTTGATGGGAGATTTGCCGCAAACGGTGTTTTCTAGAAAGCGTTTGGCTGTGGGGGTTTCTTGGCACTCGATTGGGGCGAGGAGAATGATCGAGCCGTCTGGTTTGGTGACGATTTGAGAGTTGAAGAGGTAGGAGCGGATAAGGTCTGGGAGGGGGAGCTCTTTTTCTTTAGCTTCGATGAAGACCATTTCGCGGTTGCAGGTTTTTAGGAATTTGGTGCGGATTTCTTCGATTGTTTTTGGGGTGTTGACGAAGGCGTTTTCGTGATAGAGGAAGATGTTTTGGTAGCCGGTCGAGATGACGTCATTGTGGAAGATGCCGGCATCGATCATGTCTGGGTTTTGCTGAGTGAAGATGGTCCTTTCGGGATCTAATTGGTGGAGTCTTGCGATGGCAGCGCTGGCTTCGTATGTTTGGCGTGCGGGGAATTTCTGTGATAGGGATGTGTTAGTTTGGAGTACATACCTTCCGAAGACGAAGAGTTGGATCCCTTTTTCGTGTGGGTGGTGGTAGAAGCGGGTGTGGTTGGCGGCGCCCTCATCGCCGAAGTTTTGGCCGTTAGGAAGGGGGGCGTGATGGGTGAAGTGGTGGGGGTTTGAGAAGAGTGCTTGTAGGATCCGGCTAGATGTTGGGGTTTCGAGTGATCTATGAAATCTATTGGAGAGGTTGGCAGCGGTGAAGTGAACGTGTTCATCGGCGCTGTCGGCGGAAGGGGAGATGGTTGCCATGTTAGCGGCCCACATGCTTGAGGCAGAGCAGCAGCTGGCAAGGAGATGAGGAGCTGTTTTTTGTGCTTGGGAGAGGACTTGAAGGTCATTTCCGTGAAAGCCTAGAGAGCGGAGCGTTGCCATATCGGGGCGGTGGTGAGGGGGGAGGACGCCTTGCTTGACCCCTAATTTTGCGAGCGTCCACATTTTCTCTAACCCTTGAAGGGCGGCTTCTTTAGGGTTAGAGGGTGTCTTACTGTTTTTTGTGGAGGCGAGATTTCCAAGAGAGAGCCCTGCGTAGTTGTGAGTGGGGCCTATGAGACCATCGAAATTCACTTCGTAAGCATGTGTTGGCATAGGTTTTAGGCTCGCTAAAATAATTGCTGACTTCACGCGCATCTGCTTACAATAAAATGCCTGGCAATGGAGCTTTGGGCATGGCAAGCTGCGGCGACTCCATGGAGGCAACGGGGTAGGCGCAGTAGTCGACAGCGTAGAAGCCGCCCGGCCTGTGATTCCCACTAATGCCTATTCCACCGAAGGGGCTGCTGCCACTTGCTCCTGTGAGAGGCGTATTCCAGTTAACAACCCCTGCGCGCACCTTCTGATAGAACTGTTCGTAGAGTTCCCCCTTATCGCTAAGAAGGCCAGCGCTAAGGCCGTAGGCGGTGTTATTTGCTTCTTTGATAGCCTCTTCGAAGTTCGCGACTCGAATGAGTTGTAAGAAGGGGCCGAAGAGCTCTTCGTCGGGGCGGTTTGCAATAGTTGTCACATCCATTAATCCTGGGGAAAGGAGGCTGCCACCTTCTTTTTGTAGGCGCATTGCAACAAGGATTTCGCCTCCTTGGGAGCGGAATTTTTCTTGCGTTTCAAGGCAGTGCTTGGCGCTTGCTGTTGAGATTAAAGGGCCCATGAATGGCTCTGGAGTATCTGTGTAGGGGCCGACTTTGATCTTTTGAATCATCGTGATGAGCGTTTCGATGAACGCATCTCCTTTTTGTCCGGTGGGGACGATGAGGCGGCGCGCGCAGGAACAGCGCTGTCCAGAGGTGAGATAGGCTGATTGAATTGTGAGGTAAGCGGCGGTTTTTAGATCGGCAATTTCTGTGACGACGAGAGGGTTATTGCCGCCGAGCTCAAGAGCTAAGATTTTTTCTGGATGGCCACCAAATTGCGCGTGGAGGGATTTTCCTGTGGGGACGCTTCCTGTGAAGAATAATCCTTTTAACTTGGGGTGGCTGGCAAGGGCTTTTCCTGTTTCTGCATCTCCTTGAATCAGATTAAGCACCCCTGTGGGGAGCTTTGTAGCTTCCCAGCAGCGGAGGGTTTCTTCGGCTACAAGCGGAGTGAGCTCGCTTGGTTTAAAGACAATCGTGTTGCCCGCGAGGAGTGCAGGGATGATATGCCCGCCGGGGAGGTGTCCAGGGAAGTTGAAAGGGCCAAAGACGGCGACGACGCCATGGGGTTTGTGTCTAGTGATGGAAAGGGGGACACTATTTGGTTGTGAACGCTCTCCGGAGCGTTGTTTATAAGCTTCAACTGAAAGGTCGATCTTGCCGATCATTGCCCCAACTTCTGTGAGAGATTCCCAAAGAGGCTTGCCGGTTTCTTTGGCGATAGTTTCTCCGAGCGCTGCTTTTCGTTTGGTGAGCTCTTCTCGAAAAGCGAGAACGAAATTTAGCCGCGTTTCAAAGGAATCTGCAGCCCAGCTCTCGAAGGTCTTCTGAGCATTTGTGACAGCGGCATCAACATCTGCTTTGGTGGCTGCTTTTCCAGTCCAGAGCACTTCGTGTGTTGCGGGGTTTGTTGAGGAAAATAATTGACCACTCATTTGAGGACACCTTTAAGTCAGTTAATGTTTATTTCATCTCGTTATTGAGGTCCGGCCACTAGATGGGAGGTAGCGGACGGTGTCGCCAATTGTGACGTTGAGGGATTTGGCAAGTGCTGCGGAAATAACTGCTTTTTGCTCAGGAAGTCTGCCGATGGCGCCGTAAGTTGCGCGGAAGTCGATCTGGCAATTGCTGATGATCATTTTTGGCGTGGAGGGGAGGTTGTCAGCGATGCCTGTGATGATGGCGGTTTGACTTTCTTTGATTGCCTTTACGTGTTTTGTTTGGCAGGTGATATTGGGGCCGGCATCGAAGAGGTCGACGTGATTATTCCAGTGGAATCCTTCGGCTTCTAAAAGTTTTAGGGCAGGGGTTGTGTGGGGATGGGTTTGGCCAATGATTTCTTGGGCTGATTTTGGAAGTAGGGGGATGTAGATAGGGAAGGTGGGGACGAGCTCGGCGACGAAGCTTTTGTCTTTGGCGACGAGGGCATCAGCTTCGGTGAACTCCATGTTGTAGAAACATCTTCCGACAGCATTCCAGAAGGGAGCTTCTCCTGCATTATCGGTGACACCGCGCATTTGAGCGAAGAGGGTGGGTTCGAATCTGTGGGGGAAGGAGGCGATAAACAGGAATCTAGAAAGGGAGAGGAGTCTGCTTAGGCCGGTGACGCGGTATTCGGGGATGAGGAAGAGGCTGCATAGCTCACTTGGGCCGTTATGCATAACTGATAGGTGGAGTACGGGGATGTCCGTTTTAATTTTGAGTGTTCTGGATGTCTGCGTGTGTGTTTCTACGGCATAGGTGTAGAGAGGAAGGTCTACAGCTGATTTGGAGGCAATAGCACAGGTGCCAACGACCTTTCCTTTTGCAAGGTCTTCGATGACGAAGAGGTAGAGCTCTTTTTCTGGGGCAGTGGCTTCTTTGTTAAAGGAGGCAACCGAGAAGGCTATTTTTTTAGAAAGGAGGTTACGGTCTTTAGGGAGCGACGTGAGGCCGCTTCCGACGACATCGGCAAAATGTTTTAGAGCGTTAAGGTCCTTCAGGGTAATAGGGCGGATCACCACATCGGGATTGTTGTTGTTAGCGATTTTCATGCGTTTGCAACAAGCGTTTGTTCAATAAGCGTTTGTTCAATAATTTTAGATGCAACATCGATGTCTTTAAGGGTGATTCCTCCTGCGGGGAGGAGGAAGCGAAGGCGCGTTGGGTATGAGCCGGCGACAAAACCGATGACTCCTGCCTCAAAGAGTGCGTAGGAGAATTTCATAACCTTGTCGTTGTCTCCCATAAAGGGGGTGAAAGCAATCATTGTGCCGATGCCATAGGGCCCTTTTATTAAAGAGGGGTGGCGGGAGGCTATGGCTTCTAAACGCAACAGGAAGTGGGCGTGTAGGAGTGCGATCGTCCCATTAGGACCTAGGTATCCATGTTCTGTGAGGCTAGTTACGATGACCTTACTTGCATGGATGGCGGAGGTGCTGCCTGTAAAGGTTTGGCTGAGTAGTCCTGGGCGCGGTTTGCAGGAGTCGCGGAAGAGGGTGGCGCAGACCTGAGAGATTTTACCGACGGTGACAACATCTGCGAGCCCCTCAAGGCCAAAATATTGGAAAGCAAACAGGCTCGGGGTTCTGCCGAAGGTTTGTACTTCATCTATTAAGATGGGGATCTCATTTTCCCTGGCGATGTCGATAAGAGGGAGGAAGAACTCGCGACTGCCCACGTTAAAGCCGGCCTCTCCTTGAATCAGTTCCATGCAGAGAGCTGCGTGTTGTTTGGGGTAGCGCTTGATGTAGTTCTTTAGAGCAGCTTCTGCGGCTGCGATGCTTTCTTTGGGTCTTTGCGAGTCGAAGAAGGGGAGGTAGTCCACGTTTACGTTTGCGGGGAGTCCATCGCGGAAGTTTGGCTTGTCGGTCACTTGGGACATGGCTAAGGTACGTCCCATAAAGCAGCGCTCAAAAGCGAGAATGCGGTGAGCAGGGTGTTTCTTTTGGAAGAGCATCTTGAGGCCGTTTTCGCAGGCCATGGCCCCTGATGTTGTGAGGAAGCAGTGGTCGAAGCCGGAGACTTTGGTTAAGAGCTGCGAGAGTTCCATGCTATCTTGGTTTTGCTGAAGATTCCCTTGCATGAGCAGGTCGCTTGCTGCAGCATCGAAGGAAGCTGCGATGATGTCTTGATGGGCGTGTGCCCAGTGGGCGCCGATGCCGCTAATGAAATCGTACTTGATGCTCCCGTCCATTAACTCAACAAGAGCTCCTTTGCCAGCTCCGGAGCCTAGGTAGGGGTACCAGAGCTTGCCGCCGCGCAGTTTGCCATAGGCAGCTAGGGTTTCTTCGTAGCTTTGTTTGCGATCGGGATCGGCGGGGAGGATGCCAGTAATTGCTTTTTGGTGCTGGAGCACTGTTTCTAGAAGGAGCTGTTTTGCTTGAGCGAGTTTGGGATCCTCACGTAGAGTTTCGGCAATTAATCGTCTCATTGATCTCACCTAGTTTTTTTTGCCTAATTCGATTTTTGTCGGCTTGGTGCTTTGTCCCTATACTCCTCTTAGCTGAAAACGGGAATTTGGACGGCGCCAAATTCCCGTTTTCAACTACGAGGAATATATACTTGTCTTTATGGTGATACACCCTCTTTTAGTCGAGCTATTCGTGCTTTAAGAGGAGGATGCGACGCAAACATATGTAAAAATTTAGAGGAGCTTGAGATTTTCATGGCCTGAAAAGCGGGCTGCTGCTGGGCGGCCGCTTGGACTTCTGCGGGCCCATGAATAGCTTGAAGAGCCTCTAGTGCGGCGATCATTTTTTGCTTTCCTGCAAGGCGGGCGCCACCGGCATCTGCGCGGAATTCTCGGTAGCGAGAAAACCAAGCAATGACAGTTGATCCTAAAATCATGAAAACAATCTCTAGGCCGAAGACGAGCATCATGTAGGCAAAAGGCGAGGGGGAGCTGGAATCTTCTCGTTTGCCAGATCTTAAGATAACATAGGCCAAAACGCGCGCAAGGAACATTACAAAGGCGTTGATAACCCCTTGAAGCAGGGTCATGGTGACCATGTCGCCGTTGGCAATGTGAGTCACTTCGTGGCCGAGGACCCCTTCTATTTCATTAGCGCCCATTCGCTGTAAAAGGCCGCGGGAGACGGCAATAAGAGATCTGCTTCGTGTGGGCCCTGTGGCAAAGGCATTTACTTCTGGAGATTCATAGATCCCTACTTCTGGATTGGGGATGCCAGCGTCTCTTGCAAGCTTATAAACCATTTCCAAAAGGCGGCGCTCTGTGGAGCTTGTGGTTTGAGGGTCGATGACCTTCACTCCCATGAGCCATTTTGCCATGATTTTGGAAAGAGCCAGAGAGATGAACGCCCCTCCCATGCCCCAAATAAGGCAAAAGGTCATTAACGCTTGAATGTTTAGCCCTTTAGAAGTTAGGTAGGGCTGTACTCCAAAGAGGTTTAGTAGAAATGAAACAGTCAGCATCACGAGGATGTTGACGGCTAAAAATAGAACAATTCGTTTTCCCCAGCCCATGATGGCTCTCCTCTTTTACTCTTTAGTAGAAAGAACGCGGTTTAGAAGATTTAAGTGGAGGGCTGTTCATTTGGATTTCTTCGTCTTGTTGATCCGTTGAGACAAAGCAAGACCGGAGCCTCTACTTTGTCGGTAGTTGAATGTCGCTAAAAAATCAGGATTAATTTTGATCTTTCAGCGACAGAGCCTCCACCTTTTATCTTTCTAAACCGCGAACCCGCAATATAACTAGCTCTTCTTTTCTCTGTCTATAGCGAAATATTTTTATTGAGCCGGCATTGTTATATACTCCTCGTAGTTGAAAATGGGAACTTGGACGGCGCGAAGCGCGATTAAGGAGCGAGCGTAAGCGAAGCTCTTTGGAGTGCTGGGACCTGTCCTAGCTTTCACCACTCCTCGACATGTCGAGGAGTGCCCGCGCTTGTTGGGTTAGTAAAGCGTAGCAGTCCACCACATCGTACGCCGGGACATGTCG
The DNA here is from genome assembly GCA_945882915.1 of Waddlia chondrophila WSU 86-1044. Classification (GTDB taxonomy): domain Bacteria; phylum Chlamydiota; class Chlamydiia; order Chlamydiales; family CAMCWV01; genus CAMCWV01. The sequence continues at coordinate 112,441 of CAMCWV010000002.1, read as the reverse complement.
AGTCCACTCAGCCTTAGTAGGCGAGAGTTTCGTACAGTCCTCGACATGTCGAGGACTGGTGAAAGCGTTGGACAAGTCCCAGCACTCCAAAGAGCTTCGCTTACGCTCGCTCCTTAAATATACTCCTCGTAGTTGAAAATGGGAACTTGGACGGCGCCAAATCCCCGTTTTCAGCTAAGCGGAGTATAGAAGCGGGAATTTATGCGTTAGGGCGTGTGCCTTTTTACGCACAGAGGCAATCCTATCTTCATTACCTTTAGCTTTAAGTATTTCATCAATGAAAGCGGCAATTTCATACATTTCCTTTTCTTTCATGCCGCGTGTTGTCACAGCTGGCGTCCCAAGGCGTATGCCACCAGCCGTTATCGGTCCTTGAGTGTCAAAAGGGATTGCATTTTTATTCACCGTAATCGCTGCTTTATCGAGCCATTCAGAGCAGTCCTTTCCGGTGAGCCCTTTTTGCTTAACATCAAGTAGCATAAGGTGATTGTCGGTACCGCCAGAAACAAGTCTCCAGCCTTTGCGAATAAGCTCTTCTGCCATTGCTTTCGCATTCTTAATTACTTGCGTTTGGTAGGCTTTAAAATCGGACTGGAGGGCTTCTTTTAGAGCGACCGCTTTTCCTGCAATCACATGCATTAAAGGGCCTCCTTGCAGCATGGGGAAAATTGCTGCATCGATTTTTTTGGCATGTTCGTTTTTACAGAGAATAATGCCGCCGCGTGGCCCGCGGAGTGTTTTATGCGTTGTTGCTGTCACAAAGTCAGCAAATGGAACGGGGCTTGGATGAACTCCTGCAGCTACAAGCCCTGCGATATGAGCCATGTCGACAAATAAAAGGGCTCCGACTTGATCAGCAATTTTGCGGAAACGGGCAAAGTCGATGATCCTTGGATATGCCGATGCGCCAGCTATAATCATTCGGGGTTTATGCTCAAGAGCGAGTTTTTCTACTTCTTCATAATCGATCAGCTCATCTTTTTGACTTACGCCGTAGGGAATGATTGTAAAAAACTTGCCGGAAAAACTGAGAGGGTGCCCATGTGTTAAGTGCCCTCCATGTGAAAGATTCATAGCAAGGACGGTGTCACCAGGGTTTAGTGCTGAAAAGTAAACCGCTGCATTTGCTTGTGACCCTGAATGGGGTTGTACGTTCACGTGTTCAGCGCCAAAAAGCTCTTTTGCACGCTCCCTTGCAAGCTCTTCAGCAATATCGACAAATTCACATCCACGGTACCACCGTTTATCAGGATACCCTTCGGCGTATTTATTCGTGAGGGTTGATCCCACGGCTTCCATAACGGCAAGGCTCGTAAAGTTTTCGCTGGCAATCAGCTCTATATTGTCGTTTTGTCGCTTTGTTTCTTGTGCAATAGCTTTGTAGATTTCAGGATCGGTATGAGAAAGAGCTAACATTAATTGCCTCTATTTAAGTTCGGTAAGTTGCATTAGGAAAAGTGCCGTAAGGCGGGAGCGTTCGACAAGACTGTCGAGTAAAACGAATTCTTCATGGGTGTGGAGGTTCCCGCCACGCGCGCCTAAGTTGTCTACGGTAGGAAGGCCGGCCGCAGCGAGGGTATTGCCATCGCTAGTCCCGCCACTTTCTTTCCAGCTTAGAGTTAAGCCTAGCTGTTTGCCGGTAGCTGCAATCTGCTCAAGCAGTAAAAGTGTCGGGGGATTGAGCACTTTTGGAAGGGCTTGACGATCTTCGTAGAGCTCTATTTTGGGGCCCTTTTTTACAATCGCCTGGATTGTGTTGTGAACAGTTTGCATTTGTTCGGTTGTTTTTGTTCGAATATTGAGTCTGCAGATGCAAAGGTCGGGCACGACGTTGCGCGCTGTTCCTCCTGAAATCACCCCTGCATTGACGGTGACACCTGTTTGAGGGTCGTTTAAGAGGTTGAGTTCAGTTAGTATTGGGGCGAGTGCAAAGATGGCGTTTTGTCCAGAAAAATAATCTCTGCCAGCGTGGGCAGATTTCCCGCGGGAGATAAGGGTGTAATAGGCCGACCCTTTTCTGGCGCCTACGAGGGAGCCATCGGGTAGAGCGGGCTCAAAAACAAGCCCCACATGATTTCTTGCTGCGGCATCTTGGTACAGATGTTTAGCTCCGGGGGAGCCAATCTCTTCGTCGGGATTGATGATCACTTCCCAGCCAATTTTTTCGGCGAAGGGGCTTCTTTCAAGAGCTTGGAGGGCAGTTAACATGATAATCAACCCTCCCTTCATATCGACAACGCCGGGGCCTGTGAGTGTGTTTGGCGCTGTGAGTGTCGCTTTCTGAAAAGGGCTTGTTGGGGGGAACACGGTGTCCATGTGCCCGCCTAAAAGAACGCGAAGTGAAGCATGGGGCCGTTTTTTTATGGAGAGGGCATTGCCAAGATGGCGTTCAATAAGTTTGCCGTTTGCATCGATTTCTTTATAGGCGCCTAAAGGGATCTCTTTCATTTCTCCGCCAAGCGAAGAAAACTGCTTTTTAAGAACAGACATCATCTTGCTTAAACCTGCAAGATGATGTGCCTCGGTGTTGATAGCCGCCCACTCTTTAATAAGCTGGCACATTGTTTCGTGGCGAGTGTCGATCCAAGAAAGATAGGGAAGGTAAGATTCCATTAGAAAAGCTCCTTTGGATAAGGGTATCGAATTTTATACTCCTCGTAGCTGAAAATAGGAACTTGGATGGCGCCAAAGCCCCATTTTCAGCCAAAAAAAGTATATAACAAATAGACTTAAATCGACACAATTAAACCTCAGCTAACGCAGCAGCTCCCGAAGGTTGCTTGACGAATATTGCACTCATTGGCATTAATATTGATTAAAGGGGCATTTTTGTCTTTTTTTTTCTTTGGAATGGGTTTACACTGCCTGTCCGGTTGTATAGCTAAATTGAACGGCCCAGTGGCTTTATGGAGGAACGATGAGCGAAGTGTTTCAGGACAAATTGAAACATGTGATCAATGGCAAGCAGAAGGCTTGCGTCATTCTCATTACCTGTGAAGAGCCAAAAGAAGACGGAAACATGCAGGTTGAAATGGTCTATGAGGGAGAGGCGTATCTTGCATCCTATCTTCTAGATACCGCGCAGACGATCTTTGAAGAGCAATTCAACAAGGTGTAGCGTCGCCTATACCCTTCTCACTAACTTTAGGATATCGTTATTTACTTAACGGTGTACTAGAACTTAATCGACTATACCACTCTGGCATTGACTCATTTGCTTAGGAAAAGGTATGACTTTTTTTTCTGAATGAAAATGTCCCTATTTTTTCATTTTTTAAGTCTAATTAAGATTAATGTTGAGCGGTGGAATAGTATTGTGAATGTAATAGCAAAGAAAGCAGAGATGAGAAAAGCTGAAGGCCGAGTGCAGTTCTGGGCAGCTCTTGGGCCCTTTATTATTATACTCACTCTGCTTGTAGGCTTGCTAAAAGTAGAACCACTTACCCTGTACTTGTCTCTTGCCACTCTTATTGGTGTTCCTCTTTGCTGGCGCTGGGGTGTTCGTGGCCTAGTAGGCTCCCTACTTTGTCTCGGTCTTCTCTTTGCTATGTTTTACTCTTCAATTCCCCATGACGAGCGCCTTTGGCAGATTGGAGTAGCCGTTTCAGTATCACTTGGTCTTATTGTTACCACGCTATCTTTCGAAGAGGTCTCTGCAAGCTTACAGCAGCTTGAGGAGGGGTCTAAGATCCGACTTGAGAAGCTTTTACTGCTTGAAAGTCGCCTAGGAAGTACCGAGATGCAATGGCATGCAGACCGCGAAGAGTTTGCTGCACGGCTAAGACAGATCACAGAAGAGTCTATTAAGTCTAAGCGGCAAGCTGATGTTTATGAGAAGTTGGTTGGGAGTTTGCGTGCAGAATTTACTGCTTTAAATGAACACAAAGAGCGGCTCTTGAGTGAATCAAAGGCTAAGGCTCAAGAAGCAGCTCAACTTAAAGAAGAGGTGGCGCTTAGTCGCAAAGGTCTCGAGAGCTTAAGAGGAATTTATGAGGCAGAGAAAGGGCGGGTTGAAGGGTTCTATAACGAAAAAACATCCACTTTACAAGCCCAAGAATCGGAGCTTAAACAGCTCCAAGAAAAACATGCACAGCTACAAGTGCAGCTAACAGAGGCATCGCAACGTTCTGAGGGGCTTGCAGCTTTGCAGAAGACCTACCAAACGCTTCAATTAGAAAAGAAAGAAACCATCAAGCAGCTTGAAGCTTCAAACTGTTTAGTGCAAGAACAAGAAGCAAAGCTTGCAACTGCATTTCAGAAATTAGCAGATCAAAAAGTGGCGACTCAAGAAGCTGCAAAACAAGAAGCTGCAAAACAAGAAGTTGTGGTTCAGGAAGTGGGAACACCTCCTATTGCAGCAGTCTCTCCGACTCAAACCCCTTCTAAAGAACTAAACGAGCTGCGCCATGTCGGTGAGCTGTACAAGCAGCTTAGAGGACAGTTTGAAGAGAAATGTCAGGTGTTGCATGCTACAAGAATGGAACTCTTCCATAAAGAAGGGGAGATTCTTGTGATTAGAAAAGAAGCGGCGGAGCACACGTTAGAGCCTAGCATAGCTGACATAGCTTTGCAGGGGCAGCTGCTTGCTTTAGAGCTTGAAAAAGACTCCCTCGAAAAGGAAGTAAAAACACTTCAAGAGCTCGTCTCTAATTGCCTTGGCCGTTTATATACGCCTCTTAGCTGAAAACGGGAATTTGGACGGCGCACAAAAGAAAAAAAGAGAAGAAGCCCGTAGCGATTAAAGGGTTGCCGCCTCCAGAAGGTAACGTGGACCGCCTAAGGTCTGGGATCTAACCTCCTGCCAGGCAAATGTTTGTTGTAGACTCAATCTGAAATTCCAGACTGGGACGGTCCACGTTACCTTCTGGAAATGGCAATTGTTTGTTTAGGACAATTTTGCACTCCTTAATTTTTAAGGAGACTCAAAGAGCTTGCTAGCTCGCCCCCTAAATTCCCGACTAGTGCAATTGTCTCATTCGTCGGAACAACCAAAGTCCGCCTCGCAGCCTAAAGCTGCGTGAGTACTTCACAGCCTGTTTCTGTGATAAGCAGCGTGTGCTCCCACTGGCCGCTAGCTTTAAGATCTCTTGTCCTAGCTGTCCATCCATCTTTAGAATCGACAATCCCTTCATGAACGCCTGCGTTGATCATGGGCTCAATTGTAAAGATCATCCCTGGCACAAGGGGAATTCTGACTTTATTGTGGCAGTGAGGGACTTGGGGGGCTTCATGAAAGTCTATACCTACACCGTGGCCGACGAACTGCTGAACAACAGAACATTTATGTTTAGCGGCATAGGCTTCAATTGCATCTCCAATATTAGACACTAAAACGCCTGGTTTTAGGATGGCGATTGCCTTGTTCAAGCACTCGCGAGAGACATCCACAACACGTTGACGCTCTTCATTAACCTTGCCGATACACACCATTCCACTGCAGTCGCCGTAATACCCCTTAAGAATGCTTGAGACATCAATGTTTAGGATGTCGCCATCTTTTAGGCGTGTATTGTCTGGGATCCCGTGACAAATGACTTCATTTAGCGAAGTACAAATGCTCTTTGGAAAGGGAGGGTGGCCGTAGCCTAGCGGCGCAGGGATAGCCCCTGCTTTTACGTGGAGGTCATGAGCAAAAGTATTAAGCTCATTTGTCGTTACCCCTTCGTGGGCCATTGCGCATGTTTTATCTAAGATTTCTGCAGCAAGTTTGCACGCTCTTCGTATACCTGCAATTTGCTCTTCAGTTTTTAAGATGATTTGGTATTGCTTGCGGTAGCGCTCAGCAAGGTCATTTTTTATGTTATTAGGATTGGTTGTTGGGTAATGACATTGTTTCCATTTTTTTTCGCTTCCACACCAACAGGGGTCATTGCGTGCAATCATAAATTTAAACTCCAATTGGCAGGTAGTGTACCTGTTCAAGAGCAAGGCCGTGGGCCGGGGCGGTGATGCCCGCTTCTTTTCGCTCCCGCCCAAGTAGAATACTTGGGACTTGCTTGGCATCGATCTTGTTGTTGCCTACATAGATTAGCAGACCTGTGATATTGCGCGCCATTTTGTAAAGAAAGTGGTCTCCTGTAATTTCAAAACGAAGGCGTCCCTTTCCGAACATTGTGATGTTAATACTTTTAACAGTTCGGATTGTATGGGTATAGTCTCGCGTGCTGAGCTCGTTGCAAAGGGCTGCAAAGTCGCGCGTTCCTATGAGGTGAGTTGCGGCCTCTTTTATGGCTTCAATATTCAAAACATGTGGGCAGTGCCAGGAAAAGTTGCGATGCTCTGGGAATTGCACTTCATTGGTGCAGACAAAATAAGTATAGGTTTTGCCAGAGCAATCAAGTGTTGGGTGGAACTTATGGGGGGCTTCTTCGGCGCTGAGCACTACAATATCTTTGGGAAGCAGCCCGTTTAAGGCGAGGCGGAGCCTTTTTAAGTCTAACGAGTTTTTTTCTGTAAAAAAATTGACTACCTGGCCTACGGCGTGAACGCCCGCATCTGTTCTGCTGGCGGCTTGCAAAGGCGCGGCTTTTTGTAAAATCCTTTCAAGGACTATTTGTAGAGACTCTTCAATACTGGGACCGGTGATTGTTTTTTGCCACCCGAGGTAGTTAGTCCCATCGTAGGCGATGGTGAGCTTGATATTTTTGTGATTTATATTGTTTTCTTGCAAAGCCATTCGGGGGCACTACTCCATCATGAAAGACTTAATGCCGGCTAGAAACATTTGCACGGCCATTAGAGTTAGGATAAGACCCATAAGAATCTCACACGCCTTCATTCCTTTTTCCCCTAACACACGTTGAATATAGGGGGCGCCAAGTAGTAAAAGTGTTGTAAAAAGCCAAGCTAAAACGATTGCGCTAATGACAAGATAGTAAGGTGTTGATTGCCCTGCATACAACATGATGGCTGTAAGTGCGCCCGGGCCTGCGACAAAAGGGACGGCAAGAGGAACGATGAATGGCTCTCTGTAAGGAGCGTCTGTAGCAGGCTCTTCTTTCGGTGGGAAGATCATTTTTAGAGCAATGAGGAAGAGGATGAGCCCTCCGGCAACTTGTACTGATGAGCGAGAGACATCGAGGAGCTCTAAAGTCATTTCGCCTAAATAGAGGAATATAAACATGATCCCGAGGGCAAAGAGCAGCTCGCGGCAAATGACTTTTCGCTGTCTTTTGGGGTCTAGCCTGTGAAGGTGTGACATGAAAATGGGCACGTTCCCAAAGGGGTCCATTAGCAGAAACAGCGTAATGGTGATAGAGAATAGAGACATTTAAACCTCGTTTAAACCTTTTGCATCGGTCACATTATGAAAAAAAACAACGATATTAGGCATGGTAGACATTGTGTTTTTCTAATGCATGTTCACATGGTCTTTGTTACAAAATACCGCCGAGAAGTTTTTACAAGAGAAATTCTAGACACAATGCATCCAATCTTTTCTAGTGTTTGCTCAGACTTTGGAGCTCAACTTATAGAATTCGATGGAGAAGACGACCACGTCCATTTGCTAGTGAATTACCCTCCTAAAGCAGCTGTTTCTAAATTAGTAAACAGTTTAAAGGGTGTGTCAAGTCACTTAATTCGAAAAAAGAAATACCTTAGTATTCGCAATAAGTTGTGGGCAATGCTTTGTGGTCACCCAGTTATTTTGCTGGTAGTTGCGGTGGAGCCCCAATTGCACTTATTCGTCAGTACATTGAACAGCAACAAACCCCTCACTAGTCTAGCCGCGTAATGCGCTCTTGACCCCGCCCTAAAGGATGGGGTTTGCCGCGCACTGGATCAGCAAGTTATAAGTGTTAAATGGTACCATTTTCTTTATAAAATGAGCAAGCAGAGAAGCAAGAGGAGTGAGAGAAATGCAAGAACAAGATAGGCAGGATCAGCCTTCGGCTGTTAGGATAAAAAACAGCACAAAGTTTACACCCCAACCTGCGGCTAGTACAGCGTAAAGCAGTTTCGTTTAGGCAGCCTTACGATTGAAGTGGCATTTCCCGCTTTCCTCTCTCTCTATACTCCGCTTAGCTAAAAACGGGAATTTGGACTGCGCGAAAGCCCTTGTCATTACCCACATTTTGGGATAGCCGATTTGCTCAAAAACATGACTGCCTTATGCAGCAAGGTAACGTGGGCCGCCTAAGGTCTGGGATTCCAGATTGAGTCTACAACAAACGTTCGTTTGGTAACAGGTTAGATCCCAGACCTTAGGCGGTCCACGTTACCTTCTGGAGAGGACAACCGCTTGTTTAGGGCAAATTGGTTGTTTTAAGATGTGGGTAATGACAAGGCCAAAGCCCCGGGGCGGAACGATCGCAAGTGCCCTTTGTATTTCTAATAATAAGGCACTTGCGATCGTTCAGCCGCGGGAGCTTTCGCGCTAGCCCAAATTCCCGTTTTCAGTTAAGCGGAGTATATTTCTCTCTGTGTTCTCCCACGTCTCTGTGGTGAAAATCTTTAATACTTTCTTTTTGCTGTGGAAGTGTACAGAAAATTCTTGCAACTCACCCTGTTTTTTAACTATACGCCTCTTAGCTGAAAATGGGAACTTGGACGGCGCCAAAGCCCCGGGAGCTTTCGCGCTAGTCCAAATTCCCGTTTTCAACTACGAGGAGTATATACAACCAGCGGTAGAATAAAGAGGCTAGAGTGGCTGAAGACTTTCAAGACAGAACCGAACAGCCAACTGAAAAGAAGCTGCAGGAAGGGCGTGAAAAGGGGAGGGTTGCCAAGTCTCAAGAGCTTGTGTCAGGAACGTTGCTCCTTTCAGGCATGCTGATGCTCTTCTTTTTCTCGGCAACCATTTATGAGAAGCTAGCAAGTCTTATGATTGGCACGTTCCAGCACCTTCAGGAGCCTTTTGACGGCCCTGAGTCGGTGGTGTTTTGGTTAAAAGAAGGAGTCTTTTTTGTAGCTTCGCTCCTTGGCCCTTTCTTTCTCGGATTGTTTTTGGTGAGTTTGGGCATTAATATTTATCAGGTGGGGTTTGTTCTTTCGGTTACCTCGTTGGCCCCCAATTGGGAGCGTCTTAATTTCTTTGACATTTCTAATTATAAAAAGTTTTTTAACATCCAAGCTTTTGCCCGGTTGTTTATAGGTCTTTCAAAGCTGGCGGTCATCGGTGTCGTGGCCTATGTCTTGATTTTTGCGGTGATGCCCGATATTTCCAGGCTTATGGAGGCAAACGCCAGGCAGATTGTTGCTTTTATGACGTGGAAGTCATTTTGGCTTGGGATAGTAATCGCATTTTTCCTTCTTCTTGTGGGGGGAATAGATTACATGTTCCAGAAATGGAAGTTTCTTCAAGATATGAAGATGACAAGGCAAGAGGTCAAAGACGAAAGAAAACAAACAGAAGGGGATGGGCAGGTTAAGTCTAAGCTCCGCAGCATGATGCACGAGATGGCAATTGTGCGTATGAAGAGCAACGTGCCGAGGGCTGATGTCGTTATTGCCAACCCTACTCACTACGCAATTGCTGTGAAGTACGACTCAACAAAAATGGCAGCTCCACTTTGCGTTGCTAAAGGAGCGCGAAAGATGGCTCTAGCAATTAGGGAGCTGGCAGAAAAGCATAAGATCCCAGTTGTTGAAAATCGCGAGCTTGCGCGCCCTTTATATCAGGCGGTAGACGTTGGCTCGTATGTGCCAGCTAACTTTTATCATCCTATTGCAGAAGTGCTGGCTTATGTTTATCGGTTGAACGAGAAGATCGGGAAGCGCGCTTTGGGATCTAAGCTTCAAACGAAAAAAAAGACAAAGAAGGAGGAATAATTCCTTTGAATGGTATATGTTCCTCTTAGCTGAAAACTGGAATTTGGGCTAGTGCGAAAGCCCCGGGAGCTTTCGCACTAGCCCAAATTCCAGTTTTCAGCTAAGAGGAGTATATCTAGAAGGATTGTAATCTAATGACTATGCTCGATTCCGTTTCTGAGTCGTTAGGCGTTATTCGCAAGCATAGCGATGTCATTTTGGCTGTGGCTGTTATCTCCATGGTCCTACTTCTGATCATCCCTGTTCCCCCCATCCTTCTTGACGTCTTTTTGTGCATTAGCATCCTCATGGCAGTAATGACGCTTCTCCTCACACTTTATGTTGAGGAGGTACTTGAGTTTAGCGCCTTTCCCTCTTTACTCCTCTTTCTTACTCTCTACCGTTTGGGTGTTAGCGTCGCCTCAACGAGGATGATTCTTACTGAAGCGCAGGCAGGGAATATCATTCAAACATTCGGGGAGTTTGTTACGGGAGGAAACCAGGCTGTTGGGTTGATCATCTTTATCCTTCTAACCGTCATCAACTTCATCGTTATTACCAAGGGTTCTGGGCGTATTGCCGAGGTTGCTGCTAGATTTACGTTGGATGCCATGCCCGGCAAACAGATGTCAATTGATGCAGACTTGAATGCAGGGATCATCGATGAGCACGAAGCTAAGCTTCGTAGAGAAAAGATTTCTGCCGAAGCCGACTTTTACGGGGCTATGGATGGGGCTTCGAAGTTCGTTCGAGGAGATGCGATCGCCGGGATCATCATTATCATCGTGAACATCATCGGCGGGTTTGTTATTGGGGTGGCTATGAAGGGAATGCCATGGCAGCAAGCACTCAATACATACATGGTGTTGACGGTGGGTGATGGCCTTGTAACACAAATTCCTGCTCTGCTCATTTCTGTAGGTGCCGGTATTATTGTGACACGGGCCTCTGCAAAAGAGAACATGGGCGATACGCTCCAGAGGCAGGTTTTTAATAACCCCCGCGTGTTGTTTATCACAGCAAGTATTGTTGTTTTAATGAGTTTTGTTCCGGGCATGCCAATGCTTGTCATGATCCCCATTGCATTAACTTTGGGGATTTACGCATTTGTTTTGTGGAAGACGAGCGGCAAAGAGTTACAAAAGCTTGACGCGGCAATGACAACGGCAAACCCTTCTGCAGCAGCCCCTTCTGAGCAAGTGGAAAAGGTTCTTTTTGTTGATCCTATGGAAATTGAGCTTGGCTATGGGCTCATTCCTCTTGTCGATCAGTCGCAAGGGGGCGACCTTCTCAGCCGCATCACTGTAATACGCCGTCAGATTGCCTCAGAGCTTGGAATTGTTGTCCCTCCGATAAGAATTAGAGACAACATGTTGCTTGCAGCAGAAGCTTATGCGATCAAGATCAAGGGTCTTGAAGTGGCTACGGGGACTCTTTATCTTGATAGTTACCTTGCCATGAACCCAGGTCATGTTGACAAGCCTCTTGCAGGCGTAAAAACAATTGAGCCTGCCTTTGGGCTGCCGGCTGTTTGGATATCTGCAGCGCAGAAGCAGCAGGCAGAGCTTTTTGGATATACAGTGGTTGACACGCTTTCTGTTCTGGCGACTCATTTAACAGAAGTAATCCATGCGCACGCATTTGAGCTGCTCAACCGTCAAGAAGTGGCCCGTCTTATAGAAAACGCGAAGGCTTACGCGTCAGCTGTTATTGAGGAGCTCATTCCCAATCAACTCAACTTAGGCCAGGTGGTTAAGGTTCTTCAAAACCTTCTTAAAGAACGCCTTCCTATTCGCGATATTGTGACAATTCTTGAGATTCTTGCCGATCAAAGCGTTCATACAACAGATACAGACATCCTAACCGAATATGTCCGTCAGGGCCTTGCCCGTACGATTTCCAGGCAGTATGCGGGCGATGGCAAGGTTGTGCATGTTGTTACTTTAGATTCAAAGGTTGATCAGATGATTACCGAAAGCATTCAGAAAAACGACTATGGCAGCCGGGTTGTTTTGCGTCCGGCTACTATTCGTAAGATTGCAGACGAGTTAAATCGCCTTGTTGATGAAGGGACAAAAAAAGGGGTGCAGAGTGTTGTTCTCACCTCAGCTCCTGTTCGGCGCCACTTCCGGCAGCTTATAGAACGTAGCTTTCCAAGGCTTCCTGTCCTGTCAGTTAACGAACTTGTATCTGAAGTGGAATTGAGAGCTGTTGGTGTGATATCAAGTGAAGTATTGATGTGACAAGAAGCGGCTCTAAGATTGCTCCTTTCGTGCCGGTATCCGATTTTTTCTAAAAGTGTTAGAATAGCTACGAGATAAATAAGATTATGCTCATTAAGAAGTACATAGCCGACAGTCTAGACGATGCTCAAAAGATGATTGAGCAGGAGCTTGGTCCCGATGCTGTGGTGCTCACAACACGCAACATAAAGGAGATGGGGCTAAAGGCCCTGTTTGCTTCTGAAAAGGTCGAAGTAACGGCTGCTATTGAAGAGGAAGAGCTCCGCTCTTACAATCAGAAAAAGCAAAAAGAAAGAGAGGGGAAGGCAAGGGAAAGTCAGATAAATGAGCGCTCACATGAGCCTTCTTCTGCTTTAGCAAAAAAAACGCCTGCTTCAAACCTGAAGATTATGACGACAAAGAAACCCTCTTTAGAGCATTTGCAAAACAACCTAGATGACTTAAAACGCCTTTTAGGGCATGCGGGAGATGAGGTTGCCTTTACTTCGGCAGCTTCGCGTAAAGAGGGGGCAAAAGAAATGGCATTAAAAGCAGTGCCGTCCAGAGAAGAGTCTTCCAGAGAGAACGTTTCCAGAGAGGCTCGTAAAGAAGTCCCTTTAGGAGCGGCGCCTTCCAAAATTAGCGAGTCATCCTACACCTATGGAGACCCTCGCCACAGCAAAAATAGAGCTCAAATGGCTAGTTCTTCTAATAGTCCTTCTGCTAGAGGATCTCCTAATTTTCCAGGGACAACAGCAACGACTTCGTCAGAAGACAGCCTCACCATTAGCTCTGAGGCAAAGTTGCTTCGTCAGCTTAAAGATAAGGGAAGTCCGGGTGCTCCTGAGCCCAGGTTAGAACAGAGAACCTTTCAAGAGCCTCCTTCTAACAACAATAACTCAGAGGTCTCTCAATTTGGGCGCCGACTAAAAGAGCGTTTAGGTGATCTTTTGAGCTCTTCAGCCCCGCAAGTGGCTCCTCAGACAGGCGCTTCAGAAGCAAAAGAATCTGCAGAGCTTCCTAAAATCGAGCAGCTTCGTCAGCTAATCCGAAATGAGATTAGGGAGGCTCAAAATGGGCGGGGGAATAACGAAGGGAATAACGAGAAGAGTAACGAATCTCGCTTTAACAGAAGCGGAGCCAGCAGAAGCGAATTAAATAGAAGCGTCGAATTTCTTGTCTCTAAGGGGGTTTCTCATGCAATCGCCCTTGAGATAGAAGAGGTTCTAGAGAGTCGTTTTGGCAAAGTCGATATGGAGACGCCGGTCGAAGATCGGACGCAACGTTTAAATGCGCTTAAGCACGAAATTGCCCTGCGTGTTAAAACAACCGGCCCCCTTTGCCTTAAATACGGGCAGGCGACCATCGCCACGCTTGTAGGGCCTTCTGGAGTTGGCAAAACGACAACCCTTATGAAGCTTGCTGTTCAGTATGCCATTCAGCTCCAAAAGAGAGTCGGGATTATTAGCCTGGATGTAAATAAGATGGGTGGGCAAGCTCAAATTAAGGGGCTGGCCATTAAGTATGGCATAGACTGCGAGGTAGCAGCTACTGGCCACGTTCTCAGCTCTCAGATCGCTGCCTGGAGCGATAAGGAGCTGATCCTTGTGGACACCTCAGGAACAAATCAATATCAATGGCAACAGATAGACTCTCTCGGCGACATCCTTGGAGTCATAGACGATCTTCATGTTTATCTCGCTGTCAGCGCGACGACAAAGGATCTTGACGTTTACGGCATTGTCCAGCAATTTTCTCGTTTAAATCCTGAAAGCCTTGTGTTTACAAAGTTAGACGAAACGATCTCTCACGGAATTCTTGTAAATGTTTGTGAAAAGACAAAGATGCCCATCAGCTATATCACCCTTGGCACGCGCATTCCCGAGGACTTAAAGATTGCAGATGGGCAAGAAATCGCAAGAGCTTTGCTCGTGCAGCACAATGCGCCAGAGTTAAATTCTTTGCGAAAGATGGCTAGAACGTAACGTGGAGGGTTGAATGGATAAGCGTTTTGTTTTTCTTCTTGTTTTTCTATTCACGCTATTTTGCACTGTGCTTGTAGCTGTTGTTAGCTTGCTAACACAACAAACATTGCTCACAACGGTGATTTATTCTTTTGCAACGATGTGGGTGACAGGGATTTTAAGTCAGTTGGTTTTCAAGCATCTTTATCTTGGAATTGTCAAGCCGATGGAAGATTCTAAGCAGGGCGAGAAGTTAAAAGAAGAGCGCCGCAAAGAGCTTAATGTAGCAGAAATTGAACGGATCGATCAGGTAGTCAAGCCGAAAAAGACAGCGGAGATGCCCCCTGAGGGCAAACAAAAGCCTGTAGCAGCTGCGACTAAAGTTGATCCGTCTTAGAACACCTTAAGAAATCTGGTGGAAAATATACTCCTCGTAGTTGAAAACGGGAATTTGGACGGCGCCAAAGCCGCGCGGCTGAACGATCGCAAGTGCCCTTTGTATTTCTAATAATAAGGCACTTACGATCGTTCAGCCGCGGGAGCTTTCGCACTAGTCCAAATTCCCGTTTTCAGCTAAGAGGAGTATATGAAACAGACAAACGACAAAAATAAGAAGCTCGGACACCCTAATGAGCTTTGGCAAGAATATAAAAAAACTCAGGTGCTAGGATTGCGCGATGAGTTGATTACAAGGTACTTGCATCTCGTAAAGTACGTTGCTGGTCGTCTTGCTGTTGGTCTTCCTTCTCATGTTAAGATAGACGATATGTACTCCACGGGTGTTTTGGGATTGATCAAGGCCATCGAGAAGTATGACCCTACAATGAAGAATAAGTTCGAAACCTACGCGATTTTATTGATTAAAGGGGCGATTATTGATGAGATGCGCTCTTTGGACTGGGTTCCGCGCAGCGTCCATCAGAAGGCTAACCAAATAGGGAAGGCACAGCTTGCACTGCAGCATGAGCTGGGCAGGGAGCCGACCGACGGAGAGCTTTCAAAGCGTTTGGGGATTTCGGCTGAAGAGCTCGAAGATCTCTACCACCGGGTTCGTCCTGCTACGATGATTCCTTTGGATGCAACGGTTACTGACGATCCAGAGAGTGTCTCGATGGCAGATCGCATAGCTGATGACAAAGCGCTGACCAGTTACGACATGGCAGACCGCAATGAGTTTAACCAACTTTTGGAAAAAGCAGTTACGGAACTGCCCGAGCAGGAACGAACAGTTCTGGTTCTTTATTACTACGAGAACTTGATGCTTAAGGAGATAGGTCAATTAATGGGGATTAGCGAGTCCCGCGTTTCTCAGATCCACAGCAAGGCACTCCACCGTATGCGTGGTCGCCTTCAGTGGTTTGTTTCTGAGTTTGCAAATATGATGTAAAATTAGTTATAGTAAAGGTAAGTTAGTAATAAAAGAGGAGTATATGACTGCTAACGTCATTGGGGATATTTCAGACGAAGTCAAAAAGATAACCCAGCAGCGCTCAACGACTGTGGAGCCTGTAGAGAAAGCTGGGCGCTATTGGCAGACTCAAGAAGCCTTCAACTCCACTCAAAGAGACCCCTCTCTCTATTACCAAAATAATCAAGGCCAGCCCCGCTTAAAGCAAGATGGGGCCCCTTTCTTTTCTGCAGCAGGGAGTGATGATCGCTTGCTAACAGATCGCGACACCGGTATCCTCGTCGACTGCCGCGGCTAAAGAAAGTGGCTTTGCCCAAGCAGGCTTCACCTGTTTTTTTATATACTCCTCTTAGCTGAAAATGGGAACTTGGACGGCGCCAAAGCCCTGGGGCTGAACGATCGCAAGCGCCCTTTGTATTTCTGATACTAAGGCACTTACGATCGTTCAGCCGCGGGAGCTTTCGCGCTAGCCCAAATCCCCATTTTCAACTAAGAGGAGTACAGGTTAATTCATGATTATTACGCTTTCCAGGGCTGCTGAATTGCTTCTTCAGGGTGAGGTGGTGGCTATCCCTACAGATACCGTGTATGGCCTTGCAGCGCTAGCAACAGACCAGGCTGCCGTAGAGAAGCTTTTTATTATTAAAGGGCGCCCTTCCAGCAATCCTTTGGTGACTCTTCTTGCAAGCGCTGATCAAATTTCTTTATTTGCAGATGATCTGCCCCTTTATTTTAAGGAGCTTACATCTTGTTTTTGGCCAGGAGGATTAACACTTGCCCTGCCTGTTAAAAAGGGATCTGTCCTGGAGATTGTTCGTGCCGGCCTTTCGACAGCGGGGTTTCGCGTCCCAAACCACGACGCAGTGCTTGCTCTTTTAGAACAGACAGGACCGCTTGTGGCTCCGTCAGCAAATCTGTCTGGAGAGCCTCCAGCGCTCACAGCTACCGAAGTGGAAAGTATTTTTGGGGATGATTTTCCTATTTTGGATGGCCTGGACTTAGGGGGACGCGAAACAGGAAAAGGGACCCCTTCCACGGTCTTGAGCTTCACTCAAAACAAATGGGCCATCTTACGTCAAGGAGCTATCTCTGCTGAGGAGCTAGCACCGTTTTTATAGTCGATTAAATCTCAAATGATAGGCTGAGACAACGGTCTCAGCCTATCATTTGAGATTTAATCGACTATAAATTAAAAAAATATGAAGTTAGAGGCAATTTCTTCAAAGGTTCTTTCGTAATCAGCAAAGTCCTTTGCTGGGCAAGAACAGTGAATGCTGAAAATCCGCTGTCCTTCTAGGCACGAAGCGACAAATGTCATAGTCTTGTTCTCATCAGAGGTTGTGGCGACATAATAGTCAAAAAGCTTGCCTTGCAGGGTTGTCATTTGGCCATTCTTACCAATCGTTACTTTATCAGACGACTTAAGAGATTCTGAGAGCTCGTGCTTATAGAGTTCTTTGAGGTTAGTGACTTCAGCTGGAGCCTCTACAATAGAAATAGAGATCAGCGCCTTTTCGTCATGAGGGGTTGCCAGTAGTACGATAGTGCTATTGTGTAGCTCTTTTCTAAAATCATCGTCTACCTCGACATATTTCCAGTTTTCAGGAAGAGACATCGCAAATCCCTTTTCATCGTTGCCATACCAGCCGACAGGAGGAGAGCAAACCGACTCGCTATCATCAGCACTCTTCGGACTGCGGTTAGAAACGGAATACCAAAGCCTGGGGTCGTCTTCAACAGGGTTGGGGGCTTCAGGAGTGGTTACAGCAAGTTCTTGAAGAAGTGGGATCCAGGTTTTTTTTGTTTGGACGAGGTTCTGGGTGTTTTTGGTCGTGTAGCTGGCAATCCAGAGAGTTGTTCCTGTTTTAGTCGCCCGAACTAGCTCAAATTGGTTGTTTGGTAAGCCGTCTTCTAAGATCATCCATTGGAAGAAGACGGAATCGCTTTTCTTGCTTTTTTTAGATTTGAATATTTTTTGCCTTTCTGTGCCTTGGTCCATTACAGAGGCTTTGATTCCCTGTAGGAAAGCAGAAGCCCACTGCGAGGCAGAGATCTCGCTGTTGTTGTACCAGTGGATAGAGACTAGCTCTGTCCAGTTAAGAATGTTTTCTGAAGGACGAACGAGCTCGACAAGTCCAAAGTCATCACCTGTTTCGCTGCGGGCTACTTTCCAGTTGTCGCTATCGAGGTGAATCCAAATAGTCTCCTCAGTTGAGAGCTTTGGAACGGTTGTGATTGTCGTTTTAGGGGGGGCACTTTCATCTACAAGAGATTCTTTATCTTGAGCTGTAAGTGCAAACGGAGAAAAGAGCAGTGCCGCAGATAAGAAAAACTGGGAGAGAGTCACGTGAGGAAAAGTCATTAAAGCTCCATAGTAAAGAGAGCTCGATGTAAAGATATTTGTTAATAAAGAGCAAGAGCTCTCTTTATAGTCGATTAAATCTCAAATGACAGGCTCAGATAGCGCGAAAGCCGCGCGATTAAACGGAGAAGCCGTGACAGATTGTTCAGCATCATAACCTACACTCCGCTTAGCTGAAAACGCGGCTTTCGCGCGGTCCAAATTCCCGTTTTCAGCTAAGAGGAATATATGCATAGATTGCAGGAGATTATTTTACCGAGAGAATCGCCTGGATGCTTTCTTGGGTCTCTTTGAAGATTTCGTCGCCTACCTTTAAGGCTTTTACCTCATTGAGTGTAAACCAGCCCATATCCCCAATTTCTCGGTGACAAGCCGCTTCTTTTCCGCCGATTGGCCTGCCGAGGTAGATAAAATCAATATGCTGGTGGGCGGGCTTTCCCCCATGGGCGGGGATTTCTTCTAACAGGCACATATAGGGCCGTTTCAGACTTTTGGCATTCGAATGTTCTATCCAGATGTTCTCTTGCGAGATGAGCTCAATTTTAAGACCTGTCTCTTCTTCTGCTTCACGGCATGCAGCGTCTGTAGGCGTTTCGTTCTCATCTATATGGCCTCCAGGAGGGAGCCACTTGTTAAACTTTCGGTGGTGGATAAGAAGAACCTTCCCTTCTTTAATGATATAGACAGTCGCCGTGAAATGTTTCTGCATAGACATGGGTAACCTCTTGTGGGGCATAATGGTAGCAGACTGTTGTCTCATAATTCAACCGCGCATAAGATATACGGGGTGTAATTTAAGATTGAGAGGAAAGCAGGATGAGTAAAGTAGAAGAAATGGCTGAAGCTTTTGGTCAGTTAGTTGGAGTATTAGACCGGCTTATGGGGCCAAACGGCTGTCCTTGGGACCGAAAACAAACGCTTGCATCTACACGCCACGGGGCTGTTGAAGAGATGTTTGAGCTTGTGGAGGCAATTGACCTTGGTGACAAGGAAAAGATTCAAGAAGAAATTGGAGATGTCCTTCACAATGCTATTTTTCTGGCGCAATTGGGTGAAAAAGAGGGGCTTTTTCAGGCAGCAGCAGTAATCCATACTTTAAAAGAAAAGCTCATCCGTCGCCATCCTCATATCTTTGAAAATGTAGGGCTTGAGACAACAACACAGGCCCTTCATGAGCGTTGGGAAGAGATTAAGAGCAGCGAGCCTGGCAACGCCCACAGGACAAGGGCTTTGGATGGCATTCCTAAAGATCTGCCAGCATTAGCAAGAGCTGAGAAGGTGATGGGTAAGCTTGTTAAGGCAAAGTATTTGCCTAAAATAGAGCCGCAGGCGCCTTTGTTTGCCTCAGAAGAGGATCTTGGCGAGGCTTTGTGGAAGTTGATGAGAGAAGGGAAGGCTTCCGGATTTCATGCTGAAGATGCCCTTAGAAAATGGGTGTCGAAGCTAGAAAGAGCTTTTCGAAAGGAAGAGAGTGAAAAAGAAGGTGGGAAGTAAAGAAAAAAAGAGCCGGAGATTATCTCAAGGCACAAAACTAAACCCTTAAGGCTGCTACCTTCCGATCCTGACCTGGTTCGGGCCGTTTCATTCCACGAGGTCCCCGGCTCAAGATTGTCCGACGGGGATTGATCAGGCAATTATAAGCTACCGGCCCGCTTTCACACAACACAAAACTCCACGGCTGACAACACCTCAACAAGAAAAAGAAAGAACAGGATGGGCAGGATAATTATTTTGCCCATCCTGTTCTTTTCTTTTTCTCTCTGCGTTTTTTTTGCGCTACTGGATGAGGCGTGGGGCGGCAAGAAGGGTGATGTGGGTGATCCCTTTATTGCCCCAAACAAGACGTGTTACCTTTTCTAGAAAGAGCAGCAATCCACGTCCATGCTTAAAGGCTCTCACACTCGGAGCGCAGCAATAGCTGGCAAACTTCCATCCTTTTGCAAGCGTTTTTGAGCTGCTATTTACCTTAAACCACCAGCGATGAAAGCCTGAGCGCTTTTCTATTTGCCGCAGGCGGTAGGCGGGGTCGTTCCAAGCTCTACAGTATTTTGCTGGTAGCCCAAAAAGGTTTTTAAGACGTAGGTGCAGAAGGTGATGTGAGGCAAGCACCTCGACAATGTCGTATTCAGTGAGGACGAGTTGCAAAAAAAGTTGAACGGCATTTTCTGAGTGGGTGTCGACAGCTGTGGAGCAGAGCAGGTGCCCCTCTTTTGGGGTAAGGCGTCTTAGCTCCGAGAGGGTGAGTCTGTGGTGTTCTGTGTTGAGCTCTGCAATGACCTCTGTGCAGACAATAAGGTCGTAGGCTTTGTCTTGAAGGGCTGTGTTTGGGAGGGCGTCTTGACGGACTTCAATGTCTCTACTATCAACTTTATGAAGCTTCTTAAGGGCGTTTGCAGAGATGTCTACAGCTGTCACTGTCGACCCTGCATCGCGTAAAAATCGGCTGAGAGTCCCAATGCCGCAGCCAATATCCAGGACACGCTTTTGATGGAGATTGAGGTGTCTTGTTAAGATCTCCTGGGCCCTTTTAATCCGCTCGAGTCCAGAGCAGTCTGTTGAAGGGTCTAGTTTTTCTGGCGCAAGCAGCCACTGCCTATCCATTTGCGCGCGCAGAATATCAGTTCTGTTTTGCCTGGGGGCTCTTCGGGCTTCTGTTGCTCTGCTCCCACCGTCCTCTGATTTAATAATATTAAGAGGCATAGGTTTTCTTTTCAGTTGTGCTTAGGCGCGATGTGCATGGCCTGTGCTTTGCTTGGGGATCCGTCCCATGCTGCGGATGAGCTCGCATATGCCATCATGGGTCATTTTTACTGTGGTGCCGCCAGCCATGAGAATGATTTTCTCTTCGAATGAGGTGGCGGAGAAGTGGTTGGCACCCCAATTAAGCATTTGCTGTGCCTCCTCGATGCCGACATAGTTCCATTGAACGCGCAGATCTGGGACGTTGTCTAGCATTAGGCGTGAGGTGGCATAGACGCGGAAGATGTCTTTGGGCTTCATTCGCTGCTGCCGCTTGCCAAGAGCATTGTTTTCGAGGTGATACTTTAAAGGGACGAAAGCTTGAAAGCCTTTTGTTTCATCTTGCAGTTCACGAACTCTACACATGTGAGTGACAAGGTCTTCGTCTTCTTCGACAGAGCCAAAAAGAACGGTGATATTGGAGGGGAGGCCAAGCCTGTGGGCTGTGCGGTGAATGTCGAGGTATTCATCGGATGAGATCTTTTGGGGAGCGAGCTGTTTGCGGATCTTTTCTACAAGAACCTCTGCGCCGCCACCTGGTAGTGAGCCAAGCCCCCAGCTGATCATTCGGTGGAAGACCTCTTCAACGCTTATTCCGTGGTGCTTAGCAAGAAAGTCGTATTCTACTGGCGTAAGCGCTTTGATGTGGAGCTTAGGATTGATTTGCTTAATGCGGGCGAAGATGTCTTGGTAGTAACTAAGATCACAGCCTCTCCATAGACCTCCCACGATGTGGACTTCGGTGATCCCCTTGGGATTGAATTCTTTTACTTTTGATTCGACCTGGTCGGGGGTCATAAGCCATGCCGAGTTCCAGCCAGGTTTGGCGTAGTAGGAGCACATTGGGCAAGAGAGCTCACAAAGGTTTGTAGGATGGATATAGAGAGTTGATGTGAAAGTGACAACATCACCCACTTTTACTTTTCTTGCGTAGTCAGCAAGCTTGCGCAGCGCTTCGCGATGTTCAGTTGTCATGACGTGCAGCCCTTCAGACGGACTTAAGCGCTGCCCCTGCACTACTTTTGAAGCGATTGCTTCCAGCTGAGGGGTTGGCATGCTTGTTATTAAGAGATCAGCTTCAGAACAAGCAGTCGTCATTCGTAGTGCTCCAGAGGTTTTCTAACAATGGTTTTCTAAGTTTTCAGCTACGAGATAGGCAGAATAAAATTCATCCAACTTAAGCGTTTGGCCTCACAGGAAGGTAAGGTGGGCCGTCTCGGTCTGGGCTTTTGCTTGGTTCATAAACAAAGGTCTGTTATGGACTCAATCTGAATCCCAGACCGAGACGGTCCACGTTACCTTCCTGTGAGGCCAAACGCTTCAGTCAGATAGCTTGCTTAATCCGTTTTTAACACTTATTTTTTTTTACTGGCTTTTGCTGCTTTTTTTACTACAGGCGCCATTGGTTTTCCCACAACATCTATCCAGATAGGGGAGCTCCAGGCTAGGTGGCCATCGGCTTGAGTAACCCGTAGGTAGTAGTAAACAAAAGGTGGGCGCTGGTCAGGTGACTGGAGCGCCGCGTCATCAAGCTCATCCATGTCATCGTAAGAGTAGTCCATTCTGTCACCATCAGGCTTGTAGGTTTTGATGGGGACCCCATTACGGAGGATCTCTACTGTTTTCAGGCGCGTTGTGCCCACAACAAAGCCAGAGATATGGCGGTTTGCTGTAAGGCCGGGCTTTGTTTCTGTAGAGAGCTCAATGCCCATTACGTGTCCAGAAAGGTTGAAGGAGAGGATGATTCGCTCTCCTGTAGTTGCGTAGCAAGAATGTGCATGTAGCGCATTCCACAAACCATCTCTGGAATGTGTTTTGGCGACGATCGCTGTGAGGCCTGGTGAGTATTGAACCTGGTCTCCGGCAAATAGCTCTGCGTAGATCCCGCGGTCATCTAAGCCACCAGCGATAAATCCAAAACGATGGTTATTGCGAAGTGCTTTCTGGATAGATCCTTGAGCATCTTCTTGAACCCCTATTTTGCCAGAGCTGTGGATTGGACGCGTGTTCCCTTCAGCCTTTGTACACTCAGAAGAGCCCCAGGCGTTATAAATTTCCACCACGCGCTCAAACTCGGAAGAGAAGGCGTTGAAATTGTAGCCAACCCCTTTTCCCATTGTAAAGCTAGGGATCGACAAAAGCTCTTTTGGAGAGGAGTTCTTATAGATTTTGCTTAAGCTTGATGTTTTAGAGTCTTTCTTGCGGATAATTGGTTTTTGGTCTTTGGAGTAGACGAGAAGGCGAATTCCTTCTTCTCCAGCTTCGCCTGCCCACTGCATTCCTGGGAGTGCAACAAATCGATCGTCTTCGTTGAAGTCGGCAACGTGGTGAGAAACAAGCTTCCAGAGATCGTTAGAGGTCTCTTCTGCGCTTTCGAAGTTAGAGACGCCGTAGAACTGCAGGCCCTTGTCATCACGAAAATGGCGCAGGCAGTTTTCGATATTTTCTGTAGAGTCAACGCGTTCGGATTCCCCGTGAAGCGTTCCCCAGAAGAGGCTCTCTTCGTTTTCAGAGAAGCACTTGATTGGAGCGGAGAGAAACTTTTCTCCTGATTTCAAGTTTGTGAGTTGTATTCTGTATATACCTGCTTCGTTGAAGTAGAGGTTGGGGAGAACAACGAAGCCGGTTTCTGGAACGAAGAGCTTCCAGTTGAGGTTTTCTCGGAGATTTTCGTAAGAAAGTTCGATTAAAGTACCCTCAGGGGCATTTGCAGTGAGGTTTCCGTGTTCGTCTTCGAAGCGGATGGTAACATCAAAACGTTTGTTCTTAGAGACAAAAGAGGGGACGAGGATCCGTATAATATCGAGCTTGTTGCCGCGAATGTCTAAAGAAAAAAGTTCGGGATCTTTGTAGTTGCCGACACCCTTAGGGTCGATATAGAGAAGAAAGGGTCTGCGCCTTTGAACGGTTGTTTGCGCCCGGTTGCCTCCTTTTGCATTATTTTCGTGTCCTGGTGAGGCTCCTAGAATAATGTCGATAATGTCGCCGGCATGCACTTCGGCTGGGAGAGTAAATTCAAAATGAGGGACAAAGCTTTCTGGGACAGCAACTTCGTGAGCGGCAATAACATGCTTTCCGCTGCGAACGTAAATGACATTAGAGCTCTTTTTGAGGCTGGTTTGAGGGACTTGCCAGTCGATCTCTCTTCCGGGGCTACCAAGATCAAATTTTAAACGAGCCCCCTTGTGGAGGTTGATGGCAGTAGTATAGCTAAACTTCCAATTGGAGACTTCTCCAGCCAAAGCAACAGGTGGCTCACAAATACAAATGGAACGACGCATGATGACCCTTAAGGTTTGAAGATGAAGGCGAAAGGATAAAGAATAAATGGATAACAGACAAGGCTGAAGGTTTGTTTAACAGAATAAGCGGTTCCTTCCATTTAAGAGATTGCCCACACATGAAGGGGCTTTCGCGCTAGCACACCCGTAATTTCAATATTGACAGACCACTAGTGCTCTTCTTTGTAGTGTTCTGTGTGCTCTTTGGTGATTTTTACTTTCTCGACAGAGCGCTCTGTGCAACTTAAAATTTCTAATTCGAAGTCATCGTGGTGGATCCGCAGGCCTACAGAAGGAATTGTCCCTGTTCGGTAGAAGATATATCCGCCAAGGGTGTCGTAATCTCCTTCTTGAGGGATCTTTAACCCAAGACGATCTTCGATGTCATCAATAGACATCCGCCCATCCACAACCCATCCGCCACCAGGCTGGTTTGTAAAAAGTTCTATTTCATCGTCATCAGACTCATCTGTGATGTCTCCGACGATCTGCTCGAGGATGTCCTCCATTGTCACCAAGCCTTTGGTGCCGCCGTATTCATCGACAACAATAGCCAGGTGGACTTGTTTGTGGCGGAATTCTTGTAGCAGTGCAGATGCTTTTTTTGTTTCGGGAGTGTAGAGGATTGGCTTAATTAATGATTCGATAGGGGCATCTAAGAGAAGTGAGTTTTTGCCCTCTTTTTCAGCTTGCACAAAGACATCAAGCAGGTCTTTAAATAGCAAAACCCCTTTGATTTCATCGATAGAGTCAGCGTAGACGGGGATTCGGCTGTACCTCTTTTTATTTAAGAAGTAAGCGGCTTCGCGGACAGAGGTTGTTGCCTCAAGGCCATAGATATCGCTCCTGGGGACCATCGTTTCACGTACGATGTAGTCTTTAAACGTGATGACTGATTCGATGAGCTTTCTGTCGACAGAGGTTAGGATACCTTTGCCTTCAGCCTCCTGAAGAATCTCGATGATTTTCCCTGCTACTTGCCCGCTTGTCATTTGCTTTGGCTTTGTGCCGATAAGTCGAGTAAGCACAAGTGACGACTTTAGGAGGAAAAGCGTCAGCGGTGCAAAGAGGAACAAGAAAAGAGAGGCAATGGGGGCAGAGACTTTTACCGCATTTGTTGGGGAGCGCTGAGCCCAGAAGTGGGGGAGGAAGTGGCTGATTAGCAGAAACATTATGAAGAAGAAGAGCAGCGCCGAGGAGATCCATATCCAGGGGATAAACGAGGGGACGTCTTGGCTAAAAATGAGAGCTTTATGAAGCTCAAACAGAAAAAACATGCTAATAGCGGCGTAAAGATAGCGGCAAAAGTGTTTAGCGCAGGAGAGCGTGAAGGCGAGCCCTTCAATCTCTTTTTTTGGAAAACAAAAAACATGGAATGGGCGATAAAAAAAGGAGGGGCCGGTCTCTTTTAGGCAGAGTCTTAGTTGGTGCCTGGGGAGCCTGTCAAATACGCTTCTTATGGCGCTTAAGAAGCAGCTTGCTATAAGGCAGGTCAATGCCAAGGTGAGTGCAGTTGTGACCATAAATTATTTAATATACTCCTCTTAGCTGAAAACGGGGCTTTGGCGCCGTCCAAATTCCCGTTTTCAGCTAAGAGGAGTATATACTTTGGGTCTTTGTATTAATAGATTGTGTTGTTTGAGGTTTTTCATGTGTTTGGCTTCTGCTTCTCTCATTTTTTTGAGATCAGCTTTTTTTCGGTCATCATAGCCAAGTAAATGAAGCATCCCATGTATGATGTAAAGGGTGGTTTCTTCGTAGGGATTTCCGCCATGTTCAGCGGTGTAGTTGAGTGCTGTCTCTGGGCAGACAAAGACGTCTCCTAAAAGGCGGTAAGCATCAGCTTGGTCTTCTAGCGGGAAGGTCATGAGAGGAAAGGACATGCAATCGGTGGTAGTGGGGTCTCCAAAATAGTCGTTGTGGATGCGGCAAGTTTCTTTGGTGTCTATAAAATGGATGGAAACTTCATTGCAGCTGACCTCTTCAAGCTTGAGGAAAGCGCGCACGACACTCCTGACACTGGGCTTGTCAATGGGAAGAGAAGATTGTTGATTAAGGACGCCGATTCTCACGCGTTCATCCTGGTTTAGCGTTTTAGTGTTTTAACCCAGATTGAGCAATTCGCACTGAGACTGTGCTGTCAACAGGTTGGAGCAGGTTCAAGATCTAGGCGATAGATTTTTTCACAGCAGCAATGACGCCTAGATGATCTAACCGCTCTACCTGTACATGCGTAACCATTCTGACTCTCCCTTTTACAGAATTCATGGAGGGTCACGATAAATCAGAATTTCATTTCTGCAAACTGCTTAATCTGTCTCAACCTATCATTTGAGATTTAATCGACTATACGACGCGAAGCGCGTTTTTGCAAAGGGCATTTGGGAACAGAAAAAGACGTAGCCGAATAGCTACGCCTTAACTGTATTCTAAGGAAACGTTGAAGGGGGAAAGTTATTTTAGGAAGTTACTTAGGAACAAGCGTCTTGGGAAGACCTGTAACCTTTGCTCCTTTAAACTGGCCAGACTTTATTAGAAGGGCGATTCGTTCACAACGACTTAATACGCTGGACTTTTTGGTCGTTTTGCTTGAGCTTCCGTAGCTAGTATGTCGGGACATAAAGAATTCCTGTTCAAATTCAATTAACGTTTAGATGTTATCTGTTGTGCGAGCAATCTTTAATCTGAGGAATAAAGAAGACGCCGGCACCCTGGTTTTCAAGTTTAACGCGCATAATAGCTTTGACTGTGCGGGTGATTGGCTCGAGGTTACCTGATTCTGTTTCTGGGCGAAACTTGGATTTTTTAGCGACGTGGCTGTACGGATAAACGCCTTTTATCTCGCCTTTTTTACTCATGCGTGTCATGTAGATTGTGCTCCTATTGGCAGTAAAGGGCATAAGTATAAAGATTGCCTTCTATTCCTGCAACCGATTTTTTATGCATAGTTTTACGCTTGCTTTAGCGGTGTTTGCCTTTGCCAGGCTCCTTTCCCTGCCCCGGACCTGACCCCCTATTTGACCCTTTGCCTGCGCTTTTTTTATCAGGGCTTCTTTTTTGACTCTTTTTAGTCCCGGTATTTTCTGACTTTCCGCCTCGGGGACCTGGTTTTCCTCTGGCAAAATTGCTCCTAGCAGATTTGCCGCTTTTAGGCGTTCTGTTTCCGGGCATTCTGTTTTTTGAAAGGGAAGCAGGCCTTGGGACGGCAAACTCTTTTAGAGGAGCTTCACCCTCCTCATTGAGGCTGCAAACAAAATGCCATCGTGATTCAAGGGTGATGAAATTGACATCCCGAAGCATGACAATGAGTTTGTCGCCAGGCCCAAAAGAATGGCCGTGGTGACTGCCAACAAGCCGCAGCTTCTTCGCATCATAAACAAAATAATCTTGATCGAGTTGCGAGACGTGTAATTGTCCTTCAATCATTGTTTCGATAATTTCGAAGAAGATCCCAAAGTTTTTAACTTTTGTTACCACAGCTTCATATTCTCTACGGGGCTCAGTTTTTTTCATCGAATCAAGAAGGCGAAGCTTCTTTAAGATGACAACGCTTTGTTCCGCGCGTGAGCTAGTTCGCTCCTGCTCGGAGCAGGTTGTGGAAACAGTATGGAGCTGGTCGGTTGTATAGGTCGTTCCTGTAAGCACTCGCTGCGTGATTAGATCGACATAACGGCGAATAGGACTTGTAAAGTGGCAGTAATACTCAAGGCTAAGGCCGTAATGGCCGAGGTTAACAGAAGAGTAAACCGCAAGCCTCATGCTTCGGATGAAGCTAGTTGAGATCTGTTTTGCGTAAGACATTTCTTTGACTTCATCAAAAAGCGTTTGAAGCTCTTGAGGTGTTGGTTTTTCGGAAAGAGGATATCCAAAAGCTCCAGCAAGTAAGGCAAACTCCCTCATGCTGTCTTCAGAAGGCTGTTCATGGACGCGGTAGGTAAGTGGCAGCCCTTGTTTAGTGAGGTGGGTGGCAACAACTTCGTTGGCCTTGAGCATGAACTCTTCAACAACCTGGTGGCTGATGTCGTACTCTATGAAGTCGACACCTGTAGGGACTCCCTTTTCGTCGACCTTTATGGCAGCTTCAGGGAGGCAAAACTCAATACTTCCTCTTTCGTACCGTTTCTTTTTAAGGAGGTGGCAGAGCTTAACCATGAGAAGGATCGTAGGGCCGTGTTTGCTTTTCTTTTTGCCATCCATGATTTCTTTGGCTTCACGGTAGGTGAACCGTTTTGCGCTCTTGATGACCGTTCGGGATATCCTATAATTCACCAACGTTCCTTGCCCGTCAAATTCCATAAACGCCGACTGTGTAAGCCGGTTTTTTCCAGGCTGAAGGCTACATAAGTTGTCGGAGAGTTGATGGGGAAGCATTGGAACGCAGATTCCGGGGAAGTAGGTCGAGTTGCAGCGCACTTTAGCTTCGGTGTCAAGCGCAGAGCCTGGTCTTACGTAGTGGGCAACGTCTGCAATGTGTACACCCAGATGGTAGTGCCCTCGTTCGTCTAGATTTAAAGAAATGGCATCGTCATAATCTTTTGCGGTGTCTGGGTCGATTGTGAAGCATTCTACATCGCGAATGTCTTCCCGTTTTTTTATTTCATCAAGAGGAACTTGAGTTCCCCAGCTTTCAGCCTCTTCAACGGCTTGTGCGTTAAATTTTGAACGGATATTGAATTCTTCAATTGCAGCCGTTACGTCGCATGAGGGGTCTGTAATGTGCCCTAAATAATAGAACATTTCGCACTGAGTTTCGCCCCCCTTTTCTCCCCAATCAAGCACTTTCATAATGATCCGGTCGCCAAACTCGAGTTCTCTTTCCTTCGTGGGCTTTACGACGATTCTTTGGGTGATGCCAAGGAGAGGTGCAAAGGCGATGCAGGTGTCTCCTTCTATTGCAAGAATTGTTCCTGCAAGGTGTGTCCGGCCTCTTTTAAGGATTGCAACAACTTTGCCTTCAGGGCCTTTTTCTGAGGTAGATTCTTCGTTGACGGCCACCTCTACGTGGTCCCCATCGACAGCGTTTTTTGTCAGGTGCTTAGGAATGAAAATGTCTTGCGGATACTTCTTGGCGTCATCAGCTTGCAAAAACCCAAATCCCCGTGGGTGGACGCGCAGGATGCCAAGCACTCCCGGTGCCCCGGCAGAGGTTTTTAGGCCGTAACGATCATGTTCATGCTCGATAAAGCCTTGTTTTACGAGGTCGTTCAGGGCGTCTGTAAAAACAGGGAGTTGGTCAGGCAGCAGATGGAGGGCCTTAGCAAGAGGCTCTGAGGCGAGGGGTTCGTAAGAACGTCCTCCTAAAAATTGAAGAATAACTTTGGAAAGACTTTGAAAGAGCCGGGATGGGTGCTCGCGATTTTGGATCATGTAACGTAACTCTGGTTTAAATTATATTCCGAAATACAATAAGATGCTTTTTTCGAATAGGAATATACTCCGCTTAGCTGAAAATGGGAACTTGGACGGCGCCAAAGCCCCGGGGCTGAACGATCGCAAGTGCCCTTTGTATTTCTAATACTAAGGCACTTGCGATCGTTCAGCCGCGGGAGCTTTCGCGTTAGTCCAAATTCCCGTTTTCAGCTAAGCGGAGTATAGTTTAGGAAAGCATAACAGCGCTAAGAGATATGAGCAAACACGTTCTAGTCGTTGATCCAGTGCTCTGCAAACCCCGTCCTTTAGCGCGGGGTTTGCAGAGCACTGAATAAAGACACGACGCAATCCCCCAGCTTTAGCTATGGGGAGGTTCAAAGTTGCTACAGCTAACTTATTAGCACACTTATATTTGTAATGGAAAATTATGGAAAAACAGAAGTATTGCCACGCCCCGATTGAAACAAAGTGGCAGAAGTATTGGGAAGAAAACAAAACCTTTAGCGTTAAGATCGACCATTCTAAACCAAAATATTATGTTTTGGATATGTTCCCTTACCCTTCAGGAGCTGGCCTCCACGTGGGGCATCCAGCTGGATACACAGCCACCGATATTATAGCCCGTTACAAGCGGCAAAAGGGGTTTAACGTTCTCCATCCAATGGGGTGGGACAGCTTCGGCCTTCCTGCCGAGCAGTACGCCATCAGCACCGGCATCCACCCTTCAGTAATCACCAAATCCAATACCGATAACTTTCGCCGGCAGCTTAAGGCCCTTGGCTTTTGCTACGATTGGGACAGAGAGATTGCAACAAGCGATGTGACCTATTACAAATGGACACAATGGATCTTTACAAAACTCTACGAGCGGGGCCTTGCTTATGAGGCGGAGGTTCCTGTCAACTATTGCCCTGCGCTAAAAACAGTTCTTGCTAACGAAGAAATTGACAACGGCAAGTCTAAAGAAGGGGGCCACCCAATTGAAAGGCGCCCACTTAAGCAGTGGATGCTTAAAATTACCGCGTACGCGGACAGGCTTTTGGATGATTTGAAGGATCTTGACTGGCCCGATAATCTCAAGAGGCAGCAGATCAACTGGATTGGCAAGAGTGAAGGGGCCAAGATTGACTTTGTCGAAAAGCAAACAGGCGAAGTGCTCACTGTTTTCACGACCTGCCCAAATACATTGTTTGGTGTGACCTATATGGTGCTTGCTCCCGAGCATCCGGTGGTCGATAAAATAACGACGCCTCAGCAAAAACAGGCAGTTGCTGCCTATCGTCTTGCAACTGGGTCCAAGAGTGACCTTGACCGAACAGATCTCTCAAAAGAGAAAACAGGTGTTTCGACAGGAGCCTTTGCGGTTAATCCTGTCAACGGAAAGCACATTCCTGTTTGGGTGGCTGATTATGTACTTCTTGCCTATGGAACAGGGATTGTGATGGCTGTTCCTGCGCACGACGAGCGGGACTTTGAATTTGCTGCCCAATACAAGCTTTCTGTTCTTGCTGTGATTGACCCGGCAGCTGGCGAGGAGATCCGTCAGGAGGTTTTGGCTGGCAAGCACTGCTGGACAGGTGAGGGAAAAGCAATCAACAGTCATCAGGCTGATATATCTTTAGAAGGGCTTTCTGTTGCTGAAGCAAAAGTGAAGATTGTTACCTGGCTAGAAAAAGTAAAGAAAGGAGAGGCTGCAGTTAACTATAAGCTTCGGGACTGGCTCTTCTCGCGTCAGCGGTATTGGGGAGAGCCAATGCCTTTGCTCCATTTTCAAGATGAGCAGGGGGGCAAAAGGGTCCTTGATGCAAAGGAGCTTCCGTTAGAGCTTCCAAAAGTAACCGCCTACAAGCCGACAGAAACAGGAGAAAGTCCCTTAGCGGCTCTTCGTGAATGGGTGGAAATCACTGACCCTAAAACAGGAAGAAAAGCGCGTAGAGAAACCCATACAATGCCCCAATGGGCTGGGTCGTGCTGGTATTACCTCCGTTTTTGTGACCCTCTTAACACAAAAGAGGCTTGGAGCCCTGAGGCAGAACAGCATTGGGCTCCTGTAGATCTCTATGTTGGGGGAGCAGAGCACGCAGTGCTTCACCTTCTTTACGCGCGTTTCTGGCACAAGGTTCTCTTTGATTGTGGATTGGTCCACACAAATGAGCCGTTCAAAAAGCTAGTTAACCCTGGAATGGTGATTTCTCGCTCTTATCAAACAAAGAACCGCTCTTGGGTCTCCCCCGAGGATGTTGTTGAAAAAGAGGGGGAGTACTTTCACCGAACAACGGGAGAGTCTCTTTTTAGCCAAATGGAGAAGATGTCAAAGTCTAGGCTTAACGTCGTCTCTCCAGATGAGATTGTTCAGGAGTTTGGGGCTGATTCCTTGCGTCTTTACGAGATGTTCATGGGGCCGATTGAGAAAGAAAAAGTGTGGAATACCGACTCTGTTTCGGGGTGCCGCAGATTTCTTTCCCGTTTTTATGACATGGTAACCTCCGATAAGGCCTCAGATGAAGAGAGCGAAGAGGCCCTTAAGCTTGCGCACCGCCTTATTGAGGGAGTCACTAAGGATATCGAGGCGATGTTGTTCAATACAGCAATTGCGAAGATGATGGAGTTTCTTAACGAGTTCCTTCGCCTTCCGGCATATCCTAGGCCTGTATTAAAAATGGCAACGTTAGTCCTCGCCCCCTTTGCCCCTCACTTAGCCGAGGAAATGTGGCAGTTCTTGGGTAATGGGACTGTTAAGGGGACCGTTATCGATGTCCCTTATCCAGAGGCCGACCCCAAATATCTTCAAAATGACATGGCGACCTATGTTGTCCAAGTTAATGGGAAGCTGCGTGGGAAGTTTGAGCTCCCTAACAACCAAGATGAGCAAACCATTTTGGCTCTAGCGCGTGAGCACCCCAACATTTCTAAGCACCTTGAAGGCAAGATAACAAAAGTTGTATTTGTTCCAAATAAACTGTTGAGCATCGTCATTACCCAACACATTGATTAAAGAGCTTCGAGCTTTCGCGCTAGCCCAAATTCCCGTTTTTAGCCAAGCGAAGTATAGTCGATGCTATTCATCGCAGGGCGATTGCACTATAAGAAATCCTTCAAAATTATCTCTCGGAACTCGGTTGAGGTTAAAGCTTGAAACCTATTCTTTGTGAGCGATTTTTCAGGAGATCCATTCCTTTTTAGAAGTCCAAGCCCCATCTTACGAACAGCACTTAAATTTTTTCGTAACAGTTCACATACCCCCTCCTTCGTCGGTGGCATGTGAACTGTTACGAAAAGAGGTGAGATATTTAAAATGTCCCAGAGGGACATCTGGACTTAGCCAGGCGGTGAAGTGCGAAGCACGAGAACCCCTGGTAAATGCAAATAAGTATTCAAGCTCCGGATGGATCTACAGGACTTCGTTGCTTAAGCGCATGGGCATCAAAACGCAAACCGATGATGATGAGTCGGTAATCAACCCAGGGTTGTATGCGTCGGTAAGGCTAAGAGAGACGGTCTCGTCCTTGCTGTGACGCAAGATATCGAGAAAAAAGAAGGGGTTAAAAGCAATCACTAGGTTCGGGCCCTTGTAATTCACTGGCATCCCCACTTTTCCCTCTCCCACTTCCATGTGATTAGCCGATAGAGTCAACTCTCCATTAAAAAACATAAAGCGCGCAGCGTGATTAAGCGTGTCATCAATGAAGAGGGAAACTTGTCTAAGAAGGCTAATAAGCTCTTCTCTGTGGAGTGATAGAGAGATGTTATCTTTCTTGGGGATCACTTTTGTAAAGTCGGGGTAGCTGCCGCTAAGGAGCTTTGTGATCACAGTTGAGCCGTGGGCTTCAACAGCAACCTTATCAGCCATTAGATAGAGAGTTGCCATTCCTTCATCAGTTAAGATTTTAAGGATCTCGTCCACAGCCTTTAGCGGGAGGATGTAATCTCCGGTGATGGTTGGGTCTATATCTAGTTTTGTGTCTGTCTTAGCAAGGCGTTTCCCATCTGTCCCAACAACTGTTGCGGCGCCGTCAGCCACTTTGAGCAGGACCCCTGTAAGGACGTAGCGGTTTTCTTCTTTAGAAACGGCAAACGAAGTGCGGTAGAACATCTCTTTGAGCACTGCACAAGAGATCTTTATTTGAATTGCCTCGTTGAGATCGGGGAGAGTGGGGAATTCGTTTTTGCTCATTCCGTGGAGTTTAAAAAGAGAAGAGCCTGCTTTGATCTCGGTGATGTGGTTTTCGCCGCAAGTGACTTCGATATTACTTGTTGTCAGCTCACGAACAAGCTGGAAGAAACGCTTTGCAGGAAGGGTCGTAACACCCTCTTCCAAGATTTTTGCATGTGCGTGACAGCGCATTCCTACAGTTAAGTCTGTCGCAGTTAAGATTAGCTCGTCTTGAGCTGCTTCGATAAGGAAATTCGAGAGGATGGGGATTGTTGTGTTTTTACCTGCTATATTTTGGATGTTGCCAATTAGCTTGGTAAGCTCGGTTTTTGAGATAACGAATTTCATGGATGCCGATCCTCATAGTGAACAAAACAATTTTAAAAAAATATATTCGCAGGACATGGAGATGTCAATATTTTTAACGCAGTATATACTCCTCGTAGCTGAAAATGGAAACTTGGACGGCGCCAAAGCCCCGGGGCTGAACGATCGCAAGTACCCTTTGTATTTCTAATACTAAGGCACTTACGATCGTTCAGCCGCGGGAGCTTTCGCGCTAGTCCAAATTCCCGTTTTCAACTACGAGGAGTATATACTCCTCGTAGCTGAAAATGGGAACTTGGGCAGCGCACAAAAGAATAAAAGAGAAGAAGCCCGTAGCGATTAAAGGGTTACCTTCTAGAAAGGGCAAGCGCTTGTTTAGGATAATTTTTCCCGTTTTCAGCTAAGAGGAGGATATAACGGTTTTAGGATTAGTGTAGCAGCTTCATAAGTTTTTCACGAACTTCCAATGCTTCGAGTTTCTGTTCGAGCCCTTCGATTCGTTTGACATACTTTTTGATATTGCGAAGGTGTACTTCATGGCGGTGATGCTCGAGCAGCGGCATAGCGGGGTTTCCTCCATATTTGCCTGCCTGTAAGATTGACTTTGTGACGCCCCCGCGCGCTGCAATGATCGTTCCATCCGCAATACTTACATGGCCGGTTATAGCAGACTGGCCTGCAAGGATAACGTTACGCCCTGTCTTTGAAGAGCCGGCAACTCCTGTTTGCGCGACAATAAAATTGTCTTCTCCGATGGAGACGGCGTGAGCAATTTGTGTTAGGTTATCGATTTTTGTGCCTCGGCCAATTCGGG
The DNA here is from genome assembly GCA_945882915.1 of Waddlia chondrophila WSU 86-1044. GTDB lineage: Bacteria > Chlamydiota > Chlamydiia > Chlamydiales > CAMCWV01 > CAMCWV01. The sequence continues at coordinate 78,051 of CAMCWV010000002.1, read as the reverse complement.
TCGTTTTGAAGCGAGCTCGGTCAATGGTCGTATTGGCACCAATTTCGACATCATCTTCGACAGTAACAATCCCGACTTGTTGAAGCTTGTGATGCTTTCCTTTTTGATCTGTAGTGTAGCCAAAACCGCAAGAGCCCAGAACGACACCTGGTTGAAGGATCACGCGGGCGCCAAGGATTGTCCCTTCTCGAAGGGTGACATGAGGGTGGATGATGCAGTCTGCTCCAATTTGAGCGGCAAGGCCTACGTAGGTGCCGGCGCCGATAAAGGTTCTATCGCCAATTCGCGCTCCGCTTTCTATAACAGCATGGGGGCCGACAGAGACGTCTTGTCCAAGAATAGCTTCGGAGTGAATGACAGCTGTGGAATGAATCCCAGAAAAGCCCGAAATTTTTCGTGGAGGATAAAAAAGTTCGATAACCTGTTGAAAGGCTCTGGAAGGGTCTAAATGAACAAGGAAATTTTTGTTAGGAACTAAGGTGACCTGTTCCTGGACAAAGACCACTCCAGCTTTTGATTTCGCCATCGCTTGGTAATAACGAGCGTTGGCTAAAAAAGAGGCCTCCTCAGGGGAGGCTGACTCCAGATCACTTACATGAGTAATCTGGAGCTGGCCATTACCTATTAATTTCGAGCCTGTAAGCTCAGCAAGTTGCTGTAACGTAAACGACAACATCATAATAAACTATCTTGTCTCCGTAGAAGTTGCTGGTGTGGCTGCTGGTGCAGACCCAGAAGCGTCTTCTGAAGCAGCTCCGCCGTTTTTGGTGTAAGATTTGTTCATCTCTTCAATAACAAGAGATGTGATATCTAGCTCTGACGCGTAGAAGAAAGCGGATTCTTCGTTAACAACTATGTTTAGTTTTTTAACTTTTGCTACTTTTTTAGAGGCTTCAGCAACGCTATCACCTAGAGTCTGGATGATGCGGCCGTTTGCCTGGTTCATCATCTGGTAATACTGTCCTTGGTAGCTTTCAAGGTCTTGGTTTAGAGACTGAAATTTGTTTTTGAATTCTTCTTCAGCTTTAGGAGAGAGCCCATCTACAAATTCGTGATCGCTAAGTTTTGCAGAGATGTCTTTAAGTTCTTTTTGTGTTTTCTCAACGACCTCGCTCATTTGGCGTCTGATGGCTTCGAAAGACTGTTGTTCGCTCTTTCCTAGAGCTGATTCTTCGATGCATTTTCTGAAGTTAACGACGCCAATAGTAGAGGGTTCTTGCTCCGCAGCTACAAGGCCTGGTGCAATTAAAACGGCAAGCGTTAAAAAGGTATAAAAAAGTTTCATGAGAGTGGACCTTTGGGGTAAAAATATGTTCTGCTTATGTTTATTCTTAAATTTAGAAATGGCCTCCGATCGAGAAGAAGAAGCGACGGATATCACTGCGGTCTGCTGCATTGAGAGGGAAGCCGATCCCAACCGTGATCGGAATACGGTCAAGAATTTCGATACAGAGGCCAAATCCACAAGAGTAGCGAAGCATTGAGAAATGGTAAGTTTTGTCAGAAACGCTACCGGCATCAAGGAAGGCAAAAACATCAATTTTCTTGGTAATGCTTAGGCGATATTCTTCGGATAACAATGCCGATGTCAAGCCTCCACGAGGATCGCCATTAGGAAACTTAGGTCCAATGCCGTAGCCACGGTAGCCGCGAACTGTTGTTTCGCCGCCCAAGTAGAGCTTTTCACCAAGAGGCATGTTAAGGGCTGTTGTGCTCCCAAGAGGCTGGATGAAGCGAGCGTCTGCACGGAACCTGAGAATTCCTTGTTTGTGGAGAGGGATATAGTAGGAGTTAACGTAAGCCAGACCTAAGAAAGAAAAGTCTCCTCCCAGCCCAGCAAATTCAGTTTCTATTTCTGAACGGAAGCCCTTTCTTGGTTTTGAGGGGTGGTCTGTAGAGTCGTAGGCCAGTGAAACACCAGTTGCTGAAACAACACCGCTGTTTGCCGCTTCTTGTCTAATTAGAGGGTCTACAGAAGGGGAGACGCTGATTGTGTTATCTTGAACACGGTAATGCCAACCTGTCCTTAAAAAGGCGTTAATTGGATACGTGGCGTGGGTTGTCAAGCCGAGGGAGTCAATTTCGTAGTCTTTAGATTGCCGCCTATTAGATGATTTTTCAACGTCAAAGCCCACAATCCATGGTGTGTCCATGAAATAAGGTTTGGTCCAAGAGACAAGATAGCTGCTCATCTTGCTTCCGATGTTTATTCTCATCCTGGCGTATTCTCCGCCACCTCTAAGGCTTTGCGGGCCCTTGTCCAGAACGTTTCTAGAACCTTTGTAACTGAAGTTTCTTTCGATGATTTCTACGCCGCCAAAGATGCTATCGAGGGTGCTGAATCCAAAGAAGACGCTAAAGTGTCCGGTGCTGGTCTCTTCAACTTCGATGTATACGTCTCGATAGTTAGACCCAAGAACGCTTTTTTCAGGTGATTTTACTGCATAGACGTTCACATGTTTGAAATAGCCAATGTTTTGCAGCTTTTCTTCGGTAGCTTTTAGTTTGCGGATATCAAAAACTTCTCCGGGGATCATCAGACATTCGTGGAGGATGACCCGTGTTTCGGTGTAGCTATTCCCAAAGATTTTTAAGAGTCCGATTCGGAATTGCTCTCCTTCGTTAATTTGGAACTGGAGGGTATACTGAAGGGTTCCTGGCTGAAGGTGGGCTTCATAAGAAACTGTTGTTTCGATGTAGCCGCGTTCTCCGTAGAAATCGGTAATAGCATGAACAGTCTCGCGCACTTTTTCTGGCGAATATGGCTTTCCGGGACGGATGGTGAAGTGCTTTTCGATTTGTTCGTCTGTGAAAATCTTATTCCCTTTGAAGGTGATTTCTCCGCAGGTGTAGAGCTCTCCGCGTTGAGCTGTAATTTCAACGTCAATGCGCTCTGGGCGAGGAGCTTCTGTTATTTTGATCTCTACACTAGCATCAGCAAAGCCTCTGTCGTGGAGGAAATTGAGAACAAGGAGTTTGTCTCGTTCCATCACTTCTGCTTGGTAGGTTCCTGCGTCTGTAAACCAGCTGGTGAACATGTTGTAGGTTTTTGTGTTGATCATATCAACAAGGTCATCTTCTTCGTCAGAGGTGAAGCCTGTAAAAACAAGCTCCCGGATTCTTCCTGAGCGCCCTTCTTTGATAGTGATCTCGATGTCGACTTCGCCAACAGTTGGGTCGAAGATCGGTTTAAAGCTCATTTCGGCTTCGAAATAGCCCTTCTTGACGTAGTAGGCTTTTAATTTGTGGAAGGCTTTGTTAAAGGTCTGTTCATCGAAAGGGGAGCCGACAGAGACGTCTAGCTCTTTTTCTAGTTTTTCGGTTGAGATCTTGTCATTGCCTACCCAGGTGATAGCTTTGATTAATGGCTTTGGCCACACCTTAAGCGTGATGTAGATCTCTTGGTTGATCGTTTCGGTAGAAGATTCGACAATGCGGTACTCTTCATGGAGTGCCTTGAGGTCGATGTTAAAGTCTGCTTGATTAAAAAAATCACCAACCTTTGTTTTGAGGCGTGCGCGTACGGCATTCGCATCAAAGCTACTTCCAGGAGCTAGTTGGTTTGCAATAATTTCAATTTTCGCCACCCGTTTTTGCTCAGAGGTTTGTTGGACCTGCTGTGCTTGTAAAGGTGAACTAAATACCATTGAAAGGGTGGCAAAAAGAACCACAAAGAGCTGAATCATGACTACCTATAGAAAACTCGATAAAGGGTACTATATTACATGGATGACCCTCTAAAAGGCAACACCTCATAGTCAAAATGAGGGGTGCTAGGGGGGGGCAAGGAATAAAGATTAACATTTTTTGAAACACAGAGGCGTGAGAGGAAATACAAGAGAGAAGAGAAGGGAGATCGGAGTTGGTGGTTGTTTTTTAGAAAACCGCGCAAGCGGTAGTTAAGCGGCAAGGCCGTGGCAGATGTTAGCCGTAGGTGACTGAAAGGAGCCTACGGAAATGCAGACATATACTCCTCGTAGTTGAAAACGGGGCTTTGGCGCTAGTCCAAATTCCCGTTTTCAACTACGAGGAGTATATAAAAACCATAAGCCGCGGACAGCGGCGACAGGTAGTTTAGCGTATCGCCACTGCCGTGGCTCCGAATCGCCGGTTAAAAATTCCGTAGGCTCCCTTTGGTCACCTACGGCTAGCGTCTGCCACGGCTTCGCCGCTTAATTGCCGCTTACGCGGTTTTTAAAAAAAATGCTATATGCGAGCAGCGGAGAGTTGAGGGGGCGGTAAACGATTTAGGTTTATTTGGTGGCTGCAACCCGTTGGTGTTTGCGGAATTCGGCAATTATTTTGATATTGCCAAATTGTTTTTTGATTTCAGCAACTCCAGTAGAAGCTTTACGCACATCGAGAATAAGGACCCCGCCAGACCGAAGTAAGGTGTGGACCTGAGCAAGGTAGGTCTTTACTGGATAGTGGAATCCCCAGGAAATAAGAGAGGTTACTAAGTCAAAAGGCCCGGTAAAGGTGATCTGTCCATCTGCACCGACCTCTTGAGTCATAATTTGTTTAGGGGCGATGCCGTTGGCCTCTAGAAGTTCTCTTGCAACAGCAAGAGAGTTGTAATAGCACCCTTTCTTTTCAAATCCGTAGTACACTTTTTCTGGCATCTCTGTCTTGTCAAGCAATGAGAGGGTTACTTCTTGTTTAGAAGCCTTGTAATGTTCAGCAAGTTTCACGTCGATGCCTGCCACCCCGCAGCCAATATCTAAGATAGCTGCCGCTTGTTCTGGCAAATAGGGCTTTATGCTTTCGTATTCCGCTTTCACATCAGCTTCAAATAGACGTTCCACGCGGGATCTGGTGAATAGAGCCTCGACCGATACCGCCCAGTTAAAGGTCTTTGAGGGCATTCGGATAACCAAACGATTTAACAGCCTGCTTTTCAGGCAGATGAGGTATTGCGTTCTTTGGAAGAGAATGTACTTAACTGCAGATTGTGGAACGGTCATGTGAAATGTCCTGCTGGGGTTGCACCCGCTTGAAATGGTTTTATTTAGGCGTGTTTTTTAGATACAGGCTTGTTGTGTTCAGAAGAGATGCCGAGAAGTTCCTCAACAGCTTGTTTAATCCAAGCGTTTAAGCTTAAGCCGCTGCATTGTGCTTCGTAAGCTGCTTTTGCATGGACTTCTGGTGGAAGTCGCAGCGCAAGTTTTCCTGAAAAGGGCTTTTCAGGAGTTCTTTTTAGCTTTTTGCAAAAGTCTAGATAGTCATCAATAGAGTCTTTAAAGGCCTGCTCAAGTTCTTTTACAGAAGTCCCTTGAAAGGTGATGACATCTCTTAAACCAACAATTTCTCCGTGAAAGAGCTTGGCTTCTTCGTCATAGGTAACGTGTCCGTTGTATCCTTTATATTTCATGGCTTTACTCCTGCTTCTTCTAAGAACCTGCGAACTGAAACTAAGGCGCCTTTATCTGTTTCTTTCTGGGGATGCGGTCTGTGAAATACGGCAATGCGATCATTTAGAAAAATTCTCACCCGAGAACCTTTTCCTTCAACAACCTTCGCGTCTAAAGCGATAAATAAACTTTCTATGTCATCCCATTTCACGCTCGAGAGGATTGGAGTCTGAAATATATCACTTAGAGTATCGGCGTGTCTTTTTCTCATTACTGCGAATAGGGAGTTGTTCTTAGTCCTTTATGATATCATAAAGTGATACTGTCGTCAACGGCTACGAAGTGGAATGTGCGCTTACCTTTATAATGGGAGATGTGAGGGGAGGCGATTAATGGAAACAGCATTAATATTTTGAGGCTTAAGAAGCAGCAAGTGTTGCTTGACAATTTCGCTGATTAAATGGTTGATAAGGGGGATCTCCGAGTGCAGGATTCGAACCTGCGACCAATAGATTAACAGTCTACTGCTCTACCACTGAGCTAACTCGGAATAGAAAGTAACAATCTTAAGGACTATGCCGCTTTTATATCAAGAATGATCATAAAATGAGCATAAAAAAACGCCCCAATCCCATCGTTTAGAATTGAGGCGTTATTTTCAAAGAAAAACAGCTGCTTTTAGTAGGCCATTTCCTAGTAGTCCATATCTCCAGACATGCTAGGTGTCGCCTCTTCTTCTGCGATTTCTGTGATCGTTGCTTCTGTCGTCAAAAGAATTGCAGCAATAGAGACCGCATTTTCTAGAGCAAGACGTGTGACTTTAGTCGGGTCGAGGATCCCGGCTTTCACCATATCAACGTATTCATCAGTTAGAGCGTTGTAACCGTCATTGGTTCCCATGCTCAGCACTTTTTGAAGAATGATAGAGCCTTCTTTTCCGGCATTTTCACCGATCTGACGGAGAGGAGCGCTAAGCGCCTTGATAATGATCTTTGCGCCCAATTTCTCGTCACCCTGTAGAGTTGTGAGAAGCTTCTCAACAACAGAAATGCAGCGAACAAGAGCTGTGCCTCCACCAGGAAGGATTCCTTCTTCAATGGCTGCTTTTGTTGCGTGCTGAGCATCGTCTACACGGTCTTTCTTCTCTTTCATTTCAACTTCAGTGGCTGCGCCAACCTGAATAACAGCTACGCCGCCAGCGAGTTTTGCAAGACGCTCTTGGAGTTTTTCTTTATCGTAGTCTGAAGTGCTCTCGTCAATTTGACGCTTAATTTGAGCAATACGGTCTTTGATTGCTGTTTTTGCTCCAGAGCCTTCGACTAAGATTGCTTGGTCTTTTGAGACAACAGCCTTTTTCACGCGGCCAAGGTCTTTTAGTGTAACAGTTTCAAGCTTGTGGCCAAGCTCTTCGCAGATCACTTGTCCGCCTGTTACTACTGCGAGGTCTTGCAGTATTTCTTTGCGACGATCGCCAAAACCAGGAGCTTTCACTGCGCAAACTTTTAGGCCACCTTTGAGGCGGTTGATTACAAGTGTTGCGAGCGCTTCGCCTTCGACATCTTCAGCTATAATCAGGAGTGCTTTTCCTGCTTTAGCAACGTCTTGGAGCAAAGGAATAAGCTCTTTAACGGAAGAGATCTTTTTCTCGAAGATGAGAACGAACGCATCTTCAAGAATAGCTTCTTGAGTTTCTGAGTGTGTTACGAAGTAAGAGGAGAGGTATCCGCGGTCAAAGTTCATCCCCTGGGCAACTTCGAGCTTTGTCTCAAAGCCTTTTGCTTCTTCGACGGTGATGGTCCCATCTTTTCCTACTTTCTCGATTGCGCCTGCAATGAGCTCGCCGATTACGGAGTCGTTGTTAGCAGAAATTGTGGCAACCTGAGCAATTTCATTGCGGCTTTGAACAGGTTTGCTCAGGGATTTTAGCTTAGCGACAACTTCTTTTAGTGCTTTTTCGATTCCACGTTTCATTTCCATAGGATTCGAGCCAGCAGCAACACTTCGAAGTCCTTCTGCGTAAATGGCTTCTGCTAAAACTGTGGCTGTAGTTGTTCCATCTCCTGCTTTGTCAGCAGTTTTGCTGGCAACTTCTTTAACCATTTGAGCGCCCATGTTTTCGTGGCGATCGGTAAGTTCTATTTCTTTGGCTACGGTTACACCGTCTTTAGTGATTACGGGGGGTCCGAAGGATTTGTCTATGACGACGTTTCGCCCTTTTGGTCCAAGTGTCACTTTAACTGCGGCAGCTAGGGTTTGAACCCCTTTTAGAATCTTTTGACGAGCTTGTTCAGAATACTTAATGTCTTTTGCAGCCATATGCCGATAATTCCCTTAATTAAATGTGCTGATTAAAAAATTACTTTACAATTGCAATAATATCTTCAGAACGAAGAATAACGTATTCTTCGCCTTCGATTGTGACTTCTTGCGCAGAATATTTATCCATGAGGATTGTGTCGCCAACTTTGACAGGACAGGGGATTAGAGTTCCTTTGCTGTCTTTTTTTCCTGTTCCGATTGCGATGATAAGAGCTTTTTCTTGTTTCTTCTTCGCTGTTTCAGGAATGATGATTCCTCCTTTAACAGTTTGTTGCTCTTCCAAGCGTTGTGCAAGAACACGATTGCCCAGAGGTTTTAATGGTGCTTTTGTTTTTTGAGCAGCTGTTTGTGTCATGAGTTTATACTCCCAAAGATTGAAAACGAGGTTAGAAAAAGATCGAAGAGACGTTACTCTATCAAAGGGATCCATTTTCCGACAATACCGAATTAGCAGATTCCGCCGCGAACTGCTAACCCGAGAAGAGGGCTCTTCTAAAGCCTTCTTTGGCATAGTTAGTGCTTAGCAACAGTGGGATTAACCAACAGGGGCACACACCATGCAAGTTCAAACCCAATACCGCAACGTTCCAAAGGGTTACGGGCAAGATCTTCGCGCTTCTTTAAAGCAGTCTGCCTCCCAAGGTATGCATAAAGCAGCAGTATTTGCCGATCTTTTTAATAATGAGACGGATGATCAAGAAGAAAAAGAAAAGAAGAGTGTAAAGCTCCGGCTTACCCGGACATCTCAAGCATTAGTTGAAGAGCTTAAAGAGGCGGTTCATACTTTTTTAGTCCAAAATAAGGACATTACTAAGCTTCTTGATGGAGTGAGTTTGCCAGAAAATGAGTATCTTGTCCCTCTAAAAGACACAGATCTCTCCCTTAGAAAGATAAGAGCCTACGTTAATTGGCTTTATATGAGGGGAATGGTGTCCCATGAAAAACAAGAGCTTCCTGCGCAGGGGCTCACTCCGGCAGCAGAGCTTTCTGCTGTAGAAGACACTTCCAATGACCCTTATCTTGCGATCCATGAAAAGGGGAAGGATGAGGAAATTAAGGCGATATTTGCCCATCACGAAAACAGGCAGGTCTCGATTAAAGACAGTCGCAGACGTCTAGTTCTGAATTACTACTACTTAGTTTATCCAGAGACGTACGCTTTTAATTGATCTACAAGCGTCTTAAACTTGAGCATGGCAGAGTTCACAGGCTCTGGCGATGCCATGTCGACTCCAGCTGTTTTAAGAAGGTCAAGAGGGTAGCGGCTGCAGCCCCCTTTGAGGAAGTTGAGGTATTCTTTTCTTTCCACATCTCCCCCAGAAACCACCCTATTTGCAAGTGCGATCGCTGCGCTAAGGCCTGTTGCGTATTGGTAGACGTAGAAGTTGTAGTAGAAGTGGGGGATTCGGGCCCATTCAATGTCGATTTCAGGATCAATAACGACCTCTGAGCCAAAGTAATCTTGGTAGAGCTCTAGATATTTTGTTTTGAGCGTCGTTGGGGTGAGAGGAACGTCTTGTTCAGCAAGTTCGTGTAGAGTGAGTTCAAATTCAGCAAACATCGCCTGTCTAAAGAGTGTTGTCCGGATGCTCTCGATTTGCTGGTTAAGGAAGTATATTTTTTCTTCCTTTTTTGTGGCCCGTTCCAACATCAACCGCATAAGGAGCTCCTCGTTGAATGTTGAAGCAACTTCAGCGACAAAGATGGGGTAATTGGCGTAGTGGTAGGGTTGGTGACGCTTGCTCAGCAGGCTATGCATGCTGTGGCCAGCTTCATGAGCTAGAGTGAAGACGTCGTTCAGCATCCCTTCGAAGTTTAGCAAAATATAGGGCATGCTATCGTAGCACCCGCTAGAATAGGCGCCTGATCGCTTATTTTTGTTTTCATAGCGGTCAATCCACCTTTCTTCTTTTAGCCCAGTGCGCAATAGATTTTGGTAGTCGCTTCCAAGCGGTGCTACAGAATCGATAACAAGCGATTCTGCCTCAGCATAGGTGTACTTTAGATCAACTTCTGAAGTGAGAGGGATGTAGAGGTCGTAGAGGTGCAACGTCTCAAGACCAAGCATCTTTTTGCGGAGGCGTAGGTATTCGTGCAGCACTCCAAGGTTTGCTCTCACAGCTAAGATTAGGGAACTATAGACGGTGGTAGCAATGTTCTTGGGATATAGAGATGCAGTTAGGCAAGAGGAGTAGTTACGGGCTCTCATGACAAACAAGTGCTCTTGTACTTGCCCGGTTATAAGCTCGCATAGAGTGTTCTGGAAGGCATCATACTTTCCATGAAGTCCTTTAAAGGCGTTTTTTCTCAGTTCTCGGTCTTGGTCGCGGATGTACAGGTGATAGAGGCCGTGTGAAAGCTCTCTGTCTTTTCCGTGGCCATCTTTAACGTATCCCAAATCTATGTCAGCATTATTAAAGACGCTAAATGCCCTTTGAGCTGTTTCTAGAGATCTTGCTGAAAGAGCTAGAAGTTCCTCTTGCCCAGGGGAGAGGGTGTGTTTTTTAACGTGGATAATCTTTTTTAGATAAAACTGATAAGAGGCCAGCATGGGGGCTGCTAAATATTGACTAAGAGTTCTTTCAGTGAGGGAGAGGATTTCTGGTTCAAGCCAAGCAGATTCTTGGGTGTAGTCATGAAAGAGTGCTATGATTTTGTTGTTAGCACTTTTGTGCGCATCATTGGCGACATCTTCATCGTGGCGTAGGTGCGCATAGCTTAGGAGCTTTTCCAGCTCACGGCTCAAGTTTAAGTGGAAGTCGAGAGCTGTTTTTAGTGTGTTCGCGCTTTCTCCTAGACGTCCCTTAAAAGTGGCAAGCTTTGGCCAACGAGGGCGTTTGTTGCCGGGGTTTAAAGCCAAATAGGCATCTTCCCAGCTTTCTGTGTTGGCGTATAAGGCTTCAACATTCCACTTATCTTGTGTGGGGATCTCTGAACGTAATTTAAGCATAAAAACAAGAAGGCAAGATCGTGGATGAATAAAAACGAGAATATACTCTTCGTAGCTGAAAACGGGAACTTGTACGGCGCCAAATCCCCGAGGCTTTGGCGCCGTACAAGTTCCCGTTTTCAGCTACGAGGAGTATATACTGACTTTCAGTATTTTTTGGTTCTAATGCTTTTTGAAAAAGGAAAGTTTAGTACTTAATATTGAACTTGTTCTTGGCGAGTTCAACAATTTTTTCGACCGCTTGGTCAGCATCTTCTCCTTCTGCGACAATGGCGATCCTTGAGCCTCTTGTTGCTGCAAGCATGAGAATGCCGAGTAGGGATTTGGCATTTACAACGTTATCTTGGTAGAAAAGGAAAACTTCAGACTTAAACCGGGTAGCGCATTTGACGAGTTCTGTAGAGGGGCGGGTGTGGAGTCCCTTGTCGTTGCTGACAATAAAAAGCCCTTGAGCCTTGTGAGGCGTTTTTCCGTGAGGCGTTTTTCCGTGAGGCGTTTTTCCGTGAGGCGTTTTTTCGAGAGAAGTTTGGCGTAGCTCTTTGAGAGAGGTTAAATGTGCGTGTATTTCTTGTTTCATAAGCAAACAGACTTTTAATAATAAGGCCTTTTATAAAAATACTCTTCATAAGATTTTAAGTGCAAGCAGTTTTTTTATAGGGCTCCCGCCCAATACCCTCTTCGAGAGTATTCAGAAGCTGAGACTTAAAGAACAAGGCTAACGCGTAGGTAACAGTTCACATACCCCTCCTTCGTCGGTGCATGTGAACTGTTACAAACTTTTTTGTATTTTCTCTCACGTTCTCTCACACCTCTGTGTTTCAAAAAAAAACCGGTATTAATATTTTTGAAACACAGAGGCGTGAGAGAACGTGAGAGAAAATAGAGAGGGAGGAAAGCGGGCAATGCCACTTCAATCGTAAGGCTGCCACCCCCCCCCTGTAAGAGTCAAATCTTTCTTGATAAAATCGCTCTGGGTATGTGAACTGTTACACGCGTAGATCCTTAAGCAGGCGCTGCTAAACATTGCTCTGCACGAAAGCACGTGAATAGGAAGCTGGTGGTCTGTTTTTATCTGTTTTTTACGTTAACTTGTGGTGTACTGGAGCCAGCGATTTAAAAGCGCTTTGAGCCAACTTTGCTTCTTTACCGTGACGATGACCTCGGTAAGGCCCGGACAGTACTCGCAGTGCACAAATTTAACGTCCACACTAAGCTGCCGCTTGTTTGCATCTGCTTGATAAGGCAAGAGCAGGTCTCGTTTCTTGCTTAAAGGACTCTGTAAATGATGGATCGACACAAGCGGCGTTTGTGTCGTTAGGTTATATCTGGAATGAGAGGGGAGGATGTCTTTATCGCTGTGGTTATAGACCCGTGTATTTGATAAATAAACCATATCGTAGGTCTCTTCAGAGGCGTTTAAAAATCGAGAGACCTCTTGAGGGTAAAAAAGGACTGGTTTAATTCGCTTTTGGGCGAGCCCATAGGCGTGCTTATTTCTTAAATAAGGGTTCATCTGAATAATAGCTGGCATAGACTGCGGTGATATTCTCCAGATAAGAAAGCCGCCTGGGCAAAGATAAGGGTTGTTCCCTCCTTGCTTTATCAGTTGATCAAAAAACTCACGCGCTGTCACTGAAAGTAAATCTCTGATCCGTACATAAAGCGGATAAGAATAGGAGTCTGAATTAAAAATATCAGCGCCTGAAGTCGCGAAAAAAGAGAGAAATTCAACGTAGTTAAACCGTTTAATAGCGGCGAGTTTTAGCTCTCCGAAGAGGCAGGCGGTGTGCATGATATCAATGGCTAGCACCTCCTTAGCTCCCATTAGAAAGGCGTTAATAGCAAAGTCTCCACTGCCACAGATCCCTGCAATCCGTTTATTGCGAATAGGCATTTTAGTCAGCCAGGCAGCAAAATTTTCTGTTGTGAAAGGGTAGGCTTTTAGAGCTGAAGGGGTGAAATAGCCAGGAAAGCCGTAAAGAGGTTGTGTAGGTATTTGCGGGGTGTGTACTCCAAACAACTGGTAGATTTCGTCCTGAGAGCTGTTTTGAGTCTGAGATTTGGTTTGAAAAAGAGCTGTCATTGGATCCTCAGTGCGTCTTTGATTCTTGTAAGCCAACTCCGTTTTTTTATTATCATTGCTACTTGTAGCCTCTCTGCATTGAACTCACATTTCACAAAATTAACATCGATTCCGACCTTTTGCTTTCGCGCTTCTGCTTTGTATTCAGAGAGGAGGTGGCGCCTTTTTTTTGCGGGGCCGTCTAAATGATGAATCGATACTACTGCTGTTTCTGGTGTTAGCGTGTACCTTGGCAGGGAGGTGATGATGTCTTTATCGCTAGGGTTGTAGACCCTGGTATTTGATAGATAGACCATGTCATAGGTCGTTTGGGCACTACACAAAAACTGAGTGATGTCCTGCGGAAAAAACAGGACTGTTTTTATCCGTTTTTTTGCCAGTTCATACGTTGACGCGTTTTTCAAATAGGGATTCATGCGGATAATGGCAGGCATCGCTTTTTGGCCAATTTTACAAACAAGAAGGCCTCCTGGGCTAAGGTAGGGGTTATTTCCTGTAGGCTTTATGAGCTGGTCAAAAAAATCACGCGCCGTTACTGAAAGCAGATCACAAACCCTTTCATAGTAGTGATAGGCATAGGAATCAGAATTGAAAATATCAGGGCCTGGTGTCGCCAGAAAAGAGAGATAATCGATGTAGCTGAGCCTCTTGATAGCGGCAATTTTTAGCTCTCCAAAGAGGCAGGCAGTTTCCATAATGTCGATACTCATGATCTCTTTAGCGCCCATCAGGAAGGCGTTAATTACAAAATCGCCACTTCCACAAATCCCGGCAATTCGTTTGTCTTGAAGGTCTAGCTTGGGCATCCATCCGGCGAAGTTATCAATGGCAAAAGGATAAGCTTTCAGTGCTGAGGGAATGAAGTAGCGGGGGAAGCCGTAAAGAGGATTGAGAGGTATTCGGGGTGTTGTAACCCCAAGCGAGCGGTAAACGTCGTCTTGAGAAAGTGAAGTAGCAGGCATCAGTCTTCTACCGCAATTGTCTTCTCAAAGACATTTCGAGTGCAATAGATGTGGGCGTGGTGCATGAGTGCAAGGGAGAGGCAGTCACTAGGCCTGGCGTCAATTTCGATAATATGTCGCAGTCCGTTTTTCTGCTGCTCTAAAAAGAGCCGTGCGTAGTAGACGGTGTCTTGAAGCTCGCTGATCACCACTTGCAGAACTTTTGTTTCAAGTCCCGATAGCATCATGTTCATGAGATCGTGCGTGAGTGGCCTTGGTTTTTCTGTTGATGTCAAATAGGTTTGCAGCACTTTTCCGACAAGGGGGTCGGTGTAAATAGCAAAACGCTTCTCGTCATTGCCGAGAATCACGACGGTATACGACCTGGTTTGCATGATCTTATGAAATTTGATAGGCACCAATACTGTTGGCATATTTTTTTTTATCTCAGCAAAAGGAGTTTGTAGAAACCTATCTCAAGATTGATGTTTTTCGTCACGGAAGAATTTCGATTCTTCCGTCGTTGAAGCCGATAATAACTCGCCCGGCAAGTCCTAAGAAAAAGCCCGTTTCCACAACGCCTGGAATGTTTTGGATATTTAGGGCGTCAGCTTCTGGATTTTTTCTGAGCTCTTTAAAATGGATGTCGAAAATAAAGTTGCTGTTGTCGGTGATGTAGGGTGTTTCTGAAGGGGTCATTCGAAGCTTCCCTTCATAGCCTCGTTGCTTAAGTTTAAAAATCGTTGCAAGATGGCCAAAAGGAATGATTTCAACAGGGAGCTTAGTAGCTCCTAGCTGCGCTACAAGCTTCGTTTCATCAACAACAACGATCATTTCCTTGCTACAGCTTGCAAGGATCTTCTCTCTTAAAAGCGCGCCTCCGCCTCCTTTAATCATCCTTTTTTGCGAATCAATTTCGTCAGCACCGTCAACTGTGATGTCAAGGGATGTTACGTTATTGGAGTCTAGGAGTGGGATGCCCCCTTTCCGAGCCCGTTCTTCCGAGGCTTTAGAGCTTGCAATGGCAGAGATTTTAAGCCCTTCCTTACACCTTTGAATTAAACTGTCAATGAAGGGTCCTGACGTCGAGCCAGTACCTAGGCCTACGCACATGCCATCTTTAATAAGAGCAGCAGCGTTGTTGCCGACTTTTTTTTTAATCTCGCTCGGTGTAAGAAGGTTGTGTTTTTGTGTCATAAAACGCTGTATACCAATATTGCGTTCATTTGTCAGCAGTTCTTGTTATTTTTTTTAAGAGCTTTTTTTTTGGGGAGCCTATCATGATTAAGCTAAAAGCCTTAGACGCCTACCTTTGCCACCTTTTAAAGAGTGATACGATTAAAGACTATTGCTGTAATGGAATTCAATTGGAAGGGAAGCTGGATATCAACTTTATTGCCACGGCTGTAACGGCCAGCTTGGCGACAATAGAGGCGGCGGCAGCTCTTGAAGTTGATGCGTTAATTGTTCACCATGGTCTTTTTTGGGATAAAGAGCCTCACTATATCAGGGGAGCTAAGAAAGAGAAGTTGGAGATCCTTCTTAAAAAAGGGATCTCTGTTTTGGCCTATCATCTTCCTCTAGATTGCCATCAAGAACTTGGAAATAACTGGCTTGCGGCTAAGCATCTGGGTTGGAATGACTTGCAACCGTTTGGAATGGGAGGGGGACTCTCTTTGAGCGTTGCTTTGGGTGTTAAGGGGCGCTTTCCGCCAGTTTCTGTTGAGAAATTTAAACAGCAGCTCGAAGCTTACTATGAGCATCCTGCTCACGCTGCTTTAGGTGGCAAGGGAGGCTCTAAGGGGATGGTTTCTAGTGGGGCGATTATCTCTGGTGGAGCTTACGAGTTCACGCCAGAGGCTGCGGCTGCGGGAGTAGATTGCTTTGTTACCGGTAATTTTGATGAGCCTGCATGGCATATGGCTCACGAAGAGAAGATTCACTTTTTTGCGATGGGGCATTCTGCTACTGAACGGGTAGGGCCAAAGGCTCTAGCCGCTCACATAGCCCAAAAATTCAGCATGCGCGCAGAATTCATCGACATCGCCAACCCGTTCTAAAGATCAGTCCGTCTAAGGCTTTGGATTAATCGGGCGCGGGCACGTTCACAGGCTTGAAAATTATCCTAAACGAGCGTTTTCCCTCGCATGAAGGTGCCCAGGCCGTCCCGGCCTGGGCTTTGTCCTAAGCCTATAGCTAATTTAAGCAGCGGGAGCGGTTGTTTCTGTGCGAACGCGGCCAGCAAGATCTGGGCTAAGGGGCATATCGCCTCTAGGCACAAATTGGCTGAGGGTTGTTTCTTCTCTCAACTGGCTATACTGACGCTTTACTGCGGGGAGTGTTGGGTCTAGTTTGAGATCTGAAGGGACGTGGACTCTATCGCGGTTTGCTGCCTTTCTGTCAGATTCGCGTAATAGGATCTCACTTGCGTAGTCTCTTCCAGGATGTGTCTGTTCAAAGAGAGCCTCTTTTCTTCCTTGGTAGTCGAGCATGTTTCTTTTGAAAGCTTCGACTGCAGCGCTTGGTGGCGCGTAGGGTTTTCCTAGAGATTGAAGATAAGCACCTTCCATGGAAAGTTCCTCCTGGTCATTATTGTATTTTTAAATCAGTCAATTGTATTGTAGCATTGACTCCTTTTTCTTGGAACAAGGAATCTTAAAGAATATTTATAGGTTAAGAAAGCTTTTATGACCGACACGCATCTTAGAGCAAGCCGAAATGTAGTTAAACTCCTGAAAGAACGGGGGTTCATCGACTCTTTGACAACTGAAGGATTTGAGGAAATTGCGGACCGTCCATTGAAGATATATGTTGGTTTTGATCCTACAGCAGATAGCCTTCATCTTGGAAATCTCGTGGGAATTGTTCTTTTAGCATGGTTTCAGCGTTGTGGCCATACGCCTGTCGCTATTTTGGGCGGGGCAACCGGTCGTATTGGGGACCCTTCAGGCAAAAGCGTTGAGCGCCCCTTTCTAGATGACGAAACTCTTAAATCTAATATTCAAGGAATCCGAAAGAATCTAGAAGCTGTGTTGGATATGAATCATTCAACCCATAAGCCTTTGATTTTAAACAATAATGACTGGTTTAAACAGATCGGTTTTATTGATTTTCTCCGCGATATCGGAAAGCTTTTTAGAGTCGGGCCTATGCTCTCAAAGGAGATGGTTAGAACTCGGCTAGCCTCAGAAGATGGGCTCAGTTTTACCGAATTTAGCTACCAAGTACTTCAGGCCTACGATTTTTTACATTTGTTTGACCAGCATGAGGTTTCTGTTCAAGGGGGTGGAAGCGATCAGTGGGGCAATATTACCGCAGGCACGGAGCTGATTCGGAAAATGCGAGGTAAGACAGCTCATGGGATCACGTTTCCCCTTATTACACGTAGTGACGGCAAGAAGTTTGGAAAATCAGAGAGTGGTGCTGTTTGGCTCTCTCCGGATAAGCTTTCTCCGTATGAGTTTTATCAGTACATTTTCCGCACGCCTGATGCAGATGTCCCAAAGCTTATGAGAATGCTGACGTTTATGGAGATGGAAGAGATCCACCATTATGAAGCAATGATGGGCGCTTCGGATTATATTCCTAATACAATACAGAAAAAGCTTGCTGAAGAGATCACCCGGATTGTTCATGGAGCGGCCGGCGTTGAAATGGCCTTGCGAGTGACTGCTGGCGCGGCTCCAGGGGCTGTAACAGAGCTCAATGTCCAAGTGTTAGAGAGCCTGGAGATGCCTAAATGCACCCTTCCCCAAGGAGAGGTTGTTGGCAAAAAGCTCATGGAGCTTTTTGTCTCTACAGGACTTGTCTCTAGTAAAGGGGAGGCAAAACGTCTTATTCAAAATGGGGGCGCGTACCTCAACAATTACCAGATTAAAGACGTAGAGCATGTGATCTCTTCAGCGGATCTTATTGAAGGGAAGTTGCTCTTGCTAGCCTCTGGGAAAAAGAACAAGAGGCTTGTTAGGATTGAATAATTCACTCAAGCTTATTGTATTTGATCTAGATGGAACGCTCGTTGATTGTAGCGAGGACTTGGCGGATGCAATTAACTTTGTCCGCGCCCATGAAGGATTATCTCCTTTACCCACAGGTGAAGTGATCTCTCATATCGGAGAGGGAGTAGGGCAGCTGCTTGACGGGTGTGTTTTTCACCAAACGCCTTCTGCGCGGCACGCTGCTCTGAGCCAGTTGTATGTAGACTGGTACATCGCTAACTCCTTGCGCCGTGTGACGTTATATGAAGGCGTGAAGGAGTTTTTCTCTAGGCCTTCGCTTTGTCACTATGCGATTCTTACTAACAAGCTTATGGTGCCAACTAAAAAAATTCTTGACCATTTTGGTCTGGCGGATAAAATGGGCGTAGTCGTGGCTGCGGATACTCTAAAAGTTAAAAAGCCCGACCCAGCCGCTCTTTATCATATTATGAAGCTCTTTGGATGCTCTTCAGAGCAGGTGTTGGTGGTTGGCGATCACCATACAGATATTGCCGTAGCAAAGGCTGTAGGGGCGGCGTGCGTGTTTTTAAGCGTTGGTTTGGGCTCTTTGAAAGAGCAGGTCCCTGACTATACATTCCCTAGCTTTCAGACATTTTCTGATTGGCTTCTAAATAAGTAGGGCCTGAGTGCAATTCTCGAATATATACTCCTCGTAGTTGAAAACGGGAATTTGGACGGCGCCAAAGCCCTTGTCATTACCCACATTTTTAGGCCTTTTTCTTTCTCTCACGTTCTCTCACGCCTCTGTGTTTCAAAAATCTTAATATCTGTTTTTTGAAACACAGAGGCCTGAGAGAACGTGAGAGAACGTGAGAGAAAAACAAGAGAAAAGAGAAGGGGGCGCGGAGTTGGTGGTTGTTTTTTAAACCGCGGCAGCGGTAATTAAGCGGCGACACCCTTTTTGTCGTTCTGACTTTTTTTGGTTGCTTGTAAATCAATGGGATAGGAATATGTCCGTATATAAAGCAAAGGATTTATTTTTAAAACGTATAGCTGGGACCTAAGCCTATGTTAACAACGAGGGAGCAAACTGTAATGGAGATGAAAATAGCCCCAAAAGCTACCACAGTGACTAAAAAACAATTGGTCGGCGAAATATTATCTGAGTTGAAAGATCAAAATCTTCACCCTAATCAAGTGCGAATTGTTATTCAGACCTTTCTTGATAAAATAACAGACTGCTTGTCTGATGGGGGTCGTTTAGAGTTTCGTGATTTCGGCGTATTTGAAATTGTCGTAAGAAAAGCAAAAGTTGGCCGTAACCCAAAAGCTCCTACAACCCCTGTTCAGATCCCTGCTCGGAATGCTGTGAAGTTTACTCCTGGGAAAAAAATGAAGCAGCTTATTGAACAAAGACACGACGCAATCCCCTAGCTTTAGCTATGGGGTCAATGCGTGTGATTAAATTAAATCTTAGTATTCTGGTAAAAGATCGATGATGCTATCTTACACCTAACAAGTTACAGTCGGTAATGCGCCAAGGTAAATGCCCCACAAGGCAACCTGGCGAATGCCAGGTTTGGCTCCAATCCGACGTATAGTAAGCCCAGGTGATATTTGTGCTTGTTTTCATCGCCTAGGTGGGTTCGGAACGAACCTCGATGGGATATAATCCCTCTGCAACTTATAAGCCTAAATGGTCAATAAGCTCTGCACCTGGAATCTCCTGGCTTTAGCTATGGGGAGGTTCAACAGAAAAAGCTCTCTTAATAGAGTGGATGGTTTCTGATGTATTCTGGGATGTTGCAGTGTCTTGAAGCACAGTTACTTGCTCAGGAGGGAGGCGCACTTTTAGTAGATAGAGTTGCAGCTCAAGCCCTTTTAGGGAAGTCCTTGGAAGAACATGTTCTCGAGGCTCTTTTCCGCTTTGAAGATTCACCTGAACATGTTTCAGAAACAACCCCTGCTTGTTATCCAGCACACTACTTAGATCAGCTGCGCCACTTGTTAGCATTAAGTTTGCTGACAAAACTTTTTCCTGATTTTCAAAAATACCAGGCAGCTGTTGCTGCACAGTTTCAAGAGATCAGGCAGCGCTCTTATTTTCCAGGATTCCAGCTTAGCGGGGCAATGATTGCCCTTATAGCTTTTGTGCTAGGCTTAAGCGTTGTAATGCCTCGCCCTGAGTTACTTCCCAGCGGGGCAGCTCCTGTTGAAGTTAACGGTGACTGGAGTTGGTCAAATTTTCCGCATCCTTCCGTTCATGCAGAGCTTGGTCTTATCTGGGCTCTTCTTGGAAAAATCTCTGATAACCAAGAGTGTTTGCTGGCCGCTCAGCGTGTTGCAGAGTGGCAAGTAAACACTTTAGATGGCTGGTCGAGGCCTTTGCTTGGACTGTTTGCCCAAGAGAAGTCGAGCACGCTTGCTAGGCAGTTAACTGTAAACTGTCTCTTGTTTATGGCTGTTTCTTCTCCTTTTGCATCTGCGCAGGCAGAGCAGCTTAAGCAACTATTTCAAGAAAACGCTCCTATTTATATTCCTGCTTGGCTTACTTTGTGCGCGTTTTGGATGGAGCAACTGGGAATTCACGCTGTTCAAGCAACTCCAGCAGCTTTTGCGCTTCTTGGTTCTGCCTCTTTTGGCAATGTAATCTACGATCCCCACACAGCACTGGTAGGCCATCGCGATTCTCAAACCAGTGTTGTCGCGACACTTTTTGGTGGTAATACCGGTATGGGAGCGTTTCAAGGTATCGATGTCGGCGTTGTAAGCTATGGCCCCCAAGTCCTCCCTTTGGGTGACTGTCGAGGCTTTGGGATTGAACGGGGCTTTGTGTTAGGGCGGTCTATAGAATCTGATATTGTATCCACATGCCAGGAGTCTGGGTTTTCTTTGCAGGGGAAGTCGCGGCTTGTAATGCCTCCAGAAGTAGCTTGTTCTGCTATTACCTTTCACAATCCAGCTGTTAACCTCTCCTGGATAGAATCAAGACAGCGGTATGAGGGAAAGTTACTTGAAATTACGGCCTCTTTCTTGAGTCTAACTGCAGATTTAAAGAACCTTGCTTTTGTTTTTTATGTTAAATCTCCACTCTGCGTTGTTGATGGCCTATATAGGCTGCTTCCTCAGTCCCTCGATCGTTATCAAAGCGCTTCTTGCCGTGTTGATTTTAAGGGAGAAAAAACGCATCTCTATTTAGAAGCTGTAGGGGAGAAAGAAGGGACTGAAGAGGGGAGTAGAATGGAAGTTATTCCCCTTGCAGGCGGGGATGACTATTGGGGTGCAGATTTTCTAGTTGCCTATTTTTTTGAGAGCGGCACGTTAGAGGATCATCGCTGGACCATTGGATCGTTGGGGTAGTTGCCAACTATACTCCTCGTAGTTGAAAATGGGAACTTGGACGGCGCCAAAGCCCCGGGAGCTTTCGCGCTAGCCCAAATTCCCGTTTTCAACTACGAGGAGTATATATCGACTATAAAATCTGTCAATCCATGATTAAAAGTTAAAAATATTGAGGAATCATGTCGCTGCCTAAGTTATTAATCATTGTTACTCTTGTCCTGTTTGGAGCCATTGGGGTTGCTGCTTGGGTAAAAGGTGGAAAGCCAGCTGAAGCTCAGGTTGCTTCTTCAAAAGCAGGTGGACCTGCCAAAACGAAAAGCCCTCAGGTGATTCAATTAGAGCAGGGGTCAGCAAAGACCAAGCAAGAGATCGCGAAAGCATCAAAAGCTGATGGATCAAAAGAAGCCGCGGCGATGACTCAAGAGCAGGTAAAGCAAGTTTTAAGCGCTGAGGATTTGCCCGATGCAGATCGCATTCAAGAACTATTCACAACGGGAAGTCAAAAGCTTCCAATTGTTGAAACAATTTCTTATAAAAGTCAGGTCGATTGGCAAAAAGGACGTGCTGCATGGCTTTCTGATTATGCTCGTCACTACAAAACCTCACGCCACTTTATCGCTCGCAGTTTAAACAATAAGGCCGACTACCTCACTCAAGAGGTAAAGCAAGGCGATCGTTTCAATGTATTGAAACTTGATAAAGACTTGCAATTTTACCTTGTCGTCGACACCTCTCGCTGCCTCATGTGGTTCTATTACATAGACCCCGCAGCTAACGAAAAAGTGCTTCTTAAGCGCTATTCTGTGGGGCTTGGTCGCCTTGATGACAAGCGCCCTTCAGGAGGGCTGTCACCACTTGGTAAGTATACCTTGGGGACTAGGGTTGCCGTTTTCAAACCAGGAGCCTTAGGCATCTATCAGAATCAGAAAGTTGAGATGATCCGCGTATTCGGAACTCGCTGGATTCCATTTGATCAAGAGATTGGTGATGTGACAGCTGGGGCTAGAGGGTTTGGCATTCATGGAGCTCCTTGGGTTCCTCCTTCTGGAGCTGAGGGCCCTCTTGAAGAGAACAGGGCAAGTGTTGGTAAGTATGAAAGTGATGGATGCATTCGGCTTGTGACAGAAGATAGTGAAGAGCTTTTTAGCATTATTATCAGTAGGCCGACGACAATTGAGCTAGTCAAAGATTTCCATGACACCACCATTCCTGGCAACGAGAGGGTGGAATAAGTGGCGGAATAAACATTTATATACTCCTCTTAGCTGAAAACGGGAGCTTTCGCGCTAGTCCAAATTCCCGTTTTCAACTACGAGGAGTATATATCTCTCTCTCGTCTTTGCGTTAAAAACTTTTTTCTTTGGGTCTGCAAGCGATCAATCTAAAATTTCATTTGCTTCCAACCCCTAAGCCCCCTATAATTTCTTCTCTTATTCACCTGGTAGGTTGTTGTATTTATGGAAGTACTGCTACACGAAAAACAAATTTACGAATACGAAGATACTATTCGGAAATTTAAAGAACAGAATGAAGGGAGAAACCTCCTAACAAATAGCGAGCTAACTCAGCTAGAAAAGAAGCTGGAGAGGCTAAAGCAAAAGGTTTATAGCCAGTTAACAGCTTGGGAGCGTGTGACGATTTGCCGTCACCCTTCACGCCCCCGTTCCATTGACTACACCAAAAATATCTGCGAAAAATTTGTTGAGCTCAAAGGGGACAGGCTATTTGGTGATGATCACGCTGTAATCGGCGGCCTTGCTGTCATTGGCGGGGTGAAGTTCTTGGTGATTGGGCAGGAAAAGGGATGTGATACCGAAAGCCGGATGCATCGCAACTTTGGGATGTTACATCCCGAGGGTTTCCGTAAGGCTATGCGCCTAATGCGCCTTGCAGAAAAGTTTAAGCTCCCTGTTGTCTCCCTCCTTGATACACCAGGCGCTTATGCAGGCTTAACAGCAGAAGAGAGGGGCCAAGGGTGGGCAATTGCCGAGAACCTCAGAGATATGGCCCTTTTAACAACGCCTATTATCGTTGTTGTGATTGGAGAGGGCGCCTCTGGAGGTGCCTTAGGAATGGGTGTTGGTGATGCCATCAGCATGCTTCAGCATTCTTACTATTCTGTTATCACCCCAGAAGGGTGCGCTTCTATTATTTGGAAAGATGTGAGCAAAAAGGCTATTGCTGCTGAAGCATTAAAGCTCAACGCCGAAAGTCTCTTACAAAACGGGTTGATTGATGAAATCATTAAGGAGCCTCTTGGTGGGGCTCATCACAACCCTGCAATGGTTTATCAAAACGTGAAGAACTACATTCTTGAACAGTGGAACCTTCTAAAAGAAGTACCTCCTAATACCCTCGTCGAGCAACGTTATATGAAGTTTCGAAAGATGGGTAAATTTTTAGTTAATGGGGTCGCTAATTCATGAAGCTTTTACTTAAGCTGGCTTTTCGGAATCGTAAACATTATGTGCTAATGCTTATTACCCTTATGGGGATGCTTGGGCTTACATTTGCTACACAAATGGAAATGTTTGCTCTTGGGGTTATATCCAATACTGGTTCTGATTTTTTTACTTTATTTGCTCCGGAAAACAAAGGAAAGATTGAGCGAGTCGAATCTATTTCCTTAACAGATGTGCAGGAGCGTTGGAAAGAAGTTGATGACGGAAAAAGCGGCGCTATTACGCGTAAAGATGCAACGCGCTACATGGCTACCCGTAACGATGGAAATCCACTTGCCACTGCGATGCGTTGGATCGATAGCAAAGTTAATTTATCAGGAAATTTTATTCTTTTAGCAGCTGTCCTGACCTTTGTTGCCGTTTTTAAAGGGATCTCTTTGTTCACTAGTAAATACATGACCCAAGTTGTCGCCATTCGTGTGAGTCGAGACCTGCGGCAATCTTACTTTGAGCATATACAGTCCCTTCCGATGAGTTTTTACAATCATCATAACATTGGGAGTTTGTCAACGCGCGCGGTTGGCGATGCTTCTGTTATTGCGATGGCCATTAATTCGGCACTCCAAAGTTATCTTCACACCCCTTTTGTTGTAGTATCGACGTTGAGCGTTTGCTTCTACCTGTCTTGGAAGCTTTCCTTGATTATCTTTGTTGGGCTACCCCTTCTTGTGTTTCCTATTGTCATGCTAGCTAGACGTGTAAAGCGTATTGCTAAGCAGATGCAGAGGAACCAAGAAAACTTTGCTTCGACGCTTATTGACTTCTTGGGCGGCATTCAGACGGTAAAGCTTTTTGCTATGGAAGACTTCTCTTTAAAGAAGTACCAAGAGCAAAATAACCGAAATTCCAAGCTTGAAGAGAAGAGCTCACGCTACGACAGCTCTACTAGACCCATCCTCCACACAATTGCAACACTCTTTTTGTGTGGGGTCCTTCTTTATGGGATGTATGTTGCCAAGATGGAGCTTTCTGAAATTATTGTTTTCTGCGGTCTTTTATGGATGTTTTACGAGCCGATTAAGAGCTTTGCCGATCAAAACGCCCAAGTTCAGCGAGGGGTTGTCGCTGCAGAACGGATGTTTGAAGTTCTTAACCTGAAGCCCCAAATTCAAGATCATGAGGGCTCAATAGAGCTCAAGTCTTTTGAAGGCGAGGTGGAGTTTGACAACGTTTGGTTCCGCTATGAAAAAGATTGGGTATTGCAAGGTTTGAGTTTCAGCGTGAAAAAAGGGCAGACAGTTGCAATTGTGGGGCCGACAGGTGCTGGAAAGTCAACAATTGTTCAGCTCATTCCTCGCTTATACGAGATTGAGAAAGGGGAGATACGAGTAGATGGACGCCCTCTTACGGGCTACACCCAACGCTCTTTACGTGAGAACATTGCCTTTGTTCCACAAAGACCTTTCTTATTTATGGACACAGTCTCTGAGAATATTGGTTTTGGAAGAAAGTTTAGTCCAGAAGCTGTTCAGGAAGCTGCTAGAAAGGCCTATGCAGATGAGTTTATTCAGCATCTGCCTGAAAAGTATGAGACTGTCCTTGCCGAAACAGGAAAGAGCCTTTCTGGAGGCCAGCAGCAGCGGCTAGCCGTTGCGCGCGCCCTTGTTAAGAGAGCACCTATTTTGATTATGGATGAGGCCACCTCATCGCTTGATACGGTTAGCGAAAATCGGATTAAGCTGGCGATTCAGGAGCTTCACGGGCAGGTCACGCAGATCTTAATCGCCCACCGCCTTTCAACAATTGCCCATGCGGACAAGATCATTTACGTTGAAAGGGGAAGAAAGGTTGCTGAAGGGACAAAAGATGAGCTTCTTGTGTCATGCTCAGGTTTCCGTTTGATGTGGGAGCTGATGTACATGCAGGAAGAGTCAGAAGCTGCCCTCGTCTAACGCAATTAAACGCAAAGAGCGTTATTGCATAATTCACTGAAAACATCAGGAAAGTTTTTTTTCTTTCTCTGTGCCTCTGTGTTTCAAAATTCGAAATTAAAACATTTGAAACACAGAGGCACAGAGAACACAGAGAAAGAAAAAACGGACAAAAGAATTACACAACAATGTCGGAGCAAAGAATTAAAGGTATAACAGGTTTTTATCATACCTGCCATAAGGCGGATCCTGTTTATCCTGTTTTGTGTTTGTTTTTTCTTTGCCGTTCCTAGAAGCCCTGCATTTAAGTTCGCTGTATGAAGTTTAAAAACCAACTCACAGTTAAGCCAAAAACGATTGTCATCCACTCTGGTGGGATGGACTCGTCTCTTTGTTTAGCATTGGCTATAGAAGAGTTTTCTAAAAGCGAGGTTATTGGCCTCTCGTTTACCTATGGGCAAAGACACGCTCCTGAGCTCCATCAAGCAGAAAAAATCTGTAAAAATTGGGGAGTGGCTCACGTTGTTGTTAACGCTGACTGTTTGCAGTCGATTACCGATAATGCGTTGATGAATCCTTCCCTTGAGATTATCCATCCTTCAGGCAAAGTACCTAATACACTTGTTGTTGGAAGAAATGGTTTGTGGGCGCGGTTAGGCGCAATTTTCGCTGCCCATGTAGGTGCTACTAGCATTTACATGGGCGTTATAGGAGTCGATGGATCAAATTCGGGATACCGTGATTGTTCACGCAGTTATATGGACAAGATGCAGGAGATTTTGCGTCTTGATTTAGATGACCCTTCATTTGAAATCCGTACTCCCTTAGTCACGATGTCAAAGAAAGAGACAATGGAGCTTGGATACCGCCTTGGGGTCTTGGGGTATCTTCTGGAAGAGACGATCACTTGTTATGAAGGAGTGTCTCTTCAGGGGTGTTTGAAGTGTCCTGCTTGTCTTTTGCGCAATAAGGGGATCCAGGAGTTTTTGCTTGAGCATCCCGAATTTCCTGCCCCCTACCGCGTTTAATACAAGAACAGGATAAATAGTTAAAAGATTATCCGGACTTAAGCGTTAGCCCTTTCCAGAAGGTAACCAGACCGTCCCGGTCTGGGATCTAACCTGCCACCAAGCAAACGTTTGCTGTAGGCCTGGGTCTGAAATCCCAGACCAGGACGGTCTGGTTACCTTCTGGAGAGGACTAACACGTAAGTCGGCTTGTATTTCTTTTGCTTCTTTGCGTTTAATTGTTTTTAGATTGCCATTCAAAGGCCGTGCAAACGGCATCTGCAAGCTTGTTATTAAGCTCATTTTTCCGCTTGCCTATTGTTTCCCATCCTCCAGCGCAGCAGAGGTCAGAGACGACCTTCCATAGCGTACAGGGTTTGTCTGCAACTCTTGCTGCAGAAACAATTCCGTATCCTTCCATGTCAACAACATCCCATTTGCTTGCTAAGGCGTCTCGGATCGAGACGTCGTGAATGGGGTAGTCTGAAGTAAGTAGCCTCCAGTTATTAAGCGGTGGCACTTCAATGACTGGAAGGTGTTTGCTGCCAAACTCTTTGGAGTGGCTGTCTATTTCTTTAGGAAGGTCGAGGTGTTTGCCTACAAGAGAGACCCTCTTTGTCTCTCCGAATAAGATGCTGGGGTTTAGCGCTCCGACGATACCAAAGTTCCACACTTCATCTACGTGGGGAAGGTGTTGTGTTGTTTGAATGGCAGCTTGGATGGCTCCTACGCCTGAAATTAGAATAAGCCCACCTGGCCACTCGTAAAGTAAAGGCGATGAGGTGGGAGCCGCATGTAGGACGTCAAGGGCCCCTTCGGCCTCCCAAAGTGTTGCGAAGACAATAAGACGAGTTTTAGTCATGGGTTACCTATCGAAAAGCCACTGAAGTTGTGGCAGAGCTTCTTCACTTCCAAGGGAGAGGAGGATTTCGATTCCTTTTACTCCACTATCAGAAATTTGATAGCTCTCTTGATTGATGTAGAGATTGATATGCTCTTGAACCACTTCTGGTTTTTTTTCTTGGCTATGGGCCAGAACGTAAGGGTGGGTAGCTTTTGGATCGGCGCGGGCAGCTCTGAGAGAGGCTTGGATTGCATAGGTGATCTTTCGCAAGACCGAAAAGCCAAGGCTCCGTTTAGCGACAAGCCCTCCGAGGGGGATCGGGCAGGCGAAGTGGGCATCCCAAAGTTTTCCTAGGTCGGCAATTTCTACAAACCCCTGCTCTTGGTAGGTGAAGCGCTGCTCGTGAATGATGACGCCGCAGTCGATGGCTCCTTTGCGGATGAGTGCAGGAACCTCGTGATAAAGGCAAAAGTGTTTACTTTTAGGGGCTGGAACAAGAATCCTTAAGAGCTGGTGGGCAGTGGTGAGCTTTCCTGGGATTGCAATGCTTTTTTTGGAGAGCTCAGAAAGGGGGAAATGTTTGCGCGCAATGATCTTGGGGCCGCAATCCCGACCAAGAGCAGCCCCTACTGGAAGAAGAATGTAGTCGTTTAGAATCTGTCCAAGGCAGCCAAAGGAGACCTTAGAAAAAGGGTACTTACCCTTTAAAGCCCACTCATTGAGCTGTTGAATATCTGCGAGTACGGGAAGAAGAGAAATATCTCCGCCGACGTTACCAGAAACCCAAGCGTGAAATAAAAAGGTATCGTTGGGACATGGGGAAAAGGCAGCGGGGAGGATCATTGGCCCCCCTGCGGCGGTTTGTCTTTGGATCCTGCACCTAAAAGACCTGCTTTTTCAAACGCAGTTTTTAGTTCTTTATTGTCGGGCTTATCGAAAGAGCCGCTTTTGTCAAGCCACGCGACGTAGTCACGAGGGACGAGACTAAGAGGGAGTCCTTGATGCTTTCCAAATGGCATGGTAGCTACGTTCATTGGCTTTGAAAGCAGGCCGTAAACAGTTTCAAGAGGCAGGTCATCGATCATTTTTGAGAAGACTTGCTGCAAGACGATCACGTCATCCATTGCTCGGTGGGCATTATTTGAGGCGATCCCGTAAGTTTCTCGCAGATGTTGCAGGGTGTGTCTTGGAAGGTCCTTTCGGTATCTGCGTGCCCACTTTAGAGAATCAATAAAGCGCCACTTTGGGAACTCAATATTAGCCCTTGCAAATTCTGCCTTTAAGAATAGCAAATCAAAAGAGTCGTTGTTGTGAGCTACAAGGACGGTGTCTCCTTCACAGAAAGCAGTAAACTGCACGGCCACCTCGCGAAAAGAGGGAGCTGACCGGACCATTTCATCGGTAATGTGGTGAATAGCAGTGGCTTCTGCGGGAATAGGAATGCTTGGATTCACTAACGAAACGAACGAGCGATTTTGCACAGGATCGTAGGCTGCAATTTCAATAATTCGGTCTCTGTCAGATTTAACACCCGTTGTCTCGGTGTCGTAATAAATAGCTCGCCAAGTCACTTGCTTGCACTCCCATTTAATTTTGCTTCTCCAG
The DNA here is from genome assembly GCA_945882915.1 of Waddlia chondrophila WSU 86-1044. GTDB lineage: Bacteria > Chlamydiota > Chlamydiia > Chlamydiales > CAMCWV01 > CAMCWV01. The sequence goes on along the minus strand of CAMCWV010000002.1, from coordinate 49,338 downwards.
AAGGTAACCAGGCCGGGACGGCCTGGTTACCTTCTGGAGAAGCAAACACTTGCTTTTCCTTGTATCTATCCTGTTCTTCTATAAGTGAGGTATATACTCTTCTTAGCTGAAAACGGGGCTTTGGCGCCGTCCAAATTCCCGTTTTCAGCTAAGAGGAGTGTATTAAGAATTAAAAGTCTTCCATCAGAGCGGACGGGTGCATTAAAATGCAAGAATTGTGTGATGGTTCTTTTTTCTGGAACAAGGAATAGGAATCGTCTACAATTGGTACGTTCGGATATTTCAATGAGATTCAAGGTGGTCGAAATGTACTTGTCAAAGCGGTTTTCAATGGGGTTATTAAGGTTTTTGTGTTTTGCGATGGTGCTTTGCATGGCGACTGGATGCTTATACGAGATGCCTGCCGATGATTATTTACAAACAACTCCTGTGACAAATAATCCTAATATTATTAAGGGAAATGGCGCTGAAAGCCTGACTCCAGGCGTTAGTTACTAATGACTTGTGGAGAATGAATGCTTTGCATTAAGAAAGAAAGGCATTCGCAATGAATTGGAGGAGCCATATACCATGTTGGTGCTGACACGGAAGTCTGAGCAAAAAATCAGAATTGGGAAGCAAATCGTTATTACCATTTTAGAGATCCAAGGAAACCAGGTCTCTATTGGTATTGAAGCTCCCAAAGAAACGCGCATCTTGCGCGAAGAGCTTGTTAAGGCCATTGAGCAGGCTAATGCAGGCGGTGCAACAGATAAAAATTCTCATGATGTCCGTTCGATTGCTAAAACACTTAATTTTAAGATGGACAAAGCAATCCCCGCAACTTCTGCGACAGAGTCTGACTAAAGTATATACTGGCGTCATACCTGGATCCATTGTATAGTTATGGTTATTGTTATTTCTTCAAATATTTAAGGACAATTATGTCTATTCTTCTAAACATGAATTCGATTATTACTTATCTGAAGGATCAGGGGTTTGCACCAGAACTTCAGGAAGAACATAAGCAAATACATTTTGTTTTCAAGCATTCAAAGCTAGACTTTCCTGTTTTTATTCGTGCATTGAACGGCGACTCTCTTCTTAACATGCTCGTCTATTTCCCTTTTGAATCAAAGCAGGCAGCTGCCCCTGATGTAGCTCGGTTATTGCACCTTTTGAATAGAGAATTAGACGTTCCTGGCTTTTGTTTAGATGAAGCGTCTGAGCTTATTTTTTTCCGTTATGTGATTCCAAGTCACGAGGGACGTGTTGAAGCAGGCCACATCAGTGCCTTTTTAGAAACACTCCGAAAAGTTTCTGAAACTTTTGTTGATGGAATTGCTTCAGTAGCCACTGGTAAGATGACTTTTGACGAGGTTCTTATTAAGGCTCAAGAATTCGGCAAAAACCGCATTTAGACGCCACCTACACCTTAATCGACTATACTCCTCTTAGCTGAAAACAGGAATTTGGACGGCGCCAAAGCCCTTGTCATTACTCACATTTTAGACCTTTTCATTTCTCTGCTGTGTGAATTGTCAAGTCCAAATTATTTCTCGTCCCTCTGAACGCTTTCGCTCCCTGCGTAGGGCAGCGTTACTTTTTTGAAAGCCGCGTAAGCGGCAATTAAGCGGCAAGGCCGTGACAGATGTTAGCCGTAGGTGACTGAAGGGAACCTACGGAATCTTCATCCCTAGATTCTGAGCCACGGCAGTGGCGATACGACAAACTATCTGCCGCCGCTGTCCGCGGCTTATGGTTTTTATTTGTCGGCATTTCCGTAGGTTCCTTTCAGTCACCTACGGCTAACATCTGCCACGGCCTTGCCGCTTAACTAACGCTTGCGCGGTTTTCTAAAAAACAACCACCAACTCCGCGTCCCCTTCTCTTTTCTCTTGTTTTTCTCTCACGTTCTCTCACGCCTCTGTGTTTCAAAAAACAGATATTAAGATTTTTGAAACACAGAGGCGTGAGAGAACGTGAGAGAAAGAAAAAGGCCTAAAAATGTGGGTAATGACAAGGCCAAAGCCCCGGAGCTTTCGCGCCGCACACCCGTAATTTCAATATTGACAGACCACTAGGCCGTCTCGGTCTGGGTTTTAGATGGAGTCGATGATAAGGGTTTGTTAAGGGATAGTGAAGTGGGTTTCCAAAGGGGCTCCCGCTCCTTTGTTGAGGTCCAGGAGCAAAGCTCCTGGGATTGACTTTTTAGGGGGAAAGGCCTTATATTTTGGGCTTGACCATGTGGGAGAAAGAGAATGTTAGACATCCAAAGAATACGAGAAAATCAAGCCGCCGTTGAGGCGAATCTTAAAAGAAAAGACAAGGATATCAGCTTAGTTCCTATTGTGGCTTTGGATAAGCGTGTTCGTGAAATAAAAGTAGATGTAGAAGCTCTTAAGTCTGAGCGCAATGCGGCTTCTAAGCAAATTGGAGAGCTGAAGCGGAAAGGGGAAGATACAGCTTCTTTGATGGAGCGTGTTGCTGGGATGGGTGATAGGGTTTCTATTTTGGATAAGGAGTTGAAAGAGCTTGAAGAGCGTCTTCTAGACCAGATGGGACGACTGCCTAACTTGGTGATGCCGGGCGTTAAAGTTTCTTATGATGTTAAGGCAAGTGAGTGTTTAAAATCTGTTGGGCATAAGCCTTCTTTTACTTTTCCTTTTAAAAATCATGTGGAGCTCAACGAGAAGCTTAAGCTTTTTGATTTTGAGCGTGGGGCTAAGCTTTCTGGCGCGGGGTGGCCTTTGTACCGTGGTCTTGGGGCCCGTCTTGAGTGGGCGCTTATCAATTACATGCTCCAAATTCATATTAAAAACGGATTTGAGCAGTGGATTCCGCCGCTTGTAGCCCGTCCAGAGATCTTGTTTGGCTCTTCACAGCTGCCAAAGTTTGGGGATCAGGTTTTTAGAGTTAAAGACGAAGATTACGATCTTTACCTGATTCCTACAGCCGAAGTGGCGCTTAATGGAATTCATTACGATGAGATCCTTCCTGAAGAAGCTCTTCCGCTTAAGTATACTGCTTATACGCCTTGCTTTAGACGTGAGGCGGGGGCTGCGGGGAGTAAGGAGCGTGGGCTTATTCGAGTTCATCAGTTCAACAAGGTAGAGATGTTTTGCTTCACTAAGCCTGAAGAGAGCGATGCTATGTTTGAGGCGATGATTGAGAGTGCTGAAGAGGTGTTGCAGGGCTTAGGCGTGCACTATCGCAACATGTGCCTTGTAACGGGAGATACTTCATTTGCATCTGCAAAAACTGTGGATATTGAAGTGTGGCTGCCAGGGCAAGATCGCTACTACGAGGTCTCTTCAGTTTCTAACTGTACCGACTATCAGGCGCGCCGTTCGACGACTCGTTTCCGCCGGAAGGGAGGCAAGCCAGAGTTTGTTCATACGCTTAACGGTTCTGGTGTGGCTACGTCACGGCTGATGGTGGCTATTTTAGAAAACAATCAGAATGCAGATGGTTCTGTGACCATTCCTCCTGTGCTTCGAGCGGCTATTGGGGTAGATAAAATTGTCCCTACCCATTAATGAGTTTCTTTCTGCACCTGGGATTGTTTTGGATGTTAGGAGCCCTGGGGAATATGCCCAAGGGAGGATTCCTGGGGCGCATAACATGCCTCTTTTCTCTGATGAGGAGCGGGTGGCAGTTGGTACTGTTTATAAGCAAGTAGGTCAGGCGGAGGCTATAGAGCTTGGCCTGAAGATTGTCGGGCCAAAAATAGCCCATATTTTTAAGGAAACGCAGAGGATTACTGGCGGGCTTCCTGCAAAGATCCATTGTTGGCGGGGAGGGATGAGAAGCTCCTCAGTTGCTCAATTTTTACAGAGTCTGGGGCTTAAGACTTTAACGCTGAAGGGTGGTTATAAGTCTTTCCGTTCATGGGCTCTGAAGGCTTTAGAGGTACGTCGCCTCCTATGCATTGTCGGTGGCTATACTGGGAGTGGAAAGACAGCTATCTTGCACATTTTAAAAGAGCGTGGCGAGCAGGTTCTTGATTTGGAGGGGATAGCCCATCATCGAGGATCTAGCTTTGGGATGATTGGGCAGCCTCCACAGCCATCTAACGAGCAGTTTGAGAACGAAGTCGCTGTTCAGTGGGCAGCTTTTGATTCATCGAGGCCTATTTGGATAGAAGACGAGAGCCGGATGATCGGGCTGTGTCGAATACCAAACACGCTTTTTGATCAGATAACAGCAGCTCCGATGTTGAAGGTTGAAAGACCGAAGAGTGAGCGGTTTCGTATGCTTGTTGATGACTATGCGCATATGGATAAAGATCTGCTTATTGCAGCAACAGAAAGGCTGCGCAAAAAGTTAGGTGGGGCGAGGACGCAGAAAATTATTAGCTGTATTGATCCTTGGGACCCTGCGGGGCTAGAAGTGTTGATGGAGTATTACGATGCAGCTTATGAGTACAGCCTGCAGCAGCGTGCGCAAAAAGCGGTCTCTGTGAGTGCTAGCAGTCTTTCCATAGCCGAGTGGGCCGACACTTTAATCAAGGCGAAGCCGCCCATTTTTTAGATGATTAATTCGGAGTTTTATGGCTTCACATTTTGAAGATAAAGATCCCTTAAGCCATGTCATCTCCAAGCGAGCTGAGGGGGTTGTGTCTCTCTCTGAGTCACATGGCACAGAAATTCCTGGGCATATCTCTGCAGCGGCTGATGCTGGCCGGGAAACAGCTGTTATCTTCATTGTTTTATGGTTAATTCTTTCTCATTTTTCTGTAGCTTTTGCTCTGATGATGAATGTCTTTTTTGTGGTGGGTATAGGCTTGCTTTTTTGGAAGACAGGAAGGAGCGCATGGCTTGGATGGTCTCGTCTTGAGAGGCTTCACAGGGTGATTGATGAGGAGCGTTGGGAGATTGAACATCACCGGATGCAAGAGCGCGAAGAGCTCAAGGTGCTTTACAGGGCAAAGGGATTTGAGGGAAAGCTTCTTGAAGATGTAATGGATGTTTTAATGGCCGATGGTGACCGTTTGCTGCGCGTTATGCTAGAAGAGGAGCTGGGCCTTGCTTTAGAAGCGTACGAGCACCCTCTAAAACAGGCTTTAGGTGCTGCTGCAGGCGTTATGGGCGTTGCCGTTATTAGTGTGGCTGCCTTGTGGATTTATCCTCATTTAGGCCTTCCTATTGGCGCTGCTGCAATGATTATTGCCGCTGCTATTATATCGGCTAAGTATGAAAAAAACCGCCTGATTGACGCTGCTGTTTGGAATGTTGCGACTGGCACGATTTCTCTTGGCGCTGTTTACTTTTTCCTTCAACTTCTCAAATAGAACTACAAGTAGCAATAATGGATACCACGAATTCTCAGTCCCGTGCTGAGCACCCGATTCTTTTTAATGAGTTCTTCGCTTCTGGCAAAGAAGAGCACATTAGTCCATTTCTTATTCCTAGCTCGCGAAGCTGGGGGAAGAACCTTTCTTTGAAGGCTTCAATCCTTGCGGCTATATTTCTTGTTCTTTCGTATATCTTAAAATTTACTATATATTCCAGCCCGCTCTATCACATCTCTTTGATGTTTGTTTATTTTTTAGCGGGGACGCCGGCGCTGATTAACTCCATCCAAGACATTTGCGATATGGAAGTAAATATTGATGTGTTGATGACCTTGGCGGCCTTTTCCTCTGTGCTTATTGGCAGCCCTCTTGAAGGGGGGCTTTTGCTTGTCTTGTTTTCTCTGTCAGGTTCTATGGAGGATACGGTGACGAGCAAGGCTAAAGGGGCCTTAAGCTCTTTGAATCGTCTTTCTCCGACTAAAGCTTGCGTGTTTGGAGAAGATGGAGCTCTCTTAGAGCGTGCTGTAATTGATATTACGGTAGGAACGCGGGTTTTGGTAAAAGTGGGAGAAGTTATTCCTTTGGACGGGAAGGTGGTCCAGGGGACATCGTCAGTTAATCTTGTTCATCTTACTGGAGAGAGCCTCCCAGTGCCAAAGAAGGTGGAGGATGAGGTTCCTGCGGGGGGCTACAATGTTGAGGGGGCGCTTGTTCTTGAAGTGACTCATACGAGTGCTGACTCTACTTTATCTCGTATTATTCAGTTGATTACGCAGGCGCAGGAAGCGCGCCCCAAACTCCAAAGATGGCTCGAAAAGTTTACCAAGGGCTATTCTACCTCTATTATCGCTCTGTCAGCCATTTTTGCTTTGGTTCTGCCTTTACTTCAGCCTATTCATTACTTGGGAGTGAACGGTGCAATTTACCGGGCTCTTGCTTTTTTGATAGCGGCATCTCCGTGCGCCTTGATCATTGCAATCCCTATTGCCTATCTCAGTGCAGTTGGCGTTTGCGCTCGTAGGGGGATTGTATTGAAGGGGGGCGTCATTCTAGATGCCTTAGCAAAATGCCAGGCGATTGCTTTTGATAAAACTGGGACGTTAACTACCGGAGAGCTTGTCTGTTTAGGAATTGAGGGGCTGGACCCGACTGTTCAAGTGGATCAAAAAGAAGCACTTGCTGTAGCCGCTGCTTTAGAGCGAAATATGGTTCATCCAATAGCTACTGCTATTGTTTCTTATGCTCAACAGATGAATGTGCAGCCTGTAGAGCTGACTCAGTTTAAGTCGCTTCCTGGTTACGGCCTCGAAGGGATTGTAGATGGAGATGTGGGGCCTGTTTACATAGGGCATCCAGAATACATCATGCCAAGGCTGCAATCTAGTGCGCGCAACCTTCTGAAGAACCGTCTAGAGGTTCTTCATGCAGAGGGGAAGTTGCTTGGTGTCTTGCTTATTCGAGATCAGGTGATGCTACTTTGTTTTCGCGATACCGTCCGGACTAATCTTGGACGCATGCTTGGCGCTCTTCAGAACAAGCATCACATGGATCTGGTCATGCTCAGCGGGGATCATGAAGCAAGCGCCCAGGCGATAGGAAAAGAGCTGGGAATCAAAGAGGTTTATGGCAATTTGCGCCCAGAAGCTAAAGTAGAGCATGTTACAAGACTCTCTCAGGAGCGGCACTTGGCTATGGTTGGAGATGGGATTAATGACGCTCCTGCTCTTGCTAGAGCAACTGTAGGGATTTCAATGGGGCGTGTAGGAAGCGCTACAGCTATTGATGTTTCGGACATTGTCTTGCTTCACGATAACCTGGATATTCTCGATTGGCTCGTTGGAAAAGCGCGCGATGTCCAAACGATTGTTAAACAAAACGTGGCTTTAGCAGCCGTTGTAATCATTTTTGCAAGTGTCTCAGCTCTTTTAGGGTTTATCCCTCTTTGGCTGGCAGTTGTTCTTCATGAAGGGGGCACCGTTATTGTCGGGATGAATAGCCTCCGTTTGCTGAAAAAATAGTAACAGTTCACATACTCCTCCTTCCTCGGTGCATGTGAACTGTAACAAAAAATAAAAAAACGAGCTCGATTTTTAGAGCCAGCTGAATCGTTATAAAATAAGGTGAGTTATGCTTTCTGATGAGCAAAAAATGGATTCTCATGAGCCCTTGATGCAGGCCGTGCAGGATGAGAGTCGAAAGTTTCAGAAATACTATCTTTGGCTTCGACAGAACATGCATCAGGTTTTCTTTGATGAGATGAGCGAAGAGCGCATTATGCTTGTGACGCGCTCTTTGATGGGGCTTCATCTGCAGGAATATTTCTCAAAGATTAATCTTGGCAGAGTTGCGATCGTTTTGTGTTTAGACAGCGCAGATGCCGATGAGCGGATTCTTAAAAATTATGCCCTATATGGCATCAAGGATTACATTACCTTTGTTTCCAAAGGGGCTTTTCAGTCCCCTGGCACTTCTGGGCGCCTTCGCGTTGGGGTTATCTATTTTACTGAAGCAATAGAGACAATAGAAAGACCGGTTTCAAAAGAGGTTAAAGAAAACCTGCGTGTGCTTATTAAGAAGCGTCAATTTCAGGTAAGCGATCTGGAATTTGATAGATTGATGAAGGGGATGAACACCCGCTTTCTTAGCTCCCAGAAGACCGACAATCTTCTTTTGGGATTAGATATGTTTTTCCGTGCCAAAACAAGAGACCATTGTCAGTACGAGGTTCTTCATAATCATGACTGGAAAGAGAAAAACCTCCCTTCGATGCAGGTGGTTTTGGCGTGGAGGAACACTCCAAAATCTAACTTTCTCTACCGTTTAGCGCGGACAGTTTATCAGAACGGCTTGGTGATGCGACGGGCAAATGCGACTTATATCGATCCGTATAGCAACCAACGTATATTGATTATGTCTTTTGGATTAGAAGGGGCAAGTGGTGAGGCCGCCTGGGAAGCTGCTGATATTGCAGACTTTCTTAAACAACTAGTGACTCTTAAGTACTTCGAGACATCTCTTAGAATTGAAAAGACATTTATCGAATCTCGATTGCTCTCTGGCACTTTTGGCTGCCTTTTGACGACCATTATTGATTTTATTCATCAAGTGCTTGTTCATCTTGATCCACATCTTTATACGTTAGAAGCAATCGAAGAAGGGCTGTGCCGCCATCCAGAGCTTACTTTAAAGGTTTGCGAGGCTTTTGAGGTTAAGTTCCATCCAGATAAAAACAACTTAGAGCGTTATGAAGAGCTTAAGGTTGAGATTTTAGATCTTATTGAAAGGCTCGATACGGGGCACGAAATCAACGATATTAGACGCAAGCATGTGTTAAGGCAGTCTTTATATTTTGTTGAGTATTGTCTTAAGACCAACTATTACCGAAATAATAAGACTGCATACAGCTTTAGGTTAGATCCTCACTATCTTGATGAGGCTCCATTTGAGAGGGAAAAGCTCTTCCCTGTTCTTCCATACGCTATCTTTTTCATTAAAGGGATGCACTTCATTGGATTCCATATTCGCTTCAAGGATCTAGCTAGAGGGGGATTAAGGACAGTTATTCCAGAGAAGATCGAGCAGAGGATTCTAGAGCAGAACAATGTCTTTATTGAGTGTTATAACCTCGCCTACACGCAGCAGAGGAAAAATAAAGACATTCCTGAAGGGGGAGCTAAAGGGATTATATTCCTCGAGCCTTATGAGCGCTTAGCCACCGAAGGAGAGATCTATACTAGAGAGCTTAAACGTTCAGGCATTTCTGAAGGGGAGGTAGAAGTTAAGCTAGGCGCTTTCCTCAAAGAATGGAGGCTGGAGTACCTTTATCAGGCGCAAAGAGGCTTTGTTAATAGCTTGCTGACTCTTGTGAACTGTGACGCTGATGGGACGCTCCGGGCTAAAAATGTGATCGATTACTGGAAACGTCCGGAGTACATCTATTTGGGGCCAGATGAACATATGCACGATCATATGATTCAATGGATTGCTGAACATAGCAAGCACTATGACTATAAGCCTAAAGGAGCCTTTATCTCTGGCAAAGGAGATACGGGCATTAACCATAAGGAGTATGGAGTAACCTCTTTGGGGGTAAACGTTTGTATGGAAGAAGTGCTCAAGTACATGGGCATTAATCCGGCTAAAGAGACGTTCACCGTAAAAATGACTGGAGGGCCTGATGGGGATGTTGCGGGGAATCAGCTCTGTAATCTTTATCAACATTACCCCAAGACAGCGAAGCTCATTGCACTAACTGATGGCTCTGGGGCAATTTACGATCCTAAAGGGGTTGATTTGAAAGCGGTGGTGGATCTTTTCAAAGAGGGGAAGCCTATCCGGTTTTACCCTCCTGAGAAGCTTTCTGAAGGGGCATTTCTCCTTGACAAAACATCTAGACGTTTTGAGACGGAATACACACAGCGAACCCTTTGTTGGAGAAAGAAGAAAGAGGGGCTTGTAGAAGATTGGCTCTCTGGAAACGACATGCACTCGATACTTAGGTACAACGTTCACCGTACTCCAGCTGATATATTTATTCCTGGAGGAGGCCGCCCTAAAACATTAAACGACAAAAATTACCAGGAATTTCTTGATGGACAAGGGCGTCCAACGGCGCGCGCGATTATTGAAGGGGCTAATCTTTACTTGACACCTGAGGCACGTAGAGCATTAGAGAAGTTGGGTGTGCTCATTATTAAAGATAGTTCAGCTAATAAATGTGGCGTTATTTGTTCTTCTTTTGAGGTTTTATCGGGGCTAACTCTCACCGAGCAAGAGTTTATTAGCTCGAAGCCAGTCTTGGTAGAACAGATTAAAGAGCTACTTCGAAGGCGTGCTTTGGATGAGGCGCAATTAATGCTGCGGACACATAAAGAAACGGGGCGCTTTTTAACTGATATTTCAGATGAAATTTCGCTTCGTATTAATACGTACACAGATCAGTTATTGGCTTATTTAGAAGGTGTAGAGCTTTCTAATGATACTGGGCACGCGCTGACCCGCTGTTTCTTAAATTATTGCCCAGAGATTTTAAGGCGGGAGTTTTCTGATAAATTATTACACGAAGTTCCTTCGAGTCATAAGAAAGCGATTATCGCCTGTCATATTGCGTCGCGCCTTGTTTACCGAAGAGGCTTAAATTGGACGCCGAGCATTATCGACATCCTGCCAGTCCTTTGGGCCGACTCAGAGATTGTCTAACTTTAGCGGATAACCAGGGCATTCTTGTAGGGATTTTGGGTGGAAATAATCACACACGGATAAGGGAACGAAAAAAAAACCATTGCTAGAAGGGAAAAAGTGATTTTCCGCTTCTAGTTTTGCAATTCCCTCCACAGTTTGTTTCTGGCAAAAAAAAACGGATGCAGTGGACAAAATATCCACTGCATCCGTTGGCAGGTCGAAACTTACGTAGTTTTTCTTTTACTTGCTCTTTGGAGCTAAAGCGTTTGCTCTTTCAGATTGGCTATGCGAACTAAAAGGCCAGCCGCTATTAGCGATTGTGTTTTGGAAGGTAATTGCTGCAGCATAGGCAGACCATAGCTCGCTATCGGCGCGCTCTGCTTTAATAGAATTAACAAGCTCTCTTTTTAGGTGAGCAAGAGATTTCTTTGGGCTAAGTTTCCCGATCATCTCTGTATCGCCTACTTGGCGGGCTAGCGTTAGCATTTTCTCAATATCAGTTCTTGTTAAAGTGATAATATCGCGTTTTTTGCGAGATCCACGAGCTGCTCTGGTTTTAGGAGTTACTTTCCCAGGCTTTTCAATATTGATAATGAACTTACTAATCATATCAGATAGTTCTGAAGGATTTTCTATTTTCATCTTTCGCAAGGTGAAGTGGTGTATGTAGCCACCAGTAGAAACAGGCAAAAACTTACAGAGATCATTTTCTTTAGTCCCGTCTACTTTGCGGATAGCTTTGTCAATGACACGATTTACTTCATGGGCACTTTCAGTACTATTCACCGATCTATGTTCTTGCTGGCTTGCTACGTTCATTTTCTTACCTACCTGGTTTTTATGATTATTGTCAGTGCATAGAAATTGTTGTTATGCCCGTATTAATTCAACTGCGACTTTATTTGCAATCACGCAGTACAGCTTTAAATTAGAATCTGCTGAAACCGTAGGGTTTGAAGACAATGCTATAATCAGTGTACACTGCGGGCACACGGATTAGTCGATCAAGCCTTATGTTTTTGAAAGTAGGAAGGATTATGCCATTACCGATGTATCAAGAACAGAAAAAGTCACCTCAGGAACAGAAAAAAGAGGTAACACCGCTCTCTCAAATTAAACACATTGTGGGAGTAGCTGCCGGAAAGGGTGGCGTTGGGAAGTCCTCTGTGGCGGTAAACCTCGCTTTATCTTTGAAACAGCAAGGGTTTGCTGTTGGAATCCTCGATACAGATATTTATGGTCCTTCTGTACGAAAAATGCTTCCAGAAGACCAGCTCCCCTTAGAAAAAGATCAAAAAATTCAGCCTGCTGTTTGTGGCGGTATACGGATGATCTCGATGGCTTATTTTCGCCACGATAACGTAGCCTCTGTTGTGCGGGCGCCGATTGCCAACGGGCTTATCACCCAGTTTATTAAGCAAGTTGAGTGGGGGGCTTTAGATTTTTTAATTATCGATTTCCCTCCAGGAACAGGGGATATTCAGCTTACCCTTGCTCAGCAGGCTAATTTGTCAGGTGTTGTGATTGTGACGACACCTCAAGAGATCGCTCTTCTTGATGTGCGTAAAACAATGAATATGTTTAATCAATTAAAGGTTCCTATTATTGGCGTTATAGAAAATATGAGTTATTATCGCTACCCCAAAACAGGCGAGAAGATTCACATGTTTGGCAAGGATGGGGGAAAAATGCTTGCTAGAGACTCAGGTCTTCCTTTCTTAGGAGAGCTCCCTATTGACCCCGACCTCTGTCAGTGTGGCGATAAAGGGGAGTCAATCTTTCTTAAACATGCAGAAAGTGAAATTGCTAAGTCGTTTTTGGCAATCGCTCAGCAAGTCGAGACGCATCTTGAACATATGCGTCTTGGATCTCAGGATCGACTACAGAGCTTTCAATTGGTATGGAGGGAAATGGCATGACAGCTTTTGTTAAAAAGATTGAGCAGAAGAATAATCACATGTTTACTATTCAATGGACCGATGGAAAAACCCGTGATTATAAGCTTTCTGAGCTTCAGGCCAATTGCCCTTGCGCCCGCTGTGTTGATGAAACGAGTGGTGTGAGGAGGCGGGAGCCCTCTTTAAGGGAAGAGGTCAAGGCAGTACGTATTGAAAGCGTTGGGCGGTATGCTTTGAAGGTGGAGTTTACTTCAGGCTGTTCGACAGGTATTTATGGTTTTGATCTATTGCAGCGTCTAGGAATGTTATAGTCGATTAAATCGGAAGGGTTAATTTAAAGGACTTGCGTTGGATGAAAAAGATTAAATTGCTGCTGGGTATCGCTTTAGTTTTAATAGGATGGGGCTGCTCAGGCGCTGTTTCAAATAAGCAGCAACCGACCACTCCGCAGCAGGAGTGGTGGGCGTCAAATGGCAAAGTGAAGGTTCTCTCTACAATTGCCATGATCGATGACCTCGTTAAAGAGATCGGCGGTGAGCATGTGGATAGCATCGTTCTTATCCGCGGAGAGCTCGATCCACATAGCTACGAGTTTGTAAAAGGAGATGACGAGAAGTTTTTGGCAGCGAAAGTGATTTTCTATAACGGCCTTGGGTTAGAGCACGGGCCAAGTTTAGAGTGTCACCTCCGAAAAAATACTAGAGCGGTTTCTATAGGAGACACGATCCTCCGTCAACACCCCGATTTGATCCTTTCTATTGAGGGCCAGACTGACCCACACATTTGGATGGACGTGTCTTTGTGGGCGCACGCTTTAGACACGATTGTTGAGAAATTAAGTGCTGAGGACCCTGCTCATGCAGAGGAGTTTTTGGAAAGAGGTAAGGTCCTGCATGCACAAATGATGGAGGTCCACGAGAAGACATTTGCCCGTCTCCAGGGGATTTCAGAGGATAAGCGTTATCTTGTCACAAGTCACGACGCTTTTAATTATTTTACTAGAGCTTACCTTGCAACGCCTGCTGAGTTGCTCCCTGCAGATGCGAAGGAACCTTTGTGGAAAAAGCGTTTTAGAGCGCCTCAGGGGATTGCTCCCGATAGCGATCTTGGTTCGATGCATATCCAAGACATCATCGACTACTGCGCTAAGTATCACGTCACCGTTCTTTTTTTAGAATCTAATGTTAGCCCGGACTCAATCAATGCAATCGTGACCTCTGGAAGAAAAAAGGGCTTGGTGCTCTCTGTAGCTGAGGGAGTCCTTTATGGCGACGCAATGGGGGGCCCTGGCTCTACAGGCGATTCCTACTTAAAGCTCATCGAACACAATGCAGAGGTGATTACCACGAACTTGGAAGGGGATATATGCTCCTCTTAGCTGAAAACGGGAGTTTGGACTAGCGCGAAAGCTCCCGCGGCCTTAGCGTTTGCCGTCTCCAGAAGGTAACGTGGGCCGCCTAAGGTCTGGGATTTCAGACCGAAGCCTACAGCAAACGTTTGCTTGGTGGCAGGTTAGATCCCTGACCTTAGGCGGCCCACGTTACCTTCTGGAAAGGGCAACCCTTTAATCGCTACGGGCTTCTTCTCTTTTTTTCTTTCGCGCTAGTCCAAATTCTCGTTTTCAGCTAAGAGGAGTATATGACATCACAGGTCGCATTAGAAACACACCAGCTTACAGTTAACTACGACAAGGCTCTTGTCTTATGGGACGTTTCTCTTTCGGTGCCTCCAGGAAAGATTGTGGCTGTTATTGGACCAAACGGGGCTGGGAAGACAACATTTATTAAAACGGTGTTGGGGATTGTTAAGCCCATTTCTGGAAGAGTCGAGTTTTTTGGTAAACCTTTTAACAATGCGCGTCGCCGGATTGCTTATGTTCCTCAGAGAGAAGCTGTGGACTGGAACTTCCCTGTCACTGTTTTAGAGCTTGTGATGATGGGGCGCTATGGGCATTCGGGGATGTTCAAATGGTTTAGAAAGGCTGACCGTGAAGCTGCCCGTAGATATTTGGCGATGGTGGGAATGGCAGAGTATGCCGAGAGGCAGATCAGCCAACTTTCGGGTGGACAACAGCAGAGAGTGTTTTTGGCTAGGGCGCTGTTGCAGGAAGCTGACATCTATTTTATGGACGAGCCTTTTGTTGGGATCGACATGATAACCGAAAAGGTGCTTGTCGAGCTTCTTCATAAGCTAAGGGCAAAAGGGAAGACGATTTTTGTTGTCCATCACGACCTTAATACGATTGAGACTTATTTTGATTGGGTGGTTATCCTCAACATGAGACTTATTGCTTGTGGGAGTATTAAGGAGGCCTATACGCCAGAGAATATTGAACGTGCTTATGGGAAGGGGGGCGTGCTGCTTGGAGAAGCTGCGCGCATGGCCGAGGAGTGTACCTCTGGCCTTCTTCCCTAATACGCGCTGCTTCACCGCAGAGAGGTGAGATAAATAAGAAATAAATTTTCACCACAGAAGAGCCGAGACGAGGGAGAAAGAGAGAGGTAAGGAAGGGCAACGGTTTTTCTCGAAAGCAGCTGTAGACATCTTTCTGTTTTTTTCACGTCTCAGTGTCTCTGTGGTAAAAAAAAAGAATCCTAATTTTCTGGTGATATACTCCTCTTAGCTGAAAACGGGAATTTGGACGGCGCCAAAGCCCCGGGAGCTTTCGCGCTAGCCCAAATTTCCGTTTTCAGCTAAGAGGAGTATATAAGAGTGATGTTTCGTTCGCCGTTTGTTTACTTTACCGATCCTGTCCTGCGTGCCCCTACTATAGGTTGCATGCTCATGTGCCTAGCTGCATCCATTGTAGGGGTGCTAGCCTTTGTAAGGCGCCGCGCGCTGCTTGGTGAGGCACTTTCTCACGCGACCTATCCGGGCGTTATTTTAGCAGCTTTGTTTGCTGCGCTTTTCTTTCCTCACCAAGAAGAGTGGGTCTCTCCTTTGATTCTTGTTGGCGCTTTGGGCAGCTCTTTGGTGGGGCTTTGGATCATTGATTTCATGGAGCGCAGGCTCAAGGTAAATGCAGATGCCGCCCTGTGCTTTGTTCTATCCGCATTTTTTAGCATTGGGCTAACGATTGCAAGTCGGATGCAGTTTACCTACCCTTCTTATTACAAAAAGGCTTTGGTTTACCTCTACGGGCAAGCGGCGACAATGACCGACTACCACATCGTTGTGTATGGCGTATTGGTCCTTGTTGTAGTTGCTACGGTCACTGTTTTCTACAGAGAATTTCAGATTTCAAGTTTTGACAAAGATTATGCCAAAAGCGTTGGGGTACCTACTCGGGTAATCGATCTTTTATCTTTTGTCCTTGTCGCCGGAGCTGTTGTTATCGGGATTAGAAGTGTGGGTATTGTCCTTATGTCGGGGATGCTCATAGCTCCAGCTGCTACTGCCCGTCAGTATACTCACAGGCTCCATGTGATGATGGCTTTGGCTGCTGTTTTCGGGATTGTGAGTGGGTTTCTTGGGAATTATCTTTCGACCGAGCTTTCTCGTTATTTAGCAAGCGAGCTTTCATCCCGAAGGCTTGCTCTTCCTACTGGCCCCTCCATTGTCCTTGTGGCTTCTTTTATTTGCGTGTTCTCTCTTTTCTTTTCTCCGGAGCGTGGGCTTGTTTTGCGTTGGTGGCGCGTCATGCGTTTTCGAAGGCGTTGTTTGCAAGAGAACATCATGAAGGCCATTTGGCGCTTGGGAAGGGAGTCTGTAGTGAGCGCGCAAGAGCTTTCTAAGGGGCAAAATATTAAACGGTTTCGCCTTTTCTTCCTTCTTGGGAGTCTTGTCAGGCATGGGTGGCTCTCTAGCGTTGGGTCTGGAAATTATAAACTAACGCCCGATGGGTATCAGTGGGCGGCGCGGATTGTCCGTCTCCATCGATTATGGGAAGTTTATTTGGTGGAGTACGTGGGGGTGGGCATTGAGCGGGTACACCGCAATGCAGAGGAGATGGAGCACATCATTACGCCAGAGCTTGAAGCTCAGCTAATAGAGCTGCTAGATGACCCTAAGCGCGACCCACACGACCAGCCCATTCCTTCTAAAGGAGAGGTGTTCTAGTGGAAACTTATTTCAATCCTTACCGCGGCGCCTCTTTCTTTGGTTTCTTCTTAGAATTATTTTCCCGTTTGGGGGCTTTGCTTCAAGGAAAGTTAGGACTTAACGATTTAGCCTCTGATGAGGTTCAGGCGCTTGTTTTGATGGGCGTTGCTGCTTCGGCAGCCCTTGTGGGAACGCTCCTTGTGCTAAGGCGTGCGGCAATGCTTGCTAATAGCCTTTCTCATACGATTTTGCTTGGTATTGTTATAGTTTATATCATTATCCATCAGCACCTTATGGTCGGAGAACACACCTCATTTCTCGATGTGCCGACGATGCTGGGAGCCTCGGTTCTCACAGGGATTGTTACAACATTTTTGACAGAGTTCTTAACAAAAACAGTCCGCCTCCAGGATGATGCTAGCAATGGGCTTGTGTTTACGAGCTTTTTTTCTCTGGGGATCATCCTGGTGACACTCTTTACACGAAATGTCCACATTGGGACAGAAGTGGTAATGGGGAACGTCGATGCCTTACATGTTCACGATCTTCATGTTGTTTTTGTCGTCCTTGCTGCTAATATCCTTTTGTTTAGTCTTTTTTTTCGTCATTATCTTCTCACGACATTTGACGCCGGCTTTGCAAGGACCCTTGGGATATCGACGACAGCATTTAATTATTTATTAATGATCCAGGTGTCCGCAACGGCAATAGCCGCCTTTAGAGCCGTTGGAGTATTGATGGTTTTGGCATTTATTGTAGGCCCTCCTTTGACGGCAAGATTGTTGACACATCGTCTTCGTCCTTTGCTGATTTTAGCCGCTGCTGTAGGATGTATAGCTTCTTTAGTGGGGGTAGCTTTAGCCCGGCATTTGTTGACTGTTTATGATATGCCACTGTCCACCGGCGGTCTTGTAGTTTGTATGATCGTATTATTTTATATACTCGCTCTGATATTCGCTCCCGAGCAAGGCTTTATTGCCCAAGCCATGCATCGCCGCCGAATTAGAGCAAGATCGAATTAGAGCTAAAAGGAGTATATACTCCGCTTAGCTGAAAACGGGAATTTGGACGGCGCCAAAGCCCTTGTCATTACCCATATTTTGGGATAGCCGATTTGCTCAAAAACATGACTGCCTTATGCAGGAAGGTAAGGTGGGCCTTCCCGGTCTGGGATTCCAGATTGAGTCTACAACAAACGTTTGTTTGGTAGCAGGTTAGATCCCAGACCTTAGGCGGCCCACGTTACCTTCTGGAGAGGGCAATCGCTTGTTTAGGGCAAATTGGTTGTTTTAAGATGTGGGTAATGACAAGGCCAAAGCCCCGGGGCTGAACGATCGCAAGTCGCCCTATATTTTTAATATTGGGCGACTTGCGATCGTTCAGCCCGGGAGCTTTCGCGGCAGCCCAAGTTCCCATTTTCGGCTACGAGGAGTATATTAGATGAAGAAGCTTGCAATTTTGGGAAGCACTGGTTCTATTGGAGTCAGCACATTAAAAGTTGCCCGCCATTTAGGAGAACAGGTTAAAGTTGTTTCTCTTGCTGCTAGATCGAATATTGATCTTCTAGAGCAGCAAGCCCTTGAGTTTAACCCAGAAGTCATCGCTGTTTACGAAGAAGACAAAGCGCAGGAGCTGCGCAAACGACTTCCACGCGCTCATATTGTCAGTGGTATGGAAGGACTAAAAGAAGCGGCAACAGTGTCTAGCGCCACTTTTGTGGTCTCCGCCTTGGTTGGAATAGCGGGCCTTATTCCTACGGTTGCTGCTATTAAAGCAGGAAAAGACATCGGCCTTGCGAACAAAGAGGCGCTCGTTGCTGCTGGTGAAGTGGTTACAGGCCTCGTTAAGAAGCATGGAGTGCGCCTTCTTCCTATCGATAGCGAACATAGCGCAATTTTCCAATGTCTGCTTAGTGGCACTCCTTCTGAAGTGCGCCGTCTAATTATCACAGCCTCAGGTGGCCCTTTCCGCGCCTGTACTCCCGAGGAGCTTGGGCGGGTAACTTTCCGCGACGCCCTAAAACATCCAACTTGGCAAATGGGCGCTAAAATCACCATTGATAGCTCAACGTTGATGAATAAGGGGCTTGAATTCATCGAAGCACACTGGCTTTTTGGAACCCCTCTTAACAATATTGAAGTTGTTGTCCACCCGCAAAGCATTATTCATAGCATGGTAGAGTTTGTTGATGGATCGATCATCGCTCAAATGAACAAGCCAGACATGATCAATCCTATTCAGTACGCCATCACCTATCCCGATCGTTTGCCAGGGATTGTTCCTCCTTTTGACTTTTTAAGTTGCGGTGCTTTAGAGTTCTATGCCCCAGATACTCAGAAGTTCCCATGTCTTCGTTTGGCATTTGAGGCTATTCGCTCTGGAGGGAGCCTCCCTTGCTATATGAATGGAGCAAATGAGATTTTAGTTAGCCGCTTCTTACAGGGGCAGTTGGGCTGGCAGGAGATTGGACGCAAACTAGAAGTGTTAATGTCTCGGCATCACACGGAGCGTAGTCCAAGTCTTGACACGCTACTGGCAGTTGATGCTACTGCCCGCAGAGAAGCTTCTTTGATATAGTAGTTGAAAAAAGGATTTACGGTTTATGGAAAATTTGTTGTTCATTGTGCTGGCGGCTTTAGGGCTAGGCTTTTTGGTTTTTATTCACGAACTTGGCCATTATATCATGGCGCGCCGAGTAGGAATGAAGGTCGAAGTCTTCAGCATTGGATTTGGCAAGCCGTTTCTTACTTGGAAGCATAAGGGTGTTGAGTGGCGCATGTGCTGGCTCCTCTTTGGCGGGTATGTGAAAATTGCCGGGATGGAGAAGGAAAAAAACAACCAAGAACCCTCCGATATTCCAGAAGGGTTTTTTGGGAAAAAGCCTTTTGACCGCATTAAAGTTGCCTTCATGGGTCCTTTCGTCAACATCGTCTTTGCTTTCCTTTTGTTTGGTGTGATTTGGATTGGTGGAGGGCGCGAAAAGCCTTTTGCTGAGTTCACACAGCGTTTGGGTTGGGTGGACCCCCATTCAGAGCTTTATGCCGAAGGTGTTCGTCCTGGAGATATCATTACAGGCTATGACGATCAATCTTTCAAGGGAACAAAAGATCTTTTTTACGCGGCTATGCTTAGCGACAAAGAGGTGACTCTCCACGGCTACAAACTCGATTACGCAACGCGAGAAAAACTCCCCTTTAATTACAAAGTCAGCTCTTATCAGTATCCAGGAGCCCAAGAGGGGATCCTAACTCTAGGCCCTCTGTCAACAGCTCGTTATTTGATGTACGATCAAATGCCTGGCACTGATGTGACGCCTATGCTTGAAGGCTCTCCAATGGAAAATAGTGGCCTTGAGAAGGGTGACAGGGTCTTGTGGGCAGATGGCGTTCTTGTCTATTCAATGGACCAGCTCTCGTATGTTATTAACGAGTCACGCGTGATGCTCACAGTTCAAAGAGGAGAGGAAACGCTTCTTGTTCGCGTTCCACGCATTAAAGCAGGCGATCTTAAACTTGACAATGAAGTCTCTGGTGAGCTTTCTGATTGGAGTTACGGGACTGGAGCAAAAGACAAGATCAATTCCTTGTATTACATCCCTTTCAATATCAATACTCAGTGTATAATTGAAAATGACCTCGGATTTATTGATGCAGAGGGATACAAAGAGGCATTTCCTGCGCACCCTCTCTCACCACTTGAAGTTCCTCTTTTAAAAGGGGATAGGATTTTGGCTGTTGATGGCATGGCTGTTCATAGTGGCCCTGAAGTGCTGCGCGAGCTTCAGACAAGACATGTTTCAATGGTTGTTGAGCGCAATCCACTGCTCAAAAAGGTTAATTCTTGGGACAAGGCCGATGACCTCTTTGACCAGAATATTAACTGGCAAGATCTACAAACGCTAACAGCGTCCCTGGGCACCTCTAATGCCGCAGCTTCTCAGGGCTCTCTTGTCCTACTTAAGCCTGTTGTACCCATGATGCTAAGTGACTTTCCTCTCTCTATTGAGAAGAAAGCAAAGATTGCCGCTGAAGTTCATGAGCAGAAAAAGGCAATTGCTGAAATCGCTGACCCAGACAAGCGGGCGCGCGCTTTTCAGCTTCTTGAAGATAACCAGAAGAAGCTGGTTTTGGGTTTTCGTTATTTCATGGATAGAAAAGTCGACTACAATCCTACGCCGGTTGTGCTCTTCACAGACATCTGCAAAGAAACTTCACGCACATTTGTTGCTCTGTTTAGCGGTTACTTGAGCCCTAAGTGGATTGGCGTTGGTCCTATTGGGATTGTTGAAGTGATTCATCACGGCTGGATGCTTGGGGCAAAAGAGGCTCTTTTCTGGATGGCGGTGATTAGCTTGAACTTGGGGATTCTTAACCTCTTGCCTATTCCGGTACTGGATGGTGGATACATTTGCCTTGCGATCTTGGAGATGTTCACTAAGCGCCCTATGAAGGCTAAAACGATGGAAAGGCTTATTTTCCCTTTCGTTATTTTGTTGATAGGGTTTCTGGTGTTTGCTACTTATCAGGATGTGACGCGTCTTTTCCACCAGTTCTTGGGTTAGCACTTGTGTTTAAAGGTCGAACGTAGTGAGACTTTGGAGTGCGGTGACTTGTCACCGCTTTTTGTGGCCGGGACTTGTCACGGTCACGCTTTTGTTTGCTAACGTTAGAGGCCTCGACAAGTCAAGGCTGCCAGAGCGGTGACAAGTCACCGCACTCCAAAGAGCATCGCTTCGCTCGCTCCCTAAATTCTCGAATTTTATTGATTGGATTATATATGAGAAAAAAAAGACGCGGCCAAAAGAGGCCGCGTCTTTTTTTTGTTAAAAGTAAGCGTGTGCTTACTTTTTGTTGCTGTCTAGAACTTCAAAGTCCGCATCTTCTACAGATTCTTCAGGCTTTTTGCCGGCTTGTTCGCCAGCGCCATGAGAAGAAGGTCCATGATGATGCGCGCCGTTTTGCTCAGCGCCGCCACCAGCAGCTCCAGCTGCCTTTTGCATTGCTTCGCCAATCTTCTGCATGTGAGAGTTTAGTTCGTCGCTTGCAGCTTTAATTTTTGCAGAGTCTGTCCCTTCAAGGGCCTTTTTAACTGCATCAATTTTAGCTTGGACATCGCTTGTGATCTCTGCAGGGATCTTGTCCTTGTACTCTTTCAGAGAGTGCTCTGCACTGTTGCAAAGACTATCTGCGTGGTTACGAGTTTCGATCTCTTCTTTGCGCTTCTTGTCCTCTTCTTTGTGATCTTCGGCTTCTCGCACCATACGCTTGATGTCTTCTTCTTTAAGGCCAGAGCTAGCTTCGATGCGAATCTTTTGCTCTTTTCCAGAAGCTTTATCTTTTGCAGATACGTGCAGAATACCGTTCGCATCAACGTCAAAGGCCACTTCAATTTGTGGCATTCCACGTGGGGATGGAGGAATGTCTGACAGGTCAAAGCGTCCAATTTCTTTGTTGTCTCTGGCCATTGGGCGCTCTCCTTGAAGAACGACAATAGTCACTGCAGGTTGGTTGTCAGCAGCTGTAGAGAACACTTGTGTTTTCTTTGTGGGGATTGTTGTGTTGCGCTCAATAAGAGGAGTCAACACGCCGCCAAGAGTTTCAATACCAAGCGTTAGAGGAATAACGTCTAAGAGAAGAACGTCTTTGACATCCCCTCGCAATACGCCCCCTTGGATAGCCGCGCCGATAGCAACGACTTCATCAGGGTTTACCCCTTTGTGAGGCTCTCTGCCGAAGAGGCTCTTAACAAGCTCTTGAACGGCAGGCATTCTTGACATTCCACCGACCAAGACCACTTCACCAATGTCTTCTGCTTTAAGGCCCGCGTCTTTTAGCGCTTTAATGCAAGGCTCTTTTGTGCGCTCAGTAAGGCTGCGTGTTAGGTCTTCAAGCTTTGCGCGTGTCAGCTTGAGGGTCAAGTGTTTTGGACCGCTAGCATCCATTGTACAGATGAATGGTAGGTTGATTTCAAATGTAAGCGTGCCAGAAAGTTCACACTTTGTCTTTTCTGCAGCTTCACGAAGGCGCTGAAGAGCCATTTTATCGTTTCTTAAATCGATAGCTGTCTCTTTTTTGAACTCTTCGATCATCCAAATCATGATGGCGTTGTCGTAGTCGTCGCCGCCTAAATGAGTGTCGCCGTTTGTTGCGAGCACTTCGAGTACGCCGCCGCCGATTTCTAGGACTGAAACGTCAAATGTTCCACCGCCAAGGTCAAAGACGACAATTTTCTTTTCGTGTCCTTCTTTGTCTAGGCCGTAAGCAAGCGCAGCTGCTGTTGGCTCGTTGATGATACGTTTGACATCAAGACCTGCAATGCGGCCAGCATCTTTTGTAGACTGTCTTTGAGCGTCGTTGAAGTAAGCGGGCACTGTGATTACAGCTTCTGTAACCTTCTCTCCAAGGTAAGCTTCAGCAGATTCTTTCATCTTAACGAGAATTGCCGCACTTACTTCTTCTGGAGTGATTGTTTTCCCTTCTACTTCAAAAACAGCATGTCCGTTTGTGTGTTTTTTAACGGTATAGGGAACCATCTTAAGTTCTGATGAGACTTCATCGTAATTTCGGCCGATGAAGCGCTTAGCAGAAGAGATTGTTCTTTCTGGATTTGTGACCATCTGACGTTTAGCGGCAGCGCCTACGTGACGCTCGTCCCCTTTGTAAGAAACGACTGAAGGGGTTGTGCGGTTCCCTTCGATGTTAGCAATCACTTTGGCTTCGCCACCTTCCATGACAGAGACGCAGGAATTGGTTGTTCCAAGGTCGATTCCGATGATTTTTCCTTTGCTTTGTTGAGACATAGAGGCTCTCCTTTTGTTTTTAATTTTATTGATTGTTTTGGTTAAGGCTCTCTGCTTCACTTTCCGCTGAGTTGCTCGCGGTTTCAGTGGGGGCAGGAGCGATGGCTTTAGTCACTTTTACGCGTGCGTGGCGTATGGTTCTCTCTCCGACTCTGTAGCCTTTGGTGAACTCTTGAACAATTGTCCCTGGAGCGAGATCGCTTGTTTCTAGGGTGTCTACAGCTTCGTGGTCATGCGGGTTAAAGTGAGCTCCTTCTGAATTAAAGCTTACGAATCCATGGTCACTTAGGACGGTTTTAAATTGGGTTAGGATCATCTTGAATCCTATGGCCCAGTTGCTTACTTCATCTGATCCTTGACCTGCAAACTTCAAGGCGTTTTCAAGGCTGTCTAGAGGGTGCAAAAACTCTTTAACCGTGCTTTCGATGGCGTATTTCGAAAATTCTTGACGTTCTTTTTGCATCCGCTTACGAGTGTTTTCTGACTCAGCAAGGAGTCTTAAGTATTTGTCTTTTGCTTCCTGAACCTCTGCTTTCAAGTTAGCGATCTCCGTTTCTGCTGTTAATGGAGCGGCTTCTTGAGCTGAGAGGTTTTCATTGTTTTCTTTTGCATTGTTCTCTTTTGGAAGTTCTTCTTTAAGGTTCTCTTCCGGGTTTCCGTTTCCTTCCATTATTTCGACTCCTGATGACTGATTTTATTTGTTGGATGGTTTTCGATCAGCACGCGCTCTGGGCTGTGGCCGAGGAGTATTTTTCCTTCTTGATCGAGTAAAATTGTGCCTGCTGCTGGCTGGCGGAAGCTTAGCTTAAATTTGTATAGGCTCTTTGTGAGCGACTCGCTTAAGTAGTCGGAAAAAAGCTGGAGCTTCCCGAAGACTTCTCGGTAGAGCATGCGCGCAGGGCCAAGGACGCCAACGGCTCCAATAACTGTTTGGTTGATGTGGTAGGGGATGGTAACCACTGAGCAGTCAGAGCAGTTGGGAAGGTAAGGCTTTAAGTCCTCACCAATCCAAAAGTTTAGGTTTGCGCTTCTTGAGCCTTTTTCTAGGAGGGCTATCATTTTTTCGCGATTTTCGAATAAAGAGAGGGCGTGAGAGAGGGTGTTAGCGTCCTGAAAGTCCTCGTAAGCAAGCAAGCGCGAAAAGCCGGTGCAGTAGATGTCTTCTCTGCTAAAGTTTGCATACCGCGCCAGATAGCGCATCATTATTTCGTTGTAGATTTGCTCTCCGAGCTTTTCTTCTTCAATGGAGAGGCTTTCTGGCTTGTCCTGATGGGTGAGTCGTGAGTGGAAGTAGAGCTCTAGACGCTTTAAAGCGTGCGCGCTTAGCTTTTGGTTCACGTAGATTGTTTCTGGCTGGATGAGGCCGAAATCGGTGATGACGACGCATAGGCAGCGGTTTTCGTCGATTTCCACGAGTTTGATGTTGAGAATAAAGTCATGATCAAACCGAGGGGCAGAGAGGAAGATTGCGTAGCCGGTTAGCTGGCTAAGAATCTCGGCTGCTTGGTGTAGGTGGCCGGCAATTTCTTTTGTTTCTTTTTGGCGAAGCGCTCTTAGGGCTAGCTCTTCAGCTTCGGTTACCAGTCCTTTTTTTCTATGCTCTTCAGCGTATAGTCTGTAGGAGCGCTCTGTTGGGATCCTGCCGCCGGAAGAGTGTTGTTGTTTGAGGTACCCTTCTTCTTCGAGTCTGGCGAAGTAGTTTCTTATGGTAGCTGAGCTTAGGTCCTCAAACCCTTCTTCTTTAAGCGTGTTGGATCCCACAGGTTTCCCTGTTTTTAGATAGAGATCGATGAGACCCATTAATACTAGGTGCTCGCGAAGGTCTTTCTTTGATTTTTTAAGAAATCCTTGTTGATACATAGATCTCCCCACTCCTTTTTGTCTTTTAGTATAATTGTCCCTGAATTTTCAGGTCAACAAGTTTTAGCACTTAATGCTGGCGATTGCTGGATCCGATTGCAAGCTGTTGTTAATTAGAGTGTTGTATTTTGAGTGCTAGTTTTGGGTTGCTGTTGGACGGATTGGGCCAACAGGACAAAAGAGATGAACAGTTGCCGTGGCTCATAAAAATTAATAGCAGACGTTGAACTGTCCATTGGTAGGGCGAAGCCTTCTTCTGTTCACTTTTTAATTGCATAATATTAATAGTTTGTTTATAATTAGAAATCTAATTTAACAGTTTCAGTAACGATATAAGAGGTTGTTATGTCAAAAGTTAATGGTATTGGTTTTCCAGATTGGGCTTCAGATGTCTAATTCGATATTTGCTCAAGAGGAAAGTGCCAAAGAAACCCGAACTGCGTTGATGCCGAAGAGTCTAATGAGCGTTTAGAAGAGAGAAAAACAAAGACAGCAGCATCGCAGGGAAAGAGACAGGCAGGGATTTGTAGAGATGCAAGAGCTCCTAGATCAATCGTTTTTTACTTAAGGTTTTTCTTTTCTTATTATGAGCGTTAGTTCATAATAAATCCTTTTTCAGATGAGATTTTATATTTTTTGCCATTAGAAGAGAGGGCTCTTCGGTGGTTAGCCATTATTAACAAAACGAGGCTTTGTGTATGTCACAAGACACTAAATCATTCGGGAAATGGAGAGCCTTCTTTTGGCCCGTCCATGCATGGGAACTAAAAAAAGTTCTGCCAATGTTCCTGATGTTTTTTTGCATTAACTTTAACTATACGATTTTGCGAGATACAAAGGATACTCTCATCGTGACCGCCGCTGGGTCAGGTGCTGAGGCTATTCCTTTCATTAAAGTGTGGCTCGTACTGCCTTCTGCAGTGCTTTTCATGCTAATCTTTGCTAAATTGAGCAATATCTTGAGCAAAGAAAAATTGTTTTATACAGTTGTAACGCCATTCTTATTGTTTTTTGCATTGTTCGCTTTGGTTCTTTATCCAAACCGCGATATCATGCACCCAACAAAACTTGCTGACGACCTTCAGGCTTTCTTGCCAGTTGGTTTTAAGGGAATGGTTGCCATTTTCAGAAACTGGACTTATGCAGTATTTTACGTCCTAGCCGAGCTATGGGGCAGCGTTATGCTCTCCTTGATGTTCTGGGGATTTGCTAACGAAATCACAAAGTCTGGCGAGGCTAAGCGTTTTTACGCCCTATTCGGTCTGGGTGCTAACCTTGCCCTTCTCTTCTCAGGTCCTGCTATTATTTACGTATCAGACATTCGCAGAAAGCTTCCAGCTAACGTTGATGCTTGGGGCGTTTCTTTGAACTACCTCATGGGTATGGTCGTTGTTGCAGGTCTTCTCGTTTGTGGATTCTACTACTGGATCAACAGAAACGTGCTTACAGATCCTAGATTCTATAGCCAAGAAGAAGTTAAAGGTAAGAAGAAAGAAAAGCCAAAATTGGGTCTCATGGAGAGCTTTAAGTACTTGGCAAAATCAAAGTATATCGGTTGCTTGGCAATTCTCGTAATCGCGTACGGCGTTTCTATCAACCTTATTGAAGTCACTTGGAAGAGCCAGCTGAAACTCCAATACCCTCATGCTAACGATTACAGCACCTTTATGGGCTACTTCTCCACATTCACAGGCGTTGTGACAGTGTTCATGATGCTCTTTGTCGGTGGTAACGTCGTTCGTCGTTGGGGCTGGGGCACAGCTGCAATGATCACACCAGTGGTGTTGATCGTTACAGGTATCGGCTTCTTCTCATTCGTACTGTTCAACGATAGCTCTGCTATGATTGGCTTGATGGCTATGCTCGGAACTTCTCCTTTGATGCTTGCAGTGCTTTTTGGTGCTGCTCAGAACATCTTGAGCAAGTCTACGAAGTACTCCCTCTTCGATCCTACCAAGGAAATGGCGTATATTCCTCTTGATCAGGAATCTAAGACAAAAGGTAAAGCAGCGATTGACGTTGTTGGTGCTCGTTTAGGTAAATCTGGCGGATCTTTGGTTCAGCAGGTGCTGATCATCGGTCTTGGCGGTATTGCTGGAATGACTCCATACGTAGCAGTGATCCTCTTCGCGATTATTGCAGTTTGGATGCTTGCTGTAAAAGCGCTAAGCAAGCGATACGCTACTATTATTGGCGAAAGAGAGCAGGAAGCTAAAGATGAGCAGGCAAGCAAAGATGCAAGCCGCTCTGAAGCTGCAGCTTCTGCGGTTGCACAGAAGGGCTAATTGCTCCTCTGGTTAACTCTCTGACCTTTTGGTCTAATCTTTTGGTCTAAAAAGGCCTTCTGCCCCTTAACCGGGGCAGAAGGCCTTTTGCATTTTTAGCGAAAGCGGGCTTCGCCAAAACACGGGCTTCACCCGTGCGAATGGACAAAATGGACGAGGGTGGACAAAAGGCATGGACAATTGCCACGTCTCATAAAAATTAATAGCAGACGCTGAACTTGTCCATTCCGTCCATAGGGTCCACTTCGACTATACTCCGCTTGGCTGAAAACGGGAATTTGGGCTAGCGCTAAGGCCCCGGGTCTCCAGCCTTGTCATTACCCACATTTTTAGGCCTTTTTCTTTCTCTCACGTTCTCTCACGCCTCTGTGTTTCAAAAATCTTAATATCTGTTTTTTGAAACACAGAGGCGTGAGAGAACGTGAGAGAAAAACAAGAGAAAAGAGAAGGGGGCGCGGAGTTGGTGGTTGTTTTTTAGAAAACCGCGCAAGCGGTAGTTAAGCGGCAAGGGCGTGGCAGATGTTAGCCGTAGGTGACTGAAAGGAACCTACGGAAATGCAGACATATACTCCTCGTAGTTGAAAACGGGAGCTTTTGCGCTAGTCCAAATTCCCGTTTTCAACTACGAGGAGTATATATTGAATGTGGTAAAATAAATACAAGAGTAGGAGCATTTTCTATGAAAATGCCAATGAAGACAATGAATGTCACCTTTTCCCTACTGAGAAACATGATTGCATTGCTCTGCATGTTGGTGGAAAAACGGCAATTAAGTCGCTTTGTGGCCAAGGCTCTTGGCCGTGCGCTTGAAGAAGAAAAAGAGCACTTAAAGGAAGCTTACGCCGAAGCTAATAGTGATCCTGATAGACAAAGTATTATTGCTGACTGGGAACGTTTAGATAGTGAGGATTGGGATGGGCGATTTTCCGCGCCGTGGCGATGTCTATTGGGTTGATAAGCGTTAAAGATCGCCCTTTCACTCAATTAGCGGTAGACGATCTCTTCTTCTTCACTGAAGGCGATTTCTTCTTTGGTGGGGATCTTTTGGGAGCCTGTTTTTTGCCCTTGAGAGTAGCTCTCTTCAGCGACTTTTTCGCCGTGAGAGAATAAAGTGGTAATGCCATTTTGCTCTCCATTTGCCCACTGCTCAATAGACTTTGGTCCCCCATTTTCTAGGAAGGTTTTTCTTGTGCCATGGACCTTACCATTTTGGTAAGAGGTCATGCTTTGTGGCACCCCATTAGGATAGTATTCTGTGCGCGTTGTAAGCTGTCCAGCAGCCATTGTCTCTCTGTGGACTAGGGCGCCTTCTGCATTGCGTACAACACGGGTTCCATTTCCAGCGATCACCTGCCCTTCAAGAGCAGCTGTTGGGGTGTAGTAAGTTCCTGAGAGGATGGAAAGGCCATCATACTTCTCTACGCTCTCTGGAGTGCCTGTAAAATACCAACGAGTGACAATCACTTGAGTAGGAGAGATATAGGCGATTTCTTCCATTGGCACGCTATTGGAGTGGTGGATTGTTTTTTTGACGCACTTGCCGTTTTCGTAAGCTTCTGTTTTGGCAATCAAAGGGGAGTTGGGGAAGGTGTAGGTCGTTGGCCCCTGAAGCTCTGCACCGGCATAGCTTTCTATGATCGTCATGCCATCTTTGAAGTTTGTCACAACCTGGCCATTGCAGCCTGCTTTTTCCCAGTCTTCAGAGGTTACTATTATCCCATATTTGTGGATGAATGTCTGTGAAGCATGCTCGCTTCCTAATTTGGATTCTGGCGTACAGGCTTGAGTGGCTAGAGCGGCAATTGTTAGGGCTGACAGTGATAGCAAGCGGAATTTCATGAAGACCCCAATGATTAATTATCGTTTATTACTTCTTGTATTACTTCTTGAATGATCCGCTTGTGTTCAGCGTCGACAGCTTCTTGTTCAATCGTTTTAGTCTTGTCGCGGTAAAGAAAACGGAAAGTTGCATTTTTGTGCCCCACTCCTACAGATTCGCTACGGTAGATGTCAAGAAGAGTTACTTCTTCGAGGAGGGATGAGTTTAGGGAGCGAATTAGAGAGAGAATTTTCTCGTTTGGCACAGACTCTTCGAGAGTAATAGTCCAATCTCTTTCAGAAGCGGGGTAGAGAGAGAGGGATTCCATTTTTTGTTCGATTTTCTGAGCTTTAAACAAGATTTCAAGGTCGAGCTCGGCAATAAAGACTGGCTGTGAAATGCCTACTTTACGGAGGATCGCAGGGTGGACCTCACCTAGAAAACCTATAGAGGTCGATTCGATAGTAACTGCGGCTTGTCTTCCAGGATGAAAAGGAGAAAATGTTGAACGGGTGAAAGCTACTTGAGTGATCCCGAAAGAGGCCAAAAAGTTCTCCACAATCCCTTTAAGATCAAAAAAGCCGATATCAGTGGGCTTGGCTCCCCAATGATGAGGGCAATTTTTTCCTGTTAAGACAATCGCTGCAGCAGGGTGTTCTGGAAACTCCCCATCTGCTTGTAGGTGAGTGCGACCCACTTCAAACCCGCAAATATGTAGGTTTTGTCTGTCACAGTTGTGCTTAATCACCTGAAGAAGGCCGGGGAAGAGCAGCGGGCGAAGAATAGATTGCTCTGCAGAGGTAGGGTTAAGAACTTTGACAAGAGATTTTTCGGCAATTAGAGCAGGAGAAACAAGGTCTGTTAGGCTTGGGCTGATAAGGTCACATGTGAGTAGTTCCTGGAGTCCTTCTGCGATGAGTTTTTTCCTCGCTTTACGCTCAAAAATAAAAAGAGGAGAGTGGGGAAGTGATGAGGAGCTGTACGTTGTGGATGTCGAGGCTATTTTCGTGTAGCCGT
Organism: Waddlia chondrophila WSU 86-1044; assembly: GCA_945882915.1. GTDB lineage: Bacteria > Chlamydiota > Chlamydiia > Chlamydiales > CAMCWV01 > CAMCWV01. The sequence continues at coordinate 19,163 of CAMCWV010000002.1, read as the reverse complement.
AGATCCTTGCAACGTCTTCGATGAGGTCAATTTCTTCTTGGATATCAACTCTGTAGGTGGGGACTTCTACTTTAAAGAGGGTTTGCCCCCCTTCAGAGGTATATGACGACTGGAAATGAAGACGTATGAATATGTCTTGAACCTCTTGAGAGGCAAGATTGGTGCCAAGTATTTGATTGAGACGCGCGAGGCGGCAGGTGAGGTTTTTTGGGGCAAAGGGGCCTTTGGAGATATCTATAACTCCTTTTACAACTTTTCCGCCGGCGAGTTTTTGGATGAGGTCACTTGCTCTTTCGAGTGCCAATGGGCCTGCATTAGGATCACTTCCTCTTTCAAAACGGCGAGAGGCTTCTGTTTGGAGGCCAAGCCGCTTGCTTGTGCGGCGGATTGAAGTGGCCGAGAAATAGGCCGATTCTAAAAGAATATCGACTGTTCCATCTGAAACTTCGGAGTCGGCTCCTCCCATGATTCCAGCAAGACAGAGAGGTCCTTGTTTATCACAGATTAAAAGAGTTTCCGGGGTGAGCGTCCTTTGTTGGCCGTCGAGTGTTGTTAAGGTGTCTCCTTGTTTGGCATTTCTAACGATGAGGGTGTGGCCTTGAATCTTCTTGTAGTCGTAGGCGTGCAGCGGTTGTCCACACTCGTGCAAAACGAAGTTGGTAATATCGATGATGTTATTTATGGGGCGCAGGCCGGCAGCTTTTAGTTTTTCTTGTAGCCACTCTGGAGAAGGGGCAACGGTAACGCCCTGGATAAGGCGGCAGGCAAAGCGAGGTGTTTGCTGAGAGTTTTCGATCTGAACGGAAATAAGGTCGTGGATGGAGGCGGCAGCCTCTTCTTGAAGAGAAACCTGTGGGAGGCTGTAGGGAGTGTTTGTGAGAGTCGAAATCTCGCGCGCGATTCCCACCATGTTTCCGGAGTGGTTAAGGTTCGGTGTGAGCGAAATTTCAAGGACGTCCCCCTCAATGCCATCGACTTCTAGTCCGGCGTGGGTCAATAGTTCAGAGACCTCTGCAACTTGGAGTGTAAGGGGAATGTATTCTTTAAGCCAAGAGAGTGAAACTTTCATATAATATAAGTTAGGGTCAAAATAAAACCTCCTACGTATACCATAAGAGGTGCTATATGGGGGATAAAAATATATACTCCTCGTAGCTGAAAACGGGAATTTGGGCTAGCCCAAATTCCCGTTTTCAGCTACGAGGAGTATATCTTCTAAGCCAAGGTTTTTGCTTTTGTCTCGACCCATCAGCTGCGCTTAATTTTTTAGACGAATTGAATGGCCGGAAGAAATATGGAACTACTTCATACAGAAGGGATTGTGCTGAAGGCCTTTAACCTTGGAGATTACGACCGCGTTATGACGGTATTTTCCAAGAATGACGGCCTGATGAAGTTGGTGGTCAAGAAGGGGAGTCATCCTAAATGGGCTCAGCCAGCTTTGACTATGCCTTTAACATGCGTTGAATATTACTACGCTCCTGCAAAGCATGAGATTTTTCGTTTTCACGAGGGGCATGTTTTAAATAATTACCTGCCTCTTCGCCAGAAGCTTGAATATCTTGAGGCTGCCTCCCATCTTGTACAGGGGCTTCTCTCAACCCAATTTTTAGGCAAGCCCGCTCCACTTCTCTATCAATTGTTTGCTTTTTATTTAAACAAGATCCCGACAGCCAGCAATCCGCAGATCCTTGTGAATAGCTTTCGCCTTAAGCTAATGAGCCATGATGGCCAGCTGGTGCTTCGGAGAGGTTGCTCTGTGTGCAAGCTTGCCCTTACGACAAGCTACATGCATAGAGGGGAGTGTTTTTGCGAGGCTCACGCCTGTGAGGATGCAGAGCTTTTCTTGGTGGAGGAGATGGAGATGCTGGCCGAGCTTGCTTATAGTCGTTCGTTGCCCCATTTGAATAGCTTGGAGCTTTCCCAGACTCTTGAAGAGAAAATTAGCAGGCTTTTCAGCCAACTAAATTAAAACACTTGTCTCTCTTGTGTTTTTTTTGTTTCAAAAAAACAGGTCTCTTTTGTTGTTTGGTAAAACTTTAAAAGAGACCTGTTATTGCGAAAGGGGGGACTTGAACCCCCATGGGATTGCTCCCGCTACCACCTCAAGGTAGTGCGTCTGCCATTTCGCCACTTCCGCGTGAAAATCATGAGAGAATGTAACAGATTAGCCTTTCTTCAATCAACCAAAAAAACAAAGCGGAGTATATACTCCTCGTAGTTGAAAACGGGAATTTGGGCTAGCGCGAAAGCTCCCGCGACTGAACGATCGCAAGTGCCTTAGTATTAGAAATACAAAGGGCACTTGCGATCGTTTAGCCCCGGGGCTTTGGCGCCGTCCAAGTTCCCATTTTCAGCTAAGCGGAGTATATAACAAACCCTGTTTTTTATTTTTAGGGGATGGGGTCGTGGCCGCCGCAGTGCCAGGGGCCGCATTTGGAGAGCCGTTTAAAGGCAAGCCAACACCCTTGGAAGCAGCCATGCTTCTTTATGGCCTCTATGGCATACTCTGAGCAGGAGGGGGCAAAGCGACAGCAAGGCCCAAGAAGCGGCCTGATCGTGAGTTGATAAAGGCGGATAAGAAGTAAAAAAGGAGTTTTGATCGTCAAATAAGCCTCGATCCAATCGCCATGATCACCTCTAAAAGAATCAGCCAAATAATGACCCATTCCAAGGCAGAGGAGTGTTTGTGTTTAAGCTCATCGCTAAGCATATGCAAGAGCTCTGCAACGATGTCAAGACGGCTGTTTAGGATGTCAGCGCGCTTTTTGATATCCAAATAATGAGCCGTGTTTTGATAGAGAGGCTCGAGCTCGTCATATTCCCAAAACAGCTCTGGCGTATCGAGAATGTCAGAGTGAATATTGATCGAGTTCCTCTCAATGAAAAGCTCTCCAATTTTTTGGGAGATTTCCTTTCTTGTTAGAGAGATTTTCCCCTTTTTAGCAAGGTCTTCAGCAAGGTAAGTGGTGCTTGTGATTGTCAAATCAATAGTTTGCTCAAAGATTGTTAGCTTGACGGACTGCGCAAGGGCATAAGAGATGGCAAGCTTTGTTAGCACGCTACGCGTTTGCAAAACGAATTGATTGCGGTGGACAGCTGAGGTGTTACCGTAAGTGAATTCGAATTCGTCATGTTCAATGTGCTTTACTCTGCGCAGCTCAAAAGGCTTAAGCTCTTCAAGAATCTTTTTTTCTTGGGCTTCAGAGACCTCCCAGAGGACAATAGCGCCGTAGTTAAAGTAGAAGACATCGCTTGCGCTATCATCGTACGGGACATGGATAACATCGCGATAGGTCGTTGGTTTATAACGCTCGCGCAGTGACTCCAGAAGGGCCCTGAAGTTATAAGAATTAGCCGTACAGTAAGCAACACAACGCATGATTTTAAGTCAGCCTCTTATCTTAGTGGTACTTTAAGAGCAGTTCCAGGTTTTAAGTTATCTGAGGTTAAACGATTGAGTTTTTTTAGGGTTGCGACATTGACTTGGTATTGTTTGGCTAGCTTAGGAAGCGTGTCGCCTGTTTGTGCGATGTGGATTTGTACAGATGGCTTTTCTTTTGGTTTTGCTGGCTCTTTCTGAGTTATTTCTTTTAAAGTTGTTTCTTTCTGCGGTTTTTTTTGCAGAGCTTTTATCGGCGGTGCAGTCGGAGGTGTTGCTATTGGAGTGACCGCTGCAATGGGGCTTAACTTAGCAACATGCATTTTAGAGTTTGCTGCAAGGCGGGTTTCGTGGATTTCGGCTCCCTCATGTTTTACTTTTTCGGCAAGGATCTCTTCTGGGATGAATTTTGTCAGAGCTGCCATGTGGCTGTATGGAGCGGGCATGGGCTCTTTGGCGTAGTCGTAGAGTCTTGCTGCGGCCATTTTCCAGACCTCATCGCTTCTGGGGCTAGTTAAGAGCTCTTGAGCAAAGGTGTGGGTCTCTTTAGTGGGGGTGTCAAGCAGTTGCAGAAAATTCATTACTTGGCTGTTATTAAGCTTTTTCGCGGCAAAAGAACCATCAGTTTTTAGCATCAGATAGGCAGCCTTTTGAGAGTGGCATCCGATGTAATCGAGCAAGAACCTATGGCGCCTTGCAGAAGAGAGGTCTTGGGAGACCCGCTGCTGCTCGGTGAAGTCTGCTAGCATTTGCCAGTCCCCCTCTCTGACGAGGGCGAGGAGCTCTTCTTTTTGCACGGGAACTTCTGAGCGGCTAAAGAGGACTTCAATAACGATAAATTCTGGGGTTAGGAAAAACGCCTCAGCAAGGGAGCTGTCCCCTTGTAAATTCTCTTTTTTTAGCTCTAAAAATAGCCCCTTACTTGTTAGCGGCCACCGTTCGGCATTGATGTAGTGGATAAGCGATTCGTACTGCTGATTTGAGAGGCCGGGGAAGATCGTGATAGCTTCGTATTTGGGATCCTTTTCTTTATCAAAGGTGAGCTGCCTTTGCTGCATGACCTGGCCGGGAAGGGCTTCTGTGATGTTGAAGTGGTGGTAGGTGACAAGTGCAGCGAGTGCGAGGTCGCGTTGAGAGTAGCCATCTTCTACTAAACGGGAGTCTTGAAGCTTAATGACTAGCTGTCCAAAGGGCATGCCCTTGAAGGAGCGGAGAACTTCGGAGTTACTGCGGGAGTCTGCTACAGGAGAGGCTTGCTGCTCTTTTGTAGCGGGTTTAAGCTCGTAGGTGGCGCTTGATGGGCGGTCTCTGACAACAAGGTAAAAGAAGGTCGCTAAAAGGCCAATATTAAGGGTGGCGCTTAGGATAAGGGCCTGGGTGAGCCAGCGGATCTGACGGATGGCTTGTTGAGGTTTGTTGCCAGGGATCATAATTCAAAAAAAATCGTATTAAATAGGGGCGGATTTTAAGGCAGGGAGCGCTCTCTAACAGAGTGCGGTTTCCATCCTTTTTTGTCCAGGGGCGCTCGCCAACGAGCAGCAGTTCCCACTAAAAGTTTATTTGTTAAATCCTGAGAGACAGGGCGATTTTATCAAGAAAGCTTTGACGCTCACAGAGGCGTGAGAGAACGTGAGAGAAAAACAAGAGAAAAGAGGTGAGATATACTCCTCGTAGCTGAAAATGGGAACTTGGACGGCGCGAAAGCCTATTATTTGAGATTTAATCGACTATAAATGTAAATAAAAATCCAAGCTCCGGACGGATCTACAGGACTTAATTTGTCCCCTCTTCTATGGGACACAATTTAAAATGTAGGGCGCGAAAGTATTCAGACTGCTTAAAAATTTCCTTATGCGATTGCCCTGCCAAAACACCCCTCTGTGAGCGTCAAATCTTTCTTGATAAAACCGCCCTGTCTCTCAGGAGTTAGAAAATAAACTTTTAGTGGGAGCTTTCCCGCTAGCCCAAATTCCCGTTTTCGGCTAAGAGGAGTATATATTTGAGGCTTACCTTAAAATGGGCATTCCTGGTAAAACGTTTGTATTCACTTCCTTTTCTCTGGGTTTATTTAGCACCGATAGCTCAATTGGATAGAGTACTCGGCTTCGAACCGAGTGGTTAGAGGTTCGATCCCTCTTCGGTGCATATTTTTTTTGACCCCGGTAGTTGAGTTTCTCTCAAAACAATATCTCCTCAAATAGTTGTTTTCAGCCACACCTAGAAGAGCCATGCCAGTGCCATAGATCATGGCCGCCTGCGGCCAGTTCGGCCATGGCAACCTCCGCAAACGGGCTGCGCTCAAATAAGGCTTGGCCCTTCTTTAAATTTTGTGTGGTGAAATTTAAAGTTTTAAGAGTATGATGCGGCTAAAAGTGGTCACAACATACACACACAGGGGTTTTGCATGAACCGGAAGACAAAGATTGCGGAGCAAGGATATAATATCACAATAACCGGGAGACATGACTACTCAGTTGATGATGCAATGAAAGACTACATTCTTGAGAAAGTTTCTAAAGTAGAGCGTTTTACCGATGGAATCCTCGAGGTGGCCGTCATCATAGAAGATAAGCCAGAGCACAAAGTTGTTATGGTGATGAGATCCACCCACTTTAAGATTAAGGTAACTGGCAGAGCGGGTGCTAACTTCTCTTCAAAAAGTAGAGACAATATGTATGCCGCTATAGATAAAGCAGCCAACCGTCTTCAAGCTCAAGTGTGCAAATACAAGACGAAAATGAAAGACCATCAAGCCAAAGGTCTTCCTGCTATCGATATGAGCGTAGACGTTATTAGTGCCCCCCCTGAAGATGTTGATGAAGTAAACGAAGCGATTGAAGCAGAATCAATGAAACGTGAAGTAAACGAATACACGCCTCACGTTATTAAAAAGAAAACGCGCCTTTTAAAGACCCTCACAATCGATGAAGCTGTCATGAAAATGGAGCTTTCTCAAGATTCGTTCTTGATCTTCCGCGACGAAGCTGACCTAAAGATTAGAGTTCTTTATCGCCGCCGTGATCATAATTACGGTCTTATCGAGCCTAATAGTTTTTAGCGCGGCTTTGGTGCCGTCCAAATTCCCGTTTTCAGCTAAGAGAAATATATGTTTCCTTATTTTAGAGACTACTATTGGAGCAAAGGCTGCCCCAAGGGGCGTGATAAGCTTTCTGATAAACTCTTATTACAAGAGCCTTTAAGTTACCGGATTATCACAGACCCCTATTACAAACACATCACAGTTGAAAAGTATGAGAGAGGCGTGTTTGTCTCTCTGGTTTACGACTCTAATCTCCTTGATTTTAGAAGGCTTAAGTCTGCCGATCAACTTGCTTGGCGTAGCTCTGTAGTCAGTGAAAATGAAGGGCAGTCCACCTCACTTATCCGCAATCAAGATGACCGCGTTATTTTGCTTGAGACCTACTACTTTAAAGCAGGGAAATGCCGTCAATGCATAACAACCTCTCCTCATAGATTAAAGGTGTCGACTCAGCAGATGTTTTATACGGAACTTGGGGACTCTTTTAATGGGGTGAAGTTGCTTGATGCAGACGATCATCCGGTTCTTGTTAAGACGTATGGCGCCTCCCCTTTAGGAGAGTTTACCACTGTTCTTACCGAGAACTGGACTCCGGAGGAGTTGGCTGCAGCTTCTAAGGCTACTCACCCGCTTTCAGCACTTCCATGAAGGCGCCTGGAGGGATATTCACCTTTCCAATTAGCTTTAGCTTCTGCTTTCCTTTTTTCTGTTTTTCTAAGAGCTTTCTCTTACGAGAGATGTCTCCGCCGTAACATTTAGCAGTAACGTCCTTACGCATCGCTTTGGTAGTTTCCCTTGCGATTACTTTGCCACCAATAGCCGCCTGAATTGCAACCTTAAATAGTTGGGCAGGAAGGACTTCTAGAAGCTTTGCGCAGATGGCTTTTCCTTTTCCTTGAGCTTTGCTGCGGTGAATCAGGTACGAGAAGGCATCAACAGGTTCTTCGTCTACGCGAATTTCAAGTTTAATGATGTCGCTAAGGTCGTATCCGTCAGGCTCGTAATCAAAAGAGGCATACCCACGAGACACTGACTTTAGCTTGTCGTGGAAGTCGATGATAATTTCGTTGAGCGGGATTCGGTAGGTCACCAAAAGACGCTTAGCGCTCATCGTTTCTGTTTTGACCCCTATTCCTCGTTTTTCCAGAGCAAGACTCATAATTGCACCCAAGAATTCGACAGGAGTAATGATATGGATCAGAACTAAAGGCTCTTCGATCTTTTCGATAGTGGACGGGTCTGGAGCTTGGGCTGGGTTGTCAATTTCTTTTACCGAGCCATCTCGCATCGTAAATTTATAGATAACGCTAGGAGCTGTTGAGATGATGTCGAGGTCGAATTCTCTGCGGATCCGTTCAGAGACAATATCCATGTGCAGCAAGCCTAAGAACCCGCAGCGGAATCCGAAGCCAAGCGCGTTGCTACTTTCTTTTTCTACATGCAAGGCTGAGTCGTTAATTCTCAGCTTGTCTAAAGCATCTGATAGCGCTTTAAAATCGTCAGCATCAACAGGGTAGATACCGGCAAAAACGACAGGCGTAATGAGTCGGAATCCTGGGAGCGGTTCTGGAGCGGAAGGTTTTTCCTTTGTGATCGTATCGCCAATTTTGATGTCTGCAGTATTTTTTATATTAGCTACGAGGTACCCGACTTCTCCGGTACGAAGGCTATCAACAGCCGTTTCTTTAGGGGCGAACTTGCCCACCTCTAGAACTTCGAATTTTATCCCTGATGCCATCATCAAAATGCGAGTCCCTTTTCTGATCTCGCCGCTGACGACTCGAATGTAGGCCATGACTCCGCGGTAAGCGTCGTAATGGGAGTCGAAGATTAGAGCGCGTAAAAGGTCATCTTTGGGCTCTTTTGGTGGGGGAACTTGCTCGATGATTCTTTCAAGGATTTGGTCAATGCCGATGCCAAGTTTTGCCGAACAACCGATGGCGTTAGTGGCATCAATGCACAGGATCTCTTCAATTTGCTTTTTTGTTCCTTCAATATCTGCCGCTGGCAGGTCAATTTTGTTGATGATAGGAACGATTTCTAAATTCCGTTCAATAGCGAGGTGGGCATTTGCAAGAGTTTGGGATTGAACGCCTTGGGCGGCGTCCACGACGAGAAGAGCCCCTTCGCAGGCAGCAAGTGATCTAGAGACTTCGTAGGTAAAGTCGACGTGTCCAGGAGTGTCGATCAAATTAATTTGATAGGTTTCGCCGTCTTTTCCTTTGTAAAGCATTGTGACTGGGTGGGCTTTAATCGTAATGCCACGCTCTCTTTCAAGGTCCATGTTATCCAAAATCTGAGCCTGCATATCGCGAGCGGCAATGGTGTGCGTCAGCTCCAGAAGGCGGTCTGCAATTGTTGATTTGCCATGGTCAATATGCGCAATAATAGAAAAGTTGCGGATTAGCTTGAGATTGTAGTTAAACATGTATCAGATACTCGGTTGAAAACTCACGACATCAAGACTTTAGCAATCTCTAGTTTAAATGTCACGGGGTGGCCGCAAGCCTATCAGAGATAAAAAAGAGCAGAAGAAAAAACAGGATAAACAGGATTGCCTACGGCGACAGGATAGAAAGTAGGATAAATCATAAATACTTTCGCAGCATTGGGCTTTAATTTTATCTTAAATATTTAGGTTTCTTATCCTGTTTAGCCTGTTCTTCCCCCTGTTTTTGTTCTTTCTCCTGTGTGTGTTGGACGCTCCGGAATCTGGCACGATTCTAGCATAAGCTAGTTCATCATCCTGACCAGGGGGGGACAATGAGCGAGAAACAAGTACTACAAAAAATTGCGTATTTAGAATTCGCTAATGACCAGCTACTTGCTGAAATCAAACATGTGGATGCCCTTTTAAGATTAGTGGGCTTTCCTAATGGACTTGAAACAGTAAAGCAAGCCGCACGCGAGATCATCGAAGAAGGGATCCAGGAAGAATAGCGGGGAGCTCCTCGCTATTGACACCAGAAACCTGGATATGCATGATGACCTCACTTGTTCTTAAATGTGAGGACTTCTATGTTAGCTAGAAAAAAACAATATTCTATTCTGACTGTTCTTGCTATTTTCACGCTGTCAACTGCGGGTATTGCCAATACAGCAGATGGTGCTGGGCCAAATTGCGCTGCCTGCCATGGTCCAGACAACGCGGTTTCTTTGGCAGGTACGCCTCCTGCTGTTGTTTTGGGCAGCAAAGATAGCAAAGACACTGATCTTGTGGCTTTAAGGGAGCGTCTTGAAGCCGTACAGCCTCAGCTAACTGCTTTAAATAATCATCCTGATAACGCGCAAAATATACATACAAGTCAGCTCAAACAAGTAGGCGATGAGCTTGCTGCTATCGACATGGAAATTAAAAACATGAAAGCTTCTGACACTCCTGCAGATGCCATCAAAGGACTCGAACAGCGAAAAGAGTGCATGGACGCTCAGTTGGAAACACTTAATCAATAAGGGTAATTGTAAAAACATCGCCCCTGTTGATCGGTTCGACGACAATGTAAGCATGAAGATGACAAAGATAAGGAAGATAGAAAGGGGGCCAATGGCTAAACTGTACTTTAGACATGGCGCTGTGAGTAGTGCTAAGACCCTTAACCTCCTTGCCGTTGCACATAACTACCGTCAGCAAGGGAAGAAAGTTATTTTAATGAAGCCTGCTTTGGACGTGCGCTTTGGTGTGGATAACATTAAATCTCGTGCGGGATTAGAGATTGCAGCTGACGTTCTTGTGGGGCAAAATACGCGCCTTTTAGATATTGATGTCGAAGGGGTGAATTGTATTTTGGTAGATGAAGTGCAGTTTTTGTCTATTGCTCACGTGGATGAGCTTCGGCAAATTAGCTCTCAGAGAGGAGTGCCTGTGATTTGCTACGGCCTTCGCACGGACTTTCGCTCCTACTTTTTTGAAGGCTCTAGACGCTTAATGGAGCTTGCTGACAGCATTGAGGAGATCAAAACGACCTGCGCTTTTTGTGACCGCAAGGCTACGATGAACCTTAAGCATGCCAATGGTGTAGCTTCTGTTGACGGCCCTAGGGTAGACCTTGGCGCTGAAGAGAAATATTTTCCCGCCTGCTATAAATGCTACGTCAACCAGCTCACTCCCGCTCTTGCCCGCTAGCAGTATAACGTGGGCAGACTTTGGTCTGGGATCTAACCTGCCACCAAGCGCATGTTTGCTGTAGACTCACTCTGAAATCCCAGGGCGGGACGCCCTGGTTACCCACTAAAGACAAGCTGCTCAATCTGGGTACCCACGTTACCCAAGGCGGCATTTGAGTTTTTAATTTTTTACGAGAGGAGGAACTGCAGGTCAGCGGCCGTAAGCGACTCCACTTGCCCCTCGCCATCCAGAAGCCCTGTGATCAGCGCTTGCTTTACGCTCTTTAGCCGCATGATTTTCTCTTCAATACTTTCTATCGTCAAATATCTTTTAGCGATGACTGTTTCTTTCCGGCCAATTCGGTGGGCCCTGCCAATTGCTTGGGCTTCCACAGCCTCGTTCCACCAAGGGTCGTAAAGGAAGACGTAGTCAGCAGCTGTCAAGTTTAGGCCAACCCCCCCTGCTTTTAAGCTGATTAGGAAGATTGAAATGGAGGGGTCTTCTTGAAAGACGTTTACAACCTGCTCACGATTGGTTGTAGAGCCGTCTAGATAAGAATGCTTCCATCCGTTTTTTTTCACTGCTTTGGCAATCAGCTTTAGCATCGAAGTGAACTGGCTATAGACTAAAACCTTTCTCCCTTCTTCTACAACAGTGGCAAGGTCTTCAAGAAGTTGCTCAAACTTCGCGCTTGAAGGCTCGGCTTCTTGGTCTGTTATTTGGTCCACAAGAAGCGGGTGACAGCAGATTTGTCTGAGGCGGAGAATCGCCTCGAACACCTCCATCCGGTGTTTAGAGACCCCATCTTGCGAAACCTTTTGCAATAAGTTGCTCCGAATTCCCGCTAGGAATGATTCGTAAATATGGCGTTGAGGAGCTTCCATTTCAACCCAGACAGTCTGCTCGATTTTCTCTGGCAGGTCCTTGGCGACATCTTCTTTTCGTCTTCGCAAAAGGAAAGGGCGGATTTGCTTTTTAATTTTTTGGAGGTGGCGAGAGTCGACAGCAGAGGCTTCCATATGGGAGCGGAACTCTTCTCTGCTTCCAAGAAGATCGGGCATTAGGAAGCGGAAGTGTGACCAGAGCTCTTCCATGTGATTTTCAACTGGAGTGCCAGTGATAATAAGGCGCAAGCCTCCCTTTAGGCGGTAGACGGCTTGAGCGATCTGTGTATCTGGATTTTTAATGATTTGAGCTTCATCCAAGAAGATGCACTGGAAGCTTATTTGTGAGAGTACAGATTGGTCAAGTCTAAGCGCTCCGTACGATGTGAGGATTAAGCCGCTTTGCGGGAGCTGTTGCGCAGTCCTTGCGCGCTGCGGGCCGTGGTGGATGTAGATGGGGTGGCCGGGAAGGAACCGTTCAACCTCTTGTTTCCAGTTAAAAAGTAACGAAGTTGGGACGACAACAATAGAAAGGGTATTTGCCGGTAGGCGAGAAAGAAAGCCGAGCACCTGCACGGTCTTTCCAAGGCCCATGTCATCGGCGAGGATCCCGTGGAAGTGGTACTCCCAAAGAAAATGGATCCAATTAACTCCTTGCTGTTGGTAGGGGCGCAGATGGCCACAAAACTCTTTTCCCGGAAGCGCTTCGGTTAAGCCTTCGAAGTTTTGAAGCTGCTGTCTTAGCGCTAAGACCTCTTTGTCGAGAGCTACCGTTTTTGGGGACTTGAAGAGCTCGCCGAGCGTTCCAAGGTGATTTTTTTTGATTGCGACACTGTCAGAAACAATTTCCCCCTCCAGAAGGCCCGAAAGTTCTTTTTCGATCCAATCACTTGAAAGAAGCCCTACACGCCCCTGGCCGAGTGATATGAAGGATTCTCTACGGTTAAAGGCCCCTACGACATCAACAACGCTTGCATTGTGCTCTCCGTAATGGACCTTCCCTTTGACCAGGACGTGTTCGTTTTGGCTAGAAAGTTCAAGAGAGGTATTTGTGTAATGAACGACTTGCTGGCCTGTTGAATCGAGGATTTTCCAGCCCACTTCAAGAAGGAAAGTTAAGCTTTTCGCAACCTTATCAACAGGGCAGTAGTAGTTGGAGCTGCCGACGACTTTAGAAATGAAATCAGTTGAAAGGAGGTCGCTCTCCCATATTTTTTCTGCTTCGAGTTGCCTTTTACAGTAGGGGGCTCTAGTGCTTTTAGGCGCCGTGTTTTCAGGGCCTTGGAAGTCGAGGGTTCTTTCGCTTCCATAATCCATCCACAGCGTTGCAAAGGCTCCGTAGCGATCGTGTAGTTTTAAAATCGGAAAAGGTTCTGGGGCTTTTGCGATAACTTCTTGGTAAGGGGTGGCCATCTTGAGCTTTGGTGCCGAAGAGTCGTCATTATCCTCAAGGGTGTCTATTAGTTGCTGCACTTTTGCTGGCGTATAAAGTAAGGGGGCTTCTTGAGAGACTTGTTGAATCCACTTCCAGTGAAGGCCCCCCTTTAACACTCTGAGGCAGATCCCTTTGATCACCCAATGTGGGGGGCCTTGTCCTGTGAAGTCACATTCGCGGATGTCCCAGCTTTCTTTAGGGGAGGTGATCATCCCGGCGATAGCAAGGCCACCATCAGGGGTTTGCGTGGCTACGTACTCAAGGGCATAGTCCCCAAAGAAGTCGCAGACGAGCCGTTTATTATTGAAGTAGAGTTTCCCTGTAATGGCCAGTCGCTTGAGAACGTCTACAGATTGAGCCCAGGGGATGTGGATTTTGTTGTAAGGGGCCGTTTCAGTGCTTGTTCTGAGCCCTTGGTCACGAGAAAAACGCATTTCATGTTGGACGAGGAGGGTAATAAGGCTTTGCTCTGCTCCAGTAGCTAGCCTTTGCAAAACGTCTTGGTAGAGGTTGCGATGCGTCCCGTTCCACACTAAAGTGCCGCTGCTTTGCTTTTCAACTTCGTGAATGGCAATTGTTAGCGCATCACACTTAAGTGATTCTTTTTTTTCTATGGTGTAAGCAAGTTCTCGCATAGCGGCCTGTCATTTTAGACTTTATCGACTATTAAGTCGGTGGAGTATACTCCTCGTAGTTGAAAACGGGAATTTGGCGCCGTCTAAGTTCCCATTTTTAGCTACGTGGAGTATACCGCCTTTTCAACTTCGAAGTGCGACAAAAGAGGATTTCAATCTCCCAGTCTCCAATCCTACTCTTCTCTTCCATGATTGCAGGCCTCTCAGAGATAAGGCGTTCACTCTGTGCTTTAGCACTTGTCTGCAAGGCTTTCGGAGGGGGCGGCAGGTTTGCGGTAGAGGTGCCATTTTCGGAAGGGCTTGTGGAGGTCTTGTGGCTGATGCTCCCTTACTCTTGGTGCATGTGTGCACGATTCTTGGCAGCACCCTTTGTAGGTTAGCAAACACTCAGGGCAGCAAAGAAAAAGCTCATTGCAGTCGGTATTTGCGCAGTTATAGTAGTGATCATGTGGAGCTTCGCAGTGGAAACATCTTCCAATGACAATCCCTTCTTCATCGCTGATAGGAATTGCTAACCTATCGTCAAATACAAAGAGCTTCCCTTCCCAAAGAGCGGTTCCCTCTTGAAGGCCGTAGTTGATTACGCCCCCTTCGAGTTGGTAAACATTCTCAAAGCCCTGCTCTTTAAAGAGGGCAGAGTAAAGCTCGCAACGGATCCCTCCAGTGCAGTACATCATAACCTTTGTCTTGGAAGGGTCTAGCCGCTGTTTAAGCTCTTGAGCGTAAGCAGGGAATTCTCGGAAGGTGTCAAAGTCGGGAAGTTCAGCGCCCTGAAATCTTCCAATTTTCCATTCGTAGGCATTTCGAGTGTCGATGAGGATCGTTTTTTTGCCTTGTAATGAACTATTTCCGCTTTTTTCTTCATCGATTTTTTCCTCAAGCATTTCTTTCCAGCGCTTAGGGGAGACGTGCTCGCCTCCTTTGCTAAGATCAGCAGGGGCGTCCAAAGCGACAAGCTGCTGCCGCACTTTAACGGTCATTTTTGCAAAGACGTTTTCGTGGTGGAAGTGAATTTTGAAGGGCATTTCTGCAAAGCGTGGATCGGCGTGTAGCCAATCCATGTAAGCTAGAGCGTCATCTTTATGAGCGCTCATTTGCCCGTTAATTCCTTGGTCTGAAATGTAGATTCTACCTGCAACATCACGCCCTTTAAAGAACGCTTTGTGACGTTTGACCTCTTCCTGAGCGTTGGCAACAGGAACGAAGTTATAGTAGGCAAGGATGTAATAATCTTTTTGCTGTGACATAGGCTAAAGATTATAAAGAATGGGAAATAAACGATAAAGCTTGTTTTTTTTGGCTTTATCCTTTGATGTGGGAGAAGCCGGGGTTTCCATCGAAGGTATAGAGGTTTTCTGTTTTAATGAAGTCTAGCTTGGTGTTTGCTATTGTGTGCAGTAGACCTGCGATGTCTTGGTGCGTGACGGGGGCGCCTTCACTCGGAGAGATAAACCGGCAGCGCCACTGATCGATGCAGGAAGTTTCAGGTTGACCATTAGGCCATGTTCGGACACCGCGATTGCTGATCATTGTTAGCTTGAGGGCTGTGTTGTTAAAGGCGCTCATCGCGCGTTCCAGCTTCCCAGCATCGGAGGCGTCCATAAACACATCGACTCCGACGAGCTCTTTTTTCTCGGTAGGGGCGGTGGATTTTGGAGCTGGCTTTGCAGCTCCAGCTTTGGGACTGGTATCTTGAGTGATTGCTTTTAGTTGAGAGGGGAGCTCGCCTAGTCTTTGGATGACCGCTTGAGCAAACTCTTTTGTTCCCACTTTTTGCTTGCTTACCGTGTCATTAAAAACATCGTAAGTGTGGATTCCATCTTCTAGCGTTTTTAGCCAGGCGTTGTGGACGTTATTTGCAACTTTGATCTGCCCAATGTGGTCTAACATCATGACTCCTGCAAGTAAGAGCCCAGATGGGTTAGCCAGGTTTTGGCCAGCTCTACGTGGAGCAGAGCCGTGAATAGCCTCGAACATAGCGACATCTTTGCCGATATTTGCTGAGCCCGCGAGTCCGACAGAGCCTGCAATTTGGGCAGCAACATCAGAAAGGATGTCTCCGTAGAGGTTGGGCATTACAATGACATCAAACGCTTCGGGGGTGTCAGCAAGCTTTGCTGCGCCAATATCGACAATCCAGTGTTCATTCTGAATATCGGGATATTCGGCGGCGATCTCGTCAAAAACTTTATGAAAGAGTCCATCCGATATCTTCATGATGTTATCTTTCGTAAAGCAGGTGACCTTTTTTCTGGAGTGTTTCTGTGCATATTCAAATGCGTAGCGAACAATTTTTTCGCAGCCCATCCGACTGATCATCTTAAGAGCTTGGCATGCGCCTACTGTTTGGCGGTATTCGATTCCTGTATAGAGGTCTTCTTCGTTCTCTCTAACAATGACAACATCCATTTTGGGGTGCTTTGTTGAGACAAAGGGGTAGTACGAAACGCAGGGGCGAACGTTTGCGTAGAGTCCGAGGGTTGTCCGTACAGTAACGTTTAGGCTTTTAAATCCGCCCCCTTGAGGGGTGGTAATGGGCGCTTTAAGGAACACTCTTGTTCGCTGCAGCGATTTCCACGTTGAATCTTCAATGCCTGTAGGATGGCCTGTGAGGTAGACTTTTTCTCCAATCTCCACTTTTTCGACGTCAAGGAGGGCGCCGGCTTTCTTGAGAATTTGGAGTGTTGCTTCCATGATTTCAGGGCCAATGCCATCGCCATAGGCTACAGTGATTGGAGTGTTCATTTAAGTGTCCCCGGCTAAAACTTGATAGCTATGGATTGTGCCGATCTCAACGTTTTTTTTCAATTGCCATTGTACTGGCTGCCGTATTAAGTTAGATATACTCCTCTTAGCCCAAATTCCCGTTTTCAGCTAAGCGAAGTATATTACATCAATGAGGTAAAGCTGTGTTAGACAAGTTATTCCGAGAGCAGCAAGGGCAGCTAAATTATTTTTTTGACCGCCTGAACATGGAAGCTGTGGAGGAAATCCTCCAGGTGCTTCTTAGTTGCAAGGGTGTTGTCTTCTTTTCGGGCGTTGGGAAAAGTGGGATTATTGCAGAGAAAATCGCTGTAACAATGATTTCTACAGGAACAAAGGCCTATTACGTTTCTCCAACAAACGCGCTTCACGGAGACCTTGGGATTGTCACCTCTTCCGATGTATTTGTAATGCTTAGCAAAAGCGGGGAGACCGAAGAGCTCCTTCATCTTGTTCCGTTCATTCGGAATAAAGGCGCCTTTCTTATTGCTGTGACTTCAAACCCCTCTTGCCGCCTTGTTAAGGCAGCTAACATGAGCATTTACCTCCCCTTAGAAAGGGAGCTTTGTCCGTTTGATCTTGCGCCTACAACATCGACAGCCGTTCAGTTGATTTTTGGGGATGTTTTAGCTGTTGGGCTAATGAAGTCGAAAAACTTTGCCTTGAGCGATTATGCCCTTAACCATCCTGGAGGGCGGATTGGCAGACGCGCTTCTGTGCAGGTGGCAGACCTTATGCTCGGTGAGCATTCTGTGCCGCTTTGCGCTCCGACAGATCAACTCGTGAACGTCCTTGTAGAGCTGTCTGACAAGCGATGTGGCTGTCTTATTGTTGTGGATGCGCAGCAGATGCTTTTGGGGATATTTACAGATGGAGACTTGCGCAGATCACTTCAAAGAGAAGGGGCAGATGTTCTCCATAAACCAATAGAGGACCTTATGAGCCGCGCTCCTAAGTCAATTCCCTCCCAGGCAAGAGCTTGGGACGCTTTAAAACTTATGGAAGCAGATCAAAAGCATCCCGTCATGATCCTTCCTGTCGTTGATGCTGGCAAGGTTGTTGGCCTCATCAAAATGCACGATATCATCCAAGCCGGGCTCTAGTACAGCGTAATATACTCCTCGTAGCTGAAAATGGGAACTTGGACGGCGCCAAAGCCCCGAGGCCTTAGCGCCGTCCAAGTTCCCATTTTCAGCTACGAGGAGTATATTAAAAGCAAAGTATTATTTGTAAAAATTATTTTTAATTGCCAGCCCTTGCCGGAAGCTGCCGTGGGCCGTTCTGGTCTGGGCTTCGGAGCTGCCTTTAGGCGTTTACTTTCTCAGCTTCCAGGCGAAATAGAGGCTCCATAGAAACCCGGGGGCAAAGAAGAGTAACGGGGTGAGTGGGATGTGAAACGGCCTGGTTTGGGCTGCTTGCTTTGATGTTGTCAGGGTTTCTAGCCGCGCAAGGTTAAAGGCATATTCGCCGCGGGAGGCTTGCTCGCTCTGAATCTTAAGGTCTTTGCTGGGCGACTCTTTGCTGGGCGACTCTTTCGCCCATTCGGCCGCTAAATAGTTGTGCCAGCCGTTCATGAGTAGCGCTCGATGCTCGGCTGCGCTTCCGCTAGGGGGGCTCTTTAGATAATTTTCGACAATATAAGCCTCTGTTGGAAACAGCTTTTCTTCGGCAGTTGGCTCAGCTGGCACTCCATAGAGCTGACTGACTAGAGCGTGAGCTACGACTAATAGGGGCAAAACCCAAGCTGCGGCGCTGGCTCCTTCGATATCGAGGAGGAGCATGAGGCAGATGGCGAAGGAAAAGCAGAGCCACGCTTGCATAAAGGGAGGGATCCCAAAAAGGAATATTTGTCCCGTATTTAGAGTGGCGTTTAAAGCTTTCTCTAGGAAGTTGGAGGAGGGGGGGTGTTGCAGTGCTTGGTAGTCACTAATAAGAGAGAGCTGTTTTTCTTCTGGCAGCTCCTTAAAGTACGTGCTATTTCCTATAAGTGTCCTATAGAGGGTTCCTTTTGAGTGGTGAGAGACATATTCATCTAGTGGGGGTTGTAAGCAGCTCCAGGCAATATAGGTGAAAATCACGCAAAGTTGGAGGATGGCAAGGACTCTCTTTTGCTTATATTGTTTTGCGGCTTCTAAAATTACTGTCATCTCACTTCCTTATATACTCCTCGTAGCTGAAAATGGGAACTTGGACGGCGCCAAAGCCCCGAGGCCTTAGCGCTTGCCCTCTCCAGAAGGTACCCAGACCGTCCCGGTCTGGGATTTCAGACCGAAGCCTACAGCAAACGTTTGCTTGGTGGCAGGTTAGATCCCAGACCTTAGGCGGTCTGTTTACCTTCTGGAGACGGCAACCCTTTAATTGCTACGGGCTTCTTCTCTTTATTTTCTTTTATGCGCCGTCCAAGTTTCCGTTTTTATCTACGAGGAGTATAGATCACAAATTATGGGTTTAATTGCCTTGTAGATATGACACCTAACCCTTTGAAGGCAATAAGTTTGTGTTTTCTTAAAGCGGGCTCTTCCCGTGTCTTGTTTAGACCCCTTTAGTTTGTGGGGTCTTTTGGTTTTCTGTTTTTATTCCTATTTATTGCGGTATTTATTCGTTTGTTTGTTATTGATTATCTAGGACTTGCGGATTATTTTTCTTTTTCTGCAAAAGGCGATTGCGCAAAATCCCGCATCTTATGTACATTGGTGCCATTCTTAACGATAACAGCCGCAAGTACGGCGAACGAGAAGAGTAAAAAGCAGAGTCTTAGAGCCTGCTGAGTTGTTTTGACAGTGATAGAGAGACAATGTGACAGCTCTGAAAAAGAGCTTGTGTAGATGTGACAACGAAAGTTGTTGCATCCCTAGAACGACTGCCTAGCAGTCGTTCTTAAGTCAAATTTTTTTATATTTTTAGATCTTATTCGATGAG
>CAMCWV010000001.1 GCA_945882915.1 Waddlia chondrophila WSU 86-1044 | reverse complement strand
GCCCCGGGGCTTTGGCGCCGTCCAAGTTCCCGTTTTCAACTACGAGGAGTATATTTTCTCTGTGTTTCAAAAAGCGCGCCCTAAAACTCATGCTCTTGAGGTTTGATGGCGGGGCCTTCGGTCTGAGGGGCTGTTATGGAGGACTGTCCAGAGAAAGAGGGTTGATAGTTCGGATCTGTTACAGAGGGGAGTGCTGCGCCTTGCTCAATGGGGCCGAGAGCGTTTGGGGCTGTGACAGAGGTTTCGGCACTGTAAGGCTGCAGAGCTCCTGGGCTGTTGATTCCTGTGACGGATGGTCTTGGAAGTGGGTAAGGAGTAGACGCTCCTGTGTCTGGATATTTAGGTATCGCAGGCGTTGTTGTAGAAGGTGTTGCAGGGATGTCAGCGTTCTTAGCTGCCTCTTTTTTCTCCGCTTCTGCATTAGCTGTAGATTCTGTTGGAGCCGCCTGTGTGGTCACCTGCGAAGACTGTCCCATGAGTAATGAAGGGAGTGCGGTGGCTGCTGCTAGTGCAATAATCCAATGTTTTAACATGTAATCCTTAATTGGTTTTTTTTTAAGGGCGTATGGCAATGCAAGAGATCTCTACGATGGCATCTAAGGGGAGTTTTGCGGCTTGAATCGTTTGCCGTGCAGGCTTGACGGGCTGTGTAAGCCGTTTTTCAATCTCTTCATTCATAGCAGCGAAATCATCAAGATTTTTAAGAAAAACGTCCATGCGAGCGATGTGTTCAAAGCTTAGGTTTGCAGCTTTCAGTACCGCTTCAAGGTTGCTGAGCACTTGATTGGTGTGCGCTTTGATATCGCCTTGAATAAGCTTTCCCGTTTGAGGGTCTATGGGGAGTTGGCCTGAAAGAAATACTATTTGTCCGCTTGAAACGGCTTGAGAATAGGGGCCGATTGCTTCTGGCGCTTTTTCTGTTTCGATCTTTTGTAACTTGTGGCTCATCATATACTCCTCTTGGCTGAAAACGGGAATTTGGACGGCGCCAAAGCCCCGTTTTCAGGTAAGAGGAGTATATCCTTGAAATGGTTGTTTTTACGCTATTTTTATTGTGACTTAATCCCTTCGGCCAGCAGAAGGGTTTTTATCATTTCTACTTTGTCACCTTGAATTTCGATGACATCTCCTTTGAGGGTGCCACCACAGCCACATTTCTTTTTCAGAAGGGCGGCTAGGGCTGTCCTTTTCTCATCAGGACCTGGGGTGTTTACAACAATAGTCACCCTATTATTTCCGCGTCTTTCTCGTCTCACTTTAACTGGTTTGGAGGGGTCTGGCTTTGCTCCCTCTTTAGATCCTTGGTTAGATCCTTGGGGCGCGATCCACTCTCCCCCTATCGTAAATGGCATATTTCATCTCATTGCTTGAAAATGGTATTGTGGCCATCATACTGGTCTTGCAAAATTTATGCTATTTAAGGAGCCACCGTGACGGCAATAAAATTATCAGACGTAAAAGGTTCTCAGAAAGTTCAGCAAAAAGCGCGATGCGGCCCTTCCTTTCGCCCTAAAAGCGTCGAGGTCTTCCGCCTGCTTTGTGAGGTAATCCCTGGCGGCGTTAACTCCCCTGTGCGCGCTTTCCCAGGGCTCGACATGGACCCGCTTGTTATTGCTGAGGCTAAAGGAGATACGATTACTGATGTCGACGGGCTCACCTACATTGATTACTGCGGTTCGTGGGGGGCTCTCATCCACGGCCACGCCCACCCTGCAATTCTAACAGCTGTTCAAGAGCAGCTATGGAAGGGGACTACTTATGGAATCACAAGTCAGGTAGAAGAGCGTCTTGCCCGGCAAGTTGTGAATATGATGGATGGCATAGAGAAGATACGCTTTGTCTCCTCAGGGACCGAAGCTACGATGTCAGCTGTCCGGCTTGCTCGCGGGTGTACGGGAAGAGAAGTGATTGTGAAATTTAACGGCAACTATCACGGCCATGCTGACCATTTCTTGGTCAAGGCAGGCTCTGGAGTGGCTCATCTTAGTGACTTTTCTTCTCAAGGAATCCCATCTGACATGGTGCGTTCTACGGCAAGTCTTCCGTATAATGACGTAAAGGCCTGCAGGGATTTTCTTCGAGACCCTCGTAATAGCAATAAAATTGCCGGAGTGATACTTGAACCTATTGCTGGGAATATGGGCGTTACGCCCGCTTCTCAGGAGTTTGTTCAAATGCTCCGCGATGAGACGACCAAAATTGGGGCCCTTCTTATTTTTGATGAAGTCATCAATGGCTTCCGTGTGAGCAAAAAAGGGGCGCAAGATCTTTACGGGATTCAGCCTGACATGAAGTGCTTAGGCAAAATAGTAGGTGGCGGCTTTCCGGCGGCGGCTTTTGGCGGAGCTGCACGGATTATGGATCACTTGGCTCCGCTTGGGAGGGTTTATCAAGCAGGAACGCTTTCTGGAAACCCTATGGCAATGGTTGCGGGGTACCAGACGCTTAAGTTAATTGAAGGACAGCTAAATTTTTACCCAGACCTTGAGAATAAGACAAATGTGATTACGCGCCCTGTTCGAGAGGCAATTGAAAAGAAGGGGCTAAAGGCGTGCATTCAGCAGGTAGGGTCTATGTACACGCTCTTTTTTGGGGCTACTCGCATCACGTGCATGGAAGATTGTCACCAGCTTGACGCCGCTTGTTTTGTTAAGTTCTTCCGATTTATGTTTGATCATGGGGTCTATATTGCCCCTTCTCAGTATGAAGCGTCGTTTGTTTCTAGCGCTCATACTGCAGAGCATCTTGAGCAGACGCGTGATCTTATGCTAGAGTTTATTAGTAGCTTATAAAATTCTTTTTCAAGTAAATATGTGAGTTTAATTAAGTGTAACTATTTAACCGTTGGTTGAGAGATAAGCAATTTGTCTTTTGGTTAAAATATTCGGAGCGAGCGTTAGCGATGCTCTTTGGAGTGCTGGGACCTGTCCTAGCTTTGTTAGGACTCGACATGTCGAGTCCACTGAACCTCAGCAAGCATACGTATGCGTCTTAAGCGGCACTGGGTTAAACGTTGGCAGGCACGAAGGTGCGTAAATAGTTATTAAAATTCAAAGGCTCACTGCGTAAAGGCCTTAATAAGTAAGAAACTCCTTCAAGGATTGAATGAATAAAGCTTTAGCCCCCAAACTCCTTCGTCTATTGCAGCTATGCTTCATTATGTTCGCATTGTGTGGAGGCTCGCTTGCACACGCCGGAGAGGGTTTATATCCGCTCGAGGTGGCCCCTGCAGCGCTGCAGGCACAGCTCAAAGAGCATATTATTTTTAAGGACGAAGGGGCTAACTACGTAGGTCACCTTCTCCTTCCTAAAGATGTCCCTATTAGTCAGTCAACATGGATCTATGTCAAAACAGCTCTCGATTACTACAAGGAGCTAAAGCCCTCTTTTATTATTCTTGAACTAAACACGCCAGGCGGAGAGGTCTTTGCTGCCCAGCAGATTTCGGACGC
The DNA here is from genome assembly GCA_945882915.1 of Waddlia chondrophila WSU 86-1044. GTDB lineage: Bacteria > Chlamydiota > Chlamydiia > Chlamydiales > CAMCWV01 > CAMCWV01. The sequence goes on along the minus strand of CAMCWV010000001.1, from coordinate 158,102 downwards.
TCTTAAAGAGATGGACACGCAGCACCACATCCCGGTCGTGGCTTTTGTTAACAATTGGGCCATCTCTGCAGGGGCGATGCTTGCCTACTCTTGCAGGTTCATAGCGATTGCAAAAGATGCCAGCATGGGCGCTGCTGAGCCAGTAACGTTTAGTCAGGAAGGGGAGATGAAAGAAGCTCCGGAGAAAATAAACTCTGCGATGCGGACAGATTTTGCCAATCGCGCTAATTTTTTTGGGAGGGATCCGCTTATTGCAGAAGCGATGGTAGACAAGGATGTTCTCCTGGTGCTTCGTCATGGAAAAATCGTTAAACTCGACAACGACTCGCAGTTGAATCTCACGGGCCCAAATCCTGACAGGGTCATTAATCCAAAAGGGAAGCTTCTAACACTCACTGCTGAGCTCATGAAAGAACTGGGCGTTGCGGATATATTGTTGGACCCGCAGTCGCTTGCGTTAATTTCTCCAGAAGAGGAGCGAACGGGGCGCTGGCCAGCGTCTAAAGAGCTTCTTTTCACCGAGCCATTCTTCGAGGCTATTCCAAATGCGATAGTTGATTCTTACCAGATGACATGGCGTGAACATTTCTTTGCAATTCTTGCAACCCCTGCGATAGCCTCCCTTCTCTTTTTGGGGCTTATTATAGGATTTTACTTAGAGTTCAACCATCCAGGTTTTGGATTGCCAGGCACGGGGGCGCTTATCTGCCTTTTCTTGATCGTTCTTTCGAGTTTTTCTCTTGAAGCTGTTAACTGGCTTGAAATTGCGTTGCTCGGTCTTGGGATTGTGCTTATAGCCATTGAGCTGTTTGTCTTTCCAGGTTTTGGGATCCCGGGCGTGATTGGGATTCTTTTGGCTCTTGTTGGTTTAATAGGGATGCTTCTTCCTGCAATTTCCTTAGTCACTTTTGAGGTGGATACGGGGAACATGAATGCTGCGGGCGAAGCGGTTTTACAGCGCCTCGCCTGGCTTTGCGGAACGATCATCGTAGCGATGCTCATCATTGCATTCCTCGCAAAATTTGTTATGCCAAAGGCAACGCTCTTTAACCGGCTCGTGCTACATGGTTCAGAAGAGTCGTCACAAGGATATACTGTCGGCTTTGAGCCTCAAGCTCTACGTCCGGCGGTTGGTGCTTGTGGAGAAGCCGTGACTACTATGCGCCCTGCTGGTACAGTACTTCTCAACGGTATTCCCTACGATGCCCTTAGCCAGGGGCACTTCATTGAACAGCACTCCAGTATCGTTGTTGTTGAGGTTGAAGGTAACAAAATCATCGTTGACAAGGTGGAAACTAAAAAAACGGCAAGCAAGAAAACTAAATGACCATTATTTTATTATTACTGCTATTTGGCCTTGTGATGGTCTTCCTGGAGTTTTATCTCCCAGGAGGCGTTATGGCAATTGTAGGGTCTATCCTGCTTTTGCTGAGCATTGCCTTTTTTATCATGAAAACTGACTCATCATGGCTTGCTGTGCTCGCTATTTTTGTTGTTGCAGCTTTGGTGGGGGGGACGATTGCTCTTGCCCTAAAGCTTATTTCTAGGGGCAAAGCTAACGAGGGATTTTATCTTCCGACCGATCAAGCAGGGTACCGGGCGTCAGAGTTTCCTGTAGAGCTTATTGGAAAAAAGGGGACAGCATTTACCGACTTAAGACCTTCTGGCCACATCACTGTCGAAGGGAAGAGACTTCAGGCTGTAGCTCAAACTGGATACATCGAAAAAGACTCAGAGGTGACCGTCGTAAGTGGCGAAGGTGCACATCTTATCGTCAAAAGAACACAAGACAATATAAGGAAAAATTAAATGATTAACCCATTGCTTGCGGCTATTGAATTCTCTACAGAAGCCTATTTTGGAATTGTCGTTGCGGCAATTCTCGTTATCATTTTGCTTACGATCATGATGAAGTTCATCAGTTTGTGGTTTCAGGCATTTGTTTCAGGGACTCCGATTGCGCTATTCAACATCATTGGGATGAGCCTCAGAAAGATCCCCCCAACGGTAATTGTTAATGCATGCATTAACTCCTACAAAGCAGGGCTGAAAGACATTCTTGTTTCTGACCTAGAAACACACTTTCTTGCCGGGGGTAACGTTTTGGATGTTGTCCGGGCCATGATTGCTGCTGATAAGGCGAACATCGCTCTTACGTGGAAACAGGCTACAGCCATTGACCTTGCTGGGCGCGATATTCTTGATGCTGTACGTACTTCTGTAAACCCAAAGGTCATTGATTGTCCTTCGAAGAGCGGTGACCATGCGAGTGCAGTTGCTAAAGATGGGGTCCAGCTCCTTTGCAGAGCTAGGGTGACTGTTCGAACAAACCTTCCGCAGCTGGTAGGAGGAGCTACAGAAGAGACCATTACCGCCCGTGTGGTTGAGGCGATGATTAGTGCTATCGGCTCTTCAGACACATACTCAGACATTCTCAGCGCCCCTCAGCGCATTTCTAAGGTAGCTCTTGATAGAGGGCTTGACGCTTCAACTGCTTTTAAGATCCTTTCGATTGATATTTCAGAGATTCGCGTTGGTGAGAACATCGGTGCTAGACTTCGCGCCGAGAGAGCTGAGTCTGACAAGCGGATCGCTCAAGCGGCTGCTGAAGGGAAGCGTGCAATGGCTGCTGCACAAGAGCAAGAGAACAAGGCGATAGTCAAATTGATGCAGGCAAAGGTTGTTGAGGTAGAAGCAATGATCCCTAAGGCTATTTCAGAAGCCTTCCAAAAAGGAAATCTTGGCATTATGGATTATTACCGGCTAAAAAATATCCAATCAGACACTCAGATGCGCGGGTCAATTGCCTCTCCTCCAGAAGAAGAAGGTGGAGGAAAAGCTGAAAAATAAAATTGGCTAAGTTAAGATTGGCTAAGTAAGTCGAGGGGAAAAGATGGAATTCACAGACGTTATAGGTTTTATAGTTGTCGCCCTGTTTCTGTTTTTCCCTGCCATTAAGTCGTGGATAGAAAAGCAGGCCAAGAAGAAAGACCCCCAAGGGCTGAATCGGGATCCAAAAGAAGATGCGTTCAAAGAATTTATGTCGTCGATGGGCCTGGAGGTTCCTGAAGAGAAACCTCAGCCCTCGATGCCGGCGCTTCCTCCCGTCTTCAAAAAGAGAGCCCCGAAACCATTGGCTAACGAAATCTCTAGAGAGCAGGCTAGTGAGCGGATACAAAAACCACTCCTTGCTAACGACGAGCACTTCCGCTCTCGCCTAGACACCTATTCTCCAATTACAAATCATTTACCAACTAATCATCCAACAAAAAGTCGTTTAATAACAACTGTGGAAGAGAGTACAGCTGCGCGCATTTCACAGCGGCTACGTTCTCTTGAAACAAAGCGAGATATGGTAGTTATGTTCGAAATTCTATCGCCTCCAAAGGCGCTGCGATCTGAAAGTATGAAGGAATGGTCATGACAAATAGTTGCAGCGACATAGCTTCTCGCCTGCTACAATTAAAAGAAAGAATTAACGAAATTGCACTTGCGGCTGACCGCAATCCAAAGGAGATTACTCTTGTAGCGGTGAGCAAAAACAGATCTCCCAAAGAGATCCTTGAGGCTTATGAGGGTGGGTGCCGCCATTTTGGAGAGAACCGCGTTTTAGATGCTCTAGATAAAATATCAGTGACTCTTCCAGGCGTCTTTTGGCACTTCATTGGAATGCTTCAAACTAAAAAGATCAATAAAGTTCTTGGCAAGTTTGCCCTTGTTCATTCCATAGATGACCCGCAGCTAGCCGAAACGATTGCCCTTCGCGGCAAGTCAGGCGGCCACGTGACGCCTGTTCTTCTGCAGGTAAACGTCTCTGGTGAGGCTTCTAAGCAAGGCCTTTCTCCTGAGGAGTGGATCCGCTCTTTTGAGCGTGTGGTACTGCTCCCTGGCATTGAGATTCAGGGGTTAATGACTATGGCTCCTTTGACTGACGACGAAGGGGTCATTCGAAAAGCGTTTGCAGGTCTTCGCGAATTAAGAGACAAGCTTCAGCAAATGGCAGGGGAGAATATCTCTCTTTGCCACCTTTCTATGGGGATGTCCAACGACTACCACCACGCGATTGCTGAAGGGGCGACCATTCTCCGCATCGGCTCTGCCATCTTCGGCAAATAGCCAAACTGGAAGGTTTATCAGAAAATATACTCCTCGTAGTTGAAAACGGGAATTTGGGCTAGCGCGAAAGAAAAAAAGAGAAGAAGCCCGTAGCAATTAAAGGATTGCCGTCCAGCAGCTCCCACTAAATATTTATTTTTTAACTCCTGAGAGATAGGGCGATTTTATCAAGAAATATTTGACGCTTATAGGGGGTGTTTTGGCAGCCTTACGATTGAAGTGGCAGTGCCCGCTTTCCTCCCTCTCTATTTTCTCTCACGTTCTCTGTCTCGACTTTAGGCTTTCTTTCAAAACAAATAGTAACAGTTCACATTCCCCTCCTTCGTCGGTGCATGTGAACTGTTACAAACTTTTTTGTATGTTCTCTCACGTTCTCTCACGCCTCTGTGGTTAAAAAAAAACTGGTATTAATATTTTTGAAACACAGAGAACGTGAGAGAAAATAGAGAGGGAGAAAAGCGGGTAATGCCACTTCAATCGTAAGGCTGCCAAAACACCCCCCTATAAGCGTCAAATCTTTCTTGATAAAGTCGCTCTGGGTATGTGAACTGTTACTAAATCTATTTAAAGGCAAGGCGGAGGGCGGTAGCGCCGTTTGCCACGAACATATTAGAATTATTTTCTAAGACTTGTGCAACAGCAAGGGCCTCTTTTTTATAACCTAGCATCAGAAGGGCTTTGGCGCGGTTAAGGCTAGTTGGGCCATGATCTGGAGCAATCTTTAAGGCCCTGTTTAGATATTTAATCGAATCTGTTGCATTTCCAATCTCAAGCAGGAGGCCCCCTAAGGTTTGCAAGTCGTAGGGGTTGTTTGAGTGCAATGCAACAAGCGCGCGAAAATAGATTAGTGCACTGTTATATTGCCCTTCTTTCATAAAAATATAACCTGTGTAGCGAAGGTTATTGATGACATCTTGGTTCCATCCGAGCATCTCTTTCCAGTTAATGTGACTCATCGCTTAACCTCCTAGTAGGCTGCCCATCTGGTTCGTAACATACTGAATTTCTTTGTTCACGTGGCTGTTTTGACGGCAGGCAGCGATGAGATCTTGGCGCTCTGATTCTGCTTCTTTTCGAATTTGACGAACGCGAAGCGTTCCTGTAGAGGGAAGGTTTGCGAGTAGATGCGCTCCTATAGTTTCAAGAGTTGAGATATCGGCTGCAAGGGAGTCTTCGTCTCTACTATGAATATAGCGGAGTGTGTCTATTCCAGGAGGAGCTTCTAGGGCCGACCATCTTACTTTTTTATTGATCTCTAAGAGTTGAACAATGAGGGGCTCTTGAGCAACGAGGCTTTGAGAAGAGACTTGAGGTGGGATTCCGGCTTCAGTGTTTCCCATTCCTCTGGGAATTTTGAGCTGCTGCTCATAATCTTTTTGCCCTTTATCGCGGTTAGCGTAGCTGATGTTAGCATCGAACGGTAGCTTATCGATTGTGCTCATAAAAAAGCCTCGTTTTAGGTAGAGCCGTCTCTTATCGTTATTTTAGAGCTTTTAAATAATTTCTTCAAATATTTTTTTTCAAATCACAGAGGGTTAAGCAAAATGGCTGCCCTTGCAGGAAGGTAACCAGATCCGTGCTTTCTATTGGCATGGTTGCATAACTATTGCAACCTTACAGGCTGCGTAAAATATATTCGCTTAAACCCAGGGCGGGTGCCCTGGGCTGTTTGCATTTTCAGCCCTTTAGGCTGAATTTGAGAAACTGAGGTGGTTTTCTGCTAGTTAAAGCTTTTCGCATAAAGTCTCAGCCTGAAAGGCTGAAAATGCAAACAGCCCAGGGCACCGCCCTCGGTATAAGCGAATATATCCCATGTAGCCTGTAAGGCTGCAATTGCAATTATGCGAGCAATGCCTTGCCTGTTCCTATTTAAGCGCTTCCCTGTCAAGGGCGTTATGTGATATTAAGGATGTTTTGCTAATCTTTTTATTACCTTTTATTTTCCATGTACATGACTGCATCTTCTGCCCCTCACCGCTCTATTCTTGTTTCTGAATACTTGTCGTTTTTTGAGAACGCTACAGTAAAGGTTTTTGTCGATGGAACTCTCGGTGCTGGTGGCCATGCAGAGGCAATGCTTGAAGCTCATCCAGAGATCGAGCTTCTTTTAGGGATTGATCAAGACCCTCTTGCCCGCGAGATCGCAGGGGCTCGCCTTGCTAAATATGGTTCTAAATTTAGGAGTGTTGCTGGCAATTTCGCCGATCTTCCGCGCATTCTTAAGGAGCAGAAACTCACGAATATCGATGGCCTCTTCCTCGATATTGGTGTTTCTTCCATGCAGCTTGATAGAGCCGAAAAGGGGTTTAGTTTTTCAAAAGAGGGGCCTCTTGACATGAGAATGGACCCTGCAGCCTCTCTTACTGCAGAGGAGATCATTAACACTTGGACAGAGCAGGAGCTCGCTATCGTTTTTCGTGATTATGGCGAGATGGATCATTGGCGTAATATTGCCCGTTACCTTGTCGACATAAGAAAATCTGGGCGGATCACAACGACAACGGCCTTAGTTGCGGCCCTTCAACCCGTCCTTAGGCCGCGTACTAAGAAGTCTATTCACCCAGCAACGCTGCTGTTTCAAGCGCTTCGCATTGCTGTAAATGATGAACTAGAAGTTCTTCGCCAGGTCATCCCTGCGGCAATAGATCTTCTCCGTGTTGGTGGACGTATGGGGATCATTACTTTCCATAGTTTGGAAGATCGAATCGTAAAACACGCCTTTCGTCACGCAGCAAGCGACAAGTGGGATACAGTGGGTCATTTTGGAATGTTCGCAGAGAAAACTCCAACAGTGCAGGTCCTAACTAAAAAACCAGTTGAAGCAAGTGATGAAGAAGTTGAGGCAAATCCCCGAAGTCGTAGCGCTAAAATGCGATTTGTGGAAAAAGTATATACTCCGCTTAGCTGAAAATGGAAGTTTGGGCTAGCGCCAAAGCCCCGGGGCTGAACGATCGCAAGTGCCCGTTGTATTTCTAATACTAAGGCGCTTGCCATCGTTCAGCCGCGGGAGCTTTCGCGCTAGCCCAAACTTCCATTTTCAGCTAAGCGGAGTATAGATATCAAGAAATCTTGAGGGGCCAATGAACATCCCGCGAATCATTCGTTTATTTGCTTGTCTATTCGCCTTTAGTTTGTGTCTCTACGCCTATATGGATAAGCAAAATGAGCTTACAGAAATGCGCATTGCCCTCCCAGTATTGAATAAGAAGGTAAAAGCACTGCAGGAAGAGAACATCCGCCTGCAGTATGAAGTGGACCGTTTTAAAAGCCCTGCTCACCTTATGGAGCTTGCCCGCCACCCAGAGTTCGGCTACCTCAAATACCCGCTTCTCAAAGATGTTGTGATGCTCCCAGAGGGAATCGCTCTAGAAATGCCCCTATCTGAAGAGCAGCTCGTTGCAGCTCAAGAACGCCCAAAAGGCCCTTCCAGAGAAAAAGCAATTGCCAGAGGGAAGCGCGACAAATGAACCGCCCCCCTTCTCACTATACCATAGGACCTATTGATAGAAAGCGACTTACCATCATTTCTGTGGGGATGTTTTTTCTTTTTTCACTCCTTATTATCCAGTTTTACAGAATCCAAATTCTTGAAGGGGATAAGTGGACAAGAGTTGCCCAAGGGCAGCACGAAATTATTATCGCAGAGCCTTTTCTACGAGGGACTTTTTATTCGAACACATCTATTAAAGGGGGGCACCCCGAGTCACCACGTCCTCTTGTTGTTGATGTTCTAAAGTTCCATCTTTTTATTGATCCGGGCTCCATACCAGAAGAATTTCGAGGTGAGATATCTACGAAGTTCATTGCAATTCTTGGACTTTCGGAAGAGAAAGAACAGGTTGCATTTAAGGAGCAGTTTTATAAGCAGAGTCGTAGACGTAAACTTGCTATGTGGCTTGATAGAGATACGAGAGATGCCCTCCGTGAATGGTGGATTCCCTATGCGCGGCAGCGTAAAATCGCAGGCAATGCGGTCTTCTTTGTAAATGACTATCAGCGCTCATACCCTTATGGCAGGCTTCTTGGTCAGGTACTTCATACTATTCGCGATACTAAAGATGAAGTGACAAAGCAGGGAGTGCCTACAGGTGGTCTAGAGGCTTATTTCAACAACTATCTCAAAGGAAAGCAAGGGAAGCGGCGCTTGACAAGGTCTCTTCATAGTCTCTTAGATATGGGGACGATTATTGAGGCCCCAGAAAATGGCGCTGATATCTATTTGACGATCAATCATAACCTCCAGGCAATTGCTGAAGAGGAACTTGAGCGGGGTATTTTAAAAGGGCGAGCTAAAGAAGGGTGGGTGGTGATGATCGACCCATTTACAGGAGAGATTCTCGCTCTTGCACAGTACCCTTTCTTTAATCCTGCAGATTATGCTGATTACTTCAATGATCCAGTCAAGATTAACTACACCAAGGTTAGGGCTGTAACGGATGCCTACGAGCCTGGCTCTGTAATGAAGCCTCTCACAATGACAATTTGCTTAACTGCAAACGAGGAGCTTGTCTCTGAAGGGAAAAAGCCTGTATTTAACCCAACAGAAAAAATTGATGTGAGCAGTGGCAAGTTTCCAGGAAGGCGCACGCTTCTTGCAGATACACACAAGTCCCATTACCTCAACATGTACATGGCTCTTCAAAGGTCATCGAACATCTATGTGGGAAGGGTGATTGACCGCGTTGTGAGCACGCAAGGAAATGGTTGGTATCGAGCCCATTTACAGAATCTTTTTGGCTTTGGAATAAAGACGAATATAGAACTTCCCGGAGAGAGCCCAGGCCTTTTACCGACCCCTGGAAAGGTGCATCCTAACGGAGGTCTAGAATGGTCACTTGCCACGCCATATTCGCTGGCTATGGGATACAATATTCAAGCAAACAGCATTCAGATGCTTCGCGCCTATTCTGTTTTGGTGAATGGAGGGTTCTTTGTTCAGCCCACGCTTATTCGAAAGATTGTTAAAACCCATTTAGATGGGACAGAAGAGATTCTTGTAGATAATACGACGCCCAAACATATCCAGTCATTTCCACGGGTTGTCCCTCGTAATATTGTAGACACGGTTGTCCCCGCCATGAAGTACACAACTAAGGACGGTGGGACGGCGCCCCGGGCTAATATTTGGGGCTATACTGAAGCGGGTAAAACCTCTACAGCGCGCAAGCTTATTAATGGGATCTATTCGCAGAAAAAATATCTGGCGACTTTTCAAGGGTTTACTCCTGTAAGCAATCCTAGATTTCTCGTGCTTGTTGCGATTGATGAACCCGATCCTTACTATATCCCTGGTGTGGGTAATAACTACTATGGCGGCCAGTGTGCGGCGCCTGTATTTCAGCGTATTGCCCAGCGCTCTTTAGAGTATTTAGGGGTAACACCTGATGACCCTTGTGGCTATCCGTCTGGGGATCCTCGGTATGACCCGCTAAAAGCCGATTGGGCGCCTGAAGCAAAAGTATTGAATGCATTGTATGAGCAGTGGAATGGTGGTAACAAATAACACCACACATAGAGAAAATAGAAAACACAAAAAGAAAAACACAAGAACAGGATGGGCAGGATCAACCTTCGGCTGTCAGGATAAAAACAGGATAATGGGTTTTCTGAAACACAGATACATAGATGTTTACTCTTGCCTTTATGTGAGAGCAGAAATCTAAGCGGGCTTGTTTGAGATTGACAATTCACGGTTGATAAGGGCCCTGTTGAAGTGTTTCCTTCTTTTTGCTTTAAATTCTGTAGTAGAATACACGTTTTTAGATAAGTTAAGTTGGATGGAAAAGTCCCCAAGATTTCCTAGACCTTACCGAAAAATTAATGATTATATACTCCTATGAAACTAAAAAAACTCTTCAAAACCATCCCTGTTAATCAGATCAAAGGATCTCGAGAAGTTGAGATTACAGGTATTTGTTCTCATTCCAAAGCAGTGTCTCCCGGGAATCTTTTTATTGCAAAACATGGCGCCGCCTATGATGGAAACCGTTTTATTGCAGAGGCGATTTCCGCCGGAGCCGTTGCTGTTCTCACCAACTTTTTAGACCCTTTTCTTAACGTTGTTCAAGTCATCCATCATGATGTCGCTTCTATTGAGGCTGATGTTGCGGCCACGTACTACCAATTCCCAAGTGATGAACTTTTCACAGTTGGAATAACCGGCACTAATGGCAAGACGACTTCTGCGTATATTATAAAGCATCTTCTAGACTCTCTGAACCTCCGGTGCGGGCTCATTAGTACGATTCAGTATTGCGTAGGTAATCACTACTATGAAGCAAGCAGAACAACCCCGGATGTGATCTTAAATCAGAAACTCTTACGCGATATGGTTACCAGCAATTGCCTTGCAGCTGTAATGGAGGTTACCTCTCACGGGCTTATTCAAGGGCGCGTTCGTCATATCGACTATGATGTGGCTATTTTCACGAATCTTTCTCTTGATCATCTCGACTATCACAAGACAATGGAAAATTACTGCGAAGCGAAGGCTAAGTTATTTAACGACCTTCACTTAGGGCAAGATGATGGAGTCAGGAAAAAAAAGATAGCAACCTTCCCTAAGTGCGCGGTCATCAATATCGATGACCCTTGGCATGAAAAGGTTATGGCTAATTGCCAGACAAAGATTCTCACCTACGGAACAAGTCCTAAAGCCCATTTACGAGCAACTAACATCGTTTTAAGCCGGCAGGGGACGCAGTTTGATGTTACCTATGAAGGGCAGACAGTTCGTTTTGCTTGGAAGCTTATCGGTAAGTTTAATGTCTACAATTGCCTTGCGGCAACGGCTGTTGGCTTGGTACGGGGCATCTCCTTGGAACAGATTGCCTCGATTATAGCGCCTTTTAAAACGGCTCCAGGGCGCCTTGAAGCCGTTTCTAATCCGCGTGGGTGTAGCGTGTTTGTTGACTACGCACATACTCCAGATGCCCTCGAGAATGTTTTGCAGTGCTTGCAAGAGGTTCATAAAGGGAAGATCATTACTGTTTTTGGTTGTGGTGGGGATCGCGACCCTTCTAAACGGAAAGAGATGGCGAAAGTATGCCAGAGGCTTTCAGATCTATCGATTGTCACGTCGGACAATCCTCGTAGCGAAGATCCTTCAGATATCATTCATGAGATTTTAAAAGGGTTTACCGATTCTTCTAAGTATATTGTGGAGATCGATCGTCGCCAAGCAATTGAAAAAGCTTTGTCACATGCAACAGCTAATGACATGGTATTGATTGCAGGAAAAGGGCACGAAACATATCAAATATTTGCTCGCAAGACAGTAGAATTTGATGACCGCCAAGTTGCGGCTGATCTCCTAAATGCGAAGTAAGGGGCGGTAAAATGAGAAGGATCACGTGGTTAGTTATTTGCCTGGCTTTGCTTGCTACAGGGTGTGCCCGTCATGGAAAGGGGCCAGGAATTGGCGTGCAATCGCAGACAGCTAAGAATGGGTTCATTGTTATTTTAGATCCAGGTCACGGAGGAAAAGCTCAAGGCGCTCGCTGTCAAATTTTCAACTACCAAGAAAAGCACATGACTCTTAGCACAGCGTTCTTCTTGAAAAAGCATTTAGAAGAGATGGGTTATACGATTGTGATGACAAGAGAGAAGGATCACAACCTTTCCCTTCCCGCTCGGATAAAAATAGCCGAGAAAAGCAAAGGGCATATCTTTGTCAGCTTGCATTACAACTCTTCGTCAAACCCGAAAGCGCAAGGGATTGAAGTTTACTATCATGATTCTAAAGCGAATGCTAAACGTACAGCCTCTTCAAAAGCACTTGCCACAGATGTTTGCAATCAAGTTGTAAGCAATACTAAAGCGGCATCTCGTGGCGTGCGAAGTGCAGGATTTCAGGTGATTGCCAAAGCGACGATGCCAGCAATTCTTGTTGAAGGGGGCTTTTTGACTAACCATCAAGAGCGCGCCCGTTTAAAGGACCCGCAATATTTGGATAATTTGGCTCTTGGAATTGCAAACGGCATTAATCGCTACTTCCAAAGATAGAAGGGCAAAATTGCCTTCTATCTTTGAAAGAAAATGTCCACGGCGCGAATTGAACGCGCGACCTGCCGCTTAGGAGGCGACCGCTCTATCCAACTGAGCTACGAGGACGTCGTGCTAAGTAGATTAGCTCCCCTATGGCTTTTCCTTCAATTTCTTTCTCTTTAATTTTCTGCGTTCCGCCATTGTGCATTATGTTTTTTAATATTATATTGCGATTCAAAGACACATCAGCCGAAACATAAAACGATAAGGGGGAAAGCGCATGTCAAACGCAGACGCAGATATTGGATTGGCAGATATTGGATTGATAGGCTTAGCTGTCATGGGGCAAAATCTTGTGCTCAACATGAACGATAATGGGTTCCGCGTTGTGGTTTTTAACCGCACAACTTCAAAGGTGGACGACTTTCTTAATGGAACAGCAAAAGGGACAAAAGTCGTTGGCGCCCATTCGCTCAAAGAATTCATTCAAAAACTCAAAAAACCTCGTAAAGTGATGTTCATGGTTCAGGCAGGAGCTGCTGTCGATAGCTTTATTGCACAATGTGTACCTTTGCTCGAAAAAGGGGACATTATAATTGATGGGGGCAATAGTCTTTTTACAGACAGCAACCGCAGAGCCTTAATGCTTGCCGATAAAGGGATTCTTTACCTCGGAGCAGGGATTTCTGGCGGTGAGGAAGGGGCGCGTCACGGCCCTTCTATTATGCCTGGAGGGCATATTAAGGCTTGGGAACAATTGAAGCTGATTTTTCAGGCAATAGCTGCTAAGGCCGATAAGGAGCCTTGCTGTGATTGGGTTGGAGATAACGGTGCTGGGCACTACGTCAAGATGGTGCATAACGGCATTGAATACGGCGATATGCAGCTGATCTGTGAGGCTTATCACCTGCTAAAAGATGGTTTGGGGCTGAATGCAAAAGAGTGCCAGGATGTATTCGCTGAGTGGAATAAGGGGCCCCTTGATAGTTACCTCATCGAGATTACCAGAGATATCTTTGGAAAGAACGATACAGATGGGGTGCCACTTGTTGAGAAGATCCTTGATGTCGCAGGGCAAAAGGGGACTGGGAAGTGGACGGGGATGAACGCCCTTGATCTAGGGGTTCCTGTGACTCTTATTGGTGAGGCCGTATTTGCCCGTTGCCTGTCTTCTATGAAAGATGAGCGTGTTGAGGCAAGTAAGGTGCTAAAGGGTCCTTCAGGTCATTATAAAGGGGATAAGAAAAAGTTTATTGAAGCTGTCAGACAAGCGCTTTATGCATCTAAGATCGTGAGCTATACTCAAGGGTATATGCTCATGCGCGAAGCTGCTAAAGATTACGGCTGGAGCCTTAATTATGGTGGAATTGCACTTATGTGGCGCGGTGGTTGCATTATTCGCAGCCGCTTCCTTGGAAAGATCAAAGAGGCGTTTGATAAAAATCCACGCTTAAAGAGTTTGCTGCTCGATGAGTTTTTTGTTGATCAAGTTAACAACAATCAAAAAGGATGGCGCAAAGTTGTTAGCGCTGCAGCAGAGCTTGGGATTCCTTCTCCTTGTTTTAGCACAGCTTTGGCGTTCTATGATGGTTACCGCGCGCAGCGGCTGCCAGCAAACTTATTACAAGCTCAAAGGGACTACTTTGGCGCGCACACTTACGAGCGGCTAGATAGTCCTCGCGGCAAGTTCTTCCACACCCAGTGGATGAGCAAGACCTAAAACTTGACATCCTTCCCTTTCTTTAGGAAGGGGAGGATGTCAACGCGCGGCTTTCGCGTTGTCTCAACCTGTCATTTGAGATTTAATCGACTATCATTACCAACTGTAGCCATTAAGGCGTTAAACGAAGGCAGATGAGGTACAAACGTATACTCATCTGCCTTTGTGTTATACCACCCCGTCCGCTCTTCTGTTTCATTCGCTACAGCTACAAATAAAGCTTGAACGTAGTAGTTATAGCCCACCACTTGCCTAATAACGGCAGTGGTAAGAGTTGCAGCTTTACATTCGATCATAAGTAGCGGGTAAAGATCAAACGAGGGGTGGATCCCTTTGGCAAAGCAGATGATGTCTGCCCTTCTTAAGGGGATGTCTTTTCTTAGGGCAAGGTGGGGGAGTTGGTGGAGCGCTTTTTCGATGACGAGGAGGTTTGGTGGGTAGCCGAGCTGATCAACCATGCGGGAGAGGAGCTGCTGCCGGATTTTTTCTTCGGGGGTGGCTGCTTGCCAGCTCTTCCGAAAAACGTCGTAAATCTCCGGATTAGACTCTGAATGAGACTTTGGACTAGATTTGTCTTCTGGTTCGTTATTTGGTGTCGACGTAGATGTCATCGCCCTCGGCTTTCACCTTGTGACAGGCAATCCTCTCTCCTGGAGCTGTGAGGCACTCGCCCGTTTTTATGTCAAAACGCCATCCATGCCAGGGGCATGTTAGTATTCCTGCTTCAATATCGCCTTCTGCTAGAGGGCCACCTTGGTGAGGACAGCTCCCACTAGTGGCAAAGATCTCTCCATCGACGTTGTGAAGAGCGACCCGCTCTCCGTCAATTTCAACTTGGCAACTAGAGCCTGAGGCGATTGCGCTTAGCTTTGCTACAGGTGTTTCTTCCATGGATGTGTCCCATTCATCTCGATAATATACTCCTTTTAGCTGAAAACGGGAATTTGGGCTAGCGCGAAAGCCCCGTTTTCAGCTAATCAGCTAAGAGGAGTATATGAATTCCCCCCTATTACTCCCAAGAAAAGTTAAAATTATGGTAACAAGAACAAGTGGTCACAGAACTCCTAATGTGAAAAACCAGAATGGGATACTATTCAGCCTGCCCATCCTGTTTTTTCAAGTTTGTTGTAGGTTGGTTTTTTTGAGGGGGTATTGGAGATGGTAAGCGAGCAGCTATTTAGGCAAAATCTTGAGCTCTATCATAGGACGCTTCCAAATGTGGCCAAGCAGATTCTTTCTGTAGACCCTTCAGAGATCACTTTTTGCCAAACTCGGGAAGGGGAGCCTAACCTTAAAAAAGAAGTAAATGGGAAGGTTCAGTACTTCCATTCAAATTATAGCGCTCAAAAAGAAGCGCAAAGCTGGTTTTCTTCGCTCCATCTAGAAGGGACTCAGGTCTTATTTGTGTACGGAGTGGGCCTGGGATATTACCAGGAGGCTGCAAAGGAATGGCTTAGCCGTGATGTGGGGCATTACTTGATTTTCATCGAAGATGACTTGGCTGTTCTTCGCCGTCTATTTGAGACCGAAAGGGGGAAGTGTCTTTTAGAAGATCCTCAGGTGCAGCTTCATTACTTTGATGATTTTGACAAAGATGGAGCCGCTATGTTCGAGTGGCTCTGCTGGTTTTTTATATTGCTCCACTTTGATGTTTCGGCGCTGCGGCTTTATGAGCAGATAAACCCCCAAAGGCTTTCTGAGCTGCGCCTTCGCCTTTTTCATGACAGTGTCCGCAATGGAACCCTTGCTAACGAATACATGCATTTCAGCAGGCCCTTCTTTCATAACTTCTACATAAATCTTGCTGAGCTGCCCCATTCCCACCATGGAAACGCGCTATTTGGAAAGTTCAAAGGGGTCCCCGCAATTATCTGTGGAGCGGGGCCATCACTTGCTAAGAATCTTGATGTGCTTAAAACGCTTGACGATAGAGCTCTGATATTTGCTGGCGGCTCATCTCTCAATGTTTTGAGCTCTAATGGCTTTTTGCCCCATTTTGGCGCAGGGATTGACCCAAATCCTGCCCAGAGGGATCGCCTGGCGAGTAATCTTGCATTTGAGCTCCCGTTCTTCTACCGCAGCCGGATGTGCCATTCGGCTTTTAGTTTAGTCAGGGGGCCCCGTCTCTACTTAAATGGCTGTGGTGGCTACCCTGTAGCTGACTGGTTCGATGAGAAGCTTGCCCTTCCAGGCAATGTGATTGACGAAGGGTGCAATGTGGTGAATATGTGTGTCGAAGTTGCTCATTGGATGGGTTGCAACCCGATTATCTTTGTGGGGATGGACCTTGCCTATACCGATATGAAAATCTACGCCCCGGGAGTAAGCGCCCATAATACCCTTCGAAAAGAAGACATTACGACTAATACAGGCATAAACGATGGGGGCTTTCTTAGAAATGACATCTACGGCAAGCCTATTTATACGCTGTGGAAGTGGGTCGGGGAGTCTCAATGGATTTCTGCTTATGCAGCAAAACGGCCTGAAAATTGCTTCGTGAATGCAACAGAAGGGGGGCTTGGCATTCCGAATATTCCAAATATGACCCTTCAAGAGGTTGCCGATAAGTATTTAAAAGAAACGTATGATTTGCATGGGCGTGTTCACTGCGAGATTCAGAATGCACGGATATCCCATATAACGCGTGAAAAGGTGGAAAAAGTCGTTGGAGAGATGAAGGGGAGCTTAGAAACCTGTTTAACTCTTTGCAATAAAATGCACCAGGAGCTGCTTTCTTTAGAGAAAAAAGTGAAAAAGAAAAGCGTTTTTATAGACCCTTCACAGTCACCAGCTGTAAAGGAGATTGAAGCTCAGCTTGAAAAGGAGCCGGCTCATAAGTACATCCTTTCTGTCATCAGCGCTGTTCATGTCAAAACAGTTGAGCGTCGTCGCTATCAGATCGGTTATGATAAAACGCTTCGTACAGATCTTGAAAGAAAGCTGCGCTACCTTTCGTTAAACGGAGAAAGTTATGCGTTCTTAAAGCAAGCGGCAGAGGCCAATGTGGAGCTTATTCAAGAAGCTTTTATCCCCAAATTCTAGTTTTCAGCTGCGAGGAGTATATACTCCTCGCAGCTGAAAATGGGAACTTGGACGGCGCCAAAGCCCCGGGGCTGAACGATCGCAAGTACCCTTTGTATTTCTAATACTAAGGCACTTGCGATCGTTCAGCCGCGGGAGCTTTCGCGCTAGCCCAAATTCCCGTTTTCAGCTACGAGGAGTATATATGCCACAGGAAATGTTATTGACTCCAAAGGAGGGCCAGTACTCTCTTTATTACCCTTCAGGGAAAAAAAAAGGAGAGATGGTTTACCGGCAAGGTAGGCTTGAAGGGCCATGTACCTATTTTACAGAAGGGGGGAAGGAGCTTTCGAGATGCCTTTATGTAGGTGGGAAGCGGGAGGGAGAGGCGCGTTACTACTATCCTAACGGGAAGCTATATAGCTTACAGGTTTTTAAAAATGGGCGTTGGGAAGGGCGGCAGGAATTTTATTATGAGGATGGGTCTATTAAGACAGTGATGCACTATTCCAAAGGAGTGCTGCATGGACAGGTACTTCTTTATAGGCAAGGGGGGAAGTCTCAGCTCGAGTTTACCTTCTGCGAAGGGTCAAAAAAGGGGATAGAAAGACTCTGGGATGAAGCTGGCGTTTGCAAGATAGAAAGGGATATACTCCTCGTAGCTGAAAACGGGAATTTGGACTAGCGCGAAAGCTCCATTTTCAGCTACGAGGAGTATATTAGCTTGTTTTACTCGCCTCTGCTGCTGTCTAAAGAAGCTACTCGTTGTCTGTGAGGTCGAAGTGGACTTTGTCGCCTTCCATGGCATGAAACTTTAGCCGATCTCTTTCTGTTTTATGTTCGGCTAGAATCGTCTTTTCAAAGTCTTGGTGTGCTTGCGAGATGACTCTTGTGAGCTGCGCTTCAAACAGCTCTCTCTTCTCTCCTTGCCCTTCGATTCCCTGCTCTTCATTTGGTTTTTCTTCAGCGCCCATTTTCCTTACGACTTGATTTAGAATTTGCATGGCTGCTCGTTTGAGTGTTTGGGCGGTGATGGAAGAGGGGCTTTCAAGACTAATGGGTCTCATCTTGAAGACAGAAGCCGAGACCTCTTCATTGTGAAAGATGAGCCCTGCATAGTTAAGATCAAGGCAAAGGTGCTTTTTGCTGATATCTTGGAGCTTTGCCACTAGCTGAGCGTCGCCCGCTTTGCGGGCCTGATTGAAAAGAACGTGGAAGTCGAGGTCTTTACAGACCTCTTTTGCGCTTTCAGCAATCCAGGGGTTTTCTTTGGCTATCGCATCAATAAGGTCTGCAATAGTAGAGATATTAAGAGGGTTATTGGGCGCTGTAGATATCTTGAGGATTGAGACAATTTGCTCGTGGTTGCGAAACATTCTAAAGAAGATGCGGTACATCACGTTCTTTAAAAACTCGTAAGCGTTGACGATGGCGGTGGGCTCTGGTGTTGTGACCACAATGCCGGCATTTGTCATAGAGAAGAAATCGACAACGTTAATTGAGCTTCCTGCACCCAAATCAAGCAAAACAATATGGGCATCCAGCGCCTTAATATGGTTAATGAGCTTTGTCTTTTGCAGGTGTTTAAGATTTGCAAGCTCCGGGACAAAACCACTTCCTGGAGCAAACAGTAGGTTATCGACCTCGGTGTGGATGAGGTAGTCCTCTAGCTGGCTTCGCGCAGAGGTGAAGTAGTCCCCAAGGGTTTTTTCTGGCTGCCTAAGGCCAAAGATTGTGTGGAGGTTAGCAGCTCCAAAGTCGAGGTCTAGCAAGATTACCTTTAATCCTGCCTGGGCATACTGAACGGCGAGGTTGGCACTGACCATTGATTTTCCAACGCCCCCTTTCCCTCCTCCAATCCCTAAAATAATGGGATCCATTTTAACTGATTCTGGTTTGGTTGTTTGCTCAGTCATTGGCTTTTATCATGTTGTACTCGTGGATCTTGTTTCGGAGCGTTCGTATGCTGATTCCCAGTGTTTCCGCTGTTTTTTGCCGGTCTTGATTTTGCGCTTGAAGCGTTTCGACAATAAACCTTTTTTCGAGCTCGTGGAGTGAAACGCCTACGGGAAGGACGTTGCTAGTTAGTGGTGTGGCTGCAGAGCCTTTAACCAGACTACTTACTTGAGCATTAGTGGGCTCTGCCTGCTTTTGTGGAATGTGATTTTCCATGTAGATGTGGTCAGCTTCTATGGCGCTGCCGTAGTCCATCACAATAGCCCTTTCGATGATGTTAGCAAGCTCTCGGATATTTCCTGGCCATGAGTAGCTTAGAAGTTTCTTTTTAGCTTCAGGTGTTAGGTGCTTCTTTGACTTGTGGTTTTCTATGCACATGCTGTCTAAAAAGTGTTCTGCTAAAGGAAGGATGTCTTCGCAGCGAGCTCTAAGAGGAGGCAGCTGAATGGGGATGACATTTAGGCGGTAATAAAGGTCTTCGCGGAAGATTTTGGAGTCAATGGCTTCCTTCATGTTCCGGTTAGAGGTGGAAATAATCCTGACATCGACGTGAATGGGTTTTGTTCCCCCAACGCGATCAAACTCTCGCTCTTGGATAGCGCGCAGAAGCTTGGGTTGTAGCGATAGAGGAATCTCGGTGATTTCGTCTAAGAGCAGCGACCCGCCGTGGGCCAGCTCAAACCTACCGGTGTGCTTCCAGTTTGCCCCTGTAAATGCTCCTTTCTCATGGCCAAAGAACTCTGATTCAATCAAAGTTTCTGGAATAGCAGCGCAGTTAACGCGGATATAGGGGCGGCTTGCTCTAAGAGAGTGGGAGTGGATAGCATGGGCGACAACTTCTTTCCCTGTTCCTGACTCTCCAGTGATGAAGATGCTTGCATTACTCTTTGCAACGCGGAGGACATCGTCGATTACTTTGCGCATGCTAGGGCTTTCCCCTATCATCTTATTTGCTGTGCGGGTCCCTCCAGAGGAGGCTACTTGCTCTCTTAGGTAGTGGTTCTCTGCAACGAGGTTAAGGTGCTCTTCAACCTTTTCTAAGGCAGCCTCGATGGTCCCCGGAGAAAAGGGTTTGATGAGGTAATTAAAAGCTCCAAGGCGCATTGCCTCGACAGCATTTTCGATGCTTCCAAAGGCTGTGATGATAATCACATAGGTCTTTGGAGAGAGCTCCTTGACTTTTTTCAAGACATCGATGCCGGTCATGTCAGGCATCTTCATGTCTGTGATGACCAGGTCATAGGAGTTGTTTTTTAGAAGGGAGGTTGCTTTTTGGCCATTCTCGGCGGAGGAAACATCAAAGTTTTTTCTTTTGAGAGTTTCTACCAAAAAGTTGCGCATGAGGAGCTCATCGTCAACAACAAGAATTTTTTCTATCGACATAGCCTGTTCCCTCAGATTGGAAGTTTGATGGTGAAGGTCGAGCCTTTATTAACTACCGATTGCACTTCTACAGTCCCGCCGTGGGCTTGGACCATTTTATGAACTTCAGAGAGGCCAAATCCATTTCCAGCGTGTTTTGTGGTAAAGAATGGCGAGAATATCTTTTCGAGGTTTTGCGGGGCGATCCCTTGGCCGGTGTCAGCAACGGCAATGATGGCGTAGTTTGCCTCTTTAGAAAGGCGCAGTATTAGCTTGCCGCCATGGGGCATGGCTTGAGTGGCATTGACAACTAGATTGAGAAGGACACCTTTGAGCATGTCTCGGTCGATAGGGATGATAATCGGTGAGATTGCGGCTTCTATCGCAAATTCAAAGGGCTGTGGCAGTAAGGGGTCGACCTCTACCAGCTGTTTTACTTCTTGAAGGAGAGGGAGGAGCTCTATGGGGTGCAAAGAGACCTGAAGCGGCCGTGCGTAATTTAGGACATTGTTAACAAGCTTGTTTAGTGCTTGAGCGCCCATAATGATCTGAGAGGCCATATTTTGCTCTGCAGGGGTCCCTTCAAGGTCGCGGTATAATAGGCCGGCAAACCCTTCGATTCCGCCAAGTGGATTGCGGATTTCATGGGCCAAAGCTGCCGCCATTTCCCCGAGCTCTTTCAACCTGTCGTGGCGGCTTGCTAGCATTTGTAGCCTACGCATTTCAGTGACATCTCGAAATAAGATGATGATTCCGTATTGCTCGAACGATCTAGTCTTGACAAGGCTTGTCGAGACCTCTAGTTCTTTTATAGGCTGATTGGGAGTGGTGAGCTGGATGTGTGTATTTTGAGGGGCTACGCTGCTACTTAAGCCTAAGCGAAGTGAGAATCCGAATAAGTCATCAGAGAAGTGATCCCAGAATTTTTTGAATAGTACAGAAGCGCTGGGAGTGCCCAAAATAAGTTCTGCGGTGTGGTTATAAGTTGTAACGCTCCCGTCTAGAGTAACAAAGAGAATGCCCTGAGAGATATTGGAGAGGATGTTTTTCAGGTAGTTAGAGACTGAATCAAGCTCTTGCACCTTCACTTTTAACGTTTGGTTGCTCTCTTCAAGCTCTCTGTTGACGAGCATGAACCTCTCTTGCAAGAGGGCGTAGGCTTGTTCTAGCCGGCCAGTCTCTTGAGAAAAGAGAGAAAAAGCCTTCATGAGGTTTTGCATACCCTCTTGAGGCGTTTTGCTCTTCGAGGCAGCATCAACTGTCTGTAGCAATTCGGGTAGTAGCGACTCAGAAACCGGCTTGGCCATGGGTTTTATCCGTTTTTAGATTTTCCACTACAGAGACATAGAGAAAAAGGATTTAAACGCAAAGATGCAAAGGCGCAAAGAAATATAGGTTTTTAATACAGGGAACGCAGAGAAAATACAAGAGCAGGATAAAAAATACAGCAGCTTCCACAAAAAGTTTATTTTTTAACTCCTGAGAGACAGGGCGATTTTATCAAGAAAGATTTGACGCTCACAGCAGGGTGTTTTGGCAGGGCGATCGTATAAAGAAATTTTTAAGCAGTCTGAACACTTTCGCGCTAGCCCAAATTCCCGTTTTCAACTACGAGGAGTATATAAAAACCATAAGCCGCCGACAGCGGCGGCAGATAGTTTGTCGTATCGCCACGGCCTTGCCGCTTAATTGCCGCTTACGCGGCTTTCAAAAAAGTAACGCTGCCCTACGCAGGGAGCGAAAGCGTTCAGAGGGACGAGAAATAATTTGGGCTTGACAATTCACATAGCAGAGAAAAGAAAGGGTCTAAAATGTGGGTAATGACAAGGGTTAGGGGGCGGCCTTCCTAAATGAGTGCTGGTACTCCTGGAAGAGTTGTTGGTTGACGCGGTCGAGTTCGAGAAGTTCCAGAAGGACAGTGTTTAGCGAGGTAAGCTGCTCCCTCACCTGCGTCGAAAGATTATCGGTATGGTTTGGCTTTGTTTTCCAGTACTTCTTTAGAGGGCTAAGAGCACTTTCGATCTCATCAATGCAAGAGAGGAGGATCTTCTTTTTCTTCATTAGCGGGGTGATTTCATTGAGAGGGCGCTTTCTTTGAAAATAGCCGTTTTCGGCCTGTGTGAGCTCTAGGACAGAGCGGTAATAGGCACACTCCTTCTCAAGCAATTGGCTAAGGATCTCCTCTTTTTCCATCGCATAGATGGGATGTGTATGATCGTTCATAATTTCAGCGCTTACGTTTAGTGTACTTGTTCTAACAGATCGCTTGCCCCAATTCGCATAAGCGCTGCCGAAGTCGTGTTGTCAGGGGTCTTGAGCAGTGCCATTAACATATTGCGAGCGTCAGATTTTTCTTTGTCTATGGTCTCTTGAAGGCTTTCTTTTTGCGTTTTGTCGCTAATATAAGAAAGCTCATTAATCTGTTGGTCAGAAAGGTGTATAAGAGCCGCTGCAAGGCTTAATCTCGCGCGGTAGAGGTCCCCATGTTTTGGAAGCTCAAAGAAGGAGATGTTATCTGGCGCCAGCAGGTACTCGTTGTACTTCACTGCACGCGCCCAGTCATGGCGGAATTGCGCTGTCATAGCTCCTAGTTCAACGATCTGCCAGACGACTTCTGGACGTGAAACTCTGCTAGGCTTTTGGATACCGCTTTCTAGCCGTTCAGAGACGAGTGTTGTTAAGGCCTCGTAGTCGCTGTTCGTATCTAAAATAGAAAGCAAGGAGGCTCTATAAAGATCAACCTCTTCAAGGACTCCAGCTTGCGGGCTTACGGGGATATAGGCGGTATCAAACCCTGTTGCGCGCATGTGTTGATCAATCCACTCCATGAAGGTGCTGTTGAAGGTTTCTAGACGTTTTGAGGCATCGTCAACGACAAGTAGGTTGTCGAGATTCGTGTTTGTGGGGATCATCTTCTTTCGATCTTGCTGTGTAAGAATAAGATCTGAGCCATACGTTAGGGCAAAGTTATTGATGAATTTATTTTCTAGGGTGTCTTGACCGTAGAGAGTAATTAAGGTGGTGATCAAATCCGTAGCGGGCATCTTTTCAAGGGGAGTCACGTCAGACTTGATCCTTACAAGCGCATTGAATTTTTTGCTAATCTCACTTCCTTTGGTCTCGTCTAGTTGTTTAAGGGCAGTGATGCGTTGCTGTTCGATCACCTCAGGGAGCTTTTTGGCCTGGAGCTCTTTAAAGGAGGTGAGCTCATCTAGTGTCTGGCGGTAGATCATAGCATCAGTTGCTGAAAGCTCGAGGTTAGTAGAAGTGCTGTTGAGTACTTCTTGGATTGAAGGAAGAGGTGTTGCTGTAGCGCTTAGATTGACAACTTTGCGGTAGGCGGCAAGGCGGTCAAAAAGGAGCCCTAAGGCGTCTGTTTTTAGCTTCCCCCACTGCGCTTTTAGGCGGTACTCATCTTTGTACTCGTCAAATTCTTTCTTTGTGAGATTCCTTAAAGTGGCATCTTCTTGCCAGGGGAGTAGGCGAAAGAGCTGCTCTGCTCTAGCGTAGTGCCCTTTTGCAGCAATGTAGTTGTGGGGAATGAGAAGGATGTCTCCAGAGTAGAGGCTTGCAAGGGCAAGGGAATGGATCGTGTCGCGGAATTCTGTTGTTAAAACATTGAGCGCTTGCTGATTGTTTAAGTTAAGGACGCCGTCATGAACGAGGCCTGGAGGGGCTGATTTAAAACACTCCCGTAGAGCTTCAAGAGCGCTATTAAGTGTGCCGAGTTCTTTTTTTGCTATCCCTAGGTCGATGTAAATCGTGGGAGGGTATAGATTGCTCTCCTCTTCTGGTGATTGCTCCTTTTCCTTCGCAAGCTGGGCTAAGAAGAGGTTTGCCTTTACCCAGTCTTTTGCTTGAAGCAGGGACTCTGCATAGGCAATCCGGGCCTGAATGACATCAACGTTCTGCTGGCCACTTTCTTTTGCCATTAAGAAGGCATCTGCTGCGGCGCTAAATTCTCCCGCTTCAAATAGGACCTTTCCAAGTGTTAGGGCAACATAGGTGTAGCTAGGGTCTAAATCTCCGGGAAGGTCCCCTTTAGCTGTCATGGCTGTGAAGTCAAGAGATCCGCCAATGTGGGTTCTATCTCCTAGGATGGCAACAAGGTCGTTACGAGAGCCGTTGTAATTGCCAAGCTTTTGGCTGGCAAGGGCCCGTTGAAGTAGGGAGGCTCTGCGGTAGGGAGAGTAGGCTTGAGTAAGGATGAGCTGGCTATAGTAAGCAACAGCTTTGTTCGCGTAGTTGCGGAATCTGGGGAAAAAGGGGTTAGCTGCGTTTTGGAATTTTGCTGATTGGATAATTCCTTGAGAATATTCTTCGTCAGCTAGCAATTGGTAGCAGCGAGCAATTCTGTAGAGCACTTCGTGAGAAGAGGGAGTGCGCGCAAGGATTGAATCAAAAAATGGGTAGAGTTGCGGAGAGAACTCATAATTAGGAAGTAAAATGGGATCGATGCCAGCAGCAGGGCTGCCAATCGCCCTCCCCCCTTCTTTAGAAGAATCCTCATGAACGACCTGTAAACGTTTAGATTCTTCAAGCAAGATAGCGCGGTACTGGTCAATAGCCCCTTGGTAATCCTTTTTGAGCGTAGCGATAATGCCAAGATAAATTCTAGCTTGATCTTTGAAGTTGAAGGGAGCTCTCCTTGGAGCAGGAAAGCTATCACTTCCTTCTATAAGAGCAGAAAGGACGGGAGTTCTTGTTGTTGTAGTTTCAGCAAAGTCTAGGTAGGCAAGAAACGCCTTAGAGGCATTGTTAAGCTCCTTTATTGCCTGAACGTTTTGAGTATCGTTTGTCCTGCTTGCCCGGACCTGTCGTAGGCCCCGTTTTATGTAGATTTCTCCGGCAAGAAGATAGGATCTGCCCACATAACTATCGATGTCTTGTTGTTTAGTTCCAGGAAGGTAGTTGGCAACGTGTTTTAGTTCAGTGCTCGATGTGGCGTATTTGAGTAGTTCGGTATTGAAAATCAGTAAGGCATTGGTTTCTAGCGTATCAATCCATGCTTGGTAGCTTGCTTGTTTCTGGTCGATCTCTTGGCTTTTTTCTTCTTGGCGGCTTCCAAAGTGCTCATCGGAATAGAGGTAAGAGGCATCAAATTCTTTAAAGAGAATCCCTCCCGTTTGGTTTTCGTCAGCGAGCTGTTCTGGAGTGAGTGCGTTTGAGGTTTGTAGGTTTTCGTAATTATTTAAGAGGCCTTGCTCGTAAAAACTTTTGCCGATGAAGTACAAGGCTTGAGTTTTGTAATAGTTCTCTTGGAGTCGCAGGTAGCGGATGTTAGAGAGGTATTGGAGGTGGGCGCGCTCTTTTTCAATGATAGCGGGCAAGTTAGTAAGATCAGAGATGTTAAGCTGGGTAAGCACCCCTTGCAGAGGTTCTAGAGTTTTGAAAACACCGGCAGAGAGGGTGTTTAGCTTGCCTGCAGTCGAAACGATCTCTTGGTCGAGAGTGTCGAGCCTTTTGCTTAGAGAGGCAGCTGTGAGGGCTGTTTTTTTGCGGTAAACACGAACCTTTCCAAGCTGCTTCGTATAGGCATCAGCTAGGTCAAGTAATCGAGTGTTAATCTGAACTGTTTGCTGAGCAAGAGAGTTAGTTACATTTTCGATTTCTAATATTTTTGGAGTGAGCAGGTCGACTTGAATTTGCTCGCGATTGCGAATCGCTGCAAGCCTTTGCGCTTCTAGCTTGTTTTTGTTAATAATCAAAACAGTCAGTTCATTTACGACAGCATCTCTTTGGGCAAAAGCTTGCTGGTAGTCTGTGATATTTAGCCCCATTTGCTGCTGCATCTGGTAGAGAGAGACCGTGTCAAGGGCAATGCCTCGGCCATTTGGTTTGTTCATAGCCGCTGCAACTAGGGGGACATCTGCTAGGTGAATAAGCAGTTGCTCGTTGCTGCTTACGCGGCCTCTGGCAACGATGATATTTTGCATGTAGCGAGCAATATCTGTTGTTTGCTGCTCAGAAAGACGCTCTGTTTTTTTCAGGCTATTATCAATCAGCTGGAGGTTTTCGAGAATGATCGTTTCTTGTGTTTGAGTGTCCTGACCCAGTTCAAAATGCTTCCAAAGTGCGTTATATTCCGTTACGAGCTCTTTTTGTTTTATTAACTGGCGGTGGAGTTCTGTTAAATTCCCTTTTACAACAAGAGTGTCAACGTTTTCAGGAGAGGGAAAGAAGGTTGTTAATATGACCAGAGCCTGGTTTTCCTGTTGCATGAGGATGCTAAGTCTGGCTTGGTCTTTGGCAATTTCGTCGTTAAGCGTCGCGATCTCTTCGTTTAACTGAGCGTTATCAATAACACCATCAGCATTCATGAGCAAAAGCTCGGCTCTTTGCTTGGCTTTCTCTGAAATAGTTCCAGAAGAGGCTTCATCTCCTACCAGCCCCGCGATTTCTTGACGCGTGCGGACAAGGCGCTCTTTTGCTCTCCAAATCTCTTCTTCTTTTGAAGCGATTTCAGTCACGACTTGATGCATAGGCTCAAAAAGAGCCGTTAACTTCTGGATGATTTGATGCTGTTTGTGCTGTAGCAAAGAGTAGGTGGACTCGGCATCTTCTTTGTCTTCTCCTTTTGCAGTGGCTAGCACTTGCTGCGCGCTTTCAATCTGGGAGTCGATCTTTTGCTTTTGAGTCACGAGCTCTTTAAGTGTGAGGTCTCCCTGATTGTGCTGAAGCCGCTCTAATAGGGTAACGTAGTTCTGATGTAAGTGGATCTGTTCGTTTAATCTGACAAGAAGGCTGTCCTCATCTCGGAGCGATTTGCTTTGGAGCCGTCTTTGATTCTCTACCGACTCGGCTAGGCGAGCTTCAAGGTTGGCAAGCTTTTGCCTTAAATCGCTTGTAAGGTTGCCGACAACAACGTTTAAAGCGTTTAAATCGGAGTCAGCGCGTTGTCTGCCTAGCCTTGCTTGTAGCCGCCTGGTTTCAGCCAAAGCCTGTGCGCCTCTTAGCTTTTTAAGGGACTCGGGGTCAATCACTCCTATTATGATTTGTTGTTGGAGCTGCTCTTCGATGGCGCTAAGAATTTTCCCTTGAGTCTGAAAAACCTGCTCTGTTTGAGCGATTCTTTGCTCAATAGAGGCTTGGCTTTCGTGTAATTCTATAGAGAGATTGAGGAGTGTGGGGTGGAGGGTCCCGTCATAGATGGCTTTAATTGTATTGCGAAGCTCGGCCCGCTGTGATGAAGAAACGGGCCCTTCTCTTAATTTCTCTTCGTAGAGGTTTACGAGTAGCTGTACTTGGTCTGCTCTGAGGTAGCTGCTTAGTCTTGTCCCATCTTCAAGCACGTATTCATTAATAAGGGCAGCTCCGAGAGAGGCGTCGAGAACTTCTCGGTTAAGTAGCGCGATTTCATCGCGCGATAGAGCTGCGGGTGTTTTTTGGACTAAGGACTTGCCAACTGTTGAGAGCGCTTCGGGTTGAAAGGTCACCGACTGCCAAAAGGCAGGGTCCTGAACGACGTTGTTTAGAATTTCGACGATCTCTTCCTTTGTCGATCGGGTTAGCCAGCTATAGTCTTTGTGCAAGAGAATTTCGCTCCGGAGCGAAGGAGTTAGTGCTTGCCAGACGCCCTGTATAGGAGAAAGAAGCTGCTTGGGGGCAAGGCTAGGCGTAAAGGCGTGCTGCCTTAGCATGTTGATGAGGTGGCTCCAGTCAATGCTTTGGTCGGTATGAGAAGCCTGGAATTGCGGAAAAGTAGGGAGCATTAAAGGGTCGGCAATCGCTTTTTTAGTGATTGTAATATCGCGGTTGATGGTGGTGATTTCGTGGTTAACTAATGCTAGCTTTTCAGCAGTATTTTCGGCTTCTAAGCTGGGATTGTAGTAAGTTTCTTCGTCAACAGAAGGGTGGGGAGTTTTAAAGATTTTTACGAGATAGGAACGGGCCAACCGATACTTTTGGTTTTGCATCGCAAGCTGAGAAAGGCTGGTAAGGCAACCAACGTACTCATCCCATAGAGGAGTGAGCGCAGAGGGGTGCTTGCCAGCAAAAAAAGAATACCCCTGGCGGTACCCTTCGATATAATGGCGCCCAATTTGAAAGCACTCTTCGGCGTGGAGTTTGTCGTGCTTGTGATTAAACCACTTTCCAAGGAGATAAGCGGGGGCAACAATCGTAAAAGACTCTTTTGCTGAAATCTGGTTGATTTGGCTTTGCAGCAGAGCGATGTCTTGAGCGCGTCCTGGAGCATCAGGGCTCTCTTTTAAGATTTGAAGCTGCTTTCTGGGCCAAGCGGACTGGAGAAGGGGGATGGAAGTTTTGGTGTTTTCTGAGAAATACTCCAGTTTTTCTTCACCAAGCTTTATGAGTTGTTCGTCGTAAAAGGTTTTTCCTTCGGCAGTCCCGACATCAAGCCCCCCTTCAAGCTGAAGGCGCAAAAGTCCTTCGAGGGCTTTTAGCATGGCAAGGGTCTTTTCGGGGACCTCTGGGACGTTTTGAGATTGTGATACTTTAAGGGGCGTTTGCGCGACTTCAATGAGCTGAACAACAGCTAATTTCAGCTCGTCTTGGTTAGTAGTAGGATCGTTAATTTTTGCAGCGGCAGCCTGGTAGAATTTTTGGAGTACTTCATATTTTTGAAGTCTTTCTGCCAAATCTTTTGAATTTGTTCGCGTTAGGTAATAAGTAGACCACCCGCCGCCGGAAACCAGGAGAATGACAACGACCCCGATGAGAATTCGGATGATGGTCGACCTTTTGTTTCCATGATCAATAATTTTGCCCTGAAGAGAAGGATCAAACTCCACATCAGCGACATCTTCGATGATTTCTTCGTCATTTGAAGGCATGGACTTTTATTGGGTGTAACTTTGTTGGAGCTGTTTAATGTAGGCATCGACAATCGACTGCCCCTGTTCTTCTGTATTGTCCATAAAGAGAATAAGGCCAAGCCCTGCAATGAGCTGGCCGGGGCTTCGTATCCACTCTTGATTCCATAAAAGGATTTTATCGACCATTGTCGAAGAGCCGTAATATTTCATTGCAATCGAGTATAGGGTGTCTCCCTTTGTCACTAAATGAATAGTGAATGGGGGACGGATGAGTGTTTTATAGACCTCTTCTTTCCCGTTTGTTTTAGGAGGAAGAACGAGGAGCTTTTGCATCGTTTCGTTTGCCTCTGTGAGCTCTTTAATCCTTTTTGCGATGGTTATTTGTTCTTTTTCGATCAACTCGAGCTTCCCTTCGGAATTTCTTATGACAACGTCATTGTAGGCGAGGGTTTCTGTTAGGCGGGTTGTCCACTGCTCGTAGGATTCGTAAGCTTCTTTTTTCCATTCAGCATGGGCGTTAGAGTGGATCGGGACGGTAAGATTTGGCTGCGCGAGCTCATTTAAATAGTGAGTAGAGGTCGGCTCTTGTTTGGCAGCTTGCTGTTTAAGGTAGGCTTCTCTTGCATAGGTGGGATCTGGAGGGGTTTGATGACAGCCAAAAGAGAGGCTAAGCAGGGGAAGCAATAGGGGCAAAAGAGGGCTGAGGCGTCGAGTAGTCATAAAAACGCAACCATTTCTTGTTTAGAGTGATAATATTTATGGTATTATCAAATCCGGGATATTGCCAAATCAATTTTAAAATCACAATAGACCTCTTTCGAAATCCGTTAAGCTAGCACCCCAGCAATTTGAATGTTGACGGACCACTAGTACAGCGTAATGTAAATAAGCTCAGATTAGACCTGCACGAAAGCTCTCACGCCTCTGTGCTTCAAAAACTTGATATTAAGATATTTGAAACACAGAGGCATGGAGAACACAGAGAGAGAAATAGAAAAAGAGAAAAGCGGAAAAAGAATTATGCAACAACGCTAAGACTCTTTCTCCTTCATCTACGCCCCTCTGTTTTCACAAACAGGAAATGGTTACATTTTTTGTTTCCAGGAAACTTCCGGTTTGTCTAAACTGTGATGCATAAAATCTGAGGATATCTCGGATGTTATGCCGATGTGGCGGAATGGTAGACGCGGTAGACTCAAAATCTACTTCCCGCAAGGGAGTGCTGGTTCGAGTCCAGTCACCGGTATTTTTACCGAACGGTTGTCGTTATATACTCCTCGTAGCTGAAAACGGGAATTTGGACGGCGCCAAAGCCCCATTTTCAGCTACGAGGAGTATATAAATAGAGCGCTAGGACTCTTACTTTAAAAAATAGAGCTGGTAAATAACGTTTAATTCAGTGGGGTTTAGGGAGTGAGCGAAGCGAACTCTTTGGAGTGCTGGGACATGTCCTAGCTTTCACCAGCCCTCGACATGGCGAGGGCCAGATACACACGTTCGCTTGCTAAGGTTCAGTGGACTCGACAGGTCGAGTCCTAACAAAGCGTTAGACTTGTCCCAGCACTCCAAAGAGCAACGCTACCGCTCGCTCCTTAATTCGCTACCGCTCGTTCCTTAAGCGGGCGCTAAGCTAAACGCTGTCAAGCACGAGGGCATATACTCCGCTTAGCTGAAAATGGGAATTTGGACGGCGCCAAAGCCCCATTTTCAGCTACGAGGAGTATATGTAATCCTTCTGACCCGTATTACTTTTGAATGGGTCTCCCATATAGCCTGAAAGGCTGCAATGACAATTATGTGGGCAAAGCCTTAGAATAGGGCTTTAATCGACTTTATTATTTACTTGGTGGGATATGCTCGAGTCTTGTTTAAAAAAGCAAAAGCAGATTAAAGATGTGTTTGCCTCATGTTTAAAAAAGCAAAAGCAGATTAAAGATGTGTTTGCCTCATGTCAAAGCAGCAATAAATCTGCTGAAGCGTCTTACAAGAAAATTATTGATCTCGGCAAAAAATTGCCTCGTTTGGATAGCACCCTTAAGACTGAAGAAAACCTTGTAGAAGGGTGTCAAAGCAACACCTATCTAAAGGCTCGTTTAGAAGGGGGCGTGGTGTTTTTTGAAGGGGAGTCAGATGCTTTGATTTCTAATGGCCTACTCGCCTTGCTACTCGCCGTTTATAACGAAGAAACTCCCGAAACAATTTTGAACTGCAAACCGGCTTATTTAACCGAGTTAAACATCCCTACAAGCTTAACCCCCGGCAGAGCTAACGGCCTTGCAGCCATCTACCTTCGCATAAAGCAAGAGGCCCTTAAACTCCTCCACATGTAAAAGCCCAAAGGCGCTTAAATGCGTAATTTATGCGTTTGCCATCGGCGGTTATTCGTCTGGGACGGCAAGAGCAGCGAGGATAGCCGCTCGATCTTCTTCGGGGACTTCTCGGACCTTGGCAGTTGGCGTCAAAACCTGGAAGTGGCCGCCGGGGAGGACTAGGCGAACTGCAGGGTGGTTTCCTGTGGCGTACTCAGGATTAACGGGGGGGCGCGCTTGAATAAGATCGTTGCCGCTGGTGTCTATGATTTGGATGGTCGTTTTGTAGATGCGGCTTAGGGCATAGAATTCCGCTTGTGAGCCCCAAAAAGCAGGCTCTTCCATTGCCCGTACAAAGTACTCTTCAGGATTGTTAATGGGTCGGTATTTATGCTCTGTGTCTGCCAGTTGCTGAGCGTGAGCAGTTTGCGCAATGGCGTTTGTAGTCAAGAGCGTATTGATTGACGCCGTCTCAGTCTTCAAGTCTTTTTCGTATTTTTTGTTAGCAGCAACAATGGCCTCACCGACATAGCCTCGAAGGGCCGGGTCTCTGGCATGGTGTGCGCGGATATAGTTATTGGCAAGCGTTCTTAAAGTGGGAACATCTGGAATGGTGCCTCCATTTGCAGGTAGGATGCATCCGTTAAGAAGCCCTAGTTTTTGTAGCTCTGGTAAGAGGAAGGACAAGCCAATGGCCATCGAGTGGTAGAGGCAATCGCCATCACCAGGAACGTCAATTACTCCGCGCCCATCAGCGGGATATGGGGTCTTGTATGGAGTGGTGCCTGAGGCCTTTTGTGTGTGCCTAGGTGGGGCTGGCGCCTTGACTGGCGCCCCAAGTAGAAGCTTTTCTGCTGCTTCTACTTGAGAGAGGGCTGTTGCGTAAGAGACCTGATCAGTTTCCGAGCCAGGAACAGCTTTAAGGTCCATTTTGTAGAAACTTTCTGTCTCCCGGAACTTGTGGATTAAGTCAAATAAGATAGCAGGGGCTTTCTCTTTGGCGCTTTCGGTTATTGAGGAGGAAAGCTCCTTGCCTGCAACTTCAATTCGTGCCCCTAAAGAGGCCATAAAGCTAATTTGAGAGTCGGAAGTAGGCGCTTTTGTCCTAGCAGAAAGGAGTGCGGCAGGGTCTTTAAACGCTAATGCTTGTTGCGTAAGCCTTGGTTTAGCGGATGCTAATAATGAGGGTTGGCCTGGGGCCTTTGGTGTCTGCGTGGATGGGGCTGGCGCCTTGACTGGCGCCTTGACTGGCGCGTCGAGCGCCTTAAGTAGAAGCTTTGTTGCTTCTTCTACTTGAGAGAAGGCTATCACACGAACGTCTCTAGCAGAGGTCGGATCAGCTTTAAGTTTTTGATAATCCACGTCGGTGACCTGGAATGCTTTTTTGAAATTGGTGATTAACTCAAGTAAGGTATTAGTGGCTTTCTCTTTGGCGCTTTCGTTTGTTGAGGAGGAAAGCTGCTTGCCTGCAACTTCAATTCGCGCCCCTAAAGAGGCCATGGGGCTAATTTGAGGGGTGAGTAGCGTTTTTGCCCCAGCAGAAGAGGCTCCGGCAGCGGCGGGTGCTAATAATGGGGGTAGGTGGCTATTAGCGCTGCGGGTAATGACCGGCTTACTAATGGGACTGGGTGTCCTGGGGATGCACAGGCTAGCGCTAAAAATAGCTTTAGCTACGCCGGATACGCGCTCGACAAGCTTGGCTATTTTGTTGCTAGACGTTGAATCATTCGCAAAAAGCTGGGTAACTTTACGTGCAAGGAATTGACCTAGTTTCATAAACGGATTGCCAGGCTTCGAGGTATTGTTGGCGGGAGAATTAGGCGCTGCATATGGGGGGGGGAGACCGAATGACATAAAATTCACTCCGCTTTAGTTACGGCAAATTTATAAAAGATTGTTGAATTGTCTTTTTTCTGCTTTTGACAAGCCTTCTTGATTAATTATAACAAGTAGGTCTGTTTGCAAACATCTTTTTTAAATCACCTTAAAGGGTAACGCAACCCTGGGTAAGAAAAAGTCTAGCGGGAACTGCTGAAGTAATTGCCTCATTCTCAGTGTAAAAAAAACAGACAAAATCTTTTAAGAGGAAAAATGTCTTTGGGATTGAGCGGCGGTCTTTCAGACCGCTGCCCATTAATATAGCCCCAAGGCGCTTAAATGCGTCATTTGTGCGTTTGCCATCGGCGGTTATTCGTCTGGGATGGCAAGCAGAGCGAGGATATTCGCTCGATCTTCTTCGACGACTTCTCGGACTTCGGCACCTGGCTGCATAACCTTGAAGTGGCCGCCAGCCCCGACTAGGCGGACTACTGCGCGGCCTTGTGTGCTGTACTCAGGATTGACGGGCTCGCGCGCTCTAATAAGATCGCCGCTGACCTCGTCTATGATTTGGATGGTCGTTTGGTAGATATGGCTTAGGGCATAGAATTCCGCTTGTGAGCCCCAAAAAGCAGGCTCTTCCATTGCCCGTACAAAGTACTCTTCAGGATTGTTAATGCTTCGGTATTTATGCTCTGCTTCTGCCAGACGCTGAGTGCACGCAACTTGAATAATGCTTTTTTCTCCAAATAAAAAATTGGTTGTTGCGTTTGCCCCATCCTTTTCTGCGCTGTATTTAGCGTTAGCAGCAGCAATGGCCTCACGGACATAGCCTTGAAGGGCCGGGTCTGTTGCATGCTTTTCGCGGATAAAGTCATTGGCAAGTTTTCTTAAAGCAGGCACGCCTGGAAGGGTGCCTCCGTTTGCAGGCAGGACACATCCGTCAGGAAGCTCTAGTTTTTGTAGCTCTGGTAAGAGGAAGGACAGGCCAATGCACATCGAGTAGTAGAGGCAGTGGCCATCACCAGGAACGTCAATTACTCCGCGCAGATCAACGGGAAGTCGACTCATGTCTAGAATGTTACCTTGGGCCTTTTGTGCCTGCCTGGGTGAGGCTGGCGTTGTTTTTAGAAGCCCTTCTGGTTGCTCTACTATAATGGCTGCGGCAGCGTTTCCTCCCACTGGTGCTGGTGCTGGTCCTGGTGCTGGTGTTAAAACGACTGAGCTAGAAGCTGATGGCATAGACTCTACTTGATCTTTGCCGCTGCCTGGTTTAATCGGTTGGCGGCTTTCATCGATGCATTTAATGCTTAAGCCAACAAGGGAAATGGCTGCCGTGGGGATGAATAGGCCAGAGCAAATAATAGCTGCAGCTGCTCTGCATACGAGCTCGACAAGTCTGGCCATTTTGTTGTCATAATGCCAGGGGGCCCGCCAAAGTTGGGTAACGCCAAGTGAACAGTAACGAACTGGCACAACAAGCGACTCGCCATGCAGCTTGACATCGTCGTAGTAATGCTTGATTGCTGCAACTGTATTAGTAACATTCAATGACATAAAATTCGCTTCGCTTTAGTTACGGCAAATTTATAAAAGATTGTTGAATTGTCTTTTTTCTGCTTTTGACAAGCCTTCTTGATTAATTATAACAAGTAGGTCTATTTGCAAACATCTTTTTTAAATCACCTTAAAGGGTAACGCAACCCTGGGTAAGAAAAAGTCTAGCGGGAACTGCTGAAGTAATTGCCTCATTCTCAGTGTAAAAAAAACAGACAAAATCTTTTAAGACGAAAAATGTCTTTGGGATTGAGAGGCGGTCTGAAAGACCGCTGTCCATTAATACTCCTCTTAGCCCAAGTTCAGTGCTTCGCACCGAACTTGGAATAGGGTGATTTTTCTGTAATCAACTTAAGATTAAATATTTACGGATTTTTACGAAATTTTTCTGTGTTCATAACCCATTGACACTCAATTGTCGACAACTCAAAGTTCAAATGTAGTGACGAATTTCTCAGAATTTAGGGTTTTCCCCTGGGAGAGCGCTGAACTTGGGTTAGCGTCGATCTGAAATCCCAGGGCGGGACGCCCTGGTTGCCCGCTAAAGACAAACTGCGTCCCCCTACAAGCGGAGGGCTATTCAGGAAGGTACCCAGACCGTCCCGGTCTGGGATTCAGCCTTACGCTATTAACAAATATTTGCTTAGCCCAAGTTCCGTGCGAAGCACTGAACTTGGGTTAGCTGAAAACGGGAATTTGGGCTAGCGCGAAAGAAAAAAAAGAGAAGAAGCCCGTAGCAATTAAAGGGTTGCCGCCTCCAGAAGGTAACGTGGGCCGTCTAAGGTCTGGGATCTAGCCTGCCACCAAGCAAACGTTTGCTGTAGGCTTCGGTCTGAAATCCCAGACCTTAGGCGGCCCACGTTACCTTCATGAGAGGGCAAACGCTTATTTTGAGCTTTCCAGGCCCCGCTTGATTTTTACGGAGAGTCAAAGGAGCACCGGCTCAAGGCGCCTAAATGAGTAATTTGTGCGTTTGCCATCGGCGGCAAGAACAATGCGGAGGATCTCCTGCTCTTCTTCGGGGAGAGTAGTGATGTCTTTGACTACGGCAGCTGGCGAGAGAACGGTGTAGTAGCCGCTGGGGAAGCCTAGACGAACTGCAGCGTGGTGCTCTAAGTACTCACGATTAACGGGGGGGCGCGCTTGAATAAGATCGTTGCCGTCGTCTTCTATGATTTGGATGGTCGTTTGGTAGACGCGGCTTAGGGCATAGCATTCCGCTTGTGAGCCCCAAAAAGCAGGCTCTTCCGTTGCCCGTACAAAGTACTCTTCAGGGTTGTTAATGCTTCGGTATTTATGCTTTGCACCTGCCAGATGCTGAGTGGACTCAACTTGAGTAATGCTGTTTTTATCAGATAAAAAATTGGTTGGTACAATTACCCCTTCCTTAGAAGCAGCTCTGTATTTAGCCTTAGCAGCAGCTATGTATTTAGCGTTAGCAGCAGCAATGGCTTCACGGACATAGCCTTGAAGGACCGGGTCTGTTGCATGGTGTGCGCGGATATAGTTATTGGCAAGCGTTCTTAAAGTGGGCACATCTGGAAGGGTGCCTCCATTTGCAGGCAGGATGCATCCGTTAGGAAGCCCTAGTTTTTGTAGCTTTGGTAAGAGGAAGGTCAGGCCAATGCGCATCGAGTAGTAGAGGCAATGGCCATCACCAGGAACGTTAACTACTCCGCGCTGATCAGCGGCAGGTTGACTCATGTCTAGAATGTTACCTTGGGCGCCTTCGGCTTGTAAGGGGATAAGCTGAGAGTCTTTAGTTTCAATCCGTGCCACTAAAGAGACAGGGTTATCAATTTGAGCGGCGGAAGGGAGCGCTTCTGCCCCAGCAATAAAGGCTGCGGCAGCGTTTCCGACCACTGGTGTTGGTTCTGATAGTAAAACGACTAAGCTGGGAGCTGTTGGCTTAGGCTCTAGTTTATCTGTGCCGATGCCTGGTTTAATCAGTTGGCGTCTTTCATTGATGCATTTAATGCTTAAGCCAACAAAGGAAATGGCTGCCGTGGAGATGAATAGGCCAGAGCAAACAATAGCTGCAGCTGCTCTGCATACGAGCTCGACAAGTCTGGCCATTTTGTTGTCATAATGCCAGGGGGCCCGCCAAAGTTGGGTAACGCCAAGTGAACAGTAACGAACTGGCATAACAAACGACTCGCCATGCAGCTTGACATCGTCGTAGTAATGCTGGATTGTTGTAACTCTGTTATTAATATTCGGTAACATAAAATTCGCTTCGCTTTAGTTGTGGTAAACATACTCCTCTTAGCTGAAAAATGGGACTTTGGACGGCGCCAAAGCCCTGGGGCTGAATGATCGCAAGTGCCCTTTGTTTCTAATACTAAGGCGCTTACGATCGTTCAGCTGCGGGAGCTTTCGCGCTAGCCCAAATTCCCGTTTTCAGCTAAGAGGAGTATACATAAAAGATGGTTGGCTTGTCTTTTTGTTCTTTTGACAAGTTTTTTTTAATTAACTTTAACAAGTAGGTCTATTTGCAAGCAACTGTTTTTAAAGTTACCTTAAAGCAAATGCGCGGCTATAGTTTAGACGTTTTTCTAAAAAAATAGCCACTCATTTATTCTCTGTTTTCTCTGGGATAATTAAGCGGTGGCTGTGGCATGTTTGCGGATATCGAATTCGAGCTTCCATTTGCGGCCATCCTCGGCAACGCACCAGAGCTCAAAAGCGCCAAGTTCGGTTACTCTGGACTTGAGCTTAACGCAGATGGTTCTGCCGTCTGCAGCCCCCTTTTCAAGGAGAGTTTCAATAGGATGAAGCTCGAGTAGCTCGCTACTCCAGTTAGGAACCTCTTGCCCTACAGTAGGCTCGCTCCCATTTGATAGAGCAGGAGTTGCTCTGCTGAAAAAACGGAAAGTGGCTTGTTCTCCGAGGAGCAATGCAAATTGTTGCCCCTGAAGCTCTGCCTCGCTCCCTTCCTCCATTCCAAAAGGAGCCACGCAAATGGCGTGTAATCGAGTGGGAATACCTGGTACTGCGGGCGCTGCCCCTTCAACTCCAATGAAGTAGCTGCGGCTGGTTCCCCCTTTAATCCGGATTGCCTTTCCTGAGCGCGCCATTCCGTAGGTCACAGCGCCTTGGCTTACTGCATATTCATAGTCCGCATCGGGAAGTACTTTAATAGGAGGCTTGCCAAGCTCATTAGCCCAGCTGTTTAATAGCTCTACTAGCCTTTCTTCTAGCGCTTTTGCCTTCATTGTCCCGCCGTTAAAGAGGACGGCTGTTGGCATGATAAAACTTGCCATTGTATCGCTCTCTTGCGTCCCCGTCATTGAAAGAAACTTCGCGAGTTGACTCGAAATACGGGGGTCTTGTGCGTAGGGGAGCCCTATTTGTTGAAGCCCCGAACGCTTCTCTGGACGGGAGCGCTCTGTTGCCGCAACAAGAGGGACGAAGCCGTCGATAAGGAAGGTGTGGACTTCCTGAGAGGTAAGAGCTGTCGTAAGAGTGCCACCAATAAGGCCGCTCCCTCTCCCATGAATGGTGATGTCAACTTTTTTAGGAGGTTTGATTCCAAGCAACGTCTCTTTTGCTTTTCGGCAGACATGAATTAGGCTCTGGAGCTGCCAGTTGTCAATGGAATGTCCTTCTTTTTCCAGCTTTTCCTTGGTGAGGTAAGCAAGAGCTAAGTCCATATTGTCACCGCCAAGAAGGAGGTGCGCTCCAACCGCAACGCGGTTAAGGGTAAGGTCGCCGTTTTCCTCAGCCACTGAGATCAAGCTAAAGTCTGTCGTTCCCCCGCCAACGTCAACAACCAGGATGTTGTCACCGACAGAAAGCGTTTTGCGCCACTCTTTGCTGTGCTTTTGCAGCCAGGCATAAAAGGCCGCTTGTGGTTCTTCAAGAAGGAGTATTTCTGGATATCCAGCAGCTTCCGCAGCCTCTTCAACGAGCTGCCGGGCACTTGGATCAAAAGAAGCGGGAACGGTAACAAGAATCATTTGCTCAGCAAAAGGGGCCTCTGGAAGCTGCGCTTCCCAGGCTTCTCTTAAGTGGCATAGAATCGCTGTAGAGGCCTCTACAGGGCTCATTTTTCCATTTCCTTCAGAGGTGCCTTGCGGAAGGGTTTTCCCGCGGCGGTCAATGCCATCGTGGCAAAGCCAAGACTTGGCCGAAGCGATAACGCGCCCAGGGAGCTCTCCGCCCCGTTCTTTGGCGTAAGCCCCGACAGCGTAGGCGCGTGATTTATCCCAGCTGATTCCTGCAACTTGTTTAGAGAGCTCCTCCTCAAGGGGGAAGTAAAGAAAAGAGGGTAGGGTGTTTAGCGCTTCCTCTGTCCCCGTGGCTGTCACCTGAGGGATGGTGAACTGGTTAAGGGCTCTCTCGTTAAGATCTCTTTCGTTAAGAGCTCCATCGACAGGAGAATAGGCCATAGTCGTGTTAGTCGTTCCTAGGTCAATGCCGATGATGTACTGTGGAGCATTTTTCTTCTTACTCATATGGACCCTTGAATTACGGCAGTTCGACTTCGGCCGGGGCGATGACGTCTCGTTTATGCTCACCGACCTGTTTAGGAAGCGATAGTTTGTGTGCGCGCCATCCTTTGTGGCGTAGGATCCCTTTGAATGGAGGGGAGCCTGAAACGCGGCCTGTCACTTTCACTTCAGAAGGGTCGTATCCAGTAGGCACTGTTACCTGGGTCCCTTCAGCTTCTTCAAATACAGCACGTAGGGTGATCATCTCTTCTAAGCTCTTACTGCAGTCGGCATGAATCTTTCGTACAGCAGCCCCTACTTGGGCGTCGCTAAATTTAGAGATGTCTTCTTTTAAGAAGTCGACAAGCCTTCCTGAGCGCTGCAGGCTTGCTAAGAGCCTGAGGTGGGCATCATCAACCACTTCTTTTATTTGTAAGGCTGGCGTATCTTTAATGAAGCGTTCAGCGCTTTCTCTATTCTTCAGTGCTTTAAAAAACGCTTTGATGGCAATTCCAAGTCCCATAATTCACTCTCGTAATTAAAATCTTTGAAACAGAGAACGCAGAGAAAATGCAAAAAAAAAAGTTTTCCAGTTTTTGGAGCCAGTAAGCTGGTTGTCTTCTTTCTTTGCGTCTTTGCGTTAAAAATTAAAGGCCCTACATCCTTAGAAAAGGCAGACGAGTTCGTTTTGGATGCCGCCAGTGACCCGAATGGTCTTGTTGTGATCCACATAGACATCATACTCAAGGCGCACGCCAAACTCACCTGGCAGGTAGATTCCAGGTTCAATTGAAAAGCAAGTGCCAGGAAGGATGGACCGTTGGTCTTGCGTTTCGAAGTTGTCGATATGAGCGCCATCACCATGGTCGTTTAGTCCAATATTATGACCTGTGCGGTGGACGAAATACTTTCCGTAGCCGGCTGCAGTGATCACATCGCGTGATGTTTGGTCGATCTCCCAGCCCATGACAGTCTTGCCGCTCTCTACCCGCTGCTTCACAAAGGCAGTGGCGGCGTCGCGAGCTTTTTTGACGATATCAAAAACTTCTTGCTGCTTGGCTGTAGGTTTTTCAGCAGCAACGCCCATACGGGTGATGTCGGCATAGACAGCATTGGGGGCTTTTTTCTTGCACCAGAGGTCAATGAGAATGAAGTCCCCTTTTTTGATTGTTGCGCAAGTTTCCTTAATCAAGTTGTAGTGAGGGGCAGCCGAGTTGGCGTTGACACAGCAGAAAGGAAGGTCAGCACATTCATGCCCATTTTTTATAAACTCCTGATGGATAAACTC
Organism: Waddlia chondrophila WSU 86-1044; assembly: GCA_945882915.1. Classification (GTDB taxonomy): domain Bacteria; phylum Chlamydiota; class Chlamydiia; order Chlamydiales; family CAMCWV01; genus CAMCWV01. The sequence continues at coordinate 117,759 of CAMCWV010000001.1, read as the reverse complement.
GACAACGTCGTACTCTTTGATTGTCTTGTTGTTATTTAGGCTCTCGCGAATAAAATCCCACGCATTGCCAACAGTAGTATCGAGCAGGTGTGCAGATTCAAGATGCATTTGAAGTTGCTCATCTGTCCAGACGCTTGTGAATTTTTGTAGGAGGTCGGCAGAGCTGAGAACTTCGACACCATGCTCGCGAATTACTTCCATGGTCCCAGCATCTACTTTAGAGACGTAAGGGATGGCATTGCGTGGAGAGTACTCCATCATAATGCGCTTCTTGCCTTTGAGTACCTTGCCGATGTGCTCTTCAAGCTGCTGCCATGTGCTGTAGGTGAGGTTCTCGCCTGGAACTTCTTTGACACTATCAACATCAACTGAGTGAACGATCTTCGAAGGGGTGCCACATGCAGGAACCCAATAGAAGAACCGGCGGCTCATAATCTTTTCTGTAGGGATTTCTAAGAACGCGCAGCCGAGGGGATTAGATCTGCGGAAGTCATAGACAAGCCACCCATCGACGTCCGCATTGACAAGATCCGCTTGGATCTCTTTTAATTTATTGGCAATAGTCATGATAAAATCCTAGAAGGCTAAAAAATTTTGTCGAAGCAATGATAGAAGATAATGGCCAGAATGGCACCAGCAGGGATGGTCACAAGCCACGAAAGGCCTATGTACCAGATAGAGCGGATGTTAATGGCAGAGATCCCTCGTCCAAGGCCCACGCCAAGGACAGCTCCGACGAGCGAGTGGGTAGTAGAGATTGGTAGTCCAAGCTTCGCTGCGAAGACAATAGTTGTGGCCGCGCCGAATTCTGCTGCAAAGCCACGTGTAGGGGTAAGCTCGGTGATCTTTTTGCCGATTGTTTCGATGACCCTCCATCCCCATGTAGCAAGGCCGATGACGATTCCAAGGCCACCTAAAGCAAGCATCCATGCTGGGACTGGGACTCTATCGGTTACAAGATGAATCCCCGGCCTAAGGGCGTTAACAACTGCTGTAAGAGGGCCAATAGCATTCGCAACGTCGTTTGCACCATGCGCAAAGGCCATAAAACAGGCGCTGATGATCTGCAGGTAGCCAAAAATCCTTTCGACCGACTTGTACTCGACATGCTCAGCAGAGTAGTCGGGGGATTCCTTGATGCTTGCTGTAAGCGTTCCGATTTTTGATAAGATGTCAGAAATTTCTTCTGTAACGTCACCAACTGTTACCCCTTTTGCTCTTTGGAGGTGCTTTATTGATTTGTTGAGTGTTGCTACGAGATGGGGCTCTGGGTAGCCCCTAGGACCCTCTTCTTGGTATTCGTTTTTCACTCTCTTAACGAGGAAATGGCCGATTACTGCAGCGGTTAAGCCTACAAGAACTGCAATTCCTAAAGCAGGGAAGAAGCTCAAGTCGAGGTGGAGGCTTTGCAGTCCTTTAAAGACCATCACAAGTGTGAGGATTGTAAAAATAAAGAAGATAAGAAACGGAGCTAGCTTTTTTGCCGCCTTGAGAGGGCTGTGGCTATAAAAGATCTTATGCTTGAGAAGATTGAAGATCCCGAAGGCGATAAGGCCGCTAATTATAGGGGAAAGGATCCAGCTTGTTGCAATAAAAAACACCTCGTCCCAATAGACTGCTTCAACCCCGCCGATGACTATGCCAAAGCCTAATACAGCACCAATAAGCGAATGTGTGGTAGAGACCGGCCACCCAAAGAAAGAGGCAATTTGGAGCCAGACTCCGGCTGCCAGCAGCGCTGAGAGCATCCCATAGACGAACATATGGGGACTGCCGCTAAAGATCGCTTCGTTAATGATCCCTGTCTCAATGGTTTCTGAGACGTTTGATCCAAGGAAATAGGCTCCAGAAAATTCGAGGATGGCCGCAAAAAAGATCGCCTTTTTTAACGTGAGGGCCCCTGAGCCAACAGAGGTTCCCATGGCATTGGCGACGTCATTAGCGCCAATATTCCAGGCAACATAGAAACTTAGAATAACCGCAATGGTAAAAAGGATGGTCTCAGTGCTCATTTACTGTCTCATTTTTATAGTGGCAGTTTAGCTCACATCCAGCATCATGCGTATGCGGTTGCAAAGTTTTTCAGATAGGTTCGAAATATTGCTTACTTCTAAAAAGATTTTATTCCAAAGATAGAAGCTTGCACAAGGAAGCTTGTCAGCAGTTGCGTAGAGTTGTTTAAGTAGTGCGTGCTGAATCACGTCAACTTCATGTTCTTTAAAAGCGACATCTTCGATCATTTTTTTTACTTTTTCTGCTTCAGTTCCACCGAACGAGGATTGGAGTAGGTCGGTAAGCTCTTGAATAACTCTGCGTGCGGCGTGGAACGCTTCCATGTTTTTGTCCAGGAAGTCTTGGAAGGACTTCTGGGATCCTTCAAAGATTGTAAGAGTACGTAAAGTCAAAAGAAAGGCAATGTCTTCAGCTTTATCGGCAATGCTATCTTGGATCGCTAAGATTTCTAACAGATCTTCGCGGTCTACCGGAAGAAAGAGCCCTTTGGGGAGATTATTGCGGATCTTATTTTTAGCGAGATCGGCCTCATGCTCAAGGTGCGAGATTTCTTTAGCGATCTGTTCCAGTTTTTCATATTCCCCTTTTTGAAGGGCAAGAAAGAGGTCATTCACCTTTTGTACGCACTCGGCAACTTTAGCCATGTGCGCTTGTAAAGGGGCAAAGGGTGAACGCCCAAACATTTTTGCTAACGCGTACATAGGACCAATCCTAATACAAATTGTTGAGTGTGGACCGAAACTGACTATCCTTTTTGCCAGGTTCTCCCCAAAATCTCAAGCATAATCCAGCGCCGAGCCCAACTTGAACCTAGAAGATGTTTTCAAATCGGGAGGCGTGAGTGCTATAAAGATGCAAAAATAATATTTCTCCTTTGGTTTTCTCAGTTGACACCAGCACCACTCTTGCCGGATAACTAGACTTTAGCTTTTGGTTTACCCCTGGTATATACTCCTCGTAGCTGAAAATGGGAACTTGGACGGCGCCAAAGCCCTGGGGCTGAACGATCGTAAGTGCCCTTTGTATTTCTAATACTAAGGCACTTACGATCGTTTAGCCGCGGGAGCTTTCGCGCTAGCCCAAATTCTCGTTTTCAACTACGAGGAGTGTATAGTGAATTTTTAAGGTTTTTTTTGATGGCAAAAGATGATGTAATTTTAAGTGTCAGGAACCTCACAACCCAACTTCTCCTAGGCGGGCAGGCGGTGAATGTTGTGAATGACCTCTCGTTTGACCTGAAAAAGGGAAAGACCCTTGCTCTTGTAGGGGAGTCTGGCTGCGGGAAATCGATGACAGCGCTTTCTTTAATGCGCATCCTCCCAGAGCCCACAGCACTTCCATCTACAGGAAAAGTACTTTACCGCGGTCAAAATTTGCTTACTCTTAGCGAAGCTGCCATGCGTCAGATCAGAGGCTCTCGCATTGCCATGATCTTTCAAGACCCAAGCACGGCGCTAAATCCCGTTTACACAATTGGCGATCAGCTCGCAGAGGTCGCCTCCTTGCACCTCGACCTTTATGGTGATGCAGCAGTAGAGCGGGTGATTCTCGCTCTTGAAGAGGTGGGGATCGCCTCTCCGCGAGACCGTCTTGTTGATTATCCCCATCAACTTTCTGGGGGCATGAAGCAGCGGGTGATGATTGCAATGGCCCTGATGTGTGAGCCCGACGTTCTTGTTGCTGACGAGCCAACAACAGCTCTTGATGTCACCATACAAGCGCAAGTCCTCGATCTTATACGGGTGCTACAGAAAGAAAGAGGCATGGCCGTCCTCCTTATCACTCACAATATGGGTGTCGTTGCCGAAATGGCAAATGAGGTAATGGTGATGTATGCCACAAAAGCTGTTGAGTGTGGTGAGGTGATGGCGATTTTTGATGATATGGCCCACCCCTATACCCAAGGGCTTTTCTTGTCACGTCCCCACAGAAATACTCCGCATGGCGGGCTCCAGGCGATTAAAGGAACGGTTCCACCCATCACGCGCCTTCCAGAAGGGTGCCCCTTTAACACCCGCTGCCCTCACGTCATGGAAAAATGTAAGCATGGCCCTGTCCCCAATTTCCCCATTAAGCACAAGAAACACGTTGCCGCTTGTTGGCTCCACGAACCAGGATTTATAAAGAAGGCCTCTAATGTCCCAGCCACTGCTTGAAGTCCGTGAGTTAAAGAAATATTTTCCAGTTCTCGGTGGGGTTCTTCGCCGCGAAGTTGCCAGTGTTAAGGCAGTTGACGGTGTTAGCTTTACCCTCCATGAGGGGGAAGTGCTAGGCATGGTAGGCGAGTCTGGCTGCGGTAAAAGCACAGTCGCCCGCACGGCTATTCGCTTAATAGAGCCAACATCCGGAGAGATCTTTTATAAAGGAAAAGACTTCAGAAATCTTTCTGACACAGCACTCCGTGAGATTCGAAAAGAAATTCAAATGGTTTTTCAAGATCCATTCGCCTCTTTGAATCCACGTAAGACAATTGGAGACAGCATCGGCGAGGGGCTCCTCTACCACGAGCTAGTAAAAAACAGGCATGAAAGGGATGAGCGTGTTGTCGAGGTTCTAGAAAGCGTTGGACTTTCTGCCGACGCTATTAATAAGTACCCACACGAATTTTCTGGAGGGCAGCAGCAGCGCATTTGCATCGGCAGGGCGATTGCCTTAAACCCCTCTTTGATCATTTGTGATGAGGCTGTCTCTGCTCTTGATGTCTCCGTTCAAGCTCAGATCTTGAACCTCCTCCACAGCCTTAAAGATAAGCTCCACCTCAGCTACATGTTTATCTCTCACGACCTGTCAGTGATTCGTCACGTAAGTGACCGCGTTGTCGTTCTCTATCTCGGCAAAGTAATGGAAGTGGCCTCCGTTGCCGACCTCTTCACTAATCCAAAACACCCCTACACACAAGCTCTCCTTGCCGCTGTCCCTGCCGATCACCCCCGCGATAGCAAGAAGAGAAAAGCCCTGCAAGGCGAAATTCCCTCCAACATCAACCCCCCAAGCGGCTGCCCCTTTCGCGGCAGATGCCCCCATGCAAGGCCCGAATGCGCCTCAGACATCCCCCACAAAATTGTCAAAAAAGGAGCAAACGGCGCCCCCGCCCACGAATACTTCTGCATTTTGTAGAAGTATTATTTGCGCAGCAGCTAGCTTGCCAGAGGCTTTGCCTCTGGACTCCAGCAAAGGGGCTGTGGCCCCTTTGCAATTCCTTTTTATGGAGTTGATAGGGCTCTGAAGTTTGTATTGTAAGTGCTTTTATTTTTCGGGCCAGAGCTTCCGCTCTGACCCGAGCAAGGCCCCCTCCGGAAGGGAGACGACCAAAGTTACTCACTATCTACTCCGCTTAGCTGAAAACGGGGCTTTGGCGCCGTCCAAGTTCCCATTTTCAGCTACGAGCAGTATATAGTCGGGCTGTCTCAAAAGGGGGTTATTCGAAGATGAGTTCTTTTTCGCGTTCGGTAAGTGGGCGGAAGGCACCAAGCGGAAGGGTTCCGAGCTGGAGGGCACCGATGCGTATTCTAGAGAGCGATTCCACAGTTAGGTCTGCGGCATCTGCAAGTTTGCGGATCTCTCGTTTTTTCCCTTCCATAATAATGATCTTGAAGGTCCCTCTACGGACTTTGGTGACCCTTTGAGGCTTCACGAAGCTGTCTTCTACCCATGTTCCGTTAGAGAGGATTGCCAAGTGCTCAGGAGAGATTTCCTGAGAGGTCTTGACGAGGTATTCTTTGGCGATATTTGAAGAGGGGTGGATCACTCGGTTAGCGAAGTGGCCATCATTTGTGACAATCAACAGTCCTGTTGTATCTCTATCGAGCCTACCAACAGTAAACAGTCGCTTCCCAACCTCGGCAAAGATGTTTAGAACAAGTTTAGAGGTCCTTTTTCCGGCTGCAGAGCAGATAAAGCCATCGGGTTTATTGAGAATGTAGTAAACTTTCTCTTGCTGCCCTTTCAAAGGATGGTCATCGACGTAAATGGTGTCGGAGTTACTCACAGGAGTTTGTGGAATAAGGACAATCTTGCTGTTTACTTTTACTCGGCCAGCAAAGATGATCTCTTCACATGTGCGTCTAGAGGCGACGCCTCCGGCTGCCATTACTTTGCTAAGGCGCTGCGTTTTGTCGTCTGTTGTTGCGGCGGCAGCTAGTTTTTTCTGGAGCTTTTCTGGCGCATTTTTTGAGCGCTTATTCGGAGTATAAGTTGTCCGTTTAGAGGCAAAGCCTGCAGCAATTGGTGTTTCTTGAGGGGTTCTTCCATAACCTATTTTTGGAGGACTTGCTTTTGGAAAGCCTGGTTTTGAAAGACCCGCTTTTGAAGGACTTAATTTTACACGCTCAGAGGCAAAGCCTGCTGAGGAGCGAGAGCTGTGAGATTTGTTGATGCTAGATTTGGCAAAAGGTTTGGCAAAAGGTTTGGCAAATCCAGGCTTTCCAGAAGCAGATCTACTTCTTGGGGCGAAGGTTGAGTGCTCAGAGTCTGATCTTGAAGCTGGAGGTCTGATAGTTTTGTTTTTGTTTGGACTGCTTTTGTCAAAGCGTGATTTTTGTCCAAAAGATGAGCGTTCGTCTGACTCTTTGCCGGGTCTGGGCCTTTGACCTAACTTACGTGGTTGACCTTCTTTTGAGGAGTCTCTTGAGGAGCCTCTACTGAGCGAATTGGAAGGTTTTGAGCCGAAGGGTTTACTAAAAGAGTCTTTACCTGGGGCTTTATCTAATCGGTGATTCATGGTGATCTCAAAGAAAAATAATTGAAAAAGATTAATTATTTTATAGGTGTTGGTGAATAAATACAACGCCTTTGATAATGTTGACCTCTTTAGAAATGGGATGGTAATAATACATGGCTAAGTTGGCTAAGTTGGCTAAGTTGATCATGATGCGTCACGGCGAGTCCGTGTGGAATAAGGCTAACCTTTTTACCGGTTGGGTGGATGTTCCTCTTTCCGAAAAGGGGGTTCAGGAGGCGCTAGATGGAGGGAAGAAGATTGCGGATCTTCCTATTGATATCATCTTCGTTTCTGCACTTATTCGCGCCAAAATGACCGCAATGCTTGCAATGGTAGGGCACTCTTCAGCAAAGACTCCTGTTTTTGTGTCTTCGCAAGACTCTAAAGAAGATCCGAAATTTAAGGACTGGGCAAAGATTTATTCTCCTGAGGCTCAGCTCGCGACGATCCCTGTCTTCTCGGCTTGGGAGTTAAACGAGCGAATGTACGGCGAGCTTCAAGGGCTCAATAAAGCCGAAACAAAGAAAAAATTTGGCGAAGAGCAGGTGCAGATCTGGCGCCGTAGTTATGAGGTTCCTCCTCCTCAGGGAGAAAGTTTGGAGATGACAGCAGGAAGGGCCATTCCTTATTTTAAAGATATGATTTTTCCTCATCTTAAAAACGGTAAAAATGTTTTTATTTCAGCCCATGGGAATTCGCTTCGCGCAATTGCGATGTATTTAGAAGAACTGTCAAAAGAGCAGGTTGTAAAGCTTGAAATTGGAACTGGAGTTCCGATCATTTACGAATATAATGGCACTACGTGTCTCCGCAAAACGTCTTACGTAAACTAAATTCAACAAAATTTTTAATGAAACGCCTTTATTTAGACAGTCATACAACGACGCCACTTGCAGAGAAAGCTTTGCAGAAGATGCTCCCTTTTCTAAGCGAAAGATGGGGAAGTCCAGCCGCTCCGCACGCCTGGGGACAAGATGTGTCTGGCGAGCTAGACAAGGCCCTTCAATCATTATACCGTCTTTTTGGGGCAAAAGAGGATGATACCATCCTCGTAACCTCTTCAGGCGCTGAAGCTGTCAACCATGTCGTCAATGCGGTTTATTTTGATGTCGCCCGCGAAGAGGGGAAGAACCATTTCATCACCTCTTCACTTGACGAAGCCCCTGTGATCATGTCCATGAAGAGGTTAGAATCTCTTGGATGCTCTTTGGCAATGGTTGAGCCAAATAAAAAAGGGATTATTTCTGCAGAAGCTATCGAAAAAGCAATCACTCCGCGAACAGCGCTTGTCTCCCTCTCTTGGGTCAATGCCCTTACAGGAGTGATTAACCCGATTGATGAAATTGGGGCGCTTTGCCGAAAAAAAGGGATCCTTTTTCACGTCGAGGCTACCCATGCTTTAGGAAGGCTTTTTTTTAAGCTACCTGACTTGAAAGTTGATTTCATGTCATTCAATGGTGACCATCTTCATGGCCCAAAGGGAACTGGCGCCCTCTACATCCGTCAGGGGCTTAAACTTACCCCGTTAATTGTAGGGGGCGGTGAGCAGGGCGGGCAGCGAGGGGGCTCTTTTAATGTTGCAGGGATGATTGGTTTAGCAGCCGCAGCTGACGAGCTTGTCGATAATATCGACTTGATGTGCACAGAAGTCGCGCGGCTAAGAAGTAAGTTCGAGAAAGGGCTTTGTGAGAACATTCCCGAGGCGGTTGTGTTTTTTCACGACGTTGAAAGGGTGACGAGTTGTACGGCAATAGCCTTTCCAGGGGTGTCTAACGAAGCACTTTTGCATGCTTTGAGCTCTCAGGGAGTCTTTGCCAGCTTTGGTGGTGGACAGTTTCAGCAGATTGCTCTTATTTTGGGCTCCTGTGCAGTTCCCGCTGCGCTTGGCCAGACAGCACTCTGTTTTAGCTTCTCGCGCCTCATAACCGAAGAAGAAATAGATGATGCAGTTGAAAAGATATCTGCAACAGTAAAGCGCTTGCAGAAGCTCTCGGTAGCGTTTCAACCCTTTATTAATGGTGCAAAATGAGCCGTGCTGAATTAGTCCCTTATTCCCCATGGAGCCATTACAGCAAGAAGCTGGTGGCTAAAATCGAAACCCCTAATTGCGTCGGTTTTTTTTCTGATGAGTCTGCAAAAGAGCGTCGTATGCGCCTTGTGATCGGAGAGGAAGGCACTGTCGAAGAGGGGAGCGCTGTCCGGCTTTATTGGTTTGTTGATCCCAATGACGGGGTGATTGTCGATGCTAAGTTTCAGGTATTTGGTCATTCTGCATTGATTGGAGCAACAGAAGCTGCCTGTGAGCTTACTGTTGGGAGGAATTATGATCAGGCGAGCCGTGTGACAGCTGAGCTTGTTGACAGGCACCTTCGCGATAAAGTAGACACCCCTGCCTTTCCTAAAGAGAGCTGGGGACATCTTACCTTTGTTTTAACGGCTGTTGAGCATGCCGTAGAAAAGTGCCGCGATATTCCGTTTGCGACAAACTACGTTAGCCCAATTCCTGGTGCTGTTGGCGAAAAGCTCCCAGGCGGCTATCCGGGCTTTGATGAGATGTCTCTTGAAAAGAAACTCGCGGTCATTGAGCAGGTACTGGATGCTGAAGTGCGCCCCTTTATTGCGCTTGATGCGGGCGGTATCGAGGTGTTGAACCTGATTAATAACAGAGAGCTTATGATTTCTTATAAAGGGAGCTGCACTTCGTGTCCCTCTTCTGCAGGCGCGACGCTAGCACACATTCAACAGGTTGTTCAGGCGCGGGTCCATCCCGAAATTCAAGTCGTCCCCGATTTTTTCGCAGACTCCCCTGGTTAAAGAAATCCTCTTTTGTCGCACTTCGAAGTTGAAAAGGCGACTTGTGGGCACATTAGAGATTTCTAATTATTCCTAAGCCGTTTTTTTGTACACTTCAAGGTTGAAAGGGCCGACTATAAAGTCCACTTTAACTTAGCCAATTCTGCGGCGAAGTGGTGCTGAAGGGCTGCGGTAAGCTCCTGAACGCTCCAAAGGGTGCCGCTTTCTGCAAAAAGAGAAGTCGCCGGTTGGTCAATCTCTGCAAGCCGCTCGGCTGGCATATTAATATTTAACCCAATCCCAATAATTATTCCCATTTTCCCTTCATCGAGATGAATTGTCTCGGCCAGCACGCCGCAGATCTTCTTTTTGTAAAGAAGTAGGTCGTTTGGCCACTTCATCACGGCATCAAAGCCCCGTTCTTGCAGTGTCTGTTTTGCGGCATTGATGAGCAGGTGGGTCAGTTCAACAAGAAATATAGTGTTGTTGGGAATTCCAAAGAAAAATGTCGCATAGATGTTTTCTCCTGGAGGGCTTATCCAGCGCCTAGATCCCCGTCCTTTCCCTGCTGTTTGCTCTCCTGCGGTCACAAGTGTGAGCTTCTGGGGGTCGAGTTCTTTGATGTGATTTCTCACCCAATTATTAGTCGAGTCGATGCTATCCAGATGAATATGAACGGGTTGCATATGTGCCACTCTGTTTGTTTTCTGAATGATAAAGGATCGGCGCATAAATTTCGCTAGCCATCTAATTTTAAATAAATAGTTGACAAATCAAGAAATGGGGGGGTAAAATTAATTTTATCTGGTAGTGCATTACATGTGGTTATTATATTGATAATGAGGATTTTTTATGACAATAGAACCCAGCGGAACTAAAGAGTTAAGTAACGCAATTGCAGATATCGCTAATAGAATACAAAAAAAAGCATGGCTTGGAAGATCTGTTAGCCCTGGTCCAGTGAGTAAAGATGTTCCAGGTTCGGGTGTCAGCGTGGCATTCGCAGGGGTAAAATTTCAGGTGCTAGAGGGGATAAGATCTTTAAAAGGCCTTGAGCTACTTGATCGAGATGCGACAAGTACTGCTATGGCAACTTTCATTGTTAAGCAGCTTGGATCAGGGCATGAGCCAAAAGATCTCCGAGAAGCTGTTGTCTTAAGAATGAGTAAGCTAATTGAAGCAGATGCGCTCATTAAAAAGATGGAGTCGCATCTAGGGGTCTCTTTTGGTATCCTTGCAGATATGACTCCTAATGGAGGTCCACTGCCTGTAGAGGTCAGTAAGTTTGCTGATAGTATTATTGAGGACATGAAGCAAGCTGATCCTCAATTTAGTGACAAGGAAGTGAGAGTCGTGAAGGCTATCGTTACATCGGTTGTGAATGGGATTAATAAGACCCTTGCAGATATGCCTGATGTCAATCTCCGCCAGCTTACAGAAGGAGACAGGAAGGAGGTTATCCGCAAAATACTAACAGGAGCGGTCTATACGAAAATGGGGCTTATTGAAAAATAGAGATGCCGTTTAACAGTGGCATTGTAGCTCAGGCGATATTTCCACTGCTTGCGGTTGAGGAGATTGTGTCGTGAAGTTCTGTATAAATATGCTGTCCGTGGCAACAACTGGGAGTGCACCCCTTCCACCTGCTGTCTCGGCTTAAAAATCGTCATCCGCATCTACAACTCCTAATTTATTAGGCGTTTTAGGGAGCACCGCTAACGCGGTGCTCCCTAAGCCCCCGCAAAAACGATTAACCTATTTAACACCTGTTGGTTAGCATGTTCGGAGCGAGCGAAGCGAAGCTCTTTGGAGTGCTGGGACATGTCCTAGCTTTGTTAGGACTCGACATGTCGAGTCCACTGAACCTTAGTAAGCATACGTGTGTGTCTGGGAGGGACGTGTCCCTCCCAATGAAAGCTATGACAAGTCCCAGCACTCCAAAGAGCTTCGCTTCGCTCGCTCCTTAAGCCCCGCTGGGTTAAATAATATCAAGCACGAAGGTGGGTAAATAGGAATCTGAGACGGCCAACGTTACCTTCATGTAAGGGCTATCCCTTGCACCCCTCCCCCACTCCCTCCTTGCTGGGCAATTGAAAACAGGGTATATATCGATGTGTTATTGTCTGCGGTTTAAGGAAGGCGTATGTGGAGTGCAAAGTACTTTTCTCGGTTAGATTTTCGCGTCGCGCCTATTCTACTCGCATTGATGGTCATCAGCCTGCTGGTGATCTCTTCTACCAGCTACGTTTCTGCTCCAGACAGCCCTGAAGATCTCTTTTTTACTCCGCTTGTCAAAAGTCAACTGCAGTGGTTTGCTGTCGGTAGCTGCATCTATTTATTTTGCGCAGGGTTTGACTACAATAAGCTGCGGGAATGGGCGTGGTTTTTTTATGTGATCATGATCCTTTCGCTGGTTGGCCTTTTCTTTACTCCGGCTATACACAACGTGCACCGCTGGTACCGCATCCCGGGCATTAACTTTAACGTTCAACCTGTTGAGCTTGCCAAGATCATCGTTATTATCACGCTGAGCTGGTTTTTGGAGAGACGGCAAGCGCGTGCTCACGAGATGGGTACTGCCTTTTGGGCCCTGCTTCTTGTCGGCGTCCCTGCGATACTGATTCTAAAACAGCCAGACCTCGATGCGGCAATTCTTCTCTATCCCATCGCTCTTGTTATCTTTTATTTCGGCGGAGTTCACCCCCTCGTCCTCAGGGGGATGTCTATCCTTGCGTTCATTGCACTTGCGATCGTGTTGCTTTTTCTTTTGGGGGTGTTTTCTCATGCAGAAATGCAGCCCTATGCCACTAAAGTTCTTAAGAACTATCAGTATGAACGGCTAAAACCCGAAACAGATCACCAAAAGGCTGCGGTAACTGCAATTGCAATTGGGGGCTTTACAGGAGTGGGGTGGCGCAGTAGTGAGTTTACAGGGCGTGGCTGGGTCCCTTTCCCCTACACTGATTCTGTATTTGCAGCTTACGGAGAGGAATTTGGTTTTGTGGGGATGGTAGTCCTTATTGCGCTTTATTACGCCCTGCTTTACTTTTCATTTCAGGTCGCAGCTGTTGCAAAAGATCATTTCGGGCGAATGCTCGCCGCAGGGTTAACGGTCTATTTGGCTGTCCATGTTCTGGTAAACATGAGCATGATGTGCGGCCTACTTCCGATCACAGGGATTCCTTTGCTCTTTGTGACCTATGGGGGCTCTTCTGTCGTATCTGCGATGGCGGCCCTAGGGATCTTGCAGAGTATCTATACGCGACGGTTTATGTTCTGATGACACATCACAATTTTCTCTTTTCTCCTTCGGCCTGGCTTGGAGGGGGATCGATCTCATTTAATGTGGCGGACGATAAGCTTAGTTTTCGCACGCAGTGGATTATTAGTAAGGCGCGCGCTAAAAACGAAATCCCTATTGTTCAAGAGATTGAAATAGAAGGGTTTGATAAAAAAATAAAGAGTCAGTATTTCTTTTCTAATATCACCTCTGACTCGTTTGACGTAAAAATGGAGAATAACATTGTGGGGACGGTTCTTGGCAAAGGGGTCATTAATCCAAAGAAAATTGCTTGGGAGTTTCGGGATAGTAAAACTGGTTTTGAAGGGATTGAAATCTTTGAAATCCAGCCAGAGGGCACCTATTTAACTCATGCAGAGTTTACAACTCCCCACCTTTACAGGACAATTGTTCATGGCAAAGTTTCGCGGCACCCCGACAAGTCAAAAGACTAGAGATCTGTCAACATTCAAATTGCGAGTATGCTAGCGCGAAAGCCCCGGAGCTTTGGCGCCTTCGGTAAACGTCGATTTTTCAGATGCCAATAGGACTGAAAACATCCTTGAGAGGGCTCGAAAAATGTTTACCTCTCAACTTTATGAGCAGTTGCTTCTCTCACGCCTCTGTGTTTCAAAAAACTGGCATTAAGATTTTTGAAACACAAAAAACCCGAGCAGCCTCTTATTACGAGGTTGCTCGGGTTTTGTTTTTCTGGCTTTGCTTTTTCTACAGCGTCTCTTTTAAGAGGAGATTACAGAACCTTAATGGTGATCTGAACCCCGGCTGGAAGCACGAGTGTTCCAAGAGTATCAATGGTTTTAGCTGATGGATGAAGAATATCAAGGAAGCGCTTGTGCGTGCGAATTTCGAACTGTTCGCGCGACTTGCGGTCGATGTTAGAAGAACGCAAGACAGTGTAGATCTCTCTGCGTGTAGGCAAAGGGACTGGTCCTGCAACTTGTGCGCCCGTTCGTTTCGCAGCTTCAACGATGTCGATCGTTGCGCCGTCTAGAACGCGCTGATCGTATCCTTTCAAGCGGATGCGAATTTTTTGGTTGTTCTGTTGCTTTGCTGCTGTATTTGGTGTTGTCATAGTTCCCTTTACTTCTTCTTGCCTTCAATAATTTCTTTTTGGATAGCTGCAGTAACCTTCTCAAACTTATCAGGTGTCATGGTGAATGCTGCGCGGCCTTGGCTCAAAGAGCGGACAGCTGTAGCATAACCAAACATTGTGCTTAGAGGTACTGTTGAGTGGATAGAAACAAGCTTCTTGTGTTGTTCTTGTCCATTCACCTGTCCTCGTCTCCTCATTAAGTCCCCAATGACGTCACCCTGGTAATCTTCTGGGCAAGTCACATCGACACGCATGATCGGTTCAAGAATAACTGGATGGCACTTTCTCGCAGCTTCTTTGATAGTCATAGAACCGCAGATCTTGAACGCCATTTCACTGGAGTCAACATCGTGGTACTTCCCGTCGATAATCGAGACCTTAACGTCAACGAGTGGGTAGTTCGCAAGTGCGCCTGTTGCCAATCCTTCGGTGATCCCTTCGATTGCAGGGGCAATGAATTCCTTAGGAATAGCTCCGCCAACGATTTTGCTGACAACTAAGTTTCCAGCTCCAGGTTCATTTGGCTCAACTTTGATTGTCATCTGAGCAAATTGACCTTTACCACCAGACTGCTTAGCATACTTGTGGTCATGCTCAGTTGATTTAGTAATGGTTTCTTTGTAAGAGACTTCAGGTTTACCGACAGTTGCGTTTACCTTAAACTCGCGGGACATACGGTCACGCAAGATGTCAAGGTGGAGCTCTCCCATCCCTGCAATAAGCGTCTGACCTGTTTCTTGGTTTGTAGTTACGCGGAAAGTGGGGTCTTCTCTCGAGAGCTTCTGGAGTGCATCAGAAAGTTTTTCGTTATCTGCTTTAGAGGCAGTTTCGATAGACATTGAGATTACAGGCTCTGGGAAGGTCATCTTTTCGAGAAGAATGTTTGTTCCTTTAAGAACGAGGGTATCTCCTGTTCTAGCATTCTTAAGACCGAGGCAAGCGCCGATGTCTCCAGTAAAGAGTTCGTCTTTATCTGTTGGCTTGTTTGCGTGCATCTCTAGAAGGCGAGAAACGCGTTCTTCTTCACGGTTTCTTGTCGTGTTGACGAGGGTCATCCCTTTCTTCAAGGTTCCGCTATAAACCCTTACATAAGTCAAAGGACCCATGAGGGGGAGAGGGGACATGATCTTGAATGCTAAGCAAGCAAGAGGTGCATCGTCAGCTGGTTTAAGAGAGTCGATAGGCTCATGGGTGACTACATCCATAGCAGGAGTTGATCCACGATCTAGCGGAGATGGCATGTACGAGACAACAGCGTCTAAGAGCTGCTGAACCCCTTTATTTTTGAAGGCTGAGCCACATAGTACAGGGTTAAAGAGGTTGTTGCAGACCCCTTTACGAATTGCTGCATGGATCTCGTCTTGAGTGATCTTGCTTGGATCTTCGAAGTATTTTTCCATGAAGCAGTCGTCGCCAGAGAGTGACGCTAGCTCTTCGAGGAGGTAGTCGCGCATGTCTTGGCACTTCTTCTGGAAGGCTTCGTCAAGATTTGCTTTTGGATCGTTGAGGTCCAATTCATCCCATGTGGTTCCTAGATCTTCTGTATGGAAGATAAAGGCCTTCATTTTGATGAGGTCAACCATTCCTTTGAAGTCAGCTTCAGCACCAATTGGGCACTGGAGAGGAATGGCGTGGGCACCGAGTTTTTCTTTCATCGTCGCTAGAGCGTCGAAGAAGTCGGCTCCAGCACGGTCCATCTTGTTGACAAAGGCGATGCGAGGCACGCGGTATTTGTCAGCTTGACGCCAAACGGTTTCAGACTGAGGCTCGACACCTGATACAGAGCAGAATAGGGCCACAGCACCATCAAGAACGCGCAGCGAACGCTCAACTTCGATTGTGAAGTCAACGTGGCCAGGGGTGTCGATGATGTTGATTTTGTAGTCGGTTTTTGTGTCGCCGTGCTTCCAGTAGACTGTTGTCGCAGCAGAGGTGATCGTGATCCCTCTTTCTTGCTCTTGAGCCATCCAGTCCATTGTCGCAGCACCGTCGTGCACTTCACCAATGCGGTGAACACGGCCGGTGTAGTAAAGAATTCTTTCCGTAGTGGTCGTTTTGCCCGCATCGATGTGGGCCATAATACCAATGTTACGGACAAGGCCTAAGGGGTATTTAGGATCTCTAGCCATCGTGAATCTTTACTCCTTAGAACTTGTAGTGAGCGAAAGCTTTGTTTGCTTCTGCCATACGATGTGTGTCGTCTTTCTTTTTGATTGCGTTGCCTTGCATGTTGAAGGCGGCCATCAATTCGCTAGCGAGACCTTCCATCATCGGCTTGCCGTGTTGTGCTCTGGCAAAGTTGATAATCCAGAGCATAGCAAGAGATGTGCGACGGTCTGGGTGGATCTCGATAGGTACTTGATAAGTAGCACCGCCGATACGGCGTGATTTTACTTCAAGAGTAGGCTTAACGTTTTCTAGAGCTTGCTCGAAAAATTGTAGCGGCTCTGCGGTACCTGATTTTTTCTGGATGATTTCAAGGGCGCCGTACAAAATAGTACGAGCTGTTGATTTCTTTCCACCGATCATCAACTTGTTGACGAATTTTGCCAAAATTTGGCTATTGTACTTAGGATCTGGTTCAATAGGGCGTTTTTCTGCGCGACGTCTTCTGGACATGATTTCCTCAAATAATCACTAATTGTTTCGATACTAATAATTAGTAAAAAGCCCATCATTCACTTGGTCTTAGAGGGAGATCTCTCTTTCTTAAGGCCTGCTCGCGGTTTGGGCTTGTTGAGGTAGTTCTTTTGTTGAACGGCTCTTTAAGCACAAAGCGCGCGCCAGAATTTTTATTTCTCAAAAATTCTTGCGTTACTTTGAGTGTCTTGGTAGGAGTTGTTTACTCTGGGCTTTTTACTTTACTTTTTAATTTTTACTATTTGCACTCAGCTGCGATTACTTAGCGGCTTTAGTAGCGGCTTTAGGAGCTGATTTGGTGGCTGCTTTGTCTTTTTTAACACCATACTTAGATCTGCCTTGTTTGCGATCTTTAACACCAGCGCAGTCAAGAGTTCCTCGAACAGTGTGGTAGCGAACCCCAGGAAGGTCTTTTACACGACCGCCACGTATTAGAACGATACTGTGTTCTTGTAGGTTATGTCCTTCTCCGCCGATGTAGGTGTTAACTTCTTGACCATTTGTAAGTCTTACTTTGGCTACTTTACGTAGAGCAGAGTTAGGCTTTTTAGGTGTTTGAGTTTTGACTACAAGACAAACACCACGACGCTGTGGGCACCGTTGTAGAGCAGGAGACTTCTTTCTTTTGACCTTGCTCCTGCGTCCTTCTTTAATCAGTTGGTTAATTGTTGGCATAAATTGGCCGTTCTCCTTCACAGAAAATAATTCTCCAGATCTGAACAAAGCCTGTGCTTAGAACAGAAGATGTCGAACACTATACGGCAGGGAATCATTTATTTGCAAATAAAGGCTTCTGGGGAGGAGAGAGCCGTCGCCTTGCCAATAAAAGGGAGGGACTTAAGTAGACGAAATGGTAACAGTGCAAATACCCCTCTTTCGTCGGTGCATCTGAACTGTTACAAACTCTTTTGTATTTTCTCTCACGTTCTCTCACGCCTCTGTGGTTAAAAAAAAAACTGGTATTAATATTTTGAAACACAGAGAACGTGAGAGAAAATAGAGAGGGAGGAAAGCGGGCAATGCCACTTCAATGGTAAGGCTGCCAAAACACCCCCTATAAGCGTCAAATCTTTCTTGAAAAAGTCGCTTTGGGTATGTGAACTGTTACACGAAACAGGCAATTATAGGCATTTCAGCGACTAATAGAAGTTAAATTTTTAATGAGGGAAGCGTTTGAGGAAGGGCTTGCAGGTCGCGAAGGCCAAAGTGCTGCAAAAAGCGCTGGGTGACCCCATATAAAGAAGGACGCCCTGGGGCTTCGAGCTTTCCTGTGCTTTCAACAAGGCCCCTTTCGGTGAGGCTATGGAGCGTTCCGGAACAGTCAACTCCGCGGATTGCTTCAATTTGGGGGCGGGTGATCGGCTGCCGGTAGGCGATGATGGCAAGGACTTCCATTGCAGCGTGAGAAAGACGGTCTTGCCTCCTTTTGTCGCCAAGTAGTTTGAGGTACGAGCTATACTCTTCACGCGTTCTTAGAATAAAACCGCCAGCAATCTGGTCGAGCTGGAAGGCGCACTTTCGAAATAAATATTCTTGTTCAAGCTCAGCGATGACACTTGCGAGGACTTGGGAAGAGGTGGAATGGGTCGTGCTTGCGATTTCACGCATTTTTTGAAAGGGGACGGGGTCGCTGCTGGCAAAGAGGAGCGCCTCTATGATCCGTTTGATTTGACTGCGCGTTTCTGGGTCGCTGCCTTTTTTTGCTGGATGGGCAGGTTGTGTTTGTGTTGGCTGTTTTAGCGCGTCTGTTCGTCCTTCTAGAAGCCGGTCTAAACTTTTTTCCAGGCTTTTTTCTAGAGCAACACTTTTCTCTAGAAGGGTTGCTGTGGCTTCTGCAGCTTGTTCGAATAAATTAAGATCGCGTTTCATGCAGCACTACTAAATAAATTTTTTCGTTTGAGGGGGGCCTTACGACAGCTGCTTTTTGTTGCTTCATTAGCTCTAGGAGCGCTAAGAACAGAACAATCAGCTCTTCACAACACTTGTCTGGAGCAAATAATAACGTAAAGAGGATTTCTTTTCGATCTTCCAATAGGTTTTGAAGGATGATAATCTGATCGGATACTTTCCAAACATCATCTTGAAGAAGGTTCTTGCCAGCAGCAGGAGCCTTCTTCATGATTTCTTGAAACAGTCCAGCAAGCTCGCTTAAAGAGACAAGGGCAAGGCCTGTTGTTTGAGGCTCTGGCTCGTCAGGGAGATGATTGCCACGATGATAATAGGCTTCTTGTTGCTTTTCTTTGCCGGCGAGTTGCTTGGCGATTTCTTTGAACCGTTGATATTCAATAAGCTGGTGAACCCAATCAAATTGAGGGTTAAGCGCCTCAGCTTCAGGAATGGCTCCTGTTTGCGGCAGAAGGGCGTGACTCTTCATCATTAGCATTGTCGATGCCAAGGCTAGAAATTCCGCTCCAGCATCCACTTTTGAGGCACCTGATGCATTGAGCAGGTGCTCGCGGATCTGCTCTGTGATTGATTGCAAGGTCACTTGACTGATGTTCACTTCTTCTTTTTGCACGAGGTAAAGAAGAAGGTCGAGCGGTCCTTCAAAGAAGTCGAGAAGAAAGGAGGTCTCTTCGAGAGTTTTAATCATTGTAGTATTCTGTAAAAGCGCTGTCCATGTTGAGGATTGTGTAATCTCTTACCTCAGCAAGGATCTTTGTTTCGGGGTCAAGGAACGTCAAAAGAGGTTGCGGTTGAGTTAAATAGGCGGTTTTAAGCTGATCAAGAGTTTTGATGTTGCTGAAGATCTCTTGAATGTGGTGGGCCTTGCGAGCTTCTCCTTTGATTTGGGGGAAGCCTTTGGCTTTTAAGACGAGGTTCTTTGTGGCGTCCTCTACCACCAGAAGGTGGTCTGGAAACCAGATCAAGTCATCTCTTTGAATGTTTTCTTCCTCGCCAAGCGGAGCTAGTTTAAAACCGAAGGGAGCGGGAAGGGTTGTGATGTTTTCCATTACGCTAGAGATCTTCTCCTTAGGATTTGGAGGAGAAGCAGGGGCCTGGGCAAAAACGATACAAGAAAGTGCGATGATGGGGAGGCAGAGCAAGGCGAGATATTTTTTTAACATCGGCAAGGTTCCTCTTCAGGTGGTAATGCGTCGCAGCTTAAACCAAGCGGGATATTGCAGCAAGTATAGGACGCAGAGAGCAGCAGATCCAAAAGCCCCATTTTCAGCTAAGCGGAGTATATCTTCCTTTGAGGGCGTCGCATCTTTAGAGCAGATCGGCAAGTAGTTCGGCCAAATGCTTGGCCGTTTTTCCTGTGCCGTGAGAGATCTGAGATCTACAGGACATGCCGTTTGCAATGATGGTGGCCCCGTCAGCACATTTGCGAACGGCAGGAAGTAGACGATCCTCGCCAATTTTCATTGAAAAGTCGTAATGTTCCTTTTCGTATCCAAACGACCCTGCCAGGCCGCAACATCCTGAGTTGATCTCTGAGCAGGTGACCCCTGGAATTCCTTTCAACACTTCAAGCGTTGATTTGCTCCCTACAAGGGCCTTTTGGTGGCAATGGGTGTGTACATGCACTTCTTTGAGATGAGCTATTTTAGAGGGCTTAAAGGGGTGTTCTTGCATAAGTTTGTATAAAAACTCATCTAGGATGATACATGCTGCCGATACGGTTTGAGCGTCATTTCCAGGCAAGATGCCTGTGAGGTCGTCTTGTAAAGTCAATATGCAGCTCGGTTCTAGGCCGACAATAGGGATCCCTTGTTTTGCAAAGGGGAGCAACGTTTCTGTCGTTTTTTTTGCGTGCTGGCGCGCCTCTTCAAGAAGCCCTTTTGAAATAAACGGCCTTCCGCAGCAGGTCCATGGAAGGACAATGGCCTCATAGCCAAAGTGGTTAAGCACCTTAACGGCTGCCTTTCCAATATGCGGGGAGTAGTATTCGTTGTAGGTGTCGTTAAAAAGCACCACCTTTTTCTTGCTCGTGAAGGTGTTTTTTGTGTTTTTTAGCCACGCAGAGAACCGCTCAGAAGTGAAGGTGGGAAGGTCTCTTTTTGAAGTGATCCCGACTAGGCTCCGAAGTGCCTTTCCAACCAGTGAGTTTCCTAACCAATTTGAAAAGGGGGCAAATGTTGAGCCTAGCTTTCCGAGAGTCCCTACATGAGCGAAGAGTCTACTTCTAAGAGGCGTTCCGTGCTTTTGATGGTAGTGATAGAGGAATTCTGCTTTCATCTTCGCCATGTCGACCTGTGAGGGGCATTCTGTCTTGCAGCCCTTACATTCGACACACAGATCCAAAACATCATAAAGTCCCTTGCTGGTGAACTCTTCGATTGGGAGCTTCCCATTTACAATTGCTCTTAAGCTTTGTGCTCTAGCGCGGGTAGTGTGATATTCATCCCCATCTACAGGAAACGTGGGGCACATAAGACCCTCTTTTTTTCGGCACTGGCCATTTCCATTACACATATCTACAGCAAGCTCAAAACCCCCTTCTTTACTGAAATCAAGAAAGGTCTTGATGGTTGTTTGATTCGTGTGGGGATCAATTCTGAGGTGCTCTCGAGGATTGGCGTCAGCTGCGGGTAGTATCTTTCCTGGGTTCATTAAAAAATCAGGATCAAATGCCTTTTTGATCTCCCACATCGCTTGATAAAGCTTTTCGCCAAACATCTTTTTTATGAGCCACGCTCGAAGAAGGCCATCCCCATGTTCACCGCTGAGCACTCCTTGGTTTTCTGCAACGAGGCCTGCCACTTCATCCATCATCTTTACCATGAGCTCTACTTCTTCAGGCTTTCGTAGGTCAACAAAAGGGCGGACGTGCATGCAACCCGCCCCTGCATGTCCATAGATTCCTGCCTGCTTGCCATGTGAGGTGAGATAGGCGGTGAGCTTCTCGAAGTATTGAGCGAGGTTTTCGGGAGGGACCGCTGTGTCTTCAATGAAGGCGATCCCGCGGCTGTAAGAGCGCCTTGACATCAAGAGGCCAACTCCTGCTTTTCGCAGCTCCCAGACGTAGTGCATCTCTTTGGGATCTGTTGTGGAGTGGGAGATGTGGAAAGTGGAGTTTGGAACGGCGTCTGCGGCCGCTTTAAATGCAGAGAGCAGGCTTTGCACCTCCACTTCTGTTTCCCCTTTAAATTCAGCAACTAACAGGGCCTGCGGAGAGCCTTGTAGCCAGCTTAGCTTTCCGCGCATTGCTGGGGAGAGTCTGCCGAGTGCGATGATTTGGGCGTCGATAATCTCTAGCGAGAAGGGGTTAAAAGCAAGAAAGCTGGGGACCTGGCGCAGGGCATTGATTAAGTCGTTGCCGTGGAGTAGGCAGAGTCCTGTGTATTTGGGCCTTGGGCAGAGGGAAAGGGTGACTTCGGTGATGATTCCAAAGGTCCCTTCTGAGCCTGTGATGATTTTGGCTAGGTTAACTGGGCCTGGTCTGATGAGTTCATCGAGGTTGTAGCCCGAGGCTCTTCGCTCTAGTTTAGGAAAGTGGGCCGAAATCTCTTCTCGGTAGGTCTCAAGAATCCCGCCCAGCGCTTTATAGAGCTGTCCTTCAGTGGAGGTGGATTGGCACTTTTTGGCCCACTGCTCAGAAGGTACGGGTCCAAAAGAGAGGATCTCTCCGGTGCTGAGGACCATCTCTATGCTTAGAACAGCGTCCACCATCCTTCCGTAGTAAAGAGAGTGGGCTCCTGAGGAATTATTGGCGGCCATTCCACCAATAGTTGCCCGATTGCCGGTTGAGGTGTCGGGGCCTAATCTGTATCCATGAGGCGCAAGTGCTTGATTGAGTTCATCTTGGACGACTCCGGGCTCGCAGGTGGCGGTTTTTGAATTGAGGTCGATGGAGGTGATCTTATTTAGATACTTAGAGGTGTCGATGATGATTCCTTTTCCGATGCAACCCCCAGCAAGTCCCGTTGCAGCTCCTCTGGCAATGACGGGGACGCCCCATTTTTTAGCAGTAAGGACGGCGTGGACGATGTCCTGTTTGGTGCGGGGAATGACGATAGCGACCGGCTCGATCTCGTAGATCGAAGCGTCGACACTATAGATGCGCTTGGTGAAAGCATCTATTTTGACCTCGCCACTGACGCCTTGCTTCAATGCTTGAATAAGAGAGTTCATATTTTCCATTCCTACGCTCCCCAGCTATTTTAATGCAAAGATGCAAAAAAATTTAAGATTTTCTATAATGGTGTAATGGACCCCAATATATAGAAAGATTTTTTAGGCACTTTGCGCATTTGCATTGAATTATTTCTGATTTTTGTGAGTTTTTAGTCTGGGGTAAAGAGTTGGTTGCTCAGCGCCGGTAACGGTTAGTAACGAATAGGACATTTCGTGATTGAATATGAAGAAAAGGAGTTTGGCCGTGAAAAAAGCAAGATGGGTCGCCCTACTATTAGTTTTTTGTCTTTTTCAGGCACCCATCCTAGCGGCGCCAGAGTCTGTTGCACAAGAACGTGCAAAGCCGCACGTGCAGGAGCACTTAGGGCCCAAAGAAGTTGTAGATACGATGAATCAGCTGTTTGCCTATCATGTCGACCAAAAACAGATCTCAACCCAGCTTCTTGGACGCTCGTTTAAGGCCTATATCGATGAGTTTGACCCCTACCACGTTTATTTCCTTGCAGCTGAAGTGTACCCATTCCTTGAAGCAAAGCCTTCTTTTACTGACCATGTTTTGGATCAGTATAATGGTGGCCATTTTGACGCCTACAGAAATTTAGACGCTCTTATCCAGAAGTCAATCCAACGTTCCAGAGATTCCCGCGCGCAGTGGGCGTCAGAGGCTTCTGCTATGCTTGCAGAAGCTGTAGCAATGCCAAAAGAGCAAGGCAAGCCAGATAAAGCCTTTGCTTTGACTCTTGATGAGTTGCAAAAGAAGCAGCGGCATCAGGTCTTACAGTTCATAGCTAGCGAAAAAAATCGCACAGTTCGTCGTTACAACGACAGTAAGCTTGCAAAGAAAATAGTGGCCTTCTACGAGAAAAAAACGGCTTCGGTTGAGGCAGGCTATCTTCCTCCACAAAAAAGTGATAAGGCCGCTCTTGAGGCATATGATCAGGGATTTTACCTCAGACTTCTCAAGTCACTTGCGCGTAGTTTAGATGCGCACACTGAATACTTTAGCCCTCTTGAGGCTTACAATATGAAAGTTCAGCTTGAAAAGGACTTCCGCGGAGTGGGGATTGTTCTTCAGGATGATCTTGATGGAGTCGTGATCACTAAGCTAATTCAAGGCGGTCCCGCAGATAAAAGCGGGAAGGTGACCCCAGGGGATCTTATCCTTGCGATCGACGGTAAATCCACAAACAACCAAAAATTTGAAAAAATACTGGACCTTCTTCGGGGTGAAGATGATCCGACAGTAACATTGCTGCTTAGCAGATTTAAGCAAGAAAATGACAGGGAAGTGGGCACAACGTTTAAGGTCTCCTTGCCACGGGAAGAAGTCGTGATGAACGAACAGCGTTGTGAGGCAACTACCGAGTTTTTTAAAGATGGGATGATTGGAAAAATCACTCTTTATGGTTTTTATGAAGGTGAAAACGGAATTAGCAGTGAAACGGATGTTCGTAAGGCGATCCATACATTTCGCAAGCAAGCGAAGGCTAATGGTGTGGAGCTTAAGGGTATTGTGCTCGACTTGCGTCAGAACGTGGGTGGGTTTTTGCTCCAGGCAATTAAGGTAGCTGGGCTGTTTATCACAAATGGTGTTGTAGCGGTTTCTAAGTACTCTGACGGGGAGTCACAGTTCCTCCGAGATCTTGATGGGTATGCTTATTACGATGGTCCTCTTGTTATTTTGACTAGCAGAACCTCTGCTTCTGCAGCAGAAATTGTTGCACAGGCTTTGCAGGACTACGGCGTGGCTATCGTTGCCGGAGATGAGCATACATATGGGAAGGGCTCTATTCAGCATCAAACGGTTACAGATGACAATGCAACGGCCTATTTTAAGGTAACTGTTGGCAGATACTATACAGCATCTGGGAAGTCTACCCAGATCGATGGAGTTAAAGTCGATATTGTTGTTCCTACTTCATATCATGGGCAGAAAATTGGAGAGAAGTATCTGGATTTCCCTTTGGCTAGAGATCGCATTCCCCCTGCTTATAATGATACTTTGATCGATATTGAGCCAAGTGCAAGGGTGTGGTTCCTAAAGTTCTACAAACCCACTCTTGAAAAGAGGCAGGAAACCTGGAAGGCGCTTCTTCCTATTCTTAAAAAGAAGAGCGCAGCAAGGATTGTCCGTAATGATGAATACCAGCGCTTTATTAAGCTTGTCGATAGCGGAGAAGACCCTTCAGATAATGAAGCTCAGTCAGCGCAAGAAGGGCCTAAGGATTTGCCCATGAACGAGGCTGTAAGCATCGTTAAGGATATGATTGTTCTTCAGCCGCTGGGCTCTGATGAATCCAACGCACACCCCGATACGCAGGCTACCAAGTAGTCTTTTGCCAGAGCAATGGACATTGGGTCCAGCTGCTTGTGGCAAGGTGCAGCTTTCTCTAATATACTCCTCTTAGCTGAAAATGGGAATTTGGGCTAGAGCGAAAGCTCCCGCTACCTTAGCGTTTGCCCTCTCCAGAAGGCAACCCTTTAATTGCTACGAGCTTCTTCTCTTTTTTTCTTTTGTGCGCCGTCCAAATTCCCGTTTTCAACTACGAGGAGTATATATTCCCTCGTGCGTTTATTCTCCCTTGCGCAAAATCCCTCTTCTCCACTATCTTTTCGGTACTTTAGTATGGCCGGGTAGCTCAGTCGGTAGAGCAGAGGACTGAAAATCCTTGTGTCGCTGGTTCGATTCCAGTCCCGGCCATGCTTTTTTCGTTTCTTCCTGTTGTCTCAGCCTATCATTTGAGATTTAATCGACTGTAAAATACGCCTCGTTTATTCCCTTCTATTTTGGTGTTTCCTCTTCCAAAGAGCTTGCACCTTAACTTTTTATGCTTTTCTTAAAAAGAAAGCGTGGCATGGAATCTTAAAATCTGCTATTATTTTACCCACTTCGTTCGGTCGTATTTAACTGTGAATGCGCTCATTTGTTCTTTCACCATACACATTAACAAGGTGGTAGGTGCTATGTTATTTGGTCACCCAAAAGGGTTGTTCGTTTTGTTCCTCACAGAAATGTGGGAACGGTTTGGCTTTTACGGGATGCGCGGCCTGCTTGTCCTTTACATGATCACGACGTCGCAAGATGGCGGTCTGGGTTGGAGTAAAGGGGATGCACTCTCGATGTATGGTACGTATTTAGCCGCCGCTTGGTTAATGCCCTTAATTGGTGGAGTCTTAGCTGACCGATGGATCGGACCTCGTAGAGCGATTATTTTCGGCGGCATTATGATGTCTGCTGGCTTCTTCCTTTTAACAGTTCATGATTTAACCACTTTCTACGTGGGACTTGGTCTGCTAGCTATTGGCGTTGGGTTCTTTAAGCCTTGCGTAACGACAATTGTCGGTGATCTTTACGAAAAAGATGATCCTCGTCGCGATGGTGGCTTTAGCCTTTTCTACATGGGAATCAACACAGGTGCCGTTCTTGCGGGGGTCACTTGTGGCTCTCTTGCTGTAAACTATGGTTATAGCTACGGCTTTGCTGCGGCGGGTTTTGGGATGATACTTGGTCTTGTTGTCTTTATCTTTGGTAAAAAGCACCTTGGACAAGCAGGGCTACTTGCTAAGAAAACAGAAGCAAGCGAACTTGCTAGAAAGCAGCCCCTTTCTGCTGGCGAGAAAAGCCGCGTTTGGGTGGTAATTGGTTTGAGCTTGTTTATCGTGCTCTTTACTGCAGCTTACGAACAGGCGGGTGGTTTAATAAACATTTACGCTCACGAATACACTAACCGCACAGTTGGCGGATGGGAAGTTCCTACGGCATGGTTCCAATCGCTCAATCCTTTTTTCATCATTATGTTTGCCCCAGTTCTCTCTGCTTTATGGATGAAACTTGGCAAAAAGGATCCTTCTGTAGGATCTAAGCTTGCAATTGGCTTTGGTTTAACATCTCTTGCTTTTGTGATGATGGTGTGTGCTTCAGTAGGTCAAGGTGCCGATGCGACTGTAAAGGCGAGCATGGGTTGGTTGATTTGCTTTAACATCCTTCAGACAATTGGTGAGCTTTGCGTTTACCCTGTTATTTGGTCAAACGTAACAAAGTTAGCTCCTAAGCATTTAGTTGCCACCCTTATGGCTGTTTCTTTGGCAGCTATCGGCCTTGGTAGCAAGGTTGCGGGGATGATTGGTTCTTATATCGAACAAAGCGGTCCTCAGCAGATTTTTATGGGGCTCGTTATTTCAATGGGGCTGTTTGCTGTTGTTGCATTCTTCTTCGGGCGCAAGCTTGAGAAGGTTAGAAAAACTGCGGACTCCCTAGCTTAAGGGTTATTCAGTAGTAAAAAGCCTTCATCCTTTTGGGTGAAGGCTTTTTTTTATTATTTACAAATTGCTTGAGAGAAATCATTTTGGTTTTTCTGTTGCTCTCAATGCAGGGCTAAGGCTATACTTGCGGCTCTTAAAAGATTCGCTTGTGTGATTACCAGGGGGTACAATGTACGCAATTATTAAAACCGGCGGGAAGCAATACCGCGTTGAAGTCGGCGATTTTATCAATGTGGAGCTTCTCCACGCAGAAAAGAACAGTCAGGTCGAGTTTAACGAAGTTCTTTATATGAGTAATGGCACTTCAATAAAAATCGGCAATCCTTCTATTCCTGGTCTTGTCGTACGCGCTAACGTCGTTGAGGGGATTGACCCTGAAATGCCAGACGAGAAAGAAGGGATACGTGGACCAAAAGTCATTGCGTACCGCTACAAGCGCCGTAAGCGCTGTGAAAGAAAAAAAGGTCACAGACAAAATTACTCTCGCGTTCAGATTACAGAAATCGCCGGGTAAGGAACTAATCTTAGGAGATTAATATATGGCACATAAGAAAGGTCAGGGCTCGTCACGTAACGGTCGCGATTCTCATGCCCAAAGATTAGGGGTAAAAGCCTCCGGTGGACAAACTGTCACAACAGGAAGCATCATTATCCGTCAGCGAGGAACAAAGTGGCTTCCTGCTGCAAACGTGGGCCGAGGAAAAGACGATACATTATTTGCGTTAATTGATGGCGTTGTCACATATGACTCAAAGTCTTCAAGAACGAAAGTGTCAGTTGTTCCTCTTCAAGAAGCAGTTGCTTAGGGCTTTTTAGCTTTAAGCTTTCTAAAAATTGAAATCCCACTCGGCTTAGTACCATTTCATAAATATGAGATGTTACACCCCGTGTGGGATTTTTTATTGGTGTTATTATCATGTTTATCGATCGCGTTGAAATAGAACTTTTTGCAGGAAAAGGTGGAAACGGTACCGTTGCTTGGCGCCGAGAGAAGTTCATCCCTAAAGGTGGCCCTTCTGGCGGAAATGGAGGCAAGGGTGGCTGCGTTATTTTCCAGGCTGATGATCAGGTCCCTTCCTTGGAATGGTTCCGTAATAGACGCATTTTAAAAGCGGAAAGTGGTGCTGCTGGTGGAAGCAATTCCAAACAAGGATTTTGTGGGGAAGATCTCGTCCTAAAGGTCCCTTGCGGAACTCTTGTTAAAGATGCAGATACCGGCGAGATCCTATGTGATATTACCGCAGGCAAACAAAAGTGGATTGCTTGTTATGGGGGCCGTGGTGGCCGTGGCAACGAAAGTTTCAAGACTTCTGTCCGTCAAGCGCCAAACTGGTGCACAGAAGGGACTTTAGGCGGCACGCGCCGTGTTGAATTAGAGCTTAAGCTCATTGCAGACATTGGACTAGTGGGCTTCCCTAATGCTGGGAAATCAACGTTGATTAATGCTGTTTCTCATGTTCAAGTCAAAATTGCTCCTTATCCGTTTACGACCTTGAGGCCTAACCTGGGTCATATTTGGCTTGCTAATGGGGTTCGCGTTTTGATTGCGGACATTCCTGGGATTATTGAAGGGGCACATCGCAACCGCGGCTTGGGATTTGAGTTCTTAAGACACATCGAGCGGACGACATGTCTTGTTTATGTTTTAGATGCCTCTGGTATTGATGGACGTGATCCTATGAGCGACTTTGCTGTCTTGCAAAAGGAGCTTTCTCTTTATAGCGATACGATGCTGAATAAGCCTTTTCTCGTTGTTCTTAATAAAGTTGACACCGAAGAGTCTGTAGCGTTTATTGAAGAGTTCCGAAAGGTTTATTCTTATGATCCATCTAGATTACTTGAGATGTCAGCGATGACAAAGAAGGGGATTCCGGAATTCGTTGAGGCCGTTCAAGTCTTCTTCGCAAAACCGCCAGCTCCAGCTGAGCCTGCAGTTCCCGACTACATCTACCCTCCTGACCCCAACATCATCGACATCGAATAAGCCTATCTAAACACACACACACGATTGCCCTTTTAGGAAGGTAAACAGGTTAAGTCCCAGGCCGGGACGGCCTGGTTACACTCCAAAGACAAGTTGCTTGGCCTGTTTTTGCATGGCCGTCTGTTATTTCTTCTTGGTAAGCAGCGCTCCCACAATCATCCCCACAGACCGTCATTTTGTAATAACCTTGACAATCTATAGTAGATATTTAGTTGCAGTAATACTTTTTTTATTATGCAATTCAAAAAAAATAATTGATTTAACAGTTTGAGTTATTAATGAACTGTCGTTTGTCTTATCATTTTAATTTTCTAATGAAAGCTCTCTCAGATATCTGGAAACTCATATGACTATTTCTCGCCGTTGGCTTTTCCTTTTTTTTACTTTGTGGCTATATTTACCAGCTCTTTCTGCGCATCAAGCACAACTTGTGGCTACTGAATCTGATCCTGACGCCTTTGTTCAAAATAGTGTGAATGTCATTAATGGGGATTATTGCGAGGCTGCTACAGATTTAGTAATTACAGGGCCTGATGCCTTGGTTTTACAGCGTTTCTATAGTACAAAAGACGCCATTACAGCGGTTCAGGCAGGTAACTGGAGAATACTTCCCCAAAGATTCCTTGTAATTGGCAAGGATCCTTCGGGAAAATCATGCTCTGTAGGCAAGGATAGATTTGAATGGACTGCCGCTTTTGCGGGAGAACGTTCAGGTGGAATTCTCCCATATAGTGGGTGGAGAAACTCCAATGGGATCACTAAAGATCCGCTCAAGATCGATGTCTTAAGCGATGCTGTGGGCATGGTCAACACCTATGCCAGAGACATTAACGGCCAGACTAATCACCAAAGCAACCTTCTTCATTGCAAAGGGGAAACATGTGAGTTGGTCTTAGGCGATGGGACAAAGAGAATTTATCAAAAAGTGCAATGTTTGCCCTCACTATTACTTGGAGAGGAATTAACTCCATTAATGGCCAGCCAAATGCTAGAGCCGGATTATTTTCTCTTAAGCCAAGAAATCTTGCCTAGTGGCAACCGCCTCTTTTTTTCCTACGATGCAGAGATGCACCTTATTTCAGTTGAAGTGAAAAATAAGGCTTTAACAAAGACCTTTTCCTGGATTCGCTTGGATTACGTGTTCCATAAGACCGGATGCCAAGTGCATATTGCAACAAGTGATGTTCGAAAACTGGTTTATCATTTTACGCTAGATAATGGAATGTACCAGCTTATCCAAGTTGAGGGCTCTCATTGCCTACCTGTTTCTTATGAATACAATAAGGCTTTGATAAAAAAGATGCTTCCAGAGGGGCGCTTCGTTGAAGTCGACTACAAAGATGGCAAAGTCAAAGCTCTAAAAGGCCCAAATTCAGATTCAGGCAAAGCTGAAATTGTACATTCTTTTACCTATGGAGATGGCTATACGGATGTCTTTAATGCTAGGGGCGTTAAAATAAGATATGTCTATGACAAGCGCTTTCAGTTAACAGCTATTGAACGGTATGACGACCAAAATGGGCTTTATCGTATTGAACAGAAATTTTGGGGAAAATTAAAATCAGAGGCCGGGTTGTTACTGGCAAAAACGATTGGAGATGGGGGGGGGCAAATTCATTCCTATCGCTCCTTCGAATATGATAAAGCAGGCAATGTCATTAAAGAAAAACTGTATGGGAATTTAACCGGAAAAAAAGAGGTGTTACTGCAGATTTCCTCTGATGGCAAATTGCTTAATCCTGACGCGGAAGAATGCAATGCTAAAACTTTTGGGTACTCAGCAGATGGGTTTAATTTGCTAACAAAAATAGGTGATTGCAAGGGGAATCAAACAATTTATGTCTATAGACCAGGAACAAATTTTCTCATTAAAAAACTGATTTCCGACAAAGGAGGGATCAAAAAAAGAACTTTTCAGGCTTACAACGAAGATGGCGTTTGCATTAAAATTATTGAAGACGATGGGGGTAATGAACAAGAGTCCAAGCTCTACGGTTGGGGTCTTACAGAAAGACATATTAAAGAAATTAACCCAAAAGACAGCCTTCCTGGAGTCGGCTTACCTGAAAGTATTGAAGAAAAAGCCGTAGACCTCAAAAAGGGGCAAGAGGTTTTGATCAAAAAAACTATCAATACTTATGATAGCCAATCTAATCTTCTTTCTTGCGTTACCTATGATGCTAATGGCGTGTATGCCTTTACAGAGAGAAGGGCATATAGCAGCGTTGGGCAAGTTGTTACACAAGTAGATGCTGTTGGTAGAGAGATGCGTTTTGATTACGATGGGATCGGCAATCAGATTTCCACCTCAATTCCACAAGACGGTAGGCTCATCACCACCACTTTTAACTTTCACAATCAACCCATTGAAATTAAAGAGATAACCGCTGAAGGTCAATTTACAGTCGACAATACCTATGACGCTTTCGATAGGAAAATCTGTTCAACAGACCGTTTTGGAAATTCTACATATTATGAATATGATGCTTTTAATCGATTGACAAAGGTTATTCATCCAAAAGTATTAGATCAAAACAACCAACTCAGCTGCCCTACTTTTAGCTATACCTACGATCTTTTTGGGAATGTTTTAAGGGCTGAAGATCCTAAAGGAAGTGTTGTTGAAAAAAAATATAATTTGCGTGGGAGCCCCACGAAAATTAATTACCCAGATGGCTCCTTTGAGCTGTTTAAATATGATGCGGAAGGTAGTTTACATCGATTTTTGACCCGTGATCAAATTATCACGGTCTATGAATATGACTATTTAGGAAGATCTATTTACGAAGAAATTTCCACTGCTAGCGAAACAGGGGTTTCTTCTTTTTTAATGAACAGATTCCGTCAATACAATGGCTTCCGATGTACTTATGAAAAAGAAGGAGAGCATGTAAAGAGCTATACTTTTGATTCAGTTGGAAGGTTAGCCTCTTTTATTGAGCATTCTAGCGGGAAAGACGAGAAAGACCCGGAAGTGCGCCGTACAGAGCTTTTTTATGATTCTTTTGGAAGAATACATCAAAAGAAAATCTGGTTTGATAGTGGGCCACAAGACTATGCCTTAGAATGTTATGAGTATGATCTATCAGGAAATGTGATAGAAAAAAGAATAGAAAATGCCCAGGGCACTATTTTACTAAAGAAGTTTTTCTCCTACAACTCACAAGGCAAGTGCACTGAAGAATTTACTGTTGAAGATGGCAATAAAATTTCATTAGTCAAAATTTTCTATAACTCTGAAGGAGAGCCCGTTCGTTATTTAGATGGTTCCGAACAAGAAACAAAAATTATCATCGACAATTCCTATTCGAATAGTTTAGGCCAAGTGGTTCTTAAGAAAACGCTTGTGAATCCTATTGGGGTTCAAACGGAAATTGAATTCGATGCTTTGAATAGAGTTCATTCTATTATAAAAAAAGATTCACTGGGCGCACTTTTATCCTCTCAAAGGACTTTTTATGACCCGCTGGGTAACAAGTCTTGTGAAATTCACGATCAGATTATGGAGGGGAGGCTTGTTGGTTTTCAGAAAACAAGCTGGAGTTATGGCCCGCTGGGGCGCTTAGAAGAGGAGGTAGAGGCTGCAGATTCCTCTTTAGAAAAGCGAACCCGCTATACCTATAATGCTTTGGGAAAGATGACCAGTAAAAGCATTTCCGGAATTGCGATACCCATTACCTACACCTACAATAAGGAAGGAAAACTTCATAAAGTTGAAGCGCAGAATAGTAGAAAAGAACTGCAGGTTTTGAATATCTATTTCCATGACCGCAGAGGTAACGTTCTATCCGCCTCTTCTCTAGGTGGTAAGGCTATCCAGAGAGCTTATAATGCCTTTGATCAGGTGACTAGAGAAGTTATTAAAGATGGAGAGGGCACGTATACCTTACAATATTCTTATGACAAAAAAGGACGTCTTAAAGAGCTGATCCTTCCGGATAACTCTAAAATCTCTTACCGTTATGACGCTGTTTTTGGTCGTGAAGTCAAGAGAATTTCTGCACAAGGGGAAGTCCTTTATACGCACACTTATGACCAGTATGATAGCCAGGGTAAATTGCAAAAGGAAACCTGTGTAGGTTATGCAGGATGCAAAGAATATACGTATGATCTTAGTGGGCAGAAAATTTCGAGCAAAAATGATTTTTTTAGCGAACAATATGTTCGCGATGCATTAGGGCGTTTATTGGAGGTGAAAGGCAGCGATAAGCAAGAGAAGTATATTTACAATGCGCTTTCACAACTCACTTCAGAAAAAAAAGAGATCAGTAAGGCCTATCTTTATGATTCTTTAGACAATCGTATTAAATCGGATAATAATGAGCTGATTTATAATGCCATTAATCAATTAACTTCTTATTCGAACTCAGAGTTTTCGTATGATCCTCAAGGGAATCTTTTAAAAAAGGTTCTTGAAGGTGAGGAGACTCGATTTGAAAGTGATGCCCTTTCCCAGCTCATTTCTATAGAAAAGGCGGATAAAACTACGCTGACTTTTTCCTATGATCCTTTTGGCAGACTATTGATTGAAAAGCATTTGGATGCCAAAGGTAAAAACAAGAAAACTCTTTCCACTGCTCGTTATCTCTACTTAGGCAATCAAGAGATCGGCACGCTCACAGAAGCTGGAAATATTGAAACCCTCAAAATCCCAGGGTTACATGGAGATGAAATAGCTGTTACAAGTGTTGCCTTTGAAATCAAAGGCGAAATCTTTGTTCCCCTTCATGACATCGCAGGCAATGTAATTAGCCTGATTGACCCTCAAAGTCGCCAGTTGGTCGAGAGTTATCAATACACAGCTTTTGGAGAAGAAACCGTTCGGAATTCTTATGGTGAAATAGAAAAAGTCTCTCCGGTAGGCAACCCATGGAGATTTGCAGAAAAGCGTATTGATCAAAAATCGGGTCTTGTTCTTTTTGGATTTCGTTTTTTCGATCCAAGTATAGGGAGATGGATTAGCCAAGATCCTGCAGGCTTTATTGATGGACCTAATCTTTATGCTTACCTTCACAATAATCCCTTAAGCCATTTAGATCGCTTTGGCCTTACAACAGAGTCTAATGCCCAAAACAAATTCGAAGAATATTTCTATGGGGAAGTGGAGACTCATTGCTACTGTGAAAAGCATCGAACTTGCAAACGCGGCGGAGATATTTGGCAAACAACAGGTTCAAGCCTTCCTAAAATTACTTACTGTGACCGCTTTGAGGAGTTTTATTCTAATTACAAATCGGAAGAAGAATTTTGGGCAACTCAGCATTTTTATGACGATTTTCATCCCTACTATGAGCGTTCAAGAATATACGATTTAAGCGATCAACACTTGCTGGAATTGCCTGATATGGAAATAGGGTTTATCAATGGGACAGGTAATTCTTTTGAAGAAGCGAAAGCAAGTGCGCTATACATCTCTAGGCTTGCAGGCGGATATAACGTGCATGCGGTCTATAATGCTACTCATGGAAAGATAGTAGATTTAAAAGAATGCAGAATGGGTCTTAACTACATTGCCACAGATCCCGTTCAGCAATTACACAAGATGTGGAATGGCTTTTTTGAAAGGAATTCTGGGGATGCCCAATTTTTAATGGTCTGCCATAGCCAAGGGGCTATTCATGTTAGGAATGCTTTGCTAGACTATCCGCCTGCGCTTCGAGACAGAATATTGGTGGTTGCTATAGCATCCGGAGGTTACGTATACAGTGAAAGCTGCAGTAAGGTTGTTCACTACAGGGCAAGAGCTTGTCGCGACCCCATTCCGCGTCTTGACTGGATTGGAGGTGAAAGAGCTAAAGGAACTATAGTCGAGCTCGAATCGCATTCAAGTGCTTCGCTTTTTGACCACAGTTTTACTAGTCCAACATATCAAATAGAGCTCTTTAATCGAATAGATACCTATAAGAGAAGTAATGGAAGAAGGGTGTGAAAAAAAATATTTATTTTTGTCTTTATTTAACGGTTGTCTTTCTGGTGAGCTGTACCATGAGGCAAGATGCAAATAGTAAAATTCCAAAAAACGAGCTGAGTGTAAGTGACTTATTAAATAAGATTGCTGGCTCACTTGAGCAGAAGTATCATATGCAGGTTGTTGGCATTGCGATATCTATGCCGAGAGGTGTAGTAAAAGAGTTGGGATTGGATTTTCAAATTCAAGGGCCTCTTTCAAGAGAAGATATTCGTAAAATACTCGTATATTCAGCTCAAGAATTTTTAGCGCTTGTTAATGCAGATAAAGTTATTAAGCCATATTTGCAGAATCAATTGTTTGAAATTAAGGATATCGACATCTCATTGTTTATGATTAACTCAAGGGACCAGGGACTTGATGATCCTTATATAGGTATTGCAGGCATTGCTAATGGCAGATTGATTTATAAAAAATTACTCACGACGGACGTTCCATCTATTAAAAGTGAATTTGAAGAGTCATATGAAGAAGCTATACAGGCTCTGCAAGACCATTGAGGTAACTTCTCAACAAGCCAACCACCTCACTCATCGAGAGTACCTGGTCAAATTCTTTCGACAACGTTACTTTTTGGTCCGCCTTGGGATCTGTCTTATATACTCCTCGTAGCTGAAAATGGGAACTTGGACGGCGCCAAAGCCCCGGGGCTGAACGATCGCAAGTGCCCTTTGTATTTCTAATACTAAGGCACTTACGATCGTTCAGCCGCGGGAGCTTTCGCGCTAGTCCAAATTCCCATTTTCAGCTACGGGGAGTATATACTCCCCTTTTTAGCTAAGAGGAGTATATGCCTTCAACGAACGGTATAGGGTCCATTATAGTTATTTCTTTTTGATGAGGAGGGTAGTCATGTAGACGAGGCCTGTGATGAGGGCGATGGTGGCGCCGATGGGCCAGTTGAGCTCGTGGGCGGCTATGATGCCTGAAAAACAGAAGGCGATGTTGAGCATTACAGCAATGACCATCATCATTGATAGGCGCCGAGTGAATAGGTTGGCAATCGTTGGGGGGAGTGTGAGCATTGTGAGGACGAGAATAACCCCTACAACTTGGATGAGCAGAACAACAGATATAGCGATGAAGGTGAGCAGCAACAGGTAGAGGGCATTGACAGGAAGCCCTTGTAGCCGCGCCTGTTCTTCATCAAAGCAAATAGCAAGAAGCTTTTTGTGTAGCAGCAGAACAGCAACTAAGAGCAAGGCGTCTAAAACCCAAAGCATCACGAGATCACTGGGACTTACAAGCAAGATATTCCCTACAAGAAGATCCCCAAGATCGCCGTTATTGCCACGCGTTTGGGAGATGAACAGCACCCCCACAGCCATCCCCACAGACCAAAGCGCAGCAATCACAGAGTCTTCCCGCTGCCTAAAGCGGAGGTGAATCCACCCAATCAGTAGCGCAGAGACAACAGCCGCGACTAAGGCTCCATGTGTAGGGGTTATCCACGAGACCCCATGACTTCGATTAAGCCAAAGACAGATCCCCATCCCGCTTAAAACGGCATGTGAAATGCTCCCGCTAATAAATGCAATCCTCTTCACAACAACGTATGAACCCATCACGCCGCCAGTAATTGAGGCGGCAATGCTTGCAATGAAAGCAGTGATCAAAAAGGGATTGGTTTGCATTGAGGTTAAAAAGGAGCTCATAACAACTTTCCTTTGGATTGGAAGGCGGTTGTTTGAAGCGGCCCGTGATAGAGGCCGATTGCAAGGTGCTCGCAAACTTGTGCCGGGTTCAGGCTAGAGATATCTGTCTGTACGCAAACAACCCTATCAAGAAGATGCATAACAACTTTGAGATGGTGTGTGACCATGAGAATGGTCATGGTCTTTTTTAGTCCTGCTAAAATCTCGTAAATTTCCACTTCAGCTTTTGGGTCAACGCTTGCTGTGGGTTCGTCTAATAAAAGGAGTTTAGGTGCTGTCACTAAAGCTCTAGCAATCAGAGCGCGCTGAAGTTGCCCTCCAGAAAGGGAACCAATTGCTTTGTGAGCATGCTCTGTAAGGCTAACACGGTCGATAACTGCGCGTGCAGACTCTTTGTCTGCAGCCGAATACTGCCCGTGCCAAGGAAGCTTCCCAACAAGCCCCATAAGAACAAGTTCTAGAACAGAGATAGGGAAGTGTGGGTCATAGCGAAGGTTTTGGGGGACATAGCCGATGTTATGTCTTGCCTCTGTGGGAGCCTTTCCAAAGAGGGTCAGGCTTCCTGCATCTGGTTTAAGAAACCCCATAAGGAGTTTAAAGAGGGTTGTCTTGCCACCGCCATTAGGGCCAATAAGGCCAATACACTCACCGCTATTTACAGTTAGCGAAATATCTCGAAGAATAGGAACTTCGCGATAAGAGAAGGAGAGGTTTTCTATCTGAATAGCGTGGGCCATTTTAACTGGAAGTGTCTGTAGCGATGTGAATAGCAATGGCTTTTAACGTTTCAAAGTACTGCTCAGAATAAGGATCGACCATAGTTGTCCGAGCGTTTAATTCGTGTGCAATGCGCTGTGTCCCCTTGTTATTATAGGGCTGCAAAAGTAGAGCGCAAGAGACTTTTTCTGCGCGACATTCTTTAAGAAGGTGGGTCAGCTGTTGAGGGCCAATCTCTTTACCAGAAATTTCAAGCGAAAGTTCTTTGAGTCCGTAGTCTCTGCAAAAATAGGCAAAGGCCGGGTGGGGAGTGATGAATGTGCGGTTTTCTGTATGTGCTAAAATGGCTGTGATCTCAGTGTCGAGGGTGTCGAGTTCTTGTAGGAGCTTGGCGAGATTTTCTTTGTAGAGCTCTTGGTGCTCAGGTTTGTAGGCGCTTAGTGCAGTAGTGATTGTCTCGGCTTGTGTTTTTGTGAGCTTAGGGCTGAGCCAAATGTGAGAGTCGAGCTCGTCAGCATGTGCACTGGCATGATCGTGATGATGATGGTCATGATCACAATGTTCGTCATGTGCATGAGAATGGGACGAGACCATGAGGTCGATCCCTTGACGGGTATCGATAATGACAAGTCCGGGATTGTGATTTTTAAGAACCCTTAGGACGCGAGGTTCAAACGATTCGCCTATCCGAAACCAAACACCGGCATCTATTGTCTTTAGAATTTGCTTAGGAGTAGGTTCAAAGGAGTGAGGGCTAACACCTGGAGGAACAAGAAGGTACACTTCAAGGGTGTT
The DNA here is from genome assembly GCA_945882915.1 of Waddlia chondrophila WSU 86-1044. Lineage (GTDB taxonomy): Bacteria > Chlamydiota > Chlamydiia > Chlamydiales > CAMCWV01 > CAMCWV01. Next base: position 79,736 of record CAMCWV010000001.1, on the reverse strand, counting down.
GCCGGCAATTTTTTCTACCAGAAATTTTTGCGGGGCGATACTTACAAGGACAGAGTCTTTTGGCTTTGTAGTAGCGACTGTTTCTTTAGCACATCCGCTTAGAATAGTAACAAAAGTACAAAGCGTAATAAGTAAAGCAGATAGTTTGTTGGGGGATAAAAAAGACATGATTTTGCTTGCGTTTTGTAATTTTTTTAAAGTTTTTGCTGGAGATTATAAGGGGGCAAGCGATTGTTTGCAAGGCAAAGGCAGAGGGGGCGAAAGAGCACCTGCCCGCATTTTAGGATAACCCAGCACCCGCTTAAGGAGCGAGCGTTAGCGAAGCTCTTTGGAGTGCTGGGATTCGTCCTAGCTTTGTTAGGACTCGACATGTCGAGTCCACTGAACCTCAGCAAGCATACGTGTGTTTATTAAGCGGGACATGTCCCGCTTAATAAAAGCTAGGACAAGTCCACTCCAAAGAGCTTCGCTAACGCTCGCTCCTTAAATTCTAACCAACAGATGTTAAATATGTTAAACATTTCAGCCTGTGGTTAGGGCTGCTTTAAACTTAGCGGTGGCAGCTGAAGGGGTGGATGCTGCTGCGCTGCTTCCTACAGCTATGGCAATCACGCCCCATTGGGGGGCTTCGCTTGGTAATAGTAAGCTTGATAAGGAAGCTGGTTTCCTCCTAGAAGCAAGCGCTGCAACAGCAGCTGCGACCCCCGTGTTCAAGCGGGCGCCTGCAGGCATTCCTTGCAAACTCTTTCCTAAGGTCTGCAGATAGAGACCTTTTCTGCTTCCAAAGGTTTTCGACAGTTTTGCCATATTAGTTTGAAATTGAAAAAAGTCCGGGCAGACGCTCTTTTCCTGCTGGGTAGGAAGCGTCGTTGGATGTGTTTCAGTCTGCGCGGCCTTTGCTACAGAAGGTCCCTCAGGACCGCTTGCTCCAGGAGCTGCGTTATCACGACTAATATGGATTCCCATCGGCTTCTCCTAGGTTTTAAGCTTTACGCAGTTTTTCGAGGAGCTTTGCGGCGCGCTCTTCGAGCTGTCTATGTTCATGCCCTTTTTTTGCAGCTTCAACAGTGAGCTCTAAGCTGATAATGGCATCTTCCCTTTCGCCGATGGCTAAAAAGCAGGAGGTGAGGTGGAAGTAAGGGTAAGGATCAGTAGGATCTATAGAGGCTGCCAGAGTGTAGCTATGGATGGCGTTAAGCGGGTCGTCGCAGTTGAGCTGCGCTCCGGCAAGTCCTAGCCAGTATCTTTTGTCATAGGGGTTTAGACAAACCAGTAGCGTGAAGGCAGTTGTGGCTTCAATAAATTCTTTGCGCTCAAACATCCGGACGGCGTAATCATACTGATTCGCCACTTTTTCAGCAGAAAGCTTGAAGATAGACTGGAATGTGTTTCCTTTGGCAAGCATGTCGGCGATGCGTGGGCTATTTTCTTCTCCCTTCGTCGGATCGCAGATCTGCTCCATGGTTAGGGGTTGATCTGACATGTAGCTTCTCCTTTGTGCTTAAGATAATTTTTCATACTCAACTACAGGAAAAACAACAATAAAATAGTTGCCTGCCCCCTGCAGTCATCTCGCTTTTTGCCATGTTTAGCGGGTTTTTGCTTGAAGCATTAGCAGGCTGCTGGCTATGATGTTGTCTTCTTTTACGGAGGCGTGTCCGAGTGGCTTAAGGGGCATGCTTGGAAAGCATGTGTTCGCGAAAGCGTACCGTGGGTTCGAATCCCACCGCCTCCGACAACGCAACCAATTCGCACCCTTGCTCTCCTCAAGGAGAGCAAGGGTGTCGATGTTTGTGTGTGCGATGTAGTATGAGCGATTTTCAATCAGTCGGCCGTTTTCTACGATGCATTCGCCAGGCACGGGTTCCATCTCAATATTTCCTAACAAGTCCCTCAAAGCCAAAGCTGATGCTTTTGTGTTCTTATTTAGCGTCTCATAAGTTATCTGCAACTAAACTGTCATAAGGTTTTGCTAGCTTATATTTTCTAGCCTTATTAGAGTGATCTACGATTTCGAGGAAGCCGACTTCTGCCCATTTTTTACAAAGGGCCGTGTTTGTACGAGACTGAAAACCAAATAGCTCACCAATTTGATTGCTTGTGATGACATCATAATTTTTAAACAATTCTAATGCCTTGCGTTGTTTTGGGTCTAAGGTTCTCATTAAATCAGAGTGATCTTTTTCGCTTTTGTTTTGAGAATCAAGTATTTGAGTGACCACTTTTTCAAAGGCGAATGCCATACCTGCAACAAAATAATCAATCCAACCTGTGATGTCACTTTCAATGCGACCAAAGTAATAATTATGTGAAGGACCAATGCTGATTGCTCGATAATAGGCCAGCAAATTTTTCGCATAATATTCTTCTAGAGAATACAGTCCTTTTAAATCATACCCGCCTAAATGCAAAACTAAAGTTGTCAGTAGTCTTGCTATACGACCATTGCCGTCATAATAAGGGTGAATAGTTGCAAATTGATAATGCGCAATCGCCGCTATAACAGGACATGGGAGATCGTCACTTTCTTTGATCCAAGCAACTAAATGTCGCATCAAACTTTGGACATCTTTAGCCTCAGGAGGCATATAGACTATAGTACCTGTAAAGCCGTCTCTAATAACGTTTTGTCCATCCCGATAAGGGGTGGGTGTGACTCTAGCTCGCCCATCACTCATTACCAAGGCATGGAGGGTTTGTATCACTTTTTCGGTAATAGGATGATTCTGAGCGGCGAATTGTTCAAGCTGAGCTAAGGCGGCGTAATAACCCTTTACTTCATGTTCATCGCGTTCACGTCCAGGAAAATGTCCTTTTAGCGTTAATACTTCTTTGACTTGGTCGGGGTCTAAGCGGTTACCCTCAATCATAGTGGAATAATGGGTCGTATATAATTTAGCAGTTTCCCTTAAAGAGGCTAAGACTCTTGGATTGACAGGTAGCAAGCAAACTTTCTGTTTTGCAGCTTCAATGCGCATCAGGTGCTTGGCAATACCTGGACTGAGTATATAAACGGGGTTAAAGTTTGTCGGCATGATAAGCGCTCTTTATTAGCTTTTTCTCTATACTCCTCGTAGCTGAAAACGGGAATTTGGACTAGCGCGAAAGCTCCCGCGGCTGAACGATCGCAAGTGCCTTAGTATTAGAAATACAAAGGGCACTTGCGATCGTTCAGCCCCTGGGCTTTGGCGCCGTCCAAGTTCCCATTTTCAGCTACGAGGAGTATGTGTTCATTATGCCGATAAATATCTGATAAATCAAGAGCAACATGCGGATAAATTCTTTTTCTAGCCCCGAGAGATGCAATGCTTATTATCGAAAATAGACAAAATCGATAATAACGCCATTTCTTATCACCACGGATGGTGATAACTGCTAGCATTGTTATGGCAATCTGCTAGAATCGCTTTCGGTGAAGTTGACATTCCTCACCCAGTTTGGAGGTGGTTATTTGAAGGGATGCCAACCTCCGACAAAAAGAAAGCCCCGCTTTTATTAAGGCGGGGCTTTTGTATTTTCAGATCTTTTGTATTTTCTAGAGGCTTGAACGCTCTTTAAGCAATCGTGATCTCTTTGTTGAGATAGACGTCTTGAATGGCATTGAAGATCCTGACCCCTTCAGCCATTGAGCATTGGAAGGTCTTGCGGCCGCTAATAAGCCCCATCCCGCCTGCGCGCTTATTGATGACGGCTGTTTTTACAGCATCGGCAAGGTTGTTCTTTGTAGAGGCGCCGCCAGAATTGATAAGCCCAACACGCCCGTTGTAGCCGTTAAGCACTTGGTAGCGGCAAAGGTCGACTGGGTGGTTTTCGGGTGTCATTTCATACATCTTGTCGTTGTACTTTCCGTAACTTCCCTTTTTGTCTTTGTTTAGAGCTCGATAGCCTCCATTACATGTTGGGAGCTTTTGCTTGAGAATATCCGCTCCAATTGTAGCTCCGAGGTGGTTGGCCTGGCCACTAAGATCGGCACTTTCGTGGTAGTCGACACCATCCACCTTAAATCCAGGATTGCGTGTGTAGCACCAGAGCATTGTCGCCATGCCAAGTTCGTGGGCATGTTGGAAGACTTCGCTTACTTCTTGTATTTGCCGGCGGCTTTCTGGAGAGCCGAAATAAATCGTAGCCCCAATTGCCACAGCGCCCATGTTGTAGGCTTGAGTTGCCGATGCAAATAGCGTTTGGTCGTAAGTGTTAGGGTAGGACAAAAACTCGTTGTGGTTGACTTTCAGGATAAAAGGGATTTTGTGGGCATATTTACGTGCAACACTTTTAAGGACGCCAAGTGTTGAGGCCACGCCGTTGCAGCCACCTTCGATAGCAAGCTTAACGATTGCTTCTGGGTCAAAGTACATAGGGTTAGGGGAGAAAGAGGCTCCGGCAGAATGTTCAACCCCCTGGTCTACGGGGAGGATGGATAGGTAGCCGGTTCCTCCAAGTCTTCCATGGCTAAGGAGTGTTTGGAGGCTTCTAAGCACCGGGATTGAACGGTCGCTATTTGCATAGAGCCTGTCTACCGAGTCAGAACCTGGAAGGTGCAAGTCTTTTTTAAGGATTCCTTGGCAGGTGTGGGTGAGGAGGGACTGGGCTTCGTCACCGAGGAGTTCCTGAATTTTGCTAAGCGTTAACATTGCTTTTTCCTCATTATTTTTTTAGAAGGTAGTTGCCTTTAGGTTCGCCAGTAGCAGGCCTTGTTAAAGAGCCCTTTAAGGAGTTTTTTTGTAACAGTTCACATACCCAGGGCGACTTTATCAAGAAAGATTTGACGCTTATAGGGGGGTGTTTTGGTAGCCTTACGATTGAAGTGGCATTGCCCGCTTTCCTCCCTCTCAGTGTTCTCTGTGTTCTCTGTGTTTCAAAAATATTAATACCATTTTTTTTAACCACAGAGGCGTGAGAGAACGTGAGAGAAAATACAAAAAAGTTTGTAACAGTTCACATGCACCGACGAAGGAGGGGTATGTGAACTGTTACGTTTTTTTTGTTGTTAGAAGATTTTGCAGTGCCAGTGACCGTATCTTTCTAAGATGCGTCCACGGCGGAAGCTAAATAGTATAACAACAATGCCAACAATCATATCGTTCCAATAGTGCATAGGTGAGCGCTCTGGGATCAGCCAGAGGGAAGCGAGCAGGATGAGGGCCAGGAGGATATTGACAAATCGTAGAGGTCTAACGACTTCTCCCCAGGAGATGACAGAAATCACCACAAATAAAGCGCCAAGAACGTGAGCGGCGTCAGCTGCCATTAATGGCCGAAGAAGCACCATCCCGCCACTTGAGGTTAGCCCAAGAAGCGCTCCGATCTTCTGGACTGTTTCCCCTGCTGCATGAAGGCAATCAGGAGAGAGCATCAGCCATGCCCCTGCAAGTGCTGTGAGAAGCAGGTTCCATGGGATGGAAACTCCCCAAGCAACCGCAGAAAGGCTCTTGTTAAGAGGTGCGTTAAAGTGTGGTGTACGAGTGTCTGTCTTGCTGTCTTCAGAGATGTGTCCATGCCAAAAGACGGTCCAGAGGCTGTGCCCTTTTCTGCGGCAGTTGCCAAGGAAGTCAATCACGGCTACAACTTCGTCAACAGTAAAGGCGATCATCACTAACATGCAGAAGGCCATAGTGAGGCAGAGGCCGCACCAGTAGCCCACGATGATAGGCTGACACATAACGAGAATAATACTGCAGAAACCCAGTGGAATTACAAGGATACCAAAGCCAACAACTAGCCAAGGCATTGTGCGCCAGCGAGCTGTTCCCCCTTTAAGCCCCAAAAGAGCTTCAAGGTTGTAGGCAAAGGCGCCAAGAGCTCCATCTGCAAATGGGAAAGACTTCGAAAGGTCTGAGGCGATGACGTGATAGGTGCTGTCTGTCCCAAAGAAAGGGTCCCATACAGAATGGATATCAATGTAGCCTAGTTGACAGGCGCCTAAGTAACGAGCGACAAACCATCCAAACACCCCGAAGACAACGACAGGGGCTCGTTGTAGCCAAGAAGAAGGGTTGTAGCTCCATCCTGGAGGGATTTCTTGTGAGCGCGGCAAGAGCATGTCTTCTGCGCCTGGAACAAGAATCGCTAGGCCAATGAGCAAGTTTCCAACAACGGTATCGTTGAGGTAACTTGCCGCATCAGGCGCCCAGAACAGGACGGGGGCGAGGTTTAAGTACATCCCTATAAAAAATAGAATCCATTTAATGGACACTCGTGGGCGAATGAGATCGGCAAGACCAAAGAGGACAATGATAATCCCCGTAATGATATCGCTTCTCGTCATGATGATACATTTATAACCAAATGTACCCGGCGCTACAATGAGCCACAGCCCCAAAAAGATGGTGAAGATTCTAACCCACACCGTCCGATGGTCGTACTGTTTTTTTATTCCGTTGATCATAGAGCGGTCGTCTCCCTATTTCTTGTTTTTCTTTTCTGTGCTTGCTAGCCACTTTGGTGATAACAACTTGTTCATTTTGTACCACTTAACAGGGTTGGCTTTGAGTTTTTCAATCATCTTTGCCATTTCGTGGCGCAGTGAATGTTTTGGCGTCCAATCTAAATGCTTCTTTGCAAGCGAAAGGTCAAGCTCGTAGTGGTCATCAGCATGCGAGATCATCCAAGGCTTAATGAATGGCTTGCGCGTGTCAATGAAGAACCCGTGTGAGTCCCACTTGGGCATCAAGGGTAGGGCGTTTTGGAGCCATGAACCTACTATTGCAATGATTGAAGGAATACGGATAGTGCGCATCTCTTTTCCGTTGATCAGTTTGCCGAATTCGCGCTGCAGAGTGTCGTAAGAGAGTGTTTCTGGCTCAGCAACGAGGAAGGTAATTTCGCGCAGAAGCTTTGCTCTTTTTTCAACAGTTGCAGCAAGAACTGCAACCATATCCTTCATATGCATGAAAGGAGCGCCATGTTTGCTGTTTCCTGGGAATAGGAGGGCATCAGGCATTAGCTGTTCGAAGATTCTCTGAATTTGATTCGAAAGAGGGATCGAGTTGCAATCGTCATCGTAGAGACCACAGATCCGTAGGATGGTGATTTGAGAGATGTCTTTGCCTAGATCGTGGATAATCTTCTCTGTGAGGATTTTTGATCTTGGATAGAGCCAAGCATCTTCTGCTGCAGGAAGAGGTGTGTTTTCGTTGATTGGGTGGCCAGGTTCTGTTGGCTTATGAACGAGCATCGTGCTTGTGAAGATCAGCTGGTCGCATTTGAAGTCTTTGGAGAGGCTTTCAAGGATCCGTTTTGTTCCATTTACAGTGATGTCTTCGTATTGAGGCCAGTCACCATCAAGGAAGCTATAGTAAGCAGCTAGGTGAATGAAGGAGGTGATGTGATTGCCGTGCTTTTTCTTAATTTGGGCTAGGGCTCCGTGGAGGTCAAGAGCATCTGCTGCATTCATTTTTGGGTCGGTAGGGCGTTCAGCGCTGAGGTAGGTCTTGATAAACTCGAAATTCTCAATAGATTCTACTGGGGCGAAAAGATCCAATCCAACAATAGAGTATTCCTGAGGGTTTTTGCGAAGGAAGTCTGCGATGAATGCTTTTCCTATACGCCCTGAGCTTCCTGTTACTATCAAAAGCTTATCTTTCATGGTGCACTCTCTCCATAATTTATGAGGTTCTTTTAGATGTCGATTCTAGTTGATGCCTACCTGTGGACAGGTTGCGGTTGATTTTTGTTTTGTCAGTTGGGCTCAAAATATCATGATGACATTTAGACGACAAGGATAAACAAGCCCTTCCTGCTTAGTAATTTCGCAGAGGAAAGTTAGTGGGTCGAAAAATATACTCCTCTTAGCTGAAAACGGGAATTTAGACGGCGCCAAAGCCCCGGGGCTAAACGATCGCAAGTGGCCCAATATTAGAAATATAGGGCGGCTTGCGATCGTTCAGCCCCGGGAACTTTCGCGCTAGTCCAAATTCCCGTTTTCAGCTAAAAGGAGTATAGTTGAAACAGATTCCTTCAGGCGCCAGAATGACAGCACGTTGAAACTATCGGGGAGTGTTATGGGAAGAAATGTCGCTCAAAAACTCATTGAAAGCCATTTGGTATTTGGGAAGATGTTTCCTGGAGAAGAGATTGGCCTTAAGATCGATCAAACATTAACGCAAGATGCTACTGGGACTTTAGTGATGTTAGAGCTTGAGGCTATGAAGCTTCAAAAGGTGAAGACAGAACTTTCTGCGCAGTACGTTGATCATAACCTTCTCGAGACAGACTTTAAAAACGCTGATGACCATGTTTTCCTTCAAAGCGCCTGCGAAAGATTTGGAATTCACTACAGTCCTGCAGGAAATGGAGTGAGCCATCCCGTTCATATGGAGCTGTTTGGAATCCCTGGCAAAACGCTTTTGGGGTCTGATAGTCATACGTGTGCAGCAGGTTCAATGGGGATGTTGGCCATAGGTTCTGGTGGGCTTTCGGTTGCCCTGGCTATGGCGGGGCGTCCATTTTATTTGTCTATGCCCAAGATCTGGGGAGTGCGTCTTACAGGGAAGCTGCCTGATTGGGTCAGTGCTAAGGATGTTATTTTAGAGATGCTTCGCCGGCATGGCGTTGATGGGGGGACTGGAAAGATTATTGAATACTACGGTCCTGGACTTGAAGGACTCTCGGCGATGGATCGCCACGTGTTAGCTAATATGGGCGCTGAACTTGGAGCCACAACATCGGTGTTTCCTTCTGATAGTGTAACCAAACGGTTCCTCAAGCAGCAACACCGAGAAAAAGATTGGAAGTCTCTTGCGGCAGACCCCGACGGGGATTACGATTTGTATGAAGAACTTGACCTTTCAAAGCTTGAACCGTTGATCGCGCTTCCTGGAAGTCCCGATAATGTGGTGCCTGTATCTGAAGTTGTTGGCACAGAAGTGTATCAATGCATGGTGGGTTCGTCGGCAAATCCGGGCCTGCGAGACTTTGCTGTCCCTGCGTTGATGTTAAAAGATAGAAGGGTCCACCCACGCGTTTCTTTAGATATTAATCCCACTTCGCGGCAGATCCTCGAAAACATGACCCACTTGGGATATCTGGGCGCTCTTATTCATGGGGGAGCGCGCATACACCAAACAGGGTGCAATGGATGCATCGGAATGGGGCAGGCCCCAGCAACTGGCCGTGTGAGCTTAAGGACAGTTCCGAGGAATTTCCCGGGTCGTTCTGGAACTAAAGATGACAAGGTCTATCTTTGCAGTCCTGAAGTGGCGATTGCGGCTGCTTTAACAGGGGTAATCACCGATCCGCGAACGCTTGAAAAAACGCATGGCATGAAGCCTCCCATTTTTTGTGAGCCAGAAACATTCATTCTCAATAGAGAGATGGTGGTGGCTCCAAAAGAACGGGACGTGCGCGCTCACTTAGAGATGGGTCCCAATATTAAGCCCTTGCCAGAATTTGGAGAGTTGGAGCATTCGATCGAAGGGCCCGTGCTATTAAAAGTGCGCGACAATATGTCCACAGATGGAATTTTGCCAGCGGGGAACAAGGTTCTTCCTTTCCGGAGTAACATCCCAGAAATTAGTAAGTTCACGTTTTCTCAAGTTGATGAGACGTTTTATGAACGGGCGATGAAGCTGCAAAAGACAGGGTCTGTTGTGGTTGGCGGTGCTAACTATGGGCAAGGATCAAGCCGTGAACACGCAGCGCTTGTTTGTCGATACCTAGGTGTGAAGGCGGTTATTGCTAAAGGGTATGCCCGCATTCATCGGATGAACCTTTATAACTTCGGTGTCGTCCCTCTGCTTTTTGAAGATGAGAACGATTGGGATAAGCTTGAGCTAGGGGATGTGTTGTCGATTCAAGATCTTAGGAAGGCTTTGGGGCTCGGCGCTCCTATTACCGTCAGGAATAAAACTAAGGGAACGACGTTTAAGGTTAAGCATAACCTGAGCAAACGTGAGCTCAACACATTGCTTTCTGGTGGGCTCATCAACCACATCCGCCGCGACCACACCGAATAGAGTAAATATACTCCTCGTAGTTGAAAACGGGAAAAATTATCCTAAACAAGAGCTTGCCCTTTCTAGAAGGTAACGTGGGCAGACTTTGGTCTGGGATCTAACCTGCCACCAAGCGAACGCCTGTTGTAGATTCAATCTGGAACCCCAGACCAAAGTCTGCCCACGTTACCTTGAGAAAATAGAGAGGGAGGAAAGCGGGCAATGCCACTTCAATCGTAAGGCTGCCAAAACACCCACTATAAGCGTCAAATCTTTCTTGATAAAGTCGCTCTGGGTATGTGAACTGTTACTCTTTTTTCTGCTTTTTTTCTGGCGCAGAAAGAAGAGGCTTTAAATAGATTCCGGTGTACGAACTGCTGTGCTCAGCGACCTCTTCAGGCGTTCCAGAGCAAATGATCTCTCCGCCAAACTCTCCTGCGTGAGGGCCAAGGTCGACAACATAATCAGCATTCTTGATCACATCCATGTTGTGCTCGATGATGATTAAAGTGTTTCCCTTGTCTACAAGACCATGGAAAACTTTAAGCAGCTGCAAAATATCTTCGCTATGAAGCCCTGTCGTTGGCTCGTCGATAAGGTAAAGCGTTCGCGTGGCTCTTTGTTTGGCAAGCTCTCTGCTAAGTTTAAGGCGCTGCGCTTCGCCTCCAGAGAGCGTTGCAATCCCCTGCCCAAGCTTTAGATAGCCCAAGCCTACCGAAAGAAGTGTTTCGATAGTCCTTCGAATGCGTGGGTGATTTTCGAAGATCCGGTGGATCTCTTCAAGCGTATGCTCGGTGTATTGACCGAGGTTCTTGCCGGCGTACTCCACCTGAAGGCTTATGGGGTTGAGCTTTAACCCTTGACAGTCGCTACACAGAACAGTTACTGCAGGAAGGAAGTGCATCTCGATCCGTTTGTAGCCTAAGCCTCTGCAGGCTGAGCACATGCCACGTTGATGGTTATAGCTGAAGTGCTTGGGCTGCAACCCTTTGATCTTGGCGGCCGGGAGCGAGGCAAAGAAGGAGCGCATATGAGAAAGGATGTCGGTGTAGGTGCCGACGTCAGAGCGGATGGTTGTTCCGATAGGGTTCTGGTCGATTACAATAAGTTTTTCGAATTGATTGACACCAGAAACTGTTGCATGGGGGAGTGTGATGCTTTCTGGCTTGACGCGCCTGTCAGCGAGTGCAAGCTTGAGGGCGGGGACTAGCACATCGTGCATGAGAGTTGACTTCCCTGAGCCCGAGACTCCCGAGATACAGCTCAAGGCTTTAACCGGAAATGAGGTCGAGATATTTTTTAGGTTATTGCAGCGAGCGTTTTTAATGGTTAGAGGCGTTGATGTGCCGGTTCGTCTTTGAGCAGGTATGGGGATGCTTTTTCTGTGAGATAAGTAGTCGCCCGTAAGTGATGTTAGATTGCGACAGAGCTGATCGTAAGTGCCGCTAGCAACGACGTGTCCACCATGCTCGCCGGCTTTGGGGCCAAAGTCGAGGATGTAGTCGGCGTGGGCGATGGTAAGGGGGTCGTGTTCCACAAGAAGGAGGGTGTTTCCAAGCTTTCTAAGTTTTTGAAGAGCTTGGTTTAAGAGGTCGTTATCGTGAGGGTGGAGGCCTACTGTCGGCTCATCCAGAACGTAGAGAATGCCGGTTAAGTTGCTTCCTAGCTGCCTAGCAAGGCGAATGCGCTGAGCCTCTCCGTTACTTAGACTTGGGGCTCTTCTGTCTAGAGCTAAGTATTGCAACCCCACTTCAGAGAGAAACTCTAGTCTACCAAGTAGCTGCTCTTTGACCTCTCCGAGGAGCTTTTCCTCTGTCCCTCGAAGATTTAACCCTCGAACAAAAGAGAGGCTGTGCCCAATAGGCTTGGCACAGAGCTTGTCGATAGAAAGCTCTTGTAAGAGGACGTTTCGTGCGAGAGGATTGATGCGCGAGCCTTCACAGGAGTGGCAGCACACCTCTTCAAGAAGTGGAATCATCGCATCGCGGATATCTCCAGAAGCCGCCCTTGCGACTTTGGCAAATGTGGAGTTGAGTCCCTTCCACTGAAATTGGAGCTTGTTTGAAGTGGTGTACCACTTATCTGGAGGGGAGCCGTTCATTAAGAGCTGAATCTTCTCAGGAGGCAAACTTTCGAGTGGGAGGTCGATATCAATTTTTTCTTTTTCAAAGAAGGTCAGGGCCATTGCCATAGCACTATGAGAGGCTTGCTCTTTCCAGATAGCATGAAGAAGGGCTACTGGACTTAGGCTGCGGATGTCTTCGTTGTGAATGAGGTTAGCGCCATATTGATAGCCAAGTCCAAGGCAGTCAGGGCACCACCCTTCCGGAGTGTTGAAGGCAAAGCTTTGAGGGGTGATGGGCGAGTAGGCCTTCCCTGTGCTTTCAACAGCAAAGGCTAAGTTAAAGAAGACATCGCTCTTTTCTCTCATAACAACAATCTTTCCGGCAGAGAGATCTGCCGCGTTTTCGATAGCTTCATAGAGGCGACTTTTTGTAGAAGAGCCGGCTTTAAGGCGGTCGATGACAAGAAGGATTTCGTTTTTTCGTTTCCGGTCGAAGGGGATTTCTTGGTCGAGCTCAAAAAACTCCCCGTTGAGGCGGAGGCGGAGAAATCCTTTGCGGCAGTAGTAGGAGGCGATCTCTTCGAATTTGTCTTGTTTGCGCAGAGTGATGGGAGCTAAGACAATAAGCTTTTCTCCATCGGGATAGGACATGATTCTTTCAACAACATGCTCTTTGCTAATGGCTTTGATCACCTCTCCTGTTTCAGGGCAATGGGGGATCCCCATATGAGCGTAGAGGATCCTGAGGTAGTCATACACTTCGGTCATTGTTCCGACAGTACTTCTTGGGTTCCCTGCGTGCGATTTTTGTTCAATAGCAATTGCTGGCGAGAGCCCTTCGACTTGCTGTGCTTTAGGCTTTGGCATCTGCTTAACGAATTGCCTGGCGTAAGGAGAGAGCGATTCGATATAGCGCCGCTGCCCTTCAGCGTAGATGGTGTCAAAAGCAAGCGAGCTTTTTCCAGAGCCAGAAGGGCCGGTAAATATAGTGGTTTTGTCTCTTGGGATTATAACGTCAATGCACTTGAGGTTGTGCTGTTCAGCCCCTTTGACCGTGATGCTTCTGATTCTTTCGCTTGAATTGGCAAGCTCTTTTTTCTCTTTCTTTTGTTTCAGAGATTGTTTCAATGCTAAGGCGACTTTTTCTTTTATGTTTGGGAAAAGCGCCTCATGGACAGACCTGCCTGTTGGGGTCTCTTGCTTTGCAATTTTTTCTGGGGTCCCTTTGGCTATGATCTGCCCGCCACCACCGCCCCCTTCTGGTCCAAGGTCGATAATCCAGTCTGCTGTTTTGATGACATCTGTGTTGTGCTCAACAACTAAAACAGTATTTCCTCGATTAACAAGCTCGTGGAGGACTTGTAGGAGGTGTTTGATGTCGTGGAAGTGGAGGCCTGTTGTGGGCTCGTCAAGGATATAGAGCGTTTTTCCTGTGGCGGGACGGACGAGTTCTTTTCCAAGTTTTACCCGCTGGGCTTCTCCGCCAGAAAGGGTTGTTGATGGCTGCCCTATCTTCATGTAGCCGAGGCCGACTTTTGCGAGGGTGTCGAGCTTATGTTTAATGACTGGCTGTGAAGAGAAAAACTCTAAGCCTTCTTCAACTGTCATTTCTAAGACGTCATGGATGTTTTTTCCTTTGAAGAGGACGCCAAGCGTTTCGTGATCGAATCTTTTGCTTCTGCAAGACTCACATTCCACCCAAGTGTCTGCCATGAAGTCCATCTCGACCTTAATCATCCCCATGCCGTGACAGGCAGGGCAAGCCCCTTCTTTGACGTTGAAGCTAAATCGCCCAGGCTTGTAACCACGTATCTGGCTTTCTGGTAGCTGACTGAAGAGGTTCCGGATGTCATCAAAAAGCTTGATGTAGGTGGCGGGGTTGGATCGAGGGGTCCTTCCGATAGGAGTTTGGTCAATGGCGATGACTTTATCGAGATGTTCGGTTCCCTCTAGTGATTTATGCTCCCCGATTTTAAGTTCGCTTTTCTGCAGCCGGTTTGAAAGGGCAGGATACAAAATATCGGTGATGAGGGAAGACTTTCCAGAGCCAGAAACGCCTGTAACTGCGACAAAGACTCCCAAGGGGATCTCTACAGAGACGTTTTTGAGGTTGTGGTGTGTGGCCCCTTCAATGCGAAGGGACTTTTTTGCTGCGCTATTTAAAAGACGCCGCTTTTTGGGGATCTCTATTTTTAGAGAGCCGTTTAGGTATCCACCGGTTAGTGATGAGGGGTGGGTCAGGAGCTCTTTTAAAGATCCATTGCAGATGATTTCGCCGCCGCGTGATCCGGGACCGGGACCGAAATCAACGACACGGTCTGCCGCCCAAATGGTCTCTTCATCATGTTCGACGACGATGACGGTGTTCCCTTTGTTTCGAAGGGATTTTAGGGTATCGATCAGCTTTTTGTTATCACGTGGATGGAGCCCAATCGAGGGTTCGTCGAGGATGTAAGTAACGCCTACAAGCCCGCAGCCTAGTTGCGAGGCAAGGCGCACGCGCTGTGACTCTCCGCCAGAAAGCGTTGGGGCTGTCCTTCCGAGTGTGAGGTAATGGAGGCCAACGTCGATAAGGAAGTATAGCCGCTCGCGGATCTCTTTGAGCAGCTCTCCTGCGATAAGGGTTTCTGTTTGGGGGAGGGTGAGCGTTTGGAAAAAAGAGAGGCATTCAGCCACGGTCATCTCAGAGAGCTCTGCGATTTTTCTGCCACTAATCTCTGTTGCGGCGGGGTAGCGCTGAAGGCGCTGGCCGTGACATGAGGGGCATGTTTGCTCGATCATTAGAGCTTCTACATTCTTTTTGTAGATATCGCTTTTTGCCTCCTCATAGCGCTGGCGAGCCTCATTCAAGACCCCTTTCCAGTGGATGTAATCGACCCAGTTAACATCCTTTTCGGGATGTTTAAAGAACATCTTCGTCCATTTAGCTTCGATGCCGTAGAGAAAGACGTGCTGGGCTTCTTTAGAGAGCTTCTTCCACGGGGTTTTAATTTTGAAATTGTAGAGCCGCGCGAGGTTGTCGTAGATGTTGCCGTATCTTACTGTTTGATAGGAGCTGCCAACAGAGCAGCAATCTTCGGCAATGCTGAGGTTCGGGTTGAGCACTTTGGTTAGATCGAAATCATTGATGCTCCCTAAACCTTTGCATGTTTGGCACATGCCCGATGGACTGTTAAAAGAAAAATCTTGGGGCTCAAGCGCTGGGTAGGACTGCCCTGATTTTGGGGAGTAGGCGTGCATCGAAAAGAGTTTTTCCTCTCCGGAGTCGACATTCAAAACGGCGCAAGTTCCTTTAGAAAGATCGAGCGCTGCTGTGATTGCCTCGGCAATACGGGAGCCTTGATCGGGGCGGACGGCAAGCCTATCAATGACGATGTCAACATCATGAGCGAGGTTCCCATCTAAAGAGATCTCTTCATTGATGTCGACGACCTTCCCGTCGACTCTAACGCGCATGTATCCTTTGCGAAGGAGCTCGCGGAAGTCGTCTTTAAACTCTGCCTTTTTCCCTTTGGCGTAAGGGGAGAGGACTATGATTTTAGAGCCCTCGTCCATGTGCTGGATAGTTTTGATAATACGCTCGCGGCTTTGAGGGGCAACAGCCTCACCGCTGATAGGGCAGTGGGGAATGCCTACGCGCGCATAAAGGACCCGAAGGTAGTCGTAGATTTCGGTGAGCGTTCCGACAGTTGATCTTGGGTTGTGACTGGCACTTTTTTGTTCGATGGAGATTGTTGGAGAAAGACCTGATACTGATTCTACGTCAGGCTTTGGTATGTCTCCAAGGTATCTACGGGCATAGGTGGAGAGCGATTCGATGTAACGGCGCTGCCCCTCGACATAGATGGTGTCGAAGGCAAGAGATGACTTTCCAGATCCCGAAACCCCGGTAAACACGATAAGTTCATCGCAGTCAAGAGTGAGGTCAACTGCCTTGAGATTGTGGACTCTAACTTTTTTTAAAATAATTTGACGATTATACACGTTTCTCTTATGGAAGTTACTAAATGAGAGTTAAATTATACCAAATTCCCGTTTTCAGCTACGAGGAGTATATAATTTCTAAGCAAATTTAACACGGCTGTACCATGCTTTCACGCTCCGTTAAGATGTTCTTCAATGCACTTTTGCTTATCTGTTCACTAACGACTCTTTATGCAGCTAATCGCGACGAGTTTTCTTTTGCCCTTCCGGCTAAAGAATGGCGCGCTGTTGGTGACCCTTCAGGTTTTAAAACAGATTGTATGGTAATGCGCGATGGGGCTCAGCTGCAGGTCGTTTTTGACTACGTCCCTTCGATTGAATATTCTTTTGGAACTGTGAGCTTTGTTCTCGGAGAGGTCGCAGGTATGGCGTTTTTCCCTGCTGATGGCAAAATGCAAGTTGTGACTCGCAACGGCCAAAATTATATGGGGCGGATGCCGACAAATACCCTTAACTGCCAAGTTAAAGTTGTTGTGATAAATAAAACGTCAAGCGGCACCAGAGGGCACGAAGAGTTTCAGCAGAAGAGCATCGACCCTAAAAATGTAAATTTCGTTTTATTTAAGCAGAGAGGCTTGACTGCGCCTCTTATTCAAGAACAGTTTATGAGCGTTGTCCTCAAAGGGGGCGACCGGTTTCCCGTCATCCTTTCAACACAGAAGATCCATCTTACGGATGGGGGAAGTGACTTTTCAATATTTTCTGGAGATATTCTAGAAGTGCACGTTATTGGGGGGACTCATAGATATTCTGGCGGTATTCAGGGGTATCTAAAAGGAGATGTACTCGACCGGCAACTTCCCTTTTCAAGGCTTAAAGACGAAAGCCTTAAGATTCTGCTCGCTAAGGATAACCAGCCGCTGACTATTCCTTGGAGAGACATCGACACAATCAAAGGGGATATGGGAGAGCTTATCGTTACGACGCCTTACTTCTTTTCGATGGAAGGAGGCAAGCGTCCTGAAAACATGGTTTATGTGCCCCCCGGGCAGTTTGTTCTTGGAAACAACGTCTCTCTTACAATGTCAATTGGGACGTTACCTGTTATTTTAACGCCGCAACCTATCAGCGGCGAAAGTGTGGCTCAAATGCTCCCTGCAGCGCAAGAGGAAAGACGATTTGTCTCTTCGGTAGAAGCGCCTTCTCTGCTTGTTGCAATGCCTAGTTTTTTCATTGATAAGTATGAAGTGACAAACCGTGAGTACCTGCGCTTTGTTGTGGCAACAAGCCACAGAGAGCCAGCTCATTGGGTTGAACATCAAATTCCTGAGGGGTTAGAAGATCACCCCGTTGTGAATGTCTCTTATAAAGACGTGGCCGCTTATGCAAGATGGATGGGCAAGCGCCTTCCTACAGAAGCTGAGTGGGAGCGGGCTGCAAAAGGGGCTTCTGGTTATCCATATCCTTACGGGCCTTACTACAACCAGGCTTTGGGCAATACGGACACAGCGGGCACAAAATCTGTGGGAAGTTACGAGTCGCAGCTTCCATCGCAGCCTTATGAACCATTTAGCGAGCAGCTTGCTATTGAAGATATGAGCGGCAATGCGGCTGAGTGGACCTGCTCTTCTTTTGATGCTGATTGGTACAGCAATCTTGCAAAGGGGAAGATTCAGCCTATTTGGAACCCGCAGAACTTAAAGGCAACTCCTTATAAAGTTGTTAGAGGGGGTTCGTTTAGAAGTTCAAAGGTTACCTCTACAACGACCACTAGGACTTCTATGCACGAGGATGATCTTAATGGTTGTACTGGCTTTAGATGTGTCTGGAGTGAAAGGGCTGACCCCTTTTTTTACGGGGGTAGCTAATAAAACAGGTGGCGGTTTAATATAGAATAGATCTTTATTAGAAATCTCTTTGCAAACAACTCATTCATGAGGGTTTATGTTACAGCCGTCTTCGCTCTCGCCATTTTATTCTCCTCTAATAAATAACGTAGGGATTTCGTACGCCTGCACGCACAGCGCTGTAGAGTCGCGCGCTGGGAAGGGAGACCCTCAGAGCCAGATGGCTCTTAAAGCGTGCGGTGTTGCAGCTGCGTTTCTTGTGATTGGGGACACCGTCATCAACGCTTTAATTGACACAGTCAACTTTAGCAAAGATGTCCTTACAGGAAAGGTAATTAAGCAAGTGCAGAAGGAAGGGGCTTATGGCTTGATCAGCTTCACCCACGAGCACTTTGCCTTTACAATCCAATGCACTAAGACAATTTATTACGGATTTCTGTGTCTTCAAAGCGTTAGAACTCCCGTTGAGTTTAAAAATCTCCTGCCCCGTAGAGACTCTGCTGTTAATTTAAAAGAGGGAGCGCCTAAAGGCGCAGGTGCAGGTATAGGCAAGCCTTCTGCTCCTGCTCCTGCTATAGCTGAAGCAGGGAAAAAAGGTGGGCCGGCTCTACTTCCCTCTCCAGCAGATCTTCTTAAAGCTGCCCAAGCTCGTTTTGTAAGGGCTGCACAGGCGACAGCTGGAAGTGGAGGACGTATTCCTAGCGAGCACTTGGTAGATTACTGGAAAGGGACTAGAAAGTTGGGGGGTGGTGGAGCAGAGACTTTTTCGGTAACTGAGGCTTTGGCTCAGAATCATACGCACCTAGAAGCTAATCATAGCTTCATACAACTTTTATTCCCTCTTCCTGACAAGAGTGGCGCTTGGACTCAAGCTCCAATTTTAACAGATCAGGTCATCAAAGATTTGAAGGCACTTCCTGATTTTCATCAGAATTTTGATAGAGCATTTCTCATGATGATGGATTTTTATGGGTTAGAGTACAAATCAACAGTTCCTGAGGTTCGCAAGGCTGCTAATTTTGAGGCGAGACTTACTAATTGGATGACTCTCAGCAATCATAATCGCTTAAGAGTCGATCGAATAATTCTGAGTACTGCTCTTCTTGGGCGTAAAACAGAGTCTGTTGCTTTTTGGAATTGGCTCCAAAAATATTATAATGATTCAGTAGATAAAGGGTACGAACGCATTAGCGCCAGCACCTACGTCGATTATTGGGCAACCTCAGCCGCCTACGTCGAGTACCTCTTCCCCGGCCCGGCCTGGCGCTAACCTCTGTGTAAGAAATGTGGCCTTGGACCTTTAATTACCGCTTACACGGTTTTATAGGTCGGACATTTTTGTGCTTAGTAAAAAGATTAAAGATTTTTACCGCAGAATCACAGAGAAATAGAAAGGGTACAGGCACCTGCTTTTGATAAAACCTGGTTCTACATCTTCGAGAGGATGAACTTTTCGAGTTTGATAAGGTCTTTGGTGAAGTTGCGGATCCCTTCAGAAAGCTTTTCTGTGGCCATCGCATTTTTGTTGAACATCCAGCGGAAGGCCTTTTCGTCTAATTTTATTTTCTTGATATCCATATTTTTAGCAGCTTCAGCATCGAGTTTTCTTATGATAGGCTTGTTGCTGTCCTGAAGCTCTTTTAGAAATGGTGGCGCAATTGTCAATAAATCGCAGCCGGCAAGCTCAATGATCTCTTCAGCGCTGCGGAAGCTGGCTCCCATCACCTGCGTTTTGTAGCCAAACTTCTTGTAGTAGTTGAAAATTTCAGTAACAGAAAGCACTCCAGGATCTTCTGAAGCAGAGAAGTCTTTGCCTTCAGCTTTTTTGTACCAGTCGAGGATCCGCCCTACGAATGGAGAGATGAGTGTGGCGCCAGCTTCTGCAGCTGCAACTGCCTGCGCCATACTGAACATCAGTGTCATATTGCAATGGATCCCTTCTTTTTCGAGGACTTCAGCAGCGCGGATCCCTTCCCATGTTGAGGCGAGTTTGATTAGAACGCGCTCTCTAGAGATGCCTGCCGCTTCGTACTGCTCAATGAGTTTTTTTCCTTTGGCGATGCTTCCTTGCGTGTCAAAAGATAGGCGCGCATCGACTTCTGTTGAAACTCTTCCAGGAACCACCTTGAGGATCTCGAGGCCAAAGTCAACGGTTAATCTGTCGACGGTTTCGGTGAGCTGTTCTTTTTGAGAGGCGCTTTTTTTCTTTGTCCCATACTGAATAGCCGCCGTCACAATCTTCTCGTATTGGGGCATTTGGGCTGCAGCATTGAGAAGAGAAGGGTTTGTCGTGGTGTCTGTAGGCTTGTATTGCTCGATGGCGTTGATATCTCCGGTGTCGCAAACAACAGTTGTTATTTGCTTGAGCTGCTCGAGGGATGAATTAGGCATGGGATTCTCCGTTGATAGTGACTTTTTGGACAGTGACTCGCTGGAAAGAGATTCTTTGTGGACCTCTGTTGGGATCGATTTATGGCTTATCTGCGCTTTATGAACCATCATAGATTCAGGAATGTCGCGAAGCGGCTCTAAGCGAAAGGCAATTGATATTTTACGGTCCCCGATTGTTAGCTCAATAACAGAGCTAAGGCGGGTCAGTAGTAAGCGGTAGGGGACTCTGACGTGGTGCGGGCCGATATCTATGGCAACGGCTGTGTTACCGAGGATCTCTTCTGAGGCATGTATTTGCCTGCAAAGGGCCTCGAACTGACGTAAGTGACGTAAAATGGTTCCTGACGGCTCAAAGGCGTATTTCTTTTCGCAGTGGGGACAGACAATGAGCCCTTCGGTGTTATTTTCTTCGAGAACAGAAAATAGCACTGGCTGCTCACAGGAAAGACAATTGAATTGAAGATTGTGCCCGACCTGCATGTCTGCTGACCCTCAAATTTGATTTATACTCCGCTTAGCTGAAAATGGGAATTTGGACGGCGCCAAAGCCCCGGGAGCTTTCGCGCTAGCCCAAATTCCCGTTTTCAGCTACGAGGAGTATATATGCCGCAGAATAAAGGATGTGCAATGAAAAGACAAGGAGGAAGGTAACAAAAAAATACCACCCCTAAAATTCAAGAATTTCAACCCTTTTATTTGATTTTTTTGTAGAGCTTTGGGAAGTTCGCCGGCTGGATGTCTTCTTCAAAACCGACGATTAAGACAGAAACGGGAAGGTTTTGATTGAAGGCGTCCATGAGTTGCTCGGTTGCCTTTGGAGAAAGGGCAAGGCGTTGCCCCCCTGACATGCGGGTGGCGAGTAGATCTTGAGGCGCGTTGTCGATGACGATGCGCATTTTAGCGAGCGAGGGATCACCTGGGATGTGAGGGATGTTTCTTGAGTAGACGTTAACATAACCTTGCCAGCCATAAGCGCCGTGGACAAACTCAAGAGAAAGCCCTGAGATGGGATTAACGGTGGGGTAGAATAAAGAGGTGGAGTCGTAAGCTTCATAGCCAGTCTCGATCTCTTCTACACCCCATTCTGGGGGGCTTGGATGACAGGAGCTTAAACAAAAGCTTAAACAAAGACATAAAAAAAGGAAAGGAATGCTAAGCATTCCTTTCCTAGCCTGGTTTCTAACCTGGTTCCTAATTCGGGTCTCAGTTTCTGAGCTGATCTTAAATAAATAACAGTTCATGGACCCTGTTAGGTTTTAAGTTCTAGTGGTGGGCAGGTACGTGAGCAGGAGCTGCGGCACCAACCGCTGCAGCTGCAGCGCCAGCAACAACAGCAGCAACGCCGGCAGCACCGGCAGCAGCAACACCAGCAACAACCCCTAGGGAAGCAACACCAGCAGCTTCAGCGCCAACAACTCCAGCAGATTCAGGGCTCACTGCACCTCCATCAGCTCCAGTGCCTGCACCACTAGGAGCACTGGTGCTAGCACTGCCACAGCTTTCTGCTGCAGCTCTTTGTGAGCTCGCGCTTTCAGCATAAAGTCCTGCGCTTGTAAGCATAACAGCGCATGTAGATACGATACCGATAAGTCTTTTCATATAAAAATTCTCCTTAAATATATATACTCCGCTTAGCTGAAAACGGGAATTTGGGCTAGCGCGAAAGCTCCCACGTTACCTTCTGGAGAGGGCAACCCTTTAATTGCTACGGGCTTCTTCTCTTTTTTTCTTTTGTGCGCCGTCCAAAGTCCCATTTTTAGCTAAGAGGAGTATAAATTCGATTTTGTTCATTTGGGCCATCACGACAGATTCTCTGTAATGTCACTTTTCTTTATCATTCTGTGTATCACACAGCTTGTTATTTTCGTGCAATTTTTTTGGAATTGTTTAACCCAAGTTCAGTGCGAAGCGCTGAACTTGGGTTAAAACCCCTTCTTAGAGCTTTTCTTAATCGACTATAGTCATCGAGCGAATGGTCGCTGTAAAATCGGGAATGTGTTGATTAAATTCATCAGTAGGGCTCATTACAGATGTAGTATATGCGGTGCCATTTCGTATGATGATTGCTTGCCAGGATTTCATTTGCCCCCATTTAGTAAGGACATCCACCTGGCAGAGCGCTGCTTCACCAGAGCCGGTCTGTACTTTCCCGAGGTAGCGCCACTCGGTGTGGCCGAGTGATTCTTGCACCTCTTTAGAGGAGTGCAAGTACTGCTGTAGAGTTAAGCGGGTAGGCTCTGCAGAGAGGGAAACAGAAGATTGAAGATCCCATAAAGAGGTGTCTGCGTAGGTAGCGGTTTCTATTTTGTGTCTATATAGGGTAGAGCCTGGTTCAAAGACCTCCTCTATTGTAAAAGAGCTCCAGCCTTCGGGAGGTATAAATGTGCAGTCTTTGACTTTTGCCGTAACGCGCACAGCTTGAGTGACTTTCTCTTCTAATGTCTCTACTACTGTCTCCCCTGAGTCAACTTCTTCTTCAGCAGCTATAGCAGCTATAATAGAGCACCCTATGCAGACTATAAACAACCATCGCTTATACAATTTACCGCCCCCTTAATAACTGATACTAACTGCATATACGCCTCTTAGCTGAAAACTGGAATTTGGGCTAGCGCGAAAGCTCCCGCGGCTTGGGCGCCGTCCGAATTCCCGTTTTCAGCTAAGAAGAGTATAGACTTACCGTTTTTTTTTATCACCTCCCTGCTACCATCCCATTTCCTGTTTACGCGTCTTTGTACTTAACAACACTTAAACAGCTAGAGAATGACGACTAGACTCCTTCCTCAACAAATCTTTTTTGGGGAATCCTTTTTCCTTCCCGAAAAATTGGCAGAAAACTACTCTAACGAGAGTAGCTGCCAGAATTTTTTATGTTTTTGGTGGATCTCAACGTAAGCCAAGTGGATGGGGGTCGATAGCGTATGAAGACTTTGGAACGAGGTAAGGATAAGATTAAGCAGATTTGCGATATTCTTAGGGTGGAGACGCTTGAGCCCGCTAAACACGAAGCAAAGAAGATTATTGCTGAGGCGGAAAAACAGGCCCAAAAGATTCTTCAAGAGGCTGAAAAAAAAGCTGGAGAGTTTGAAGC
Source organism: Waddlia chondrophila WSU 86-1044 (assembly GCA_945882915.1). GTDB lineage: Bacteria > Chlamydiota > Chlamydiia > Chlamydiales > CAMCWV01 > CAMCWV01. Next base: position 56,486 of record CAMCWV010000001.1, on the reverse strand, counting down.
TGCCGCACGTCGGAATATAGAAAAGCAAAAAGAGGTATTTCACGCTTCGCTTATTCAGGCTGCAAAGCAAGGGTTAGAAGCGCTGCGTCAAGATATTGAACACCACTTCTTTAGCCACGAACTTGCAGACATTATTGGAGAGCCTCTCGCCCATCCAAAAGTCATTGCCTCACTTATCGAAGCGGTTGTTAAGGCTGTTGAAAAAGATGGTTTAGAGTCTGATTTTGCCCTGGTTTTGCCAAAAACTATTTCTGCAGACGAGCTTAGCAAAGTGCTTGCTCATAAAGTTATGAGTAAAATCAAAGAGCACACGATTACTGTTGGACAGTTCATCGGCGGCGTTCAGATTAAGCTGTTAAAGCAAAAGATGACCCTGGATCTTACAGATGATGCTTTAAGAGAGCTGCTTGTAGCCTATATTCGCAAAGACTTCCGCGCGCTTATCTTTGAAGCCGGAAAAGGCGCTCATCACAAAGGGTAGGCCGTAGAAGTTTCTAAAATGTTGTGTTTTGTGCTGTATTTAGCGGGTTAGGTGCGTTATGGGTAGTTACTACTTCCTTGCAGGTTTGCTCCCCGACTTGGAAGTGGGGCACCCTCCGTCTTTGCCCTACCCGCAGCTCAGAGGGCTTTTTCACTCGCATCTCTCTGCCAAAGATTATCAGAAGTTTGTCACGCTAAGACTCTATGTCGACATCGACAACTTAAGATCTTTTTGGCTTGGAGGGGGTCACTTCGACTCTTTTGACCCTCGAGGCAACTTTAACCAAAAAGAGCTTGAAGAGGCTCTTTTTTGGGAACAGGAGTTGCCTGAATATGTGGTCAATTTTATTCACGATCACGAGCGCCCTGCAGATAAGCTCAAACATTTTCCAAAGCTTGTGAATCAATATTTCCGTGAAGAGATCGAAAAACAAACGGGCTTTTTGAGGGAATATCTTACTTTTGAAAGGGAGTGGCGGCTCGTGCTGCTAGGCTTCCGTGCCAAAGTACTCGGCAGAGACCTGAGCGCGGAGCTTCAATTTGAGGATCCTTTTGATCCGATTATACACCAGATTATGGCCCAGAAGGATGCTAAGGCCTATGAGCCACCAGCAAAATACGAAGAGTTAAAGCATGTGTTTGAGTCGCATAAGGACGACCCACTTGCCCTGCACAAAGCTCTTTGTCACTTTTGCTTTAACAGAATTGAGAGGATGGTAGATCAGGAGATTTTTTCCATCGATCGCATTTTAGCCTTTGTCGTGCAGCTTGCTATTGTAGAAAAATGGCAAGAGCTCGATGAGGAAGAAGGGCGCCTTATAGTAGATACTATCGTCAAGGAAAACATCATATGACAGCGACATTGAAGACGAAACCTGCTTCTAAAGGACACGTGGTAAAAGCTTTCGGGAACCTTTTGCAAGTGAAGTTTGAAGGGCATATTCGGCAGGGTGAAGTTGCCATGGTACACGTTGAGGGCACCAGCTTAAAAGCTGAAGTCATTGAAATCGTTGGTGACGAAGTCAAGATTCAGGTTTTTGAAGACACACGAGGAGTAACGCTCGGCAGCACTGTAGAGTTTGGTGAGAGGCTTCTAGAAGCAGAGCTAGGCCCCGGGCTTTTAGCTTCTATTGTTGATGGGTTGCAAAACCCGCTCCAAAAAGTTGCCGATGAATCAGGTTTCTTTTTGCCTCGAGGAGTTTATATCGCTCCTATCGACAGGAAGAAGCTCTGGGATTACAAGCCTAAAGTTAAAGTAGGCGATGTTGTTTCTAGAGGTGATATGTTAGGGGTTACCGAAGAGGGGCGCTTTCAACACAAGATCATGGTCCCTTTTGCTCTTTTCGATCGTTACACAATAACGTGGGTCGTTAAAGCGGGCGCTCACAATGTAGATACGGTGGTAGCCAAGGCTGTAGATAAACACGGCGCCGAACATGAGTTTACGATGCTGCAGCGCTGGCCCATTAAAAACGCCCTTATGCAAGGGGAGCGCGTTCCTGTTACTAAGATGATGGATACCGGCCTTCGCATTCTTGACACGCAGTTTCCTCTAATGAAAGGGGGAACGTTCTGTACGCCTGGGCCTTTTGGTGCAGGCAAGACCGTTTTGCAGCATCACCTTGCTAAGTGTTCTGGTGTAGATATTGTGATTGTATGTGCCTGCGGAGAGCGCGCGGGAGAGGTTGTAGAGGTGCTGAGGGAGTTCCCTCACCTTATTGACCCACACACTGGCGGGGCACTTCTCGACAGAACGGTGATTATTTGCAACACCTCCTCCATGCCTGTGGCGGCACGTGATTCTTCTGTTTACATGGGAATTACCATCGCTGAGTACTACCGTCAAATGGGGCTAGATGTCTTACTTCTGGCAGACTCCACCTCGCGCTGGGCGCAGGCTATGCGGGAGATGTCGGGTAGATTAGAAGAGATCCCTGGCGAAGAGGCCTTCCCCGCTTATTTAGCTTCTCGTATTGCTGAGTTTTATGAGCGCTCTGGAGTGATTTCCCTTAAAGATGGCTCTAATGGCTCTGTGACAATTGGCGGGGCTGTGTCGCCTGCTGGAGGGAACCTTGAGGAGCCTGTAACACAAGCAACGCTTGCTGTTGTTGGCGCTTTCTATGGCCTTTCTAAGGCGCGCTCTGATTCGCGTCGCTACCCATCTATCGACCCGCTTATTTCATGGTCAAAGTATGTTGATAAGGTGGGCAATACTTTAGAAGGGGAGGCTACTGGTTGGGGAGTAATGGTCCATAAGGCTGCCGAGATCCTTAGAGAGGGAAATGAGATTGGCAGACGGATGGAGGTTGTCGGTGAAGAGGGGACTGCCATTAATGACATGGTGATCTACTTGAAGGCTGAGCTTTATGACTTCTCTTACCTTCAGCAAAACGCTTTTGATAAGGAAGATGCGTATTGTCCGCTAAAAAGGCAGCTCCCATTGTTCCGCTTGCTCAACCGTATTTTTGATGCAGCTTTTCATTTTGATACTCACGATAATGCGCGACAATTTTTCCTTACCCTGCAGAACCACGTTAAGAATATGAACTTTCTTCCCTTCGACTCGAGTGAATATAAAAAGGCTTGGGAGAAGGCTGAGGAAATGATTGAGAAGGCTGAGAAATGAAAAAATACCACGACAGAATTAATGACATGAGGGGAAACCTCATTACTGTTACGGCCGAAGGGATCGCCTTAGGAGAACTTGCCCGCGTTGATAAGCATGATGGGCGCTTTACTTACGCATCTGTTTTGAGGTTTGAAGCTGACCAGGTCACCTTGCAGGTGTTTGGGGGGACGCGTGGGATATCTACCGGAGATCGCGTGACATTCCTTGGCCGGCAGATGCAAGCTGTTTTTGGCGATGCTCTTCTCGGAAGGCGCCTTAACGGTTCTGGAGTGGCTATTGATGGCGGCCCAGAGATGGTTGGTGAGAGCATTAACATCGGGACTGCTTCGTTCAACCCTATTAAGCGAGTCATTCCTAGCGAAATGGTGAAGACGAACATTCCGATGATTGATGTTTTTAACTGTTTAGTCAAATCGCAAAAGATTCCGATTTTTTCTGTTCCTGGTGAGCCCTACAACCAGCTTTTGATGCGGATAGCCAACCAAACAGATGCTGACGTTGTCATTATTGGAGGGATGGGGCTTACTTTTGCCGATTACCACGCCTTCATTGAAAACGCCGAGCAGTCAGGAAGTTTAGATAAAACGGTGATGTTTATTCACCGCGCAACAGACCCTGTTGTTGAGTGTGTGTTAGTTCCAGATATGGCTCTTTCCTGTGCAGAGAAATTTGCTGTAACAGGAAAGAACGTGCTTGTGCTCTTAACAGATATGACAGCTTTTGCAGACGCCCTGAAGGAAATTGCAATTACGATGGACCAGGTTCCTTCTAACCGAGGCTACCCAGGTTCGCTCTATTCTGACCTGGCATCTCGGTATGAAAAAGCTGTTGATATTGAGGGGAGTGGTTCAATCACGATCATTGCTGTAACCACAATGCCTGGGGGCGACATAACGCACCCTATTCCAGACAACACTGGGTACATCACCGAAGGGCAGTTTTATCTTCATCACGGCAGCATCGATCCTTTCGGCTCGCTCTCTAGACTTAAGCAGCTTGTTATTGGTAAGGCTACCAGAGAAGACCATGGGGATATCGCTAACAACATGATTCGTCTTTACTCGGATTCGAAAAAGGCTAGAGAAAGGCAGGGGATGGGCTTTAAGCTTTCTCGTTGGGACGAAAAGCTGCTTAGCTATGCAACCTTATTTGAAGAGCGCTTGATGGCCTTGAACGTCAACATTCCACTGGAAGAAGCTTTGGAGCTTGGCTGGAAAACTCTTGCTGAGTGTTTTAATTCAGATGAAGTAGGGATCAAGCAGTCGCTTTTAAATAAGTACTGGCAAGGGTCTGCCAAAGAAAAAACGCACCAAGAAAAGCCTGTTGCCTAGAAGGCTACCAAGGTAAAAGCGCCTAAAAAGGGAAAAGGATAAGAATGCTGAGGGTCGGTTAAGCTAATTAAGATATTTATAACGAGGATGTCTAAAATGTGTCCCTCTGGGCATTACCCGCATAATTATAGACCTTTAAGGGTAGCAGCCTTACAGGCTGCATGGGATATATTCGCTTATACCCAGGGCGTTGCCCTGGGCTGTTTGCAATTACAGCCTTTCAGGCTGAGATTTTATGCAAAAGGCTTTAATTACCATAAAACCATTTCAGCTTCTCAGGTTCAGCCTGAAAGGCTGAAAGTGCAAACAGCCCAGGGCAGCGCCCTGGGTATAGGCGAATATGTCTTATGCAGCCTGTAAGGCTGCTACTCTTAATGGGCTGTATTATGCAACAATGCCCAGCCTGTAAGGCTGCAATTACAATTATGCGGGCAAAGCCGTCCCTCTGGGACATTTTAGGCAAGGCAGCTTAATGAATAGAAGGGAATAGAGGGTGGCATAAGTGACAGCAATTAAGTTAACAAAAAATGAGCTACGTCTTCAGCAGCTGAAGCTTGCGCAGTTGACTAAATATCTGCCAACTCTTCAGCTGAAAAAAGCCATGTTGCAAGAAGAAGTTAATAAGGCTAGAGCTGAAGTCACCCAATACGAACAAAAGTTCACCGATAGACGTAAACAAGTCGAAGGCTTTAGCTCTCTTTGGCGTGAGCAAAACAGAGTAGATCCCAAAGAGGCGTGCAAGGTTGAAGCGATTCAGCGCCGCTATGAGAACATTGCGGGGGTTGAAATCCCTTACTTTGAAGGGGTGAGCTTTCATGCAGTGAGTTATAGCCTTTTTGAATCGCCTCCTTGGCTTGATGGGGCAATTGCGGGACTGCGCAATATGACGCGCGCTCAGGTAGAGGTGCTCATTGCACAAGAAAAGAAGTTAGCTCTTGAAAAGGAGCTCCGTCAGGTGACCATAAGGGTGAATCTTTTTGAAAAGATCATGATTCCTAGAGCGCTAGAGAACATTAAAAAGATTAAGGTGTTTTTGGGAGATCAGCAATTAGCGGCTGTTTCGCAGGCGAAGGCAGCTAAGGGGAAAATCATTCGAAGGAAGGCGTTAGCTCAGGCCGCCAAAGCTAAAGAAGAAAAAGCCGAACCTGAAAAAGCCACACAAGAGAAGGCTTAAAAATGAGAGTGGACGTAAAAAAATATCTCTTTGTAGGTGCCCAAACCCATCGGAACGCCTTTTTCGAACAGGCGCAAGAAGCTGGCGTTGTCGAGTTTATTGATGCCAAAGCGCGCCCCTATGCCGAGCTTCCTGAAGAGGTCCAGACCTTTGCTGGGGCACTAAAGATTATTCGTCGCATCACCCCCGTTGAGCAGGAAGAGATACCCGGTATTTTGCAGGCCCTTCCGCTTGCTAAAAGAGTTGTTACGCTCTACAATACGCTAGAAATTCTGCAAGAAGAGCGGCGGATTGTAGAGCAAGATCTTCACAGAATTGCTATCTACGGGGACTTCTCTGTCGAGACTATTGCTTACATTCAAAATGAAGGGCACCGAGTTATCCAGTTTTTTGCGACGAATAAAGCAGATGTAATTGAGGCGCCCAGCCGCCCTGAGGTTATTTATGTGGGCTCAGGAAGTGGCCTAGCTTATTACGTTGCGATTAATCGCGAGCGCACCTCTTATGAGGGGATGTTCGAGTTGATCATCGATCGCCCTGCAGGGGCTTTGCAGAGACGTCTTCACCAGGTTGAGCTGGAAGTGCAACATATCGAGAAGGAGCTCAAGGGACTGGCTGCTCATGAGGCGCTTTTTCGTGAAGGAGTGATTGCCGAGCTTAATAAACACCATCTCTACACCTCTCAGACGTACGTCGCCTCTGTTTTAGGAGAGTCTGTTTTTGCTGTAGAGGGGTGGGTGGCAAAGAATCAGTTAGCCGCTTTAGAAAAGCTGCTTGTTGAGCAAGGGATCTATGCAGATGAGATTGTAATTGAAGATACCGATCAGATTCCTACCTGCTTGCACAATCAAGGATGGGGACGTGTAGGTGAAGATGTCATACAGATTTATGACATGCCTGCAGTCACAGACAAAGATCCTTCTACTTGGGTCCTGGGGGCCTTTACCCTGTTTTTTGCGATGATCATCGCTGATGCCGGATATGGGTTAGTGCTTCTGACAATAACAGGGCTTCTCTTTTACAAGTTTAAAGGGATAAAGGGCTTAGGAAAGCGCTTTCTTAAGTTGTGTGCGCTGCTTTCAGTGGCTACAATCATTTGGGGTGTGTGCCTCAGCTCCTATTTTGGTCTTGAGCTGAGTATCTATAACACCCTCCGGGCAAAGAGTCCGATGGCGTGGGTCATCGATAAAAAGGCCGATTATCACTTAGAGCGCAGAGATGATGTCTATAAGACGCATCTCGAGAAGTACCCAAAGATAGCTAAAGCAAGAGACGGGACCGAATTTGTAGAGCTTGGAACCTATATGAGAGATGGCTTTCCTGTTCACCAAGTCTTTAACGAGTTCTTCGACACAATTTTGTTCGAGCTGGCCTTTGTTGTGGGAATCATCCACCTTACAACCTCTTTCTTCCGCTTTATGAAGCGCCGTTGGGGCGGGATTGGATGGATCATGTTTATGATTGGTGGATATCTTTATTTCCCTTCGATCTTCCAAGCATCGACGATGGTTAACTATGTTTTTGCTGTGCCAGAATTTTGGGCTGTTCAAATAGGGCTCCCGCTTATTTACGTCGGGATTGGGCTTGCCGTGCTACTGTCAGTGCTTCAATGTCGCTGGCATGGTCTTTTAGAAATCATGTTAAGCATTCAGGTTTTTGCCGACGTACTCTCTTACGTCCGTCTTTATGCTTTGGCTCTAGCTGGAGTTATCATGGCTATGACGTTTAATGCGATGGGCGAGAGTGTGGGGTTTGTTTTTGGCGGCGTGATCATTCTTTTTGGACACATCATCAATATTCTTATGGCCACTATGGGCGGTGTCATACACGGGCTTCGTCTTAACTTCTTGGAATGGTACCACTACTCCTTTGAAGGGGGCGGCAAGATGTTCAGACCTTTGATGCTATTTAAGAATAAAGAAGAAGAATAAACGAGGAGACTTCTATGAATTTCGATATGGTTGGCCCGGCAATAGTCCTTGGGCTTGGTTTGTTTGGAAGTTGCTATGGTTGCGGCGTTGCAGGGAAAGCTTGCCACGCTGTGATGAGCCGAGTAGACGAAGGGCACGGAAAGTTTATTGGGATGTCTGCGGCTCCTTCTTCACAAACAATTTATGCCTTCGTGTTGATGTTGCTCATGTCTCAGAAGATCACAGCAGGAACACTTCCTCCGCTTTCAGCAATCGGGATTGGACTAGGTGCTGGCTTTGCCATTATGGCTTCAGCAATATTCCAAGGGCAATGTGCAGCGACTGGAATTTATGCTGCAGCAAGAAAGCCTGAGATCTTTGGAAAGTGCTTTGCTGCTTTGGGGATTATTGAGTCGTTCGCTCTTTTCGCCTTCGTCTTCGCCCTCTTGCTAATGCCGTAAGAGAAAACTTAACCTGTGTTCCATAGGGACATGACTAATAAGTCGCACATTTTTTTATTTGGCTAAAAAACAGACCTTTAGAAAGCGCGACTATAACAGGACAGGTTCATTAACGTCTTTTATCAGACCTGCAGTTTGTAATTGCACCCACTTTGGGTATAAACAATCTGAAGCGTACTACAGTGGCGGTTTGCATGCTTTACAGAACAGAGAAAGACGCTTTAGGGGAGGTGCAAGTCCCCACAGATCGCCACTATGGAGCGCAGACCCAGCGCTCTTTGTATAATTTCCCCATTGGCATAGAGAAGATGCCGATGGAGCTGGTCTATGCTCTAGTTCTTGTTAAGAAGGCTGCGGCGAGTATTAACGCTGAGGCGGGCGTTTTAGCTCCTGCCAAAAAAAAGGCTATCGTTCAAGTCTGTGACGAGATCCTTAGCGGAAAGTTTGAGGCCAGGATTGGGCTCAGCGCTTTCCTTGCAGAGTTCCCGCTATCTGTCTGGCAGACAGGTTCAGGCACACACACCAACATGAACGTCAATGAGGTGATCAGCAACCTCGCCATTGAAAAGTTGAAAAATGACCAGAGGTCAACGTCTATCCAACCGAACGACGACGTGAATATGTCTCAGTCGACAAATGACGTATTCCCTACAGCCATGCATATGGCTGCTGTAAAGATGATTAAAGAGCGGCTGCTCCCTTCGCTAAAAAAGTTGAGAGACGCTCTTCATGACAAAGCTTGTGCGTTTAATGATGTGATCAAGACTGGGCGCACCCACTTGATGGATGCTACTCCCATTACGCTAGGGCAGGAATTTTCTGGGTATGTGAGTCAGCTCGACCATGCCCAGCAGGCGGTCGAGGCTACTTTGCCAGCCCTTCTAGAGCTTGCAGTTGGGGGGACAGCTGTTGGCACGGGTATCAATGCTCCTCCTCAGTTTGGTGAAAAGGTTTGCACGCTTCTGGCTAGCTTCTCAGGATTTTCTTTTGTCTCTGCCCCCAATAAATTCGCCAAGATGGCTGCGCAAGATAGCTCTGTTGCCACAAGCGGCGCTTTAAAAGTTGTGGCGTGCGCTCTAATGAAGATTGCTAACGATATACGTTGGATGGCTTCTGGGCCAAGATGTGGGCTAGGAGAGCTGTTTTTTATAGCCAACGAACCGGGTTCTTCTATTATGCCTGGGAAGGTTAATCCTTCCCAGTGTGAAGCTGTGACAATGGTTGTAGCTCAAGTGATGGGCAATGACGCTACAATAGCTTTTGCGGGCTCTCAGGGGAATTTTGAGCTTAATGTCTTTATGCCTGTGATTGCTTATAATCTCTTGAATTCGATAAGGCTCTTAGCAGATGCTGCAGATAGTTTTTCGCAAAGGTGTGTTGTTGGACTTACTCCAAATTACAAGAATATTCAGAAGCATCTCGATAATTCACTCATGCTTGTTACAGCTTTGAATCCTCATATCGGATACGACAAGGCAGGGCAGATAGCATGCAAAGCTTATAACGAGGGGAGCTCATTAAAGCAGGCGGCGCTTGCTTCGGGGTTTCTTGATGAGAAGAGCTTTGATGCTATCATGGACCCCAAGAAAATGATCAATTCCTGAAATATTCTAAATCAGCTTATTATTTAGTCGGTCGTTTATGCGTTTTTTAGGGATACTTCTTCTGCTCGCTGTTTTGACAACGGCATGCCACCGGGAAATGTTGTCGATTCGGACAGAAGAAGTGACCTGCGGTTCTTTGGCAAGCACTCGTATACGCACCCCGGATCCTCGCAAAGATAAGCCCTATTTGGGACAGAACCTCATTATCCACTGGAATATCCCTTCTTTTCTGTTTCAAGAGCCTGATATTCGGGTTGTCCTTCGCGTTCGCTATGGGAACCGAGAAGAGAAAGAGATTGTCATTCCGCTATTTGCAAGGACGGGGTCTTATGTCGAATCTTTGATGAATGAAGAGTATCATTCGAAGCAGGGGATCGTGACCTATTCAGCAGAGGTTAAGGCGGGCGATAAGATAATAGGAACATGGAAGCACCAGTTGTGGGTTGATATACTCCGCATCGACTCTCCCCCAGAAAAATAGAGGTTTGGCATGAGTGAGAGCGAAGAAATCCAAGAGATGTGGCAAAAGTATTTAAAGCACGCTTTGCCTCCCAGCGATCAGACAGTCCCTCCGCTCCTCCAGATGCGCATCCATTCCCATAAAAACAGCGAGAAGTACTACGCCTCTTGTGAGCGGGGGCGTCTTGATCTAAATGCGGGCAGTCAGTTGGCCGCTCGGTATGGTTGCTTTCAGCTCAAGATGGGGGTAGCTAGCGGACACCTTCCAGAGCTTTTGGGTGAAAATGCTCCGAAGTACCCTTTGCGCCCTCTTTGGCTAACGGGCGAATCGTTTGTTCAGACTGCAGAAGGGGTGCGCTTGGCGCTCCCTGAGTTTGTGACAGCTGAACTATTGGCAGATTCTAGAACGCTTGAGCAGCACCCGCTCGTCAAACAGTTTTGCTGGCGCCTTCTTCAGCTCGGCTATAATGCTGTAGTTCTTGGAAGTGGGTTTGCTTTTTCAGACAAACCTCTGCCTGAAATAAAAGGAGAGGTAGCGCTTCTTTGCAAGGCGATTCAAAGCTTTGGGCTTAAGGTGATCCTTGAGCCTGGTTTTACTCTTAATCTTGACCTTGGGTCTAACAAAAACTGCTCGCCTTTGGATCAAGCAGTTTGCTCACGTGTTCAAAAGCTCATTGGGGATCTTCTCGAGCGCGTTCCTGGTTTTGATTATCTTCTCTGGCAAGGTGGGCTTTACCGCGAGGGTTTTGCTCACCATCGATCTGCTGGAGACCATACTCGTTATGAACTCGTCTTGGCAGAAGTGAAAATGGTTGAAAAGGCTCTTTCTAAGAAATCCGGCCTTATTTATTACACACCAGCTCCAAATCTAAAAGCCTGTGAAGAGCAGGCCTCCTGGCTCCCCACACTATGCGATGACGTAGGAGACCGAACGGTCATTGCTTTTTCTGCGTTGGCAGGGGAGCCCTGGCAAGACCACCTAGAGCTCCATCCTCTTTGGCAGGCGCTTAGATCGATCCCTGATGCCTCATCTACACTTTTGCTTCCGGTGCTTAACGGCGGGAGTATCCAGCAAGGAGGGGGGCTGTGGCCAACGCTTCCGCTGGATCTTCTTGAGAGTTGTTTCATGCGGATGTATCGCCACCGCTTTGCTGGGGCTTTGGTTTTGTCTCAGACGCTACCTGCTGAAGGGGGATGGCTTGATTGCCAGCTCTGGGTGGCAGGTCAGGCGATGTGGCGAGATACGACTCCTACATTGCTAGCACACACCTGGCTGCTTGCGTATTATCCGGAGCTTGCCGATCTTGCAACACTTTCTTTAATGCGGCAGGGGCGTGAGATTGTGAAGCAGCTGAGTCTTTTGCGTTATGGGATGGGTCTTTCTGTTGAAGCGCAAAAGAGTTTGGCAGAAAGTGTGCTGAGTCAGTTGGAGTGTCTTGCTCAGTTTTCTTCGGAAGAGCAGCAGGCTCAGCTGCGTTATTTTATGCGCGATGGGAAAAGGCTGATTTTCCATGTTTTTCAGGAGCTCAACTTGCAGGCTGCAAAGATCCTTTCGGCTGATGATGCCAAGGAGTCTTTTTGGGTAGAGGGGGCTGGCTCTGCTAAAATGTCTGGTTTTAAGCTCCAGTTTCGCACCAAGCCTTTTGAAGGCAAAAGCGACCCCTTGATGACACGCCTCTACAACCAGCACCGCTTTGAGCTCCCCACCGAAGTCACCACTTAGCACTCTTGAATCTATACTCCGCTAGCTACATCAGTTGTTGAAAAAAAAGGATTGACTCGGTAACATTGCGACTTTTTTCAAACCTTTCTCATGTCTTATTGAGCAGGGCAATCGCATGAAGAATTTTCGTAACAGTTCACATACCCAGAGTGACTTTATCAAGAAAGATTTGACGCTTATAGGGGGTGTTTTGGCAGCCTACGATTGAAGTGGCATTGCCCGCTTTCCTCCCTCTCTATTTTCTCTGTGTTTCAAAAATATTAATACCAGTTTTTTTAAACCACAGAGAAAATACAAAAAAGTTTGTAACAGTTCGCATGCACCGATGAAGGAGGGGTATGTGAACTGTTGCGAATTTTCTTGGTTATTTAAACCGCGGCAGCGGTAATTAAGCGGTGAAGCCGCGGCCAACGGCGACACCCTTTCTGTGAGAAATATCGCCACTGATCGCGGCTTAATATTATAGAGGGAATTGCAGCCTTACAGGCTGCAATTCCCTCTATTGTTAAATTTTAATTATAAATATTAAGTTCCTTGCTTTTCTAAAAGCTAAAAATACGCAAACAGTGTATTATTATTGGTTATTTTAATAAAAGGTGACGCATACATGGAAATGTTCAGCTTGACATTACATAAGCTCCAAGTCTGGGTTTGGGGACTTCCTCTATTGTTGTTTCTCGGAGGAGCAGGCCTTTACCTTACTTTCCTTTTGAGGGGAATTCAATTTCGCTTCCTTGGCTATGCGATGAAACTGGCGTTTGGTCGTCATGAACACAAAAATGCTAAAGGGGATGTGAGCCACTTTCAGGCGCTCATGATGTCTCTTGCGGCGATGATCGGCATCGGATGCATTGCCGGAGTGGCTACGGCGATCTCCATTGGGGGGCTAGGAGCTCTGTTCTGGATGTGGGTGGCAACCATTTTTGGGATGGTGATTAAATACGGCGAAGCGATTCTTGCCATTAAATACCGCACCTTTGACAAAAAAGGTGGGGCATGTGGCGGCCCTATGTACTACCTCGATAAAGGGCTTGGCTGGAAGTGGCTCGGGACTTTTTATGCGACAGCAGGTTGCCTTGCCTGTTTTGCTAGCGGCAACATGCCACAGTCTAATGCGGTTGCCGAGGCGATGCACAACCTATTTGGCCTAGATCATTGGTGGACTGGGGGTATCTTGGCGGTCATCACCGCAATGGTTTTGATTGGCGGGGTTAAGGGGATTGGAAGGGTGTGCAGTTACCTTGTCCCTGTTATGGCTTTGTTTTATCTTGGCGGCGGCGCCTTAGTCCTTGCAATGCATATCGAAAAGGTTCCCGGAGCTGTTTGGGATATTGTCGCAAGCGCCTTTACTGGGCAGGCTGCAATCGGCGGCTTTGTTGGTTCCTCAGTCATGATGGCGGTGCGTTTTGGGATTGCTCGCGGCGTTTTTGCTAACGAGGCAGGCCTTGGGACCTCTTCAATTGCAGCAGCAGCAGCTAAGACAGACTTACCTGCGCGCCAGGCCTTGATTTCGATGACCGGTGCTTTCTTAACCACAGTTGTTTGTACTTTTACAGGATTGATTATTGCTGTGACTGGGGTTCTCGGAGAAGTGGGCCCAAGCGGGAAGCTTCTGAATGGCGTTTCTATGGTCATGCATGCTTTTAATAGCACGGTTCCTGGAGGCGGAGTGATCGTTACAATAGGTGCATTTTTCTTTGGTTATTCGACAATTCTCGGCTGGGCTTATTACGGAGAGAAGTGCTGCGAATATTTATTCGGTTTTCGCTCTACAAGGATCTACCGTTTCCTTTATATTATTTTCGTTGTTCTCGGAGCCAAGCTAAGCTTGGAACTCGTTTGGGGAATGGCAGATATTATGAATGGATTGATGACCGTGGCTAACGTCATGGGTGTTCTTGGTCTCTCTGGAGTGATTGTCGCAGAAACGAAGGTTTTCTTGTGTATAGTTGATAAAGAACGTCAGTTGGCCTTGCCAAAGGTCTCAGAAACCGCTGAAGGATAAAAATAGCATCATGATGAGTAGTGTTTTTGAGATTTTTTCCGAAATTGATACTATATTTTGGGGGTATATCGCTTTTGTTTTGATCATGCTGCTAGGCCTGTTCTTGACGATTAAGACTCGGTTTTTTCAAATCAGAGCTCTGCCCTCGATTGTAAGTACTTTTTTTCATTTCTTGCTGCAGCCCTCAAAAGAGACCAAGGGGACTCACCCGCTAAAGGTTTTCTTTGCCTCTGTAGGGGGGATGATCGGCATCGGCAATATCGTGGGGATTGTCACAGCGGTACAGATTGGCGGCCCCGGGGCCCTGTTGTGGGTGTGGATCGCAGGTATCGTGGGGATGCTCATCAAGTATTCTGAAATTTTCCTTGGGCTCAAGTACCGCGTGCCTAATAGCCGCGGGGGCTATGATGGCGGTCCGATGTACTTTTTAAGACACGCGTTTAATAACCGCTGGGTTCCTGTTGTTATTTGCGTTCTTCTTTGCATTTACGGCGTCGAAATCTATCAGTTTTCGGTTGTGACTCATAGCCTTTCCACTAATTGGAATATCAACCGCTACATTGTGATGGCGGTATTTCTTGCCCTCGTTCTTTATGCAGGTATTGGGGGTGTGGCGCGCGTTGGAAAGATTTGCACGTGGGTGATGCCTGGATTTATCTTGTGCTATATTTTTATGAGTATGTGGGTGATTGGGCATCATTTAGAGTTCCTTCCCGGGATCCTGGGCTCAGTGGTTAAAACGGCTTTTACAGGTCATGCAGCCGTCGGCGGCTTTGCCGGCAGTAGTTTGGTTCTGGCTGTCCAGCACGGAATCTCGCGTGCGGCATATTCTGCAGATATCGGCATTGGGTACGATTCGATCATTCAAAGTGAATCCAAAACAATTTATCCACAGCGCCAAGCGCGCCTTGCGATGTTAGGAGTGTGCATCGATAACGTAATCTGCACGCTTAGCATGCTTATTGTTTTAACGACAGGAATCTGGCAGTCCGTAGATCCTATTCACGCTTCTGCGCTTATTCAGACGGCTCTTTCTCAATATTTTCCTTACATGGATTTATTCATGCCATTTTTCTTATTCATCCTTGGCTATACGACAGTCATTGCCTACTTCTGCGTGGGGATGAAATGCGCACGCTTTCTGCTTCCTAAGCATGGCCTGAAGATCTATTTCGTCTATGCTATTGCCGCTTTTGTGCTCTTTTCATTCCTCGATCAGACTAAGGCGCTGCTCATCATGTCCCTTTCTGGTAGCATGCTTTTGATGATCAATTTGCTTGGTATCTTCAAGCTTCGAAGAGAGATCGTTTTTAAGACCGAAGTTGTTGACGCTGCTGATTGAATATTCTATCCATGTTTTTAAGAAAGGCTCCATAATGTTTCGCGATCGTCGACACGCCGGCCAAGAGCTTGTCCATTTACTGTCAAAATACCTTCGCGATCCACAGGCGATTGTCATTGGTCTGCCACGTGGTGGCGTGGTCACAGCCCACGTTATCGCAAAAAGCCTCCACCTTCCTCTTGATATTATTTGCCCTCGCAAAATCGGCGCGCCTGGTAACCCAGAGCTTGCGATTGGGGCAATCACAGAGACGGGGGAGGGAATCTGGAACACCGCTCTTATTATTCAACTAAGCGTTCCAAAAGAGCACATCATTCACGGGGTTGAGAAGGAGAAAGTCCAGGCGCTGAGAAGGCTTAATAGTTACCGCCAAGGGCGCCCTCCAAGAGAGCTGAAGGGGAAGACAGTCATCTTGGTCGATGATGGCCTGGCTACGGGCTCTACGATGAAGGCGGCGATTCGTTCTGCAAAGCTGGAGGGGGCTAAAAGGGTTGTTGTGGCTGTTCCGGTTTCTCCTCAGGACACTTTAGAAGAGATCCAAAAGCTTGTGGATGAAGTCGTCTGTGTGTCAAACCCTTCAGAATTTCAGGCCGTAGGACAGTTCTATAAGGAGTTTTCGGCAACTGAAGATGAAGAGGTTATTCGGCTGTTATTGTAATTCAATTTATAACAGTTCACATACCCCTCAGGGCTTTGGCGCCGTCCAAAGTCCCATTTTCAGCTAAGAGGAGTATATTACAAAAAAACCGGCATTGGGCGGCCCCGTTTTGGCCCCACATGCCGGGTATAAAAGCTAAGCGCTTTTTAAGTCTGGCTTTTTAGCAAGCGCTAGCGGCTTTTTTTAATGGACGTTTAACGGCTAATTTCTTGGTGGCTACAATTTTCTTAGGAGCTAGTTTTTTTACTGAACCTTTAACGGCTAATTTCTTGGTGACTACAATTTTCTTAAGAGCTGGTCTTTTTACAGCAGGCTTCTTGATAAGTGGTTTTTTATTAGCTGCCACTACTTTCTTAATAGCCTTTTTAACACTTTTCTTAATTGGTTTTATAGGCGTCTTTTTAGCTAATGCTTTCTTTAAAACTTTCATGATATTAACTCCTGTTTAGGTTTATTAATTTGAGTCTAAAAGTTTGCTACTTGGTTTCCTTGAAATCTTATAGCTCTTTTTAGGCTCATTATAGTTATCGGCATTGCATCTCAGGAGTTTAGGAATAAATCCTTAAGCGGCAGTGCTTAAGGAACTTTGTTCGTTTTTAAGTGTCTTGCTGTAAGGCGCTTGCGTGTTTCTATTGTGGTTTTTGTTGTTAGATATTTTTATTGATTTTTTCTTTTGTTTGTGCTATAATTTTTTTATTATGAATTTTCTTTAATTGGTGATTTTAATTATGGCTTTTTCAAGTTTTCTCAGACCAATAGCTCAAAGGGTTAATCAGGGTTTCCATTCAATGGATACAAGTTCTTCCCCCGTCACCCCAGGGGGCGGTTCTTCTTGCTTTGAAGAGAAGGGCAGTGAGCGCTCAGGTTTTTCAAGCGCCTGTTCATTTGCATCGACTGTTAGGCCAAATCTTACTCCGGCGTCTACTCGTGGTGTTTGGAGCTGTTTGCCTGATGATCCAAGAGCCTCTTCAGTATTTGCGTCTTCTATAAGATCTTTTTCTGCTGATTTTCCTCCTTCTTTGGATCAGTGGGGAGCTCGTTCTGCCCCGGTTGGTTTTAATTGTAATACAAGAGAGCTCGCTGATGAAGAAGAGGGGGATATACGGAAAAAGTTCAGCAGATGCGAACCTTCCCCTAGAGATTTTTTTTCTAAAGAAGATTTTTCTGGGGATGATGAAATTTTAAGTATTATAGGGGATAGGTTTTTTTCGAATATTGGATTGGAGGGGGCCGCTGGGCATTCCTCGGAAAATGGATCGGTATGTGATGTAGACGAACCTGCTTCTAGAGCGGGTTCTATGGAGCCTTCGGAGGTCTGTGCTTTAGTGGTCGCTCCTGTTGGGAGGGGGGTTGCATCAGCAGAGCCTACCTTGTCAGATCTTATGGATAACGACGAATGGAGGCTTGATCAGGAGGACTTTGCTTTAAATGGATGGGCATGTGATGTAGACGAACCTACTTCTAGCGCGGGTTCTATGGAGTCTTCGGAGGTCTGTGCTTTAGTGGTCGCTCCTGTTGGGTGGGGGGCTGCCTCAACAGAGCCTACCTCGTCAGGTCTTATGGCTAACAACAAACGGAAGCGTGCTCAGTAGGCTGAACTAGTGGTCTGTCAATATTGAAATTACGGGTGTGCGGCGCGAAAGCTGCCGAATTTCCACGATCGCAAGTGCCCTTTGTATTTCTAATACTAAGGCACTTGCGATCGTTCAGCCGCTGGAGCTTTCGCGCTAGCCCAAATTCCCGTTTTCAGCTAAGAGGAGTATATAAGCGGAATCATGTGAATGAGGAAGATGTTGGCTATCTGCCCGAGACCCATTAACGTTGTGATGAGCACGAAAATAGGAAGCACCGTCCCTGGAAGGATGAGCCCGGCGCTGAAGGCTTTTAAATAGTTCATAAGGTTTCTTTATTTTGTTGGAGTAGGAGTCTCTCCTGGGATTGGTGTTGCCTCGTGGAAGCAGAGGGTGAACTTTGCAGGGCCAACGTGACCTGGCGTCTTTGCTTGATAAATGACATCTACTTGAATGCGGTGGCGAATTGTTGTGATTTCGTACCCTTTTTTATTTCTTTGGATCTTTTGAACCCCGTATCCACTTGATAGCTGCTCACCAAGTTTCTTGTTTTCGAGGATTGCTTTGATCTCCCGCTGTGATTGATAGAGCGGTGGAAGTACTGCATAGACACACGGAGTCATTGAAAGGAAAGCGGTAACTCCCAGTATAAACAAGCCAAATTTTTTCATATAAACTCCTTTATCGACTATACTCCTCTTAGCTGAAAACGGGGCTTTGGCGCCGTCGAAATTCCCGTTTTCAGCTAAGAGGAGTATATAACTGTGTAGGTTGTTCATATCTTACACGATTGCCAAAAAACAGAAGAAGAAATTCAGTTTTGCAGCATCCAGGTGAGCTCGTGTTTATTGTGAAAGAGGTGGATCACCTTGCTGCCGGGAATCGCGGCAAATTCGGGGATCATCTTGTAATGCTCAGCTCCTTGAAATTTAATGGTGCAAACAAAGTTGCGGCATTTGCCTGAGTCTACCCACATTTTTACCCATGAAAGAAGCTTCTCTGGGTAGCAGATAATATCGCTGAAGATCCAGTCGACACGCTCTACATCTTCGGGCTTAATAGAAAAACCATCTCCTTTCTGGAATTTAACCCCTGACATTGCTGCAATGGCAGGGTCTAATGGGGCCCTGTCAACAGCAAGCACGTCAGCGCCTAGTTTTGCTAGCACCCACGTCCAGCTTCCGGGGCTGGCGCCAAGCTCCAAGCAATGCTCTCCCTTTTGAGGAAATTTTCTAAGAAGTGTGAGCGACTCCCACAGCTTTAGGTAGGCACGTCCTGGTGGCCCTGCTGGAGGATCTGCTTTGCATTCTTCAAAGGAGAGCTCTCCGTTTGGAAAAGGGCTAGAGCAGCCGGGTGACGCTAAAATTGTTTGTGGATCAAGAAGAGTCCACGAGCCTAATTGCGTTTGAGGTGTGATTTGTGGGAGTACGCTTCCAAATGGAAGGGGTTTGGTAGAGACATAAGGAAGCTGCTTGCTAATGAGGCTTGCCCGCCTGTGGTGAGTGCCGCACGGGTAGTAGGCCCAATTCCGCTGGAACGAGCGGAGCTTTTTTACTCCATCGCCAATAGAAGTGATGGGGATTAGAAGGGGGGTGAGCCAAATGTTTTGCGCCCAAGTGGCGGCCTGCAGCGGTCCGTCTGCTAGAATCAGCCGGTCGTACCTTGCCGTGACATGCGTTAGGCCATCTAAAACTTGTTTCTCAAGCCCATCAGGAGCCAAATAGCCGATACAATCAAGCTTTTCCATATATCATCAAATTCCCATTTTCAGCTACGAGGAGTATATGTTTGGCGCCAGTATTCGCCAACAAAAAGGCCGCAGGCAATCGCCACATTCAAGCTTTCTACTTCGCCTGTTCCTGGAATAAGCAGCGTGTCTTTAGCAATCTCAAGAATAGGTGCTGTAACCCCCTCGCTTTCACCCCCTAAAGCAAGGATCGTCCGCTCAGGAAAGGGGTAGTCATACACAGAGCTGCCTTTGTGACTTGAAGAGGCTAGCAAGACAAACCCTTTTTGTTTGAGCTCAAGAATGGCTTTTTTTGGATGAGCAAGCGGGATCATTTGTACAACTTCTCCGCCCCCTTTAGCAACGCGAAGCGCAGATGGGGATAGAGCGGGGAGCTTTGCAGCGGGCCCTAGGATGTAGGGGACTCCAAAATGAGCGCAAATACGCAAGACAGATCCAACGTTGTGAGGGTTTTGTACGCCGTCTAAATAAAGAAGGCACATTTTTTTGTTGCCGCGTGAAAGGGTCGCAAGAAGGTCTTCAAAATGCATTTTGAGAGGAGCTAGGGCTAGCAGACACACCCCTTCATGGTGAACGGAGTCTGTGATCCGGTTTAGCTCTTCTGTTGCCACGACATGGTAGGCTTTTTTCTGCGCAGCGCACCATTTTAGCATGGGGGAGAGCTGCTTGACTTTGGAGGTTTCTACATAAATACGGATAACGTCATTTGGGCGCCGTTCCCACAGTTTGATGCAGGCGTGGATCCCGTAGTATTTAACTTCCTCTCGAGCGTTTTTATTCGGAGCGGTTCTTCCAGGCTCTTTTTGGCTTTGATTATGATTTTTTTGAGTATTCATTTGTGTTTTTTTTTTATTTTATGTGTCTTTTTTATTTTAACGCGAGTATTAGTATAAAAGATTTTAACAGGAATCGCTCATGCAGACCACCTTTCAAAAGCCTTCATTAAATTCTCCCGCGCCCACCTTGAAGATGTTTTTTGCTGGCGGCATCGGTACTGCAATCGAATGGTATGACTTTGCTTTATATGGTTTTTTAGCTCCGGTGATTGCTACACAATTTTTTCCTGCTGAAAGTCGGGCAACTTCTTTACTTGCGACTTTTGCTATTTTTGCCGTGGCTTACCTGATGAGGCCTATCGGCGGGCTTTTGTTTGGCCACTTAGGCGATAAGTTTGGCAGGAAGCTAACCCTTATTATCACAGTAAGCCTCATCGCATTGCCTACGGCGCTGATTGCGGCTCTACCAACTTACGACTACGCCAAAGAGCATTGGGGGCGGGGGTGGCTTGCTCCTGTTTTCTTGATGTTATGCAGGGCCCTTCAAGGCCTTTCCATGGGCGGTGACTTTACAGGGTCAGCCACGCTGCTTGCCGAATATGCCCCTAAAAATCGAAGAGCCTTTTTTAGCTGCGTTATGTACATCGCAGCTGGCGTTGGAACCATTGTCGCTTCTCTTTTTGTGACCATTTTAGCATTAACTCTTACGCATGAGCAACTCGCTTCTTGGGGCTGGAGAGTTCCCTTTATTGGGGCCCTTGTCATTGGACTCCTAGGAATATGGCTCCGATTAAAAGCCCCTGAAAGTCCAGAGTTTGAGAAAAATAAAAAGGCGCACCAACTGGTTGCCATTCCTTTTATCGAGGTTATGCGCTCCCATAAAAAAGCGATTTTTATCGTTCTCGGTATTGTTTTCTTTCAAGCTGTCGGGCTGTACATTCCATTTGTTTACACCCCAACTTGGCTAAAAGAGTATCTTCACTTCTCGTTTGCTCAAGCGCTTGCGATTTCTACGATAGGAAATCTTGTTATGATCTCCCTTATCCCAGTAGCCGCCCTGCTTTCTGATCGGATAGGGCGCCGGCCGGTTCTGCTTATTTCCACTCTTGGCACAGCTATTGTATCGATTCCTTTATATTACTGGATGATCTCTTCAGGACGTCCTGAGGCTCATTCGATCACTAATAGCTTCATTGTTTGCTTGGCCTCTATTATTATAATAGGTGTGCTAGGCTCTTGTTTGCAGGGGACTCTTCCTGCAGCATTAGTCGAGTCTTTCCCCACTAATATTCGGTACTCGGCGGTTGCCTTTAGCTACAATTTAGGAGCGGGTGTTTTTGGTGGAACGGCCCCTTTTGTAGCTACTTATCTTGTTCACAACGCCCACAACTTAGGGCTTTCTTCTTCAGAGACGACGCTGCAAATGCCAGGCTATTATTTGGCGCTTGCTGGAGTCGTTGCCTCACTTGTTATTTTCTTTTCCCTCAAAGAGACTTTCCGCACCCCCTTGCACTAGTAAATACATGTATTTTACCACAGAGGCTTGAAAGGCCAGAAAATAAGAAAAATACAAGTTTTGAAACACAGGGGCACAGAGAACACAGAGAAAATACAAGAGAAATAAAAAAAAGAAATCAGGGTTAGAGGCTGTAAAATTGCTTTTGCTTTTTTTTATCTACGTTTAGTTTTTCTCGTCTCCTCTTATGTTTTCCCTATGTTCTCTGTGTTTCAAAACCTGTATTTCGCTCTCACGTCTCTGCGATGATCGCGCCGCCAAGGCAGATGTCGCCATCGTAAAAGACAATCGACTGCCGCGGGGTGATCGCCTTTTGCGGCCGGTCAAAAGAGACGTAAATCTGGTCTCCATCTATTTTCTCAACCATGCAAGGCGCATCTTCTTGTCGGTACCGAATCTTAGCGCAGCAGCGGAAGGGGAGTTTGGGGGGCTGGCCGCTTACCCAGGTTATTTCTGTGGCAACAAGATTTAGGCGGTGTAAGGCGGCGTTGTCTTCTCCTTGGTCAATGATCACGACATTCCGATTGCTGTCTTTTGAAAGGACGTACCACGCTTCGCCGGGGCCTCCGATGTTTAAGCCTTTTCGCTGACCAATGGTGTAGAAGGAAAGGCCATCGTGCTTTCCTACGACCTCTCCTTTTAAATTTTCGAAGTTACCGGGGTTTTGGGCGATGTATTTATTTAGAAAGGTTTTGAACTTTGCTTGTTTGCCAATAAAGCAGATTCCGGTGCTGTCTTTCTTTTTTGCTGTTATAAGGTCATGTTTTAGGGCAATTTCTCGGATCTGCACTTTGTGCATCTCTCCTATCGGAAAGAGAACCTTGCTTAAGATCTCTTTCTTGATTGTATAGAGGAAGTAGCTTTGGTCTTTATTAGGGTCAAGCCCCTTGGCCAGCTTGTTTTCTCCATCAATTTCTAGATTGCGGCAGTAGTGTCCGGTGGCTAGGAAGTCGCCACCAAGCTCCAGTGCTTTTTTAAAGAAAATATTGAACTTAATTTCCCTGTTGCAGAGGATATCGGGATTTGGGGTGTAGCCGGCTCTGAAATCTTCGAGGCAGCGGGAAAATACGAGATCCCAGTACTCCTTCGCGAAATTCACACTATAATAGGGGATCTTAAGTTGGGAGCAAACAGCGGCGACATCAGCAAAGTCGGCTGCTGCTGGACAGATGCCATCTTCTTCATCTTCCCAGTTCTTCATAAACATGCCGATGACCTTGTAGCCTTGCTCTTTAAGCAGCAGTGCTGTGACAGAGGAGTCTACACCTCCGGACATTCCAACGACTACGGTCTTTTTATGAGGGGGAAGATGTGAGTTCATAAGCTGTAGGATCGGATTCCGAGGTGTTCGATCAAATATTTTAACAAAGCCTTAACAATACGTCAATTTTTTGTTGTGTTCTGTTTATAACACCTGATATAATTTTTCTTTTGAACACACATGCTTCAGGATATTAATGAGAAAGTTGATATATGCTGTTGGGCGCCTTTTTTGGCGTTTTCGTTATCCAGTTTCCCTTCCTGAAGAGGTCTCGAAGGCCCTGGGGATTCAAGCTTCTAATAACCTTCGTTTCGATGAGTTTATCGCTTTACTTACAAGCCCAAGTTGCCACCCGACTAGCCTTTCTCGCTTTATGCCAAGAGAAGAGGCTGAGGTCCTGTTTAAAACAGCCTTAAAGAAAGAAACCTTCGTTCGAGAATCGCTGTTTTCTTATTATTTTGACGGGGCTTGGCTAGAATTCATTCTTCACTTTGACAGCCAGTTACTACTTCGTAGACTCTACGTCCATCATCAGCTCATCCATCAAGAAGGGGGGGTGGAAATCCACCTCTCTCGCCATGAACCCACCCACATTACACCCAACTAAAGGCCCTGCTCAGCAAGACTTTTACAAAGGGTAGCGGATGATCATGTCGTTTTTGCAGATGAAGCCGGTGAAGCTCTCTTTGGATGTTGGGAGGAGATAGGCATTATAAATATAGACGTCGACTTGAGGGTAGAGTGTCTTTAAGACCTCCAATTTCCCCCCTTCGCAAGTGGCTATTTCTGCCTTAATGCGGTCTATTTCGGACTGTCTAGTCTGGAGCTGATCTGCAAGGCTGGTTAGAAGCTCTTCAGAGCTTTTGAGCTGCTCTGCTTGCGCTTCAGTAAGCGGCTCTGCAACTTTGCGTTGCTTGAGAATTGTCGAGATTTGTTTGGCTGCTTTGATCTGATTTTGACATGTCAGAATATTAGAAGAATGCCCTTGAAGCTCATTTGAAAGCGGGGTGATATTCCCTACATGGATCTTTGTGGCAACCCAGCTTGGTGAGCCAATCACGTTGATGCGAACAAGCTTTTTAGCACGAGCTTCACCGCCAACAAATACGCCTGGAGAGCCTGTGATGAGAATCTCCTCATCTGCTTTGAGCTCGGAGTTCATCGCTTCTTTTTCGATAATGATCTTTTTTCCGCGCAGTTTGGCGTTACTTGCAATTGTGACGTGCACAGTCTCTTTAGCTTGCACATACCCTTCGTTATGGTGAACGACTGTTCCCGCAATGAAGATGCTTCCTTTGCTGCTTTCTATAACAGCATCTTCAACGCTTCCGTGAACTACAATATCTCCTTCTGCATGGACGCTAAACTTAGCCTTAACATCGCCCATCACAATGACTTTTCCAACGAAGTTGACATTCCCTTCACTAAAGTCCACGTTTCCTTTCACTATATAGACCCGATCAATGTCAATATAAGGGTCTTGAGGTCTCCATAAGACATGTCCGGGCTGTTTTGCGTAAACCTCTTTACCGCTATCAGACAGATAAACGTTTTGCCCTAGTTGGATCCCTTCTTTTTGGGTGAGTACCTCTCTTGGAATGATGTCTCCGGTAATCGTCCACCCATCATGCCCTCGAATAACATCGCCCATCCGGATTAACAGCTGATTTCTGTCTGCGATGGCAATCTCTTTTACGCTGCGGGTGTCGATATTTAAATCTGACATCATCTTAGAAAATTCACGGCGCGCATCTTCCTGAAAGAATTTTTCTAAAACTCCAGAAGCGTCGTTTTGTACAGGCTGGCCTTTTGCAACTTCGAAGAACCCGGTGACGTTCCCTTTTAGAGAGTCTTGGATGCTTTTCCTAAGGATGCCTTTGATGCAGTGGTGTTTTTTGAGGACGACAAAAAAGTCATCTTCTGTTGCTTTATCGCCCTGAAAGACGATGGCTTCGCATTTCATTTTATCGGGAGCTATCCGGAGTAAAATGGAAGCTCCTCGGGAGCCGAGAGGCTCTGTCGGGTATTCCGCTACGAGGGCGTAATTTTGAGTGGCCTGGGACTCGGAGGCTAAATTTTCGATGTTTTTATTTAAAGGGGACTCGACCCCTTTCTTTTTTAAGAAGGAGTGGAGGAATTCTTTCCGTTTTTCTACAGAATCGAGTTTGGGGGAGGTGAGGAAGTCTTGTGGGAGACGCAAAAGAACCTTCCCATATTCCCATTGGATGTTAAAGCCCGCTTCAAATTGTTTTTGAAGCTTTTCGTCAAGGGATTTTTTTGATTCTTCCTCGTCATAGACGATGCTTACCCTCGCGTCTTGAGTGCCGAAAAAGCCAAAGAATTCGCGCTTTTCTATCGTAATAATGGCGCGTTCTTGAGTGAGCCCAATTTTGTTCAGGCCCGATTTGATTGCAAAGTCGACGGTTTCTCCTTTTATGGTCAGCTTCTTTTTGCCCATTTCTAGACCTTCCTTATGCCAGCAACGTAACTTTTTCTGTAACAGTTCACATACCCCTCCTTCGTCGGTGCATGTGAACTGTTACACTTTTTCTTTGTAAATCCGCAAATGAAATTAAACCGCTGATTTGAAAGAGGCCTAGTGTAAAACTATTTCCATGTGCTAAAGTGTTTCGCACTACTCATACCGCTTTATAGATTTCGATGTCTTTGCCTAAAAAAAAATTTCGTGAGCTGGTTTTTCAGTTGCTATACAGCCATTATATGGGCAAAAGCAACCATGCTGACATGATTCCGATCATGATGGCCGAATTACATGTCACAAAGCGCGCGGTGCTTGATGCGCTGGCGCGAGTAGAGAAGATCGTGGCTGTAGAAGCAGAGATGAATAGCGTCATCGGAGAAATTTCAATCTCCTATCAAATTAAGCGGATCCAGTCCGCTGAGCTTAACGTTCTTCGTTTAGGCTTTTTTGAGCTTCTTTATGACGAGACGATTCCTCCTAAAGTAGTGATTGCTGAGGCTGTACGTCTTTGTCTTAAGTTTAGCACCCCTGCAGCTTCTCATTTTGTGAATGCCATTCTTGATCACATTTACAAGAAACGTTTGGGCCTTGGGGCCGAAGAGAGTCATAGCATAATGCCGCTTCCTGAAGCTGTCGAAACGCTCCTTGCTAGTGAGCAGCTTGCCGAAGAGGCCTCTCAAAACACCCCTCAAGAAGACCTAGAAAGCAGCTAAGGTCTGGACTTAGAAAGAAAAACTTGTCTTTAGTGGGTAACCAGACCGTCTCGGTCTGGGATTTCAGTCTGGGCCACTAACAAATGCTCGTGTAGTTGGGTGTAATTCCTCGGGCTTTGGCGCCGTCCAAGTTCCCATTTTCAGCTACGAGGAGTATAGATCAGGAGTTAAGGAAGATGACGGCACTGCCCTTGTGATTTTTCGCTACTTTTTTCTTTCTCTGTGTTCTCTCAGGCCTCTGTGTTTCAAATTTTTTAATATCGAATTTTTGAAACACAGAGGTGTGAGAGAACACAGAGAGGAAATACAGAAAAATTTTTTCTGTTGTTTTTAGTGGATTATGTAACAATGCCGAAGATGACTATGCTCTTATCAGATTTTGAGACAAACAAACCGCTTAAAGACCTTTCAACCCTTGGCATTGGAGGGCCCGCCCGCTATTTTACGGTGGCCCGCAAAGCAGAGGAAATGCTTGAAATCATCCGTCTTTGCCGCAAAGAAAATCTTCCCTATTTTATTCTTGGCAAAGGCTCTAATTGCTTGTTTAATGACAAGGGATTTGACGGGGTCGTCATTCTTAACAAGATTTCGTTTATTAAATATGAAGGGCGCAGGTTTTCTGCAGGAGCAGGATACAGCTTTCCACTCCTTGGGACTAAAACTGCTAAAGAAGGTTTAAGTGGCTTAGAGTTTGCTGCCGGAATCCCTTGTACTGTTGGTGGCGCTGTTTTTATGAATGCAGGGGCAAATGGGCAAGACGCCTCTCTTTGTTTAGAAAGCGTTGAGTATGTGACGCACGCCGGCGAGCTTGTCACGCTTACCAAAGATCAGCTTAAGTTTGGGTACCGTACTTCTTCTTTCCAGCAGATGCAGGGGGCGATTGTTTCTGCGACATTTTTACTGACCCCTAGCGCGGATGCTAAGAAGAAGCAAAACATACTTGTGGCCTACCGGATAAAGACGCAGCCTTACGGAGATATGTCTGCGGGGTGTGTATTCCGAAATGCGGAAAAGGCATCGGCTGGGGCTCTTATAGAGCGCTGCGGTCTGAAAGGGCATTCTATTGGAGGCGCAAAGGTGTCTGATATGCATGCTAATTTTATTGTGAATACGGGCGCTGCGACTGCAAAGGATATTTTGGCATTAATGGAATTTGTTAAAGCAACTGTTAAAGAGCAAGCGGGCATTGATCTTGAGGAAGAGATTCGTTGCATCCCGTTTGCAGCTAAGAGGAGTATATACTCCTCTTAGCTGCAAACGTGAATTTGGGCTAGCGCGAAAGCTCCCGCGGCTTAACGATCGTAAGTGCCTTAGTATTAGAAATACAAAGGGCACTTGCGATCGTTCAGCCCCGGGGCTTTGGCACCGTCCAAAGTCCCGTTTGCAGCTAAGAGGAGTATGAGGAGTATATAGAGAATAATGGTGAACTTTCGAGCAGATTTACATTGTCATAGCACCTGTTCTGATGGGTCTTTGTCTCCCGATGCTTTAGTTCGTTTGGCTAAAGAGTCAGGGCTTTCGGGGATATCCATTACAGATCACGACACCATAGATGCCTATGCCGATGGAATGGTTTTGGCGAATGAATTAGGCTTGAAGTGGGTTCCTGGAGTCGAATTTTCGGCAGTTCACAAGGGCGTTTCCGTTCACGTTCTTGCGTATGCTTTTTCTTTAAAGAGTGTTTCTCTTAAAAGGTTTTGTGCCAAACATAGTATCCGCCGCCAAGAGCGCAACGCTGGGATTTTAGATCGCCTTGCTAAGCGGGGAATGCCTGTTTCTTATAAAGAACTCTTTAGTGATACGATAGCCTCGTCAGTTGGTCCAAGGAAGATTGCGGGGCGTCCTCATATCGCTCAGGTAATGGTGAATAAGGGCTATGTTTCTACTGTTAGAGAGGCGTTTGACAAATATTTAGCTGAAGGGATGTCTTGTTACGATCCAGGACAAGCGATCTCTGTGGAAGAGACAATAGAATATATTCATGCAGCTAAAGGTCTTGCTGTAATTGCTCATCCCCATCTTATTAGGAACGCTCCGATAGAAGAGGCTCTCTTAAGGATGCCTTTTGATGGAATCGAGGGGTATTACGGGAACTTCCACCGCTCTCAAGAGGCAAGGTGGATTGCTCTTGCAGGGGGAAAGAAGTGGATGGTTACGGGCGGATCTGACTTCCACGGCGATATCCGCCCGAAGATCCCTTTGGGATGCTCTTGGGTTACACAGGAGACTTTTGATCTTCTCCACAAGAACTTTATTGAAGCCTCAAAAAGTGCTTGGTGATGATAGCAAGGCAAAGCTTTATGTCTGAAGAGTACTACAGCGCCATTCGTCAGCTATATGCTCTGAACCTGCACGGCGGGATGGAGCTTGGGCTTAAAAATGCTTTTGCTTTGCAGCGCGGACTAAATTATCCAGATAAATCTTTTCCCTCTATTCATGTCGCTGGAACAAACGGAAAGGGCTCTGTTGCAACAAAGATCAGCAAGGCTCTTCAGCTTGCAGGTTATAGAGTCGGCCTTTACACCTCCCCACACCTTTCGACTTTTCGTGAGCGCATCCAGATCAACGGAGAGCTTATCTCTGAAAAAGAGGCTGCTGATTTATTAAGCCTTGTCTTTGATGTAGCAAAACGTTTTGATATTTCCGCGACATTTTTTGAAGTCACAACGCAGCTAGCGCTCTCCTACTTTGCACAGAAGAAAGTGGATATTGCTGTCTTAGAAGTAGGGCTTGGCGGGAGGCTTGATGCTACAAATGTGGTGGAGCCGATAGTGTCTGTCATCACCTCCATTAGTTTAGATCACACGCGTATTCTTGGAGAGACTGTAGAGATAATTGCCTTTGAAAAAGCAGGAATTATCAAGAAGGGGATTCCGGTTATTGTAGGGCCGCGGGCATGCCCAGAAGTTATTAAAAAGCTTGCTGCTGAGCGCGGGAGTCCCTATGTCGCTGCTGAGGACGGCGCAGGTTCTTTTGATGAGGAGAATGTCGCCACGGCGCGTCTTGCTTTAGAGCAGCTCTCTGCTAAGTGGCACTTGTCTGCGGAGTCTATTTTGGAAGGGCTAAAGATGCGGCCTCCTTTCCGCATGGAAGAGGTTCCTTGCGGATCAACCACAGTTATTTTGGATGTGGCGCATAATCCTGATGGTCTTTTCAGGTTGTTTGACAGTCTTTCCAAACGGTTTGAGAATAGAAAATTTCGTGTTGTAGCAGGTCTGTCAAAGGACAAAGATGTTGCTGGGTGCTTGGAAGTTCTTACAAGAGAGGCTAAGTATGTCCATTTTGTTCAGGCAGAGCATCCTCGGGCAGCTGCAGCAGAGGAGTTGCAGAAATGTTTTCAGAAAAGTAGAGGGAAAGGGAGCGCTTCTGCATCCATCAAAGAGGGTTTTCGGGAGGCTTTGGCATTAGCACGATCTGAAAGCGATGTTCTCGTTGTTTGTGGATCGTTCTTTATTATGGCAGATATTCGTGAAGAGCTGGGGATTAGCGAGCCTCGCGACCCCTTCTCGCTCCACGAGTGCCTAACCCCCTTATAACCACTGGTTCTTACGCATTTAAGGTCGAACGTAGTGAGACTTTGGAGTACTGGGACTTGTCCAACGCTTTGTTAGGACTCGACATGTCGAGTCCTTTTAACCTTAGCAAGCTACGGTTTCGTACAGTCCTCGACATGTCGAGGACTGATGAAAGCTAGGACAGGTCCCAGCATTCCAAAGAGCTCGCTCGCTCCTTAAGCATTGCTGAGTTAAACGTTCTCAAGCAAAAGATGCGTAAATAGGAAGTCGTTTTTTTTGTTATTTCAGGGCGTTGAATATTTGCTGGCGGATGGTATCAACCGAGCCGGTGCCAGAGATCTTGCGGTATTGTGGCGCCCCCTTCTCTTTGCTAGCAGCCCAGTTGGAGTAGTGGGCTACGAGAGGACGGGTCTGCGCTTCATACACATCTAAGCGCTTACGGACAGTCTCTTCTTTGTCATCAGCACGCTGAACTAGCTCTTCGCCAGTTACATCGTCGCGCCCTTCTACTTTAGGTGGGTTGAACTTAATGTGATACGTTCTGCCGCTTGCCACATGGGACCTGCGTCCGCTCATTCGCTCAATGATCTCAACCTGCGGCACATCAATTTCAATGACAAAATCGATGCCAACACCTGCATCTCGCATGGCATCGGCTTGTGGAAGCGTGCGTGGAAATCCATCAAACAAATACCCTTTAGCGCAGTCGGCCGCTTTTAGGCGCTCTTTTACAAGCCCTAAGATGATGTCATCGGAGACTAAATTGCCCGCATCCATCACCTTTTTAGCTGCAAGTCCTAGTGGAGTGCCGTCTTTGATAGCAGAGCGGAGCATGTCCCCGGTGGAGATTTGTGGGATATTAAATTTCTCTTTAAGAAAGGTTGCCTGGGTCCCTTTGCCAACTCCTGGGGCTCCTAATAAAATAATGCGCATGATTTAAGTCTATTCCGTGTCTGTGTATTCAAAAGATTGAGTGCTGCCACGTTGCAAGAGCAAGAGGCTGGGGGCTTTGGGGCTGTGCATCCACTTGTGGTGGCAGCAGTTCCATTCGTTAGAGGGGAGGGTGTTTACTAGGGCCAAGATTTTCTCGTGCTCTTTTTCGCCTTCTGGATGGCCAGGATAGCAGGTGATGCTGATCACGCCTCCGTTAACAATAAGCTCTAGAGCCCGTTGGATGCTTTCGAGAGAAGAGTCAGTCATTGTTGTAAGGCTCTTGTCTCCGCCGGGAAGGTAGCCCAAATTGTATACGATTAACTTTACCGAGCGCTTGGCTATACTTGCTGGAAATTCAGCGTGGCTCTGTTGCAAGTAATGGACTCTGCTTAGCGATTTTTCGCTCAGCCGCGAGGCTAATAAGTTGTGTGTGTTTGTAATTGCTGCCGCTTGAATGTCCATGACAATAAGCTTTCCAGCAGTTTCAGATAGCGCCCATTTAGCAAGAACAAGCGAGTCGTGTCCATTGCCGCATGTAGCGTCAATAGCGGTATCACCAGGTGTAAGGGCTGTTTGCCAGTACTGGTGGGCGAGGTCAATATGGGACTGAAAAAGTGGAAAGCAGCTTCTCATGCTATTAGGCTTGATGATCTCAGCTTTTTTTTCTACTCTTTTTCTCTTTTTTTTGAGGGTATTATTAAAAAGCCGCGACAATTAAAGTCTTTGCAAGCATGGAGGTCTAATGGCTAAGAAAACAGATGTGCTTATTATTGGATGTGGGTCTGCTGGCTGCGCTGCGGCGCTTGCTCTTGCAGCTCGCGGGATTTCTGTTACGATGCTTTCGGCGGCAAGTAACCCAGAACATTCTAATTCTTATTTTGCTCAAGGCGGGGTGATTTATAGGGCGGAAGACGATACGCCAGCTTTGCTGAGTCAAGATATTTTAAAAGCAGGCGCTGGCCTTTCTTTGCCCCAAGCAGTGGGCCAGCTTGTTGCTGAAGGGCCGGGTTGCGTTGAAAGGTTGATTAAAGAGTTGCAGGTCCCTTTTGACCGAATGGCAGATGGGAGTCTTTCCCTGACAAAAGAAGCCGCTCATTCAAAAGCGCGGATTGTTCATCATCGCGACCATACCGGAAAGGTTTTGATGGAGTCTTTCCTTGCTAAAGTTAAGCAGACTCCTCAAATCGAACTTTTAACTTCTCATGTAGCTATTGATCTAATCACTCTTGCCCACCACTCCAAAAACTGTACAGATATTTATCAGCCAGCAACGTGCGTGGGTGCTTACGTGTTTAAATCCGACACGGGGGCTGTTGAGGAGATCTATGCTAAGGAAACAATTTTGGCTACAGGCGGCATTGGTGAGGTGTTTCTCCATACAACAAACCCTAAAGGAGCGCGTGGCGATGGCCTGGCAATGGCCTACAGGGCTGGGGTCCGTGTCATGAACATGGAGTACATACAGTTCCATCCCACCTCTTTTTACGTCCCCAACCAACCGCGTTTTTTGCTTACAGAAGCTTTGCGAGGGGAGGGGGCAGAGTTGCTGACAGTTGGTGGCCACCCATTCATGAAAGAATACCATCCACTCGGCTCTCTTGCTCCGCGGGATGTGGTGGCGCGGGCAATTTATAGCGAACTTCTCAAGTCACGGCACGATCATGTCTGGCTCGACATTAGCTCCCGGCCCGCCCCCTGGCTTAAGGAGCGGTTCCCAAATATTTACGCCCATTGCTTGAAGATGGGATTTGACTTGACGAAGGAGCCGGTCCCTATTGTTCCGGCAGCGCACTACTGCTGCGGAGGGGTTGCTGTCGATACATTTGGTCAGACGACGATGCGGAGGCTGAGGGCGATAGGGGAGGTTGCTTGCACGGGATTGCATGGAGCTAATAGGATAGCCTCCTCATCGCTTCTGGAATGTATGATTTGGGGAACAAAGGCTGCTGAGTCGATTGCTGAAACGCTTCCTGGTAGCTCCTATTATTTCCCTCCGATTGATCCGTGGGCGATGGGGACAGAAGTGGTGGATTCTGCCTTAATTGAGCAAGATTGGTTAACGATTAAGCAGACGATGTGGAATTACGTTGGGCTTGTTCGGGATGAAAGGCGCCTTAGACGCGCTTTAAAAATGTTAGAAGAGCTCAAGTCGGAGATCCAGTCTTTCTATGAAACGGCGAGGCTAACGCCCGACCTTATAGGCCTTCGCAATGGGATTGAAACGGCGCTGCTTATTACTCAAGGCGCCGCGCGCAACCGAGTCTCGCTTGGCTGCCACTATATCGTCCTCAACACCTAAAACACAGGACAACACAAATATACTCCTCTTAGCTGAAAACGGGAATTTGGCGCCGTCCAAATTCCCGTTTTCAGCTAAGAGGGGTATATAGAACGACTTGTTTCCTTTTTTCCTCAAGGCTCTCCAGCTCTGTAGTGAAATTTTATTGCGCGTTATCCACTTCCCCGCCTATGATGTTTCTTGTTTTTATGGGGTGTTAGCTCAGTTGGTTAGAGCGCCACGTTGACATCGTGGAGGTCAGCTGTTCGAGTCAGCTACATCCCATATTTTTTTACCACCCACCCCCAGAGGATTCTGCAAAAGACTTTTTTGCAGAAATTTTTCGCAAGGGTCTTTAAAGGGTTCTTTATTCGTGTTATCGTTACAAGCTTTACGCTTTGGCGCTGCAGAAATTCTTGCATGCGCCGTCCTCGAACTTTTCCCCAATACCCGCTTGGTCCAGCCTGTAGGCAATCAGCTCGGATTCCATTACGATTTCGTTTTTAACGGCCCCTTCAACCCTGGGCTCCTTCCTCTTATTGAAGAGAAAATGAATCAAATTACTCGTGAAACGCGTCCTGTGGTCTCCACAGAGATGATGCGAGAAAATGCTAAAGAGATGTTCAAGCATTTTCAGCAACCGTTAAAGGCAAACGTCCTTCAGGTCAGCTCCGATGTCATGGTGGATGTTTTCCAGATGGGGGACTTTCGCGATGCATGTCCAGCCCCCCATATTTATACTTCCCGTGATGTTGCAGCGTTTGCGCTTCAGGGATCTTCTGAGATAACCATTAACTTGCCTTCAGGTAAGCAGAAAGTAACGCGAATTCAAGGTGTTGTTTTTCATAATCAGAAGGTGCTAAAGCGTTTTCTGCGGAGTTTTGAAGAAGGAAAGAAGATTGACCATCGCAGATTGAGTGCCCAGCGTCAATTATTGGCGCCGCATGAAGAAGTGGGGGAGTCTCTCTGGTTTTGGCAGCCTAAGGGAGCTGCCGTTCGTGAGCAGCTTGTTGACCTCTGGAAGCAAGAAGGGCGCTCTCAAGGATATCAACCTGTTTTTACCCCCACAATTGTTAGCGAAGCCTGGCTCAGAAAGCTTGGGTGCGATCAAGATCCTCATGCTCATTGGGACGCCCTCCCTTTTTCTTCTATCGAGGGAGTTGACTACGTTTTAGCTTCTCAGCCAGCGGCCCTGCATGCGCTGCTTTTTAAGTCGATAGAACAGAATAAGCGCAGGTTGCCCGTCCGTTTTTCGGAGTGGAAAGAGCATGTTGTGGGCGGCGAAGCTCTTCCTGCTGGCGGCCCTCTTACTTCGCGTACCTATACGATGGATCACCAGCACAGCTTCTGTTCCATGGAACAGCTCCCTTCAGAGCTTAATTCCTCCTTGCAATTCATCGTAAAAATGATTACACTCCTCCAGTTGAATTACAGGGTCTATTTGAAAGGGCGAGGGAGGTCTTCCCGGGGGGCGGCTCCATATTGGGAGCGAGCTACAGGCCTTTTGACAAAGGCTTTGACCGAGTGCAATCTAGAGTTCTCTTCAGATGGTGAAGATGACGCTTCTTGCGGCCCGAGAGTCGAGTTTTGTTTAATAGACGCTTTTGGCGGTGAGTGGGCTGGTCCTTACGTTGAGATTGATGTTGTTGTCCCTGAAAGACTTGGGTTAAATCCACCCCGCGCCAATAAAGAAAGTTTAAGTAAAGAAAGCAATGTTTTTATTATTCAGTTGCTTTCTCGCTCGGTATTTGGTCCGTTAGAGCGCCTAGTGGCACTTCTTGTTCAGCGGTATGAGGGGGTTCTTCCTTTCTGGATAACTCCTGAGCAGGTAAGGATTCTACCACTTGGTAAGCAGCCGCTTCCTTATGTGGGCGAGGTGTTTACTCACCTGACAGGACGCGGATTAAGAGTGACAATTGATGACAGAGATGAGACCCTTGCGGCGAAAGTGCACGGAGCGCATACAGAAGGCGTTCCTTACACGATTGTCCTCGGAGAAAAAGAACAGAAAGAAGGTTTTATACCTGTCCGTTCCGCTGATGGAAAAAAGGTTGAAAAAATGTCCTTACAAGCTTTTGCTGACCGATTGGTCGCTAAAGTTTCACTCGAATAGGTTCTTTAAAAAACAAGAATTAGGAAGTTACTTTGCAGTTTAAAATTAACTATGAGATCCGTACGCAGAAGATCCTTCGAGTCATTGATGCAGAAGGGCAGCAGCTTGGCCTTATGTACTTTAGAGAAGCGATGGATAAAGCTAAGGAAGAAGGGCTTGATTTAGTCGAAATCGCTCCTAACGCCGATCCTGTTGTCTGTAAAATTATTGATTACGGGAAATGTCTCTACGACCAGAAGAAGAAAGAGAAAGACGCTAAGAAGCACCAGGTGCAGATTAAGATTAAGGAAATCAAGTTCAAGCCAGCAATTGATTCTCATGATTTAGGGATTAAGGCTCGCCAGGCAAAGGATTTTCTTGGCGAAGGGGACAAGGTCAAGGTGACTTGTACTTTGCGTGGTAGGGATCTTTCAAACCCGTCTTTAGCTGTAAACGTCATGAATCAATTTATGGCTCTTCTTGAAAATACGGCTATTATTGAGTCTCCAGCAAAGTTTTTAGGCCGTTTTTATGGGTTGGTTTTAGCCCCAGCGCCTAAGAAAAAGATTAGCGGAACAAACGAGAAATCAGAAAAGCCAGCAGCAGAAAAAGCTCCTGTAGAACAGAAATAAGCATAGTAAAATTTTGAATAATAATAGACTGCAAAAAGCAGTAAATTATAAGGACAAAAAAGAGGGCTTCCACTATAGTTATAGCCTAATTTATCAGATATTTTTTAATTAAAAGTGATCGTTGAAGGAGAATATCCGTGCCAAAAATGAAGACAAACAAGGCCGTCAAGAAAAGATTCAAACTGACAGGCACAGGAAAGTTGATGTATAGCCGTGCAGGCAGACGCCACATCCTAACAAAGAAGACAAGCAAGCGCAAGCGTCAACTTTCTAAGCAGGGCGTTCTGTTTATTAAACCAACGATAAGAACATATAAGCGCATGATGTGTGCAGAATAATTTTAAAGAGAAAGGGTTTGGAGAATAGATCATGGTAAGAGTCACTCACGCAGTAGCCACACATCGCCGTAAGAAGCGCATGTTTAAAAGAGCTAGAGGCTTCATCGGCGACCGTAAAAACCACGTCCGTCTGACGAGCAGCGCTCTGATGAAGGCGATGGAATTTCACTATCGTCATCGCAAACATCGCAAATCCCAGTTCCGTCGTCTGTGGATCATTCGCATTAACACAGCTGCGAGAATAAATGGACTATCTTACAACAAATTCATCAATGGCCTTCAGCTTTTGATGGGTGCTGCAGGACTCAGAGGGACTCAAGAGTTTAAAGACACAAGAAACTCTGCACTGAACAGAAAAGTATTGGCTAACATGGCCATTGCTGATCCTGAAGGCTTTGCTACAATAGCAAATCAGGTGAAGGAAGTTCTTGCTGCTAAAGCGGTGTAAGTAAGATAGCCGTAAGTAGGATATTCTAGTGGTATGTCAATATTGAAATTATTGGTGTGCGGCGCCAAAGCGCCGAATTTCCACGATCGCAAGTGCCTTAGTATTAGAAATACAAAGGGCACTTGCGATCGTGGAAATTCGGTAGCTTTCGCGCTAGCACACCGGCAATTTGAATGTTGACAGACCACTAGGTTAGCTGTGGAGCTGTAACAATTTATGACCTTAAATCAAAACATAGAGCAAGTTCGGATGGATGTTGAAAGGGAACTTTCATCATCTCTCTATGTTAAAGAGGTCGAAGCTGTAAAGGTTAAATACCTAGGCAAGAAAAGCCCTATTCAGCAGTTGATGAGACTGTTGAAGGATATGTCTGAGGCCGAGCGTCCTCTTGCTGGCAAGCTCATCAACGACCTGAAGGAGCAGATCACCGTTAAGTGTGATGGCACCCTAGATCGCATGCTTGCCAAGGAAGAGGCCGAGCGGCTCCAGACAGAGATCCTTGATGTGACGCTTCCTGGTAGAAGACGCTTTTTAGGGCGTCCTCATGTGGTCATGCAGCTGCTCGATCAAGTCATCGACATTTTGGTGGGAATGGGCTTTTCAGTTCAGTACGGCCCAGATGTCGAGACTGATTATTATAATTTCGAAGCATTGAATTTTGCCCATGACCATCCAGCTCGGGACATGCAAGATACTTTTTATGTGGGTACAGAAGATGGGGCAAAGCGCCTTCTTCGCACACATACTTCGAACACCCAAGTACGGGTAATGGAGCAAAATAAACCGCCAATTCGGATTATTGCTCCAGGAAAGTGCTACCGTAACGAGGACGTCACAGCCCGTTCTCATGTTCTATTCCATCAGGTAGAGGGGCTGTACATCGATAAAAACGTTTCTTTTGCTGATCTAATGGCAACGCTTCGGGAGTTTCTCCAAAAGCTGTTCGACAGACCACTCAAGACCCGTTTTCGTCCGAGCTACTTTCCTTTTGTTGAGCCAGGAATGGAAGTAGATGTTGAATGTTTGCATTGTAAGGGGCAGGGATGTGGGACGTGCAAACGTTCTGGTTGGTTAGAAGTACTCGGAGCTGGTATGGTACATCCACAAGTACTCAGAAATGGGGGACTCGACCCCGAAGAGTACAGTGGATATGCTTGGGGAATGGGAATCGAAAGATTACTCATGATTAAATGCGGTGTCCCAGACATTCGCTTCTTTATGGAAAATGACATCCGCTTTCTAAGGCAGTTTGCCTAAGTTTCATTGCGGAGGAGTGGCAGAGTGGCCGATTGCGTCAGTCTTGAAAACTGAAGTCCCGAAAGGGTCCGTGGGTTCGAATCCTACCTCCTCCGAAAAATACAAGGCCCCGCATTTTGCGGGGCCTTTGTGTTTTGTGACTGATTCAATAAGAGCAAAATGGAAAAAATCATCACCCCAGTTCTTGACCCTGCTTCACTGAAGATTGCAGGTGGAGAAAACCTGCCACACTAGCAGTGTCATAGTGCTATTTACCACGTTTCTTTTCGCCTTGGAGACTCCATTCCCCAATCAGTTCGTGAGAGTTGGCTTTTTCAGCGAGAGCTTTATATGGCAGAGTTGAAACGCCATAAAGGGGAGCTGCTTCTTGCAGAGGAGGAGAAAAGGAGGATTCAGCATCTTTTTTCAGAGCAGGTTGATCACTATCTAGACAGTGGATACGGGGAGTGTCATCTTAAGCATCCTGAAATTGCGCAGAGTATTGTGGGCGCTTTTGAGCGTTTTAATGGGGAGCGCTACTATCTTCATGCGTGGTGTGTCATGCCAAATCATGTGGATGTTATTGTGGAGCCGGTGTTTGGGCACGATCTTTCGAAAATCGTTCATTCATGGAAATCGTATACTGCACATGTAGCCAATAAGGTCTTAGGTCGTAGCGGTAGCTTTTGGATGTGTGATGCTTATAACCATATCATTCGCAGTGAAAGGGCGTATGAGTTTCAAAGAGCGTATGTTTGGGAAAATCCCGATAAAGCAGGGCTTAAGGATTGGAAGTGGCGATGGAAACTTGAGCCCCTAACTCAAATCCCCAGCCTCTCATAAGTGGAGGGCTACTCCAGAAGGTAACCTGCTCCAAGCAAACGTTTACAAAAAAACAGGCACTTCGAAGTTGCGGGTAATTTGTGTTTTAGGATAGGGATAGAGGAGGATATACATTCCCACTCAATGGACCTAAGACATGAACGCTACCAAAATAAAAAGTGAACCAGCATTTGTTTATGTAGTGGCCTTTTTTGCCGGTCTCGGAGGGCTTCTCTTCGGTTATGACACAGGCGTTATCTCTGGGGCCATCCTCTTTGTTAAAGAAGAGTTTAACCTTACCCCCTTTCAGGAAGGGTTTGTTGTGAGTGCTGTGCTTCTTGGAGCAATCCTCGGAGCTGCTATTGCAGGAGTGCTTACAGACCGCTATGGACGGCGAAAAACCGTTTTATGTGCTAGCGGGCTATTTATTATTGGCTCCCTAATAATGGCAATGGCTCCATCAATTCCCTGGATCTTAACGGGCCGAATCATCAACGGAGTTGCCATTGGTGTTGCCTCAATGACGGTCCCTCTCTACATTTCAGAACTTGCCCCGCCAAGTATTCGCGGGCTTTGTGTAAGCTTCAATCAGCTTGCCATCACGATCGGGATCCTTCTCTCTTACGTTGTTGACTACGCCTTTGCAGGTGCAGGTGCTTGGCGATGGATGCTCGGGCTCTCTGCTGTGCCAGGGGTGATACAGTTCTTTGGGATGCTTTTCTTGCCAGAGTCTCCACGCTGGTTAATCCGCATGGGCAAAGTAGGGCCTGCAGAGAAGGCTCTTAAGCTTATTAGACACCCAGAAGAAATTTCTCAGGAAATTACAGAGATCCAAGAAAGCTTTCGCTACGAAGAGGGGCACGCCTCGGAGCTTTTCAAGAAAACTCTTATTCCTGCCCTTATTGCAGGGGTAGGGCTCGCAATCTTCCAGCAGATTACAGGGATTAACACCGTTATTTATTATGCACCGACGATCTTTCAATACGCCCATTTTGCATCAGTGCAAACAGCAATCCTAGCTACTGCAGGCGTGGGGGTGGTGAATGTTCTTCTGACTGTTGTAGCCTTGCTTCTTTTGGATCGATGGGGAAGGCGCCCTTTGCTCTTTTTGGGGCTTATAGGAATGTTTGTGAGTCTGGGCGCGTTGGGGCTTTATTTTGAGTATCCGCACGCATTTGGCCCGTGGCTTCCCATTGTAAGTCTCATGCTTTACGTTGGGTCGTTTGCTATTAGTCTCGGTCCCATCGCCTGGCTTCTTATTTCAGAGATCTATCCTCTAAAAATCAGGGGTACTGCAATGAGTATTGCGACTATGGCAAACTGGGTGTTTAATTTTATCGTGTCGCTTACTTTCCTTTCGCTACTCAATACTCTGGGCGCTGCCAACACTTTCTGGTTGTATGGGGCCCTTTGTTTAGTCACGCTCGTGTTTGTTTACTACTGCGTTCCTGAGACGAAGGGGAAGTCCCTTGAAGAGATCGAAGCCTCTTGGCGCAAGAAGAGGTTTTAGAAGAAGCTCTCTTGAACTACTTCATGACGTTTGCAGAAATCAACTTATCGACAAACCTTTTCATGTGAGGGTCAGTCCGTTTGTAAGGGACGGTGCTGGCATTAAACCACTCGACCTGTGTTGCCTCTCTTTCATCGAAATTAAGAGGGACGGTGCTGTCGCCTCTTAAAACATACCAGAGGGAGACATCAATATGAGGAGTAGTATTTGTTGCAGATAGAGTCACGGTGACAAAGAAGGGACCTTCAAAGATAAAGTCAGCGGTAACATCTAATTCTTCTTTCAGCTCCCGCCTAACAGCAACTTCAGGAGGCTCACTTGGCTCGACGTGTCCGCCGGCAGGGAGCCACAGCTCGGCCCTTCTGTGGTCGACAAGCAACATTTTGCCCTGCTTCTCATCAACTAAAACGAAGTAGACAACTAAATGCTTGTAGGGAATTGCCGGCTTGGTAATCCGGTAGATTTCTTCGCCTGAATCGATCCACGCAAGCACGTTAGAGATGTGCTCTGCTTCAAGAGTGTCAAAGGGTGTAACCCCTTTCATAAGCTCACAAAGAGCAAGTCGATGGTTCATATACTCCTCTTAGTTGAAAACGGGAATTTGGACTAGCGCGAAAGCTCCCGCGGCTGAACGATCGCAAGCGCCTTAGTATTAGAAATACAAAGGGCACTTGCGATCGTTCAGCCCCGGGGCTTTGGCGCCGTCCAAGTTCCCATTTTCAGCTAAGCGGAGTATAATATCCAGCTGGTGATTCAAAAGGGCAAGGATACCAATGCCAAGCAAAAACATTCCAGCACGTAGATTGCAAAATAATTAAGTATTTACTTTCTGGATAGGACAAACGCTTAATTATCCTGCCTATCTTGTTCTTTTTCTCTCTTTTTAGGGGAGGTCGAAGGTGTCGAGGTAGTGGGGGACGGTGACGTTCCAGCCAAAAGCGCTTTGGATCTTCTCTTTAAGCGCCTCTGCAGCTGTGGGCTCTCCGTGCGTGATAAAAACTTCTTTGGGCGGGGACTCAAAGCCCTTTAGCCAAATGAGCAGCTCTTCGTAGTCGGCGTGGCTAGAAAGCTCCGTAAGCCTTTCAACTCGCGCTTTAATAGGCACTAGTTTTCCATGAATTTTCACCTCAGGCTCGCCGTTAAGCATGCGTGCTCCGCGCGTCCCGCCGGCCTGAAAGCCAGAAAAGAGGATCGTGTTTTTGGGGTCGGGGGCGTAATGCTTAATGTGGTGCAAGACTCTTCCCCCTTCAGCCATGCCACTTGCAGAAATAATGATGCAGGGAGTGGTTAAGGTATTGATCTTCTTAGAGTCTTCTGGAGTGCGGAGGTACTCAGCTGAAGAGGAGAAGGTCGAGCAGACCCCTTCAGCAAGAGAGTGTTCATTGGCATATTTGCAGAGAAGTGGCGCTGCATTTTCTGCCATGGGGCTGTCTAAATAAACGGGAATATTTCCAGGGATTCTTTTTTCTTGCTTCAGCTTGTAGATGTCGTAGAGCACTGTTTGGGATCTGCCAACAGCAAAGGCTGGAATGACAATCGAGCCCCCTTTTGCAATAGTGGTATTGATCACTTCGGCAAGATGGGCTGAGATGTCTCCTTTAGGGTGGAGGCGGTCTCCGTATGTCGATTCTAGGACTAGGTAGTCAGCAAAGGGGATCCTTTCTGGAGGGCGCATGATGGCGTCATTAAGACGGCCAACATCCCCAGAGAAAACAAGCGTAGTGTGTTCGTTTTTTAGTGTTATGAAAGCAGATCCGACTAAGTGACCCGAGTGGGTAAGTTTAAAAGTGAACCCTTTTCTTAAGGGGAGTTCTTTGTCGAAGGGGACGGTATGAAACCTTTTGAGGGTCATCTCAACATCTTCTTTGGTGTAAAGAGGGAGCGCTGGTTTGTGTTTTGTGTATCCGTGCCGGTTCGCGAACTTTGCATCTTCTTCTTGGATATGGCCGGAGTCTCTTAAAATAATTTCGCAAAGATCGCGTGTCCCATGAGAGGCATAAATAGGGCCTCTAAAGCCATTTTTTACGAGCAGGGGAAGGTAACCGCTGTGATCGAGGTGGGCATGGGTTAAGAGAACCGCTTTGATCTTTGAGGCTTTGATAGGGAGTGGGTGCCAGTTGCGCTCTCGCAGCTCTTTATGCCCTTGAAATAGGCCGCAATCGATTAAGTAGTGGGTGTCATCTTCTTGAAGCAGGTACTTCGAGCCAGTGACTGTTTCTGTTGCACCTAAAAAGCTGAGTTTCATTTGAGTGTTGTCCCTTTTATTTTCAAGCCTCGCATAGCAGCAACAAAAAAACAAGGAGCCTTCAAACGTTTGTTAATAGGGGGACTTGCGATCGTTCAGCCGCGGGAGCTTTCGCGCCGTCCAAGTTCCCATTTTCAGCTACGAGGAGTATATAAATAGGAAGTCGTCTCGGTCTGGGCTTTGTTTTTGCTTGGGATTAATCCTCTTTCCACGTGTAGATGTCTTTATTCATGGTGAAAACGTAGTAGATTTCTATAAATGCCTTGGCAAAGAGGTCCCCATCTTTGATCTCAACATAGGTTCTCCCAGCAAACTCGTCATGACGCTCTACTGGAGGAATATAGATCCCTCTACTTTCCATGACACTCTTTAGCGCGCTGTCTTTTGGAAAGGTGACCTGGCTTCCGTCATACTGTGCAACAGTATGGTTGCTTGACGTGTCAACTAGCCTCATGCTTTTCTCCTTGTGATCGTAAAATCATCTATACTCCTCGCAGCTGAAAACGAGAATGTGGGCTAGCGCGAAGCGCGATTAAGGAGCGAGCGTAAGCGAAGCTCTTTGGAGTGCTGGGACCTGTCCAACGCTTTCACCACTCCTCGACATGTCGAGGAGTGCGCGCGCTTGTTGGGTTAGTAAAGCGTAGCAGTCCACCACATCGTACGCCGGGATATGTCGAGTCCACTCAGCCTTAGTAAGCGAGAGTTTCGTACAGTCCTCGACATGTCGAGGACTGGTGAAAGCGTTGGACTTGTCCCAGCACTCCAAAGAGCTTTGCTTACGCTCCCTCCTTAAATATACTCCTCTTAGCTGAAAACGGGAATTTGGACGGCGCCAAATTCCCATTTTCAGCTAAGAGAGTATATATGATTTGGCAAGTATTCGAATTATTGACGAGTGACTTGCCACTGAAGCTGCCAAAGCTTAAGATTTTCCTTCTGCTTTTGCTGTGATGCTTTCCGGCTACCACTGAGCAAGGATGTTTACCAATTCAGCTGCATTTCTTGTAAATTCTTCCTTAAAGGAGGTCCCTTTCGCCTCAACTGCCTCTTCTGCCTTTTTGTACATGTTTGCAAACTTGCAGACTTTCCCCTTCTCTTGGAATATAGAGGCAATGTCAAATAGATTCAGCCCCACCTTTGCCCCTTCTTGCAAGACGATTGTCCGGGCAACCATTGGGAGGATGCATGGTTCACGAATCCCTTGCGCTCTTAAGATTGCGGTGTCTTTGTCGGGATCAAGCTTAGCAATATAGGCTAGCTCTTCCTCGTCGAAAGAGATGCGTGAAGCGGGGAGCACTGTCCAGTCCAAGTGCATTTCATTAAGGCTGTCGGGAAGGGTCAAGCCATGGTCAATAGGGATTAGGTCGTAAATTTTATCAGCACCAGAGTCTATTTCTCTGGCCAAGATATTCCCTTGGTGGCGATCATTATTACCTAGGCGAATATCTAAGATCCCAATCCGTTTTAGGTTTTGGGGGTTTACCATTTTTTGCTGATCAACAGTTAACTGACCAAGCTCTTTACAACCTGGCTGGAACACTTGAACAGATCCCGTTTTTGTAGCCGTCCCTTGAACAAATAAGGGGTTATTTGGCACTTCTACCGAAAGTGTCAGCGGGACGCCGGAAAAGTGATCGTGGTCAAGAAGGTAGGCAACGTGCTCCTTTTTTGAAGCTTCTCCCGAAGGGTTCCCGAGGCGGAAGCTACGCGATCCTAAAGGGGCTCTTAAATTCTGCGTTATTGTGCGCCTCTCGCCGTCAAGTTTAGGGAGCGGAAAAGAGTAGCATGTGTGGGGGTTTTCTGGGCCGTAGATCTCTTCGAGCTCAGGTTTGAAGATCAAGAGGGAGGGGGCGTTGCTTGTTAGTTTTAGGGCTTCAGACTGGCTTTTTACCCCTTTAAGGAAATAGGATCCACTGATCCCGCCAGTTGTTCGAGCTGGCGCTACTCTGTCTTTTTGGGTCTTCGATAGACTAGCGGATGTACTTAGCTCTAAAGCTGTAAAGGCTTGACTTAACGTTTTTATTAGAGTGCGCAGGTCAGAAGGGATGGTAAGGCCCGATTGTTCTAAGCTCTTTGATGCCTTTTGGAGCGCTTTAACCCGCTCTTTTGTCAGGGGTTTAGGTGAATAAATGCATGCCTCTGTGCATTTTTGTAAGATTTTCTGGGCGATCTTTCCTGTTGCTGCTGTTGTTCCCTCTGAAATTCCATCGCGAATGCGAGCAGGCACCCTGCCATTCCAGGCTTTTTTGAAGACCTCTTCGCCGAAGCATTTTTGAAGGCTCCTGATAAACTTCATGTTCTTAACGCTGACGATCATCTTAGTATGGACAGCGTTACATACTTTCTCGAATCCAGTTTGAAATGCAGAGTTGAGAAGGCGCTGCCCTCCATTGATCTCACCAAGCGTTTCTACATCTGCGACCTCTTCAAGAACCTGCTTTACGATGTGAGGGGAGAACTTTTCTCTAAAGCCGTTCAGAATTTCTTCGTTGCAAGCTTTAATAAAAATTTCCTGCATAGGCT
The DNA here is from genome assembly GCA_945882915.1 of Waddlia chondrophila WSU 86-1044. Taxonomy (GTDB): domain Bacteria; phylum Chlamydiota; class Chlamydiia; order Chlamydiales; family CAMCWV01; genus CAMCWV01. Next base: position 12,072 of record CAMCWV010000001.1, on the reverse strand, counting down.
TGGAGAGGGTTTTTTCCCCAGAGTTAAAGAGCGCTTGATGTGTCTTAGATATTTGATTCCAGGTGATATCAAAGACCTTTTCGGGCACCTCATCTTTTATTTTTTTGAGGGATAGTTTATTGCATCGTTTGATAATCGATGCGTGCATTTCTTCGGTTAACTCCTCTTGTCCTTCGAGGAGAGAGACTCTTCTATTTTGAGGGATTTGGTTCCAAACAGTAAGAGCTGTTTCGCCGAACTCTTTATGGAGGTTTTGAAAGAACTTTAGGGCTGCATTTGCTTGTCCGATTGGCTCAGAGAGCTTCTTGTAGAGCGCTTTTACCGCATTTGCTTCTGCTGGGGCCTCTTTAAGGTTGTCGTCGAGCAGTGAAAGGAGTTTGGCTTCGAACATTTCTGTATCAATGATTTTTTCGCCGCGGCGCATAGATCCGGTAAAGAGCTTGGTGATAGCCCCTTCTTTTTGGCTCCGGAGGTTCTCTGCAAGATTGGGGTTTGCAAGAGCGGGGTTTGCAAGAGCGGCGGCGGCGAGGAAGAGGCGATTTATTCGAGAATCAACCTCTTGAGTATTGTGCTGCGCGATAAGGGCTTTGATTTGGTTTGGAGTCTTTGTGGAGGGGTCTTTTGAAGGTGCATTTGGAAGCGCTTTTGGAATCTGATTGCTTGGTTGGTTTTGCTGGTTTGCGGCAATCTTTTGCCCAACAATTTTTAGTTGAGCGTCAGAGAGCGTTCCTTTGTTCTTTTGTTGGAGCTCTTTCCGCAGGGAGGTGTGCTGCGGGTGGGGTATGGGGTCGCTGAGGCTAAATTTATCCATTTCCTGCGTTTTATAGCAGACAATCCCTTTAGCGCAAGTTTTAATGTTTCGCTCTAGTTACCCACAAGCGCTTGCCCTCTCCAGAAGGTAACGTGGGCAGACTTTGGTCTGGGATTTCAGGCTGAGCCATTAACAAACGTTTGTTTGGCGGCAGGTTAGATCCCAGACCGAGACGGTCTGGTTACACACTAAAGGCAATCCAGCTTCCCAGAGGTGTTTGCTCGGTCTGGGCTTTCGCGCTAGTCCAAATTCCCGTTTTCAACTACGAGGAGTATATACTCCTCGTAGCTGAAAATGGGAACTTCGACGGCGCCAAAGCCCCGGGGCTGAACGATCGCAAGTGCCCTTTGTATTTCTAATACTAAGGCACTTACAATCGTTCAGCCCCGGGAGCTTTCGCGCTAGTCCAAATTCCCGTTTTCAACTACGAGGAGTATATGTGATACAATTAATTGAAAGTCGGTATAAAGAACTCAAGTTAATCAGGCGTGTATACTCCTCGTAGCTGAAAACGGGGCTTTGGCGCTAGTGCAAATTCCCGTTTTCAACTACGAGGAGTATATACATGACAACAGTCGTTGCCTATATCAAAGAGTTTGGCGCAGCCCTAAAACAAGGGCATACCTACAATCCATTCACTAATGGATATCTATGCTTTGGAATCTTGTGGGGCTTCCCCATTCCTCTTGTTATGTTGATGCACCACGGGCAGTTGCTCTATGAGCTGCAAGACTCGGGTTCGCTTGCTGCGATACTTATAAATCATCCTTTCTACTGGTTCTTCATCGCTCACCCACTTATTTTTGGCATCGTTTTTGGGGCGCTTGGAACTGTACATCAGCAAAAGGCTTTTGAGATCGAAAAACTTATTGACAGGCTTCGCGTAGAATCTACCCACGACACTCTCACAGGTCTTTATAACCGCGCTTTTTTTGAGTCAGCGTTTCACAAAGAGCTAGCAAGGATCAAGCGCTCTCCAGAGGAGTCTGGTGAAAAGCTAGCACTGCTGATGCTTGATCTGGACAAGTTCAAGAGAGTGAATGATGTTTATGGACATCTTGTGGGGGATGTCGTTTTGAAACAATTGGCGAAGGTGCTCCTGACAAATTGCAGATCTTACGATACCGTTGCCCGCTTTGGAGGAGAGGAGTTTAGCCTGGTGCTTCCTCATACGCCTCAAGACAAAGCGCTTATGATTGCAGAGCGCATTCGCGAGGAGTTTGCTGCGCTTAAATACAAGAGCCCTAAAGGAGAGTTTTCCTGCACAGTTTCAATCGGATTAAGCTGCTCGCGCCCAGGGGATTCGATGTGTATGCTTATTCAAAGAGCCGACGAGGCGCTCTACCGCGCCAAAGCTGCCGGTAGAAACTGCATCAAAGATGGCGAAAATGCCTAAACAGTTTCCCTTCTTCTTTGTGGTTAAATTATTAATTGTAGTGTTACGGTGAGTTTTCAGCTAAGAGGAGTATATAAGATTAAGAATCCACAAGGAGTATTGCTATGTCAGCTGGAACGCACGATGATAAAGCTAAAGTAGAACAAAACAAAAAGCTCGATCAGCTCTGTATCAATACCATACGCACCCTTTCAATGGATGCTGTTCAAGCGGCAAATTCTGGGCATCCAGGAACTCCGATGGCAATGGCCCCAGTTGCTTTTTGTTTGTGGAATCGCTTTCTGAAGTTTTGTCCCGACGATCCGATTTGGCCAAACAGAGACCGCTTTGTTCTCTCGATGGGGCACGCTTCAATGCTGCTCTACTCCCTTCTCCACCTTTGTGAAGTCAAGGCTGTTAATGCGAAATATGAGAAGCTCGGCACTGTCTCTGTCACGCTCGATGATATCAAAAACTTTCGCCAGCTGGGCAGCAAATGTCCCGGACACCCCGAATACCGTTGGACCTCAGGAATTGAGACGACAACAGGGCCTCTAGGGCAGGGGCTTGCAACAAGCGTCGGGATGGCAATTGCTGCAAAGTGGCAACAGCAATACTTCAACCGCCCCGGCTTTGAAATGTACAACTATAACACCTACGCCATGTGCGGCGATGGATGTATGATGGAGGGGATCTCTAGCGAAGCTGCTTCTTTAGCAGGCCACTTGAAGCTTTCTAACCTCTGCTGGATCTATGACAACAACAAGATTACGATTGAAGGGAGCACCGAGTTGGCGTTTAGCGAAGATGTCGCAACGCGTTTTATGGCTTACGGATGGAATGTTGTTCGCGTAGCCGATGCTAACGACTTAGAGATGCTTGAGCGGGCGATTAAAACGTTCCATAAAACAAAAGATCGCCCCACGTTGATTATTGTTGATAGTCACATTGCATGGGGAGCGCCAACTAAGCAAGATACGCCCGGAGCTCATGGCACTCCTTTGGGAGACGAAGAGATTAGACTCACCAAGCGAAACTATGGATGGTCAGAAGAGGCGAAGTTCCTTGTGCCGCCAGAAGCTATCCAACATTTTAAAAATGGAATCGGATCTCGGGCGAGCAAGGATCGCAAGGACTGGTTTGAATTACTAAAAGAATACACAAAGAAACATCCAGCACTTGCTGATCAGCTTCTTAGAATGTTCCGTAGGCAGCTGCCTGAGGACTGGGAGAAGGGGATTCCTACATTCCCTGCTGATGCAAAAGGGCTTTCTGGAAGAGATGCTTCTGGAAAGGTGTTAAATGCTCTTGCGAAAAACATCCCTTGGCTCATTGGGGGCTCTGCTGACCTTGCCCCTTCAACGCTTACAAGGCTCACCTTCGAAGGTGCTGGTGATTTTACTGCCGAGACACCCGGAGGGCGTAATTTTCACTTTGGCATCCGTGAGCATGCTATGGGGGCTATTCTTAATGGACTTTCTCTTTCAAAGATCCGTCCTTACGGCTCTGGATTCCTTATTTTTAGTGACTACGGAAGAGCGCCGTTTAGATTGGCTGCTTTGATGGAAATCTCGCCTATATATGTCTTCACTCACGACTCTATTGGCGTTGGAGAAGATGGTCCGACACACCAGCCTGTAGAGCAAATCGTCTCTTTGCGCGCAATTCCCGGGGTCGTCGTTCTTAGGCCAGGCGATGCAAATGAAGTGGTAGAAAGCTGGCGTATCATCATGGGGCTTCGTCACGAGCCGGCGATTTTAATTTTAAGCAGGCAGGCAATGCCAACTTTTGACCGCAAGAAATATCCTTCGGTAGAAGGGGTGCGTCGCGGCGCTTATGTCCTTGCAGATCCTGATGATGGCGAGCCTTCTGTAATTTTGATTGGTACAGGCAGCGAGGTCTCTCTTTGCGTGGATGCCCACGAGAAGCTTAAAGCTGAAGGGATCAAATCACGCGTTGTTAGCATGCCTTCTTGTGAGCTATTTGAGCATCAATCACAAAGCTACAAAGACTCGGTGCTTCCACCTGCAATCAAGGCGCGCGTTTCTGTTGAGCAAGGCTCCACATTTGGATGGGAGCGGTATATTGGCTTAACAGGCAGTGCCATTGGAATGCGCACTTTTGGCGCTTCTGCTCCTCTTAAAGAGCTGCAGAAGAAGTTTGGCTTTACGGTTGACAATGTCGTTGCAAAGGCCAAAGGGCAGCTCGCCCTCCCCAAAATTTAAGGAGCGAGCGTAGCGAAGCTCTTTGGAGTGCTAGGACATGTCCAACGTTTTGTTAGGACTCGACATGTCGAGTCCACTGAACCTTAGTAAGCGAACGTGTGTGTCTGGCCCTCGACATGTCGAGGGCCAATAAAAGCGTAGGACAAATCCCAGGACTCCAAAGAGATTCGCTACCGCTCGCTCCTTAAGCCCTGGAGAGGGCTGTTCCCTTTTTTAACTTATTGCTCTGTTTTTGTTTTCTCTGTCTTTCAAAACTCGCATTTCTTTGCGCCTTTGCGTTTAAATCCTATTTGAATTCTAGCGGGCTTCGAGGAGGGCTTTGAGGAGCTGGCACATAGAGAGGTGGTCTTGACAAGAGGCGAGCTCTCTTGCGCTGTGCATCGAAAGCTGTGGGTAGCCAATGTCCACCGTTGGCATCCCTGTTCGGGAGGCGTGGATAGGGCCTATTGTTGATCCGCAAGGCATGTCAGATCTCACTACATACTTTTGTAACTCAAGTTGCTGCTGGTGACAGGCGTGTACAACGGCAGCTGAAGTGGCTGCATTAGACGCATAGCGCTGCTGTGCGTTGTTTTTGAGGACGATACCTCTGCTTAAAAGTGGCTGGTGGTGCGGCTCGTGTGCTCCTGTGTAGTTGGGGTGCAAGGCATGTGCCATGTCTATGGAAACGCAAAGAGACTCGGTAATGAGCCGCAAATAGGCCTCGCGGTTCATATTGATAGAAAGGCACGCCCGTTCTAAGACATCTGAAAGAAATGGCGAGGCGGCTCCTTGAGCAGTCTCTGACCCTATTTCTTCATTATCCCAAAGCATAATCATCCGGATACTGTTTTGAGGAGTAGCGTTTGCTGTCAGCAGCGCTTGCACGGCTGCGTGTACGCTCCCTAGGTTATCGATCCGATAAGAGGTGAAAAGTTCTTTTTGGAAGCCAACGTAGCGAGGCTTTGCTAGTGGGTAAAGAAAAAGCTCCGTATCGAGAAGGGTGTCGCCTTTTACGTAAGATTTTAAAACAGTTTCTAGATAGCAGGCCTCTTTTAAGTCGCTGTCTAAAGCTGCAAGAGCGCTGAGGTGGTCTTGTTTATTGAGGATTAGGCCCTTGGTGTTGACATCCCTGTCGAGATGAATGGCCAGCTGCGGGATCGTAACGGGGTGATCTGTGAGGGAGACAAGGCGACTTTCGATTTTGCCAGCCCCCGTTGCGACAGTAATTCGTCCAGCAATCCCTAGTCCACGGTTAAGCCATGAGTTTAGAAGGGGCGACCCATAAACTTCTACGCCAAGCATGATCATGTTGTTAACGCGGAACTCTGCGTTTGGCTTGAGTTTTAAAGCGGGGCTGTCTGTGTGGGCTGCTAGGAGGGTGCAGCGGGAGGGGGATATTTTGGGAAGGGTAAAGGCGCAAAGAGACGAGCCGTTGCGGTTTACGACGTACTTACCACCTGGCTGAAGGTTCCAAAGATCTTTTTCATTAATCTCAACAAACCCTTGTGCAGTAAGCGTTTTGGTCGTGTTGGCGACACAGTGCCATGCTGTGGGTGAGCTGCGCAAAAACTGGAAGAGGTCATCAATAAGTGTGTTCATAAGAGTTTGTTGTACCAAATTCAAGAAATAAAAGCATGGATTTTAGCGCCGCTGTTAGCTCTTCTGTCATTGCTATAAATTCCCGTTTTCAACTAAGAGAAGTGTATTTTAACGAGGCTGTTGATTATGAAGAGATGGGTAGCGTTTTTGGTTCTTCCAGTGGTTTTGCTTTCCGGTTTTTGGAGCTTACATGCTGAGCAGACGCCGCCTTTAGCACCATTTTCTTCACCGCATCTTCCAAGTATTTCTTCAAGAGATCTTTCAGTGCATTGGGTTGCGAGAATCTTCAATGATGGAGAGTGTGTTGCTTTAGAAGACACAACTTTCTGGAGGATTCATCCAGATGCTCGGCGCTTTGTCCGTTTTTGGGCTCAACGTGACATCATCCGCATCGACACAAGTGGCGATCTCAATTTCCCTGCGAAGATAATTAATGAGTCACGTCATGAGTATGTGTTTGCAGTCATTCACATAGAGCCAAAAGCAGCTGTTCATAGACTTTCTGGGATCATGCTTAACGGCGGCTACTTGCTGTTTAACGACGGGTCGCTTTGGGAAGTAAGGATGTCAGACCACTCAGAGGTCTATTGGAAATGGCGCAAAGCAGATCCTACGGTGATCTACTATAGCGGGGATTACTACTACCCTTACCGCCTGACAAATACGAATAGAGATAGGACTGTACTGACAAAGCTCATCAGAGGACCAAGCAGCGGGCCTCTTAAGTGCAACAAAATAACAGGCTGTGGAGAGACGGTAGAGTTAACCAATGGGTATATCTTTGAGGTTAAGCCGGATGACCGTTCTAATGTTTATTGGCATTGGTTTGAAGGGAACGAAATTCACGTAGGTTTTAGCGATAACGGCCTCTATCCGTATCAGTTGATAAATCAGAGCCGCAACCGCGTTGTGCAGGCCAGAGTCATCTCTGTCCACCAATAAAATGACCATGAAGGTAAATTCTACGTAACAGTTCACATACCCCTCCTTCGTCGGTGCATGTGAACTATTACAAACTTTTTTGTATTTTCTCTTACGTTCTCTCACGCCTCTGTGGTTAAAAAAAACTGGTATTAATATTTTTGAAACACAGAGAACGTGAGAGAAAATAGAGAGGGAGGAAAGCGGGCAATGCCACTTCAATCGTCAGGCTGCCAAAACACCCCCTATAAGCGTCAAATCTTTCTTGATAAAGTCGCTCTGGGTATGTGAACTGTTACGATGTATTTTTGATTACCTAATGACTGTCAAATCATTTCCATTAGAACGCCCTGAGGGGTATGTGAACTGTTATCTTTTTATTCAAATTGAGTGCTTGTTGTCTGATAGTAACTGATCGCTTCTGTAAGAAGCTCGGGCGGGGTCTCTATGAGGACGAGCCGTTTTTGATCAGGCTCATATAAATAGGCTGAATGTCTTTGTTTTGGTTTGAGAATGACGAGTTGATTGTTTTCAGGCACATGATTTTTAGGTAATTCTTTCTTAAGCAAGCCCACTAACTGATAGTTGCTGATGAAGGCACGCTCTTCTTCAGGTTGCATGTCGAGGATGTTTTTGCCGTACAAGCGGGTTTCATAGCTCATATTTAAAAGACCCAAAACTGTTGGGACAACATCAATTTGGCTTGCCAGCGTATTTACGCGTCCTGGAGCAATATGTTTAGGGCTGTAGATCCATAACGGAATATGGTAATTCCATGCGGGCAAATCAGCCTTTCCAGCACTGCTAGCGCAGTGGTCGGCGACGATTGCAAACACAGTCTCTTCAAACCAAGGTTCTTTTTTGGCAGCTTCAAGGAATTTGCCGATAGCAAAGTCAGTGTATTTTACTGCGCCATTCCTGCCGCTATGAGAGGGAATCTCTATCTTTCCGTCTGGATAGGTGAAGGGTCTATGATTAGACGTTGTCATGACAATCGAAAAGGAAGGCTGTTTTGCTTTGTAAGAGGCGGCGCACTCTTGAAGGCAGACATTCAGAAGATCTTCGTCGCAGACGCCCCAGATATTTGAGAAGGTAATATTTTGAGAGGGGATTGCTGTCCGGTCGATGATCGTGAATCCAAGATGGCTAAAGAAGGCATTCATGTTGTCGAAATAGCCAAATCCGCCATAGATGAATTTTGTTTTGTACCCTTTTTCAGCGAGGATGCCTCCTGTTGAAAAGAGGCGGTCGTGGGTGCGGTGCCGTACGATAGAGCCACCAGGAAGTGGTGGTAGCGATAGGGTTACAGCTTCCAGCCCGCGCACAGTCCGAGTCCCTGTTGCGTAGAGGTTCGTAAAGAGGAGACTTTCGTTAGAGAGTTTATCGAGATAGGGGGTGAGTCCTTTTTGGTTGCCAAAGTCGCCACAAAAGCTTGCACTGAGGCTTTCTACAACGAGGATGACGATGTTAAGAGGTTTCTCTTCGCCCGGCTGAATGATTTTTCTTCCAAGATCAGTAGGTGTCACTGTGTTGTAAGTAGAGTTCTTTGACTGGAGGAGCTTTCTGACAGTTGTAAACGCCTCTGTTTCGTCTATGGAAAGGTAAATCTTTTTGTAATTGAGGTGGTTGTGCCAAAAAGCGTGACAGAAGTTGTAAATGCCGTTGCTGCCCAGTTCGTTGTGGTAGCTGTTTGTGGAAAGAGGTGGGGGAATAGCAGGGGAAGGGGTAAAAAAAATAAGGCCAACTAGGGCGAGAAGGCCGGCACCTTGTAAGAAATAGTTGCTGTTTTGAGAGGTGTGTCTAAGGCATTTATTAACCGCCCCTAGTAGCAAAACAAAGAAGAATGATGCAACGACAAACATTAGCCCGAGCAGTATTGGAAGTGGATAAGACTCTTTGATATTGCCGACAACCTCTTGTGTATAGATCAGATAGTCAACAACGATGAAGTTAAAACGTGTTGAGAACTCTTCCCAAAAAATGTATTCGGCAAATGCAACAAAGACAAAGAAGTAGAGAGTGGCAAAAAGACCCAAGTAGACGAGGAACCGGTGCCCTTTTGTTTGGAGCCAACGGGTGGGTGCTAGCATTAAGTACAAAATAAACGGCGTAGCTAAGTAGGTTGCTGCAAGAAGATCAAAAAAAAGTCCGCTGGCGTAGATTTTGATCCATTCCCATGCAGAGTGGTCAATTTCATGAAATGAGACTACGCCTAGAGTGATGCGCAGGGCCATCTGGATGACAAGAAAGGCTCCAACAAGGAGATAAAGTGGTCTAAATCGATTGTTATAAGAGGTCATTAGAGTGTTTTTTTTTGGCAGCAGAGTCGAGTGGGTGAAATTTGTAGCTTGCGGTGTCGTAGTAGTCAATTTCTCCTGTTTCAATCGTATAATACCAGCCATGTAAAAAGAGATCTCCTTCGTCGACTTTCTTTTTAATGAAAGGGAAAGACATAAGGTGGTCGAGTTGACAGATCACAGAGATGTGTTCGGTAATAGCGCATTTTTCAGCGAGAGTGGGCTTGCTACTTGCCGTGCTAAGTAAGGCCATTATTTGCTTGGCCTTTTCAGCAAGAGCAAGCCACTTTTTGATCATTATTTGTTCGGGAGTTGTTTGTGGCTCTAACAGCTCTTTGATAGCTCCGCAGTGGGAGTGGCCACAGACGATGATATCGCTGACTTGGAGGACTGAAACAGCGTATTCAATTGAGGCGGCAACGCCGTCCCAGGCGATGTCTGGGGAGTATTTGGGGACGAGGTTCCCTGCGGTTCTGATAATGAAAAGATCACCTGGTTTTGTTCCTAGAATGAGATCGGGAATAATTCTGGAGTCGCTGCAGCCTATGTAAAGCGTACTGGGGGTCTGTCCGTTTTCAACGAGCCTTAAGTACTCAGTTTCGTGTTCCTTAAAGTAGAGGCTTTTGAATTCATGGTGCCCTGGCGCATAATCAAAGACTTTGGATAGGCCAGAAGGAGTACTAGAGGGTGTATTTCTGTCTGAGACGGGTCCCATGGCACTCCTGAATAGAAATCTTGATAATAGTAATCTCGCTTATATACTCCTCGTAGTTGAAAACGGGAGCTTTGGCGCCGTCCAAATTCCCGTTTTCAACTACGAAGAGTATATTAGTCTGAAAAAGGATTTCACGCCACCCTTATAGAAGAACCAAATAGAAGAATCAAAGAGGAAAAAATCATCCTAAACAAGCGTTTGCCATCACATGAAGGTAGCGTGGGCCGCTTAAGGAGCTCGTTTCGCTTACTCCCCAAGTTTCAGGGTTTTGCATGTCACCACTTCCAGAAGCTTACTCAGGGGCGTAGGCAAGTAGCTCGCGCATGAGCTTGTCAAGCGCGGAGGGGTGGTGGTCTCTGGCGCGCACCAAGCTTTCTGCGATCCTAAAATGCTTCCAGGCATTATTGTAGTCGAATCTTCCTAAATAAAGGGCAGCTAAGTAGTACTCTACGGTGGGGTTTGTTGCGTCGAGCCTGTGGCACACCTTTAACGCCTCAAGCCCTTCTTGCTCCCTATTTAGCTGCAGCCATGTTATGGCTAAATAAAACCAGCCGGTCCTAAATTTTGGATATTTTTTAATGAGCTCTTGCAGCTTCTCTTGCTTTTTGAGGATCGACTCGCGTGTTTCGTCGACTTCCATCATCACCGTCTTGAGCCCTTCTGCAGAAGTATTTCCATCGAGATAGTCTTGGATTATTGTGTCTTTTGAGACAGCGTAATCGGGTACTAGATTGCGAATGGTTTTAAGGATCTCTTTTCCTTTTTTCGTTTCCCCTATGAAAAGGTATTGATAGGCCAAGAATTCGTTCAGGAGGGGGTCTCCTGGAATATATTGCAGAGCTTTTAGATAGGCTTGAATTGCCTTGTTATAGTCTTTTTGATGCCAAAAGGCGGCGGCTTGGTTCTGGTAGGTGAGCCCAACGACCTCTTTGATATTTCGTTCTTGAAGTGAGCGAGTGTTAACGCTTAAGTAGATTTCGGAGGGGAGGTCAATGCCTCTGGCTGTTGTTTCGATGTTGATGATCTCGTCACCATCACGGTAGCGGACATAGATGTGTCCTGGAGGGGTGATCATTTCTAAGGTAAGGCCTAAACGTTGCGCTAAGCAGATGTAGAGTGTTGAAACTCCCAAGCAAATCCCGCGGCGAGAATCTAAAACAGCAGGCAGGAGCGTGTAAAGGTCGACGTTGTCGCTGTAGAGAGAGTGAGGGGGGAACCTAAAGTGGAGCTCTTTAAATATAAGCCGGTTCATCGCCCTAATTTTTTCTTCTGGAGGGGCGTTAAGAGATGTTCGGCAAAGAATTTGCAGCGCCATCAGATCTAGGAGAGCTTCGTAGCTTCTAACACCAGCAAGGCCGGTGGTGGTAGTCTCCATTTGTGATAGCAGTAGCCCTCTGGCAAGGTCAACTTCAGAAGAGTCAAGAGCGAGAACCTCTTCTTCTGAGGTGGCAAGGTGCCCCTTGAGCTTTCGGTTGGGGAGCTTTGCTGCAAGCTTGTCGATGAGTGCTAACTGTTGCTCCCTTAGTATTGGCGCTGTTGTGTGTGTCGGAAGGGGGTTAACAAGCGAGACTATTGCCTCTACGGCCTGACTGTGGAGGGTGAGCTCGCCGACATCTTCCTGAACGTAGTCTTTTTGTCCGGTTAAAAGCTCGTAGGTCTTTCTTAGAGCGAGTCTTCCTTGCTCGGTGGTTGGGTAGAGTTCATAGAAGGCAAGGTGCTCTGAGGCCGACTGGGGATCGAGGCTTGAGGCGAGCGTGTTTAGCTGAGCGGGTGTCTTTGCTGGCGATGCCAAAACGGGCGCAAAGAAACACGAAAAGGTGGTGAGGGTAGTAGTAGCGAAGAGTTTGCTGTGTATCATCATAGTTGGTAAAAAATCAGGTTTTAGGAAGGCAGCTTTATCAGGACTGCGCGGAAAACCCCGGCGTTCAGGCCGGGGATGAATAGCGCGGGTGGCGTAGCCGCCCATGCAATTAGTTCTTGACTTACTGTGAATTGAGTGTATACTAAAGCCATGTTAACGGCCACAAAAATTCGCATCTACCCAGACTCAAAACAAGAAGAATCTCTTGCCAAGGCATTCGGGTGCGCGCGGTGGCTGTGGAATAACAGCTTGGCAGAGACGCAAAGGGTGTATCAGGAAACCGGCA